>NZ_CP042828.1:633413-1266826 GCF_008000995.1 Ruania zhangjianzhongii
CGCCGTGCGCGAGTACATCGACGCACACCGCGACGAGATCAACGCAGGTGTCAAAGCAGCCCTCGGCCAGCTCAACGGTACGGACGCAGCCGCCGTCTCGATGATGACCGGCTTGAGCCCTGAGGAGCTCGACGACCTTGGCGGTCTGCCCGGCTGAGGTCGCACTGGGGCGTGTCGGTGCCTCCCCATATGTTGAGTGCATGGCTCGAAACTCCGCTGGTGTTCGCCCCACACGACGCAGCCTCGCCGATCTCAGCCAGGTGGTTCCTAACCTCGGCACTCCTCTCGACGAGCTCGACCATGTGGTGGTCACTGTCGCGCAGACGGTTCCAGAACAACGTCAGGCCGGTGGCGCACAGCGCATCCTCGCGCTGAAGGATCGCGTCTGGTTCAAGGTCAAGGTGGGCGATCAGCGCGCCGTCGTCACCGAATTGTCGGACAGTGAGCGGGCCGAGGACTACCCGCAGGGAGTGGGCAACTGGTGGATCGGTGCGGCCGGTCATCGTCAGGCTGATAGTCCGCAGCGCGACTTCTACGACTCGATCACGCGTGAGTGCACGGCGGGGAAGGCCCTCTCCACGGTTGGCCTCCTTCCGACCGGGTGGGACTGGAAGCGCCTCACCGCCGAACGGGCCGTCGCTTGGCGTGTCGAGATGAAGCGCATGGTGATCCGCCTGATCGCGATGTCGTTGACGTCAGGCAAGGTGGCGGTCGCGGAGTTCCAGCGGCACAGAATCAAGGCGTTGGTTAGAGCGGACAATGGGCACGAGGCCTACTTGGCGATCATCGCAGAGGGCATCCCGAACCCCGAGGTCTTCGCACTGTTGCTGGACTGTGTACCGGGAATCTCACCCGACGACTGGCAACTGGAGCCCTCACAGGTGGCCGAGCTGGATCCGTCGCGGGGCGAGATAGTCTGGTCGACCCTGTTCCCGCGCGAAGTCGCTAGCGCCATCCTCGCATTGGACGAATGACCGGCGGTGCTCCGGCTCCTTCGGTTCACGTCGCGGTGGGGATTCTCATGGTGGCGGTGCGACTGAGCGGCAGCACAGCGCCGATGCTCGCCCTACCAGGTGCAACCCGGAGCGGGTGTCACAGACGACGTTTTCGACCGCTACTGGCGCGCCGCCGGCGCCGCGGCTGGCCGCCCGAAGTTCCGGTTCCACGACCTACGCCACACCGGCCTGACGATGTAGGCCAGCAGGGCTCAACCCTTGCCGCGCTGCTCACCGCGGTGGGCGCACCGATGTGTCAGTCGCGCTGCGTTACCAGCACGCCACTGCTGAACGGGATCGGGCGCGGACGAAGGGGCTGGCAGCGGCGCTGGGGTAGGCCCGTATGGAGATGTGGCCGAACGATGGATAGAACCCTTGCTCTCAGCCGATCAATGTGTAAGGCTTTTATCCATGAGGAGATTGGCTGATCTGCCTCCCACCTTCAGCACGGAGGTAGCGCTGACGCATGGGGTGCATCCGCGTGACCTCTATGCCTGGCGCGACGAGGGCAGCATCCTCCAACTGTCCCGGGGAGTGTTCCGCCGGGCGGATGCTCTACCGGCGTCGTATCCCGACGCCCTGGCCGTGGCTTACAGGACGCCTCGCGCGATCGTGTGTTGCGTGTCGGCGGCAGTGGTCCATGAACTGACAGACGAGATGCCGGCTACCACGCAGATCGCGGTCCCGAAGCGATCTCATGCCCCGCAGATCGACTACCCGCCGGTGACGGTTTTCCGCTTCGAGGAGCGGACCTTCCCGGTGGGCTTGTCCTCGTTCGAGGCAGCCCCGGATGAACGGGTACGGGTTTACGACGCTGCCAGGACTGTGACGGACCTGATGCGTTTCCGGCGCAGGTTTGGCGAGCCGGTGGCGCACGCTGCCCTGCACCGTTACCTCGGCTCGGGTGGTCGCCCGGCGCTGCTGCTGGAGTACGCGCAGGCTCTCGGCGTTCTCGGACCGATGCGCGCAGCCCTCGATGTAGCGAGCGCCCGATGAGCCGACCGACACGAGCGAGTTCTGCTGGGCGCGCATACCTAGACCTGCAGAACCGCGCGCGCCGGGAGAGGCGGGGGACCCAAGAACTGCTGACGATGTACGTCGTCGAAAGGTGGCTTGCGCGTCTCGCTCGTTCGCCGTATGTCGAGGACTTCGTACTGAAAGGCGGGATGCTGCTGGCCTCGTTCGGAACCCGACGCCCGACCGTGGATGCCGACGCGCTTGCCCGGAACATGGCCGCCGACGCCGATGCGGTCGCTGAGCGAGTTGCCGAGATAGCAGCGCTTCCCGATCGGGACGACGGCGTCGAGTTCGACACCAGCAGTACCGCTACGGCTCCGATCCGTGAGGGAGCGCTCTACTCAGGAGTGCGGGTCACCATGGTTGCCCGACTTGCGACTGCTGCGGTCAAGCTCCGGCTCGATATCAACTTCGGTGATCCAGTGACACCGGCTCCGCGACTTGTCGAACTGCCCGCGCTTCGGCCCGGTGGTGATCCGATCCGAGTCTTGGGCTATCCAGTTGAGACCGTGCTGGCCGAGAAGCTCGTCACAGCTATCGACCTGGGTATCGCCAACACACGAGTGCGGGACTTCGCTGACGTCTACGTTCTGACTGGGACCCAAACGGTCGAGAGCGTCGCATTTCGTGAAGCGCTCGAGGCTACGGCGGGGTTCCGCGGCGTCAGCCTGCGGCCACTGCACGACGCAGCACAGGGCCTGGCCGCTCTGCGTGCCTCCACGTACCAGGCTTACCGGCGCGGTCTCGGCGCCTCGGCGACGGACCTGCCTGAGTCGTTCCAGGAGACCGTCAGTGCGGCCGTTGCTTTCGTGGACCCGGTCGTCGGAGGACTGGGCGACCGTGCCGTCTGGAGTCCGTCGAGGCGTCAATGGGCTCCGTGAGTCCGGCTCGTCGGGCGACCTAGATCGCGCGCTGCTGCGCGTGCGACGGCGGGTCGACCCCAAGGCGGCCCTGAGCCACGAGACGGCCCTGGACATATACGACGTCAGTGACCTCATCCCCGATCGCTACCACGTGACGGTGCCACAGGCTCGACGAATCCGCCGTGCCGACAACGCCGCGTACGTAGTACACGAGGGGGTCCTTGCCCCCGGTCAGGTCACTTGGTGGGAGCAGATGAGGGTTGTCACACTAGCCGCGGCGATCGAGCAGTGCTTGGGATTCGGCACGCCGGCCTACCTGCTGCGTCAGGCGATCGGGCGCGGCGCCGCTAAGGGATGGCTACGGCACGCAGACCGTGCGCGACTGGCCGAGAGGATGGAGCGCGAGCGGGGATGACGATCGTCCGGCTCGCCTTCTCGCCCAAGCCATTATCAGGAGCGGCAAATGCCGCACCTGATAATGAGTACCGCCGACGGCGCATCTGTCGGGAGCCGCGGCAGGGCGACGCAAGATTCATGGGCGCGCGTTGACCTTGAGTCCGGGCTCAGTCAGCGCGCCGACCGACGGGTGGACCACTGCTGCCACGTCTCGCCAGGGCGGCGACCGGAGGGAGCGCGATCCTTCGAAGCCGGTATCGCGGCGTCCCAGCTTCTGCTCAGTCTGCTGACAGGCCGCCCGGCTCGTGCGACCTCGCCGGTCGCGACGCGGATGAGTCGGCCGAACCGGACCGCGCGCATCTCTCCTCGCGCGATCAATCTGCGCACCGTGTCCGGTGAGCAGCTCAGAGCTTCTGCCACCTCGGGAACGGTCAGGTACGGCGTGATCGGGGTCGTGTCAGACATGCGGGCTCCTTCCGATACCTGACCACGTGCGCAGCCTGGACCGACGATCGAGACCGATAGCGCTGGGCCCTCGATGTGCAGCGGGCGCTACGTCCCGGTTCGATCTACCGGCGCCCCGCGGCGACGAACGCCATCCGTCCGCCGTGCGGGCTCAGGGAGTTCGCACCTCGATGACCACTCGGTACGGGTCCGTCTCGGTGTGAGTGCGGATCCTGGCGTCGCTGCTCGTGAAACCGACGTAGAGGCCGTGGCCGCCACCGCTGCCCTCGAAGTAGCGCACATCCGCAATCGGTCCCCCAGTCGCCTTCGGCGCATAGACGTCACTGCCCAGGTCTCGACCGGGCTTCCAACTCACACCCACGATCGAGAACGACGCAATCGCCTCGCCATCGAAGTCCAGCTCCTCCCCGGTCGCGGGCTGACGCGCGCTCTCGGTCGGTTCAACCCACACGCCGGGCCCCCGTGTGGTTGACCGGTCTGGATCGCTGTACTCCAGCGTCAGCCGATCGGTGCTCTCGTCCACTGCCTCGAGTTCAATCGCGGTCAGAATCAACCCATTACTCATCTGGCACTGGATCAGACCGTGGTAATCGGCCGCGCGGTGGAACACGTCCGGGTCGAACTCTTCACTGGCAGGCCCCAGCGCACCGATGTACTCCGCATCATCGTCCGACGAGGACTGGCCAACATCGCTGGTGTTGTTCTGAGATGTCGGGGATGGCTCGGGAGGTGTCGGATCGGTATCAGCAGGTGTGCAACCGGATACCAGTAGCAACGCCCCACAGGCGGCGGCCACGAACCTCGCACGCCACACGCGAGCACCTCCATCCGTTCCCTCATCGGTTCGGCAATACGCAACCAAGCCCCACGTTCTGCTACGACGATACGACGACCTATGCCACCTCCGACTCCGATTCGTCCACCGGATCACACGACCAGAATTCGCCCTCATGCACCAGTGGACAGCCTGAAGCCATTCGCGACTCGCAGACGGACTAGCACACTGATACCGCGCTCAGCTGTCTAGCCGAGACCCGGCCCAGCACCGTCACCAAGGACGTTGAGGTGCTGATGGATCGGGTCGAGAAGGTCAATCGGCCCGCCCTGCAGCGACGCGAGGCTGACCTCCGTCTGCTCCAACGCCTGCTCCCGCTCCGCCTGCCGAAGCCGCTCGACCTCAGCGGCGCTCGGCGACTCGTTCCCAGCGCCGAGCCTGGCAAGCGCCGCCTCAGCGGCCGCCCTCGCGCGCCCCATCGGGCTGTCCGTAGAAACCTGCCGTCCGAGGGGCGAGTCTGTGTCGATCGCGTAGCGGTCGCGGTAGGCGATGATCTGGCGGACCTGCTGTTCCCACACGAGGCGATCGGGGGAGTCGGCGTCCGGCGCAGCTGGGAGCGCCGCCGCCCACACGGGCGGGCGCTCGGCGGTTCGCAGAGTGAGCTCGTCGAGGCGATCGCTGATCCGTCGCGCTTGTGCGCGCAGCCAGTCGGCCACCGCCGGATCTTCCGTGGGTCGGGGCTCATGCCCGACGGCGTCGCGTCCGTTGGCAGGTCGGCTCTCCTCTGGCGGTGGTGGGCCGATCCAAGCAGGAAGGCGGTTCCGTCCGCCCGCGATGACAGGTTCGTCGACCTGCCAGGCGAGCAGCGCGGCGGGCGAGCGTGCGCCGACCATGCTCTCGAGGTGCCCGGCCAACAGCTCCGCCAGCTCGGCGCCCGTTCGCTGGTGCCGGTAGAGCAGCCCGGCCAGGTGCGGCCAGGCGTCGTCGTCCAGGATCCGGCCGGCGTCCTCGGGTGGGAAGGCGGCGCGGATCGCGTCGCCCATGCTCGCGACGGCGGCGGGATCGAGCGCGGTCGCGTACGCGTCCTCGTAGGCGGGCACGAGGGTGGCGAGCGAGGCCGCTGCTTCGCGCTCGCCTACCACCGCGGTCAGGGCTGCGGCGTCGTTGGAGTCGCCTCGTGCGAGAACGCCTTCCAGGACCTCGCGGGCTGCGGCGTCGGGGCGTGGCTGGTGGTGCAGCGAGACGTCGAGGAGTTCCTCGGTGACGACGTACAGGTGGTTGCTGGACCGGCCGCGGGTGATGCCCGTGTAGAGGTGCTCGCGGGCCATCGACCCATCGACGAGCACCCGGGCGATGTCGACGGTCATGCCCTGGCAGCGGTGCACCGTGGTGGCGTAGCCGAGCTGTACGTGCTCGCGCACGTAGGCGTCGGGAAGCACGGTGCGGGTGCGGTGCTCGCGGTGCTGCACGGCGAGTGCGCCGTCGTCGCGGATGCCGGTGACGGTCCAGAGGTCGCCGTTCTTGACGTAGTCGGTGCTGCCGTGACGCAACAGCCGGTCGTTGTGGCGGGTCACGACGACGTCGCCGACCCCGGCGGTCGTGCCGTCGGCGAGCGGGACGCCGTCGGCGGCAACCTCCTGGCCGGCCACACGATGAAGGCGAGCGCGCTCGTTGAGGTAAGTGACGTCGTCGTTTGTGGCGGCGACCATGACCGAGGTGCGGCCCTGCGCGATGTCGCCGACCCAGGCGGCGTGCAGGTCCTCGAGCGCGGCTTCGCGAGTGCCGGAGCGGACGCGGCCGTGGTCGACGTAGAAGTCGAGGCCCGCGCTGCGGCCATCGCGGACGAGGAGGCCAGCGGCATCCTCGCCGGGGGTGGTGAAGCGGTGGACGTCGCGGAGCTCGGCGGCGCCGACCGTGCTGGCAATGAGCCGCAGCGCACCACCGGCTCCCACGGCGCCGAGCTGGCTCGGGTCGCCGAGCAGCCGGACCGACGCACCCGCGCCCTGGGCGATGCGGAGCACACGCTGCAACTCGAGCGTGCCGGCCATCCCGGCCTCGTCGACCAGCAGCACGGTGCGCCCGTCGACCCGCAGGTGCTCCGGGATCGAGCCGCCGCGATCCCGGCCGGCGATGAACCTGTGCAGCGTCTCGGCAGGGACGCCGCGGTCGTCACCGCGCACCTGCGCCGCCACGGCCGACGGCCCCAGCGCCACGACCTTCCCACCCGCGCCGGTGACGGCCGCGACGAAGGCTCGCATCGCCGTCGTCTTCCCTGCGCCGGCCGGACCGATGCCGACGACGAGCTGCTCGCCACTGCACGCGAACTGTCGCGCCATCGCGATCTGGTGGGCGTCCATGCGGCGTCGCGAATCGATCTGGACGTCGGCGACTGCGGATTCGAAGACGCCTCCACGCACGCTGAAGCCACCACGGGATTGTGCTGCGTGGAGGAGGTCCGCCTCGGCGTCGAGCACCTGCTGGGAGGTGTACGCCGTCGTCCCGTGCTGCGAGTAGATCGACATCCCGTCGGCGCGGGTCAACGCCGCCGGTGTGGGGACGGGATCCGCCGGGGTGAGCCGGAGCGAGGCGTCCAAGGTCGCTGCCGCGACGGCCTGCGCGGCCTCGGTGACCGACCATGCCCCTTCCTGGACGGCCGGCAGGGGGCGGACCACGCGCGTCGCCTCGGCGAGGACGTGGAATGCGGTCCAGGTGGCGCGCCGCTCGCCGAGCAGCACGAGCACCCGGTCGACGGCGTCGCGTGTGACCGCGCCGTCGTCGAGCAGCAGGGCGGGCTGGCTAGGCCGGCGATGCAGGACCGCTGCGAGCCGTCGGTGGACTGCGTCGGTCGAGCCGAGCATTTCGACGGCGCGGGCTCGCCAGTCGAGAACGCGTTCCGTGAGCGGTCGGCCGGGTTCTTTGCCGGTGCGGGTAGCCAGCGTGGCGGCCTGGGCGAGGCGGTACTGCTCGCTGCGGGGTGGCTCGTGACCGTGTCTTGCTCGGTACTCGGCGACCATCTCCTCATACGACGCGGTGATCGCTGCACGTCGCTGTGAGAACAGGGCGACGAGGTCGGCTCCGATGCCGTCGATCTCGCGAACGGGGACCTTGCGACCGGGCCGAGGCGTGGGCATGAACTGCACCCCGAGCCGTTGCACGAGCTGCTCCTCGACGAGCGCGTTGTACCTCTCTGAGGCGGCCACCTTCAGGCGAAACAGCACGCGGGCGTCGAGGCTGCGCCACTTGCCGTCGACGCCGAGGACCTTCGACGAAACGGTGACGTGGGTGTGCAGATTCGGGTCGCTGGCGCGTGAGTCGAGATGGTCGAACGCGGCCGCGGTCAGACCGCTCGTGTCGATCTGCTTCAGCCCGCCATGACCGGTGCGGGTGACGGCGGCTTCATGCTCGATCCAGGCGAGGGTCTGCTGCCACGCCTCCGCGTGCGCCTGGCTGATCTGCTCGCGCACGTTGTCGTCGGCCAGCGCCCACAGCACAGATACCGACTTGGCGGGCGTGAAGACGAGATCGAAGCCGGAGACCCCCTCCCGATCGGCGGGCGAGCGGTGTGCGAGGAAGCGGGCGACTTCTGACTCTGACGGCTCGGCGCCGTCGAGGCTCTGGCGCACCATCCCGGTGGCGACCTGCCACCGGATGCGCTCGCGCTCAGCACCGGCACGAGGCGCACGATCGTGCTCAGTGGCGAACGCCGAGAACGCCTGGTCGAGCGCGACGATGAAGGGGTTGCCCTCCGGCTCCCGACGGCGCAGGAACGGCCTGCCGAGCATATGGGCCTCGTCGTTAGGATGCGCGCCGAACCCGAACAGGCTCCGCATCTGCGCCACGTCGACCTGCCCCGCGACCTGCATCGCCCGCGTGCCACTCCCGACCCACCGCCCGGGCGGGTTGCCGTGCGCGTTGTAGTAGTCGGTAAGCGACAGCCCGCGGCGCACCTCATCGCCGCTCGCTACCTGCCGAGTC
The DNA here is from genome assembly GCF_008000995.1 of Ruania zhangjianzhongii. Lineage (NCBI taxonomy): Bacteria > Bacillati > Actinomycetota > Actinomycetes > Micrococcales > Ruaniaceae > Ruania > Ruania zhangjianzhongii. Next base: position 641,900 of record NZ_CP042828.1, read on the forward strand.
AGGTACTCGTACCCGGTCCCGGCATGCAGCGCATGGAGCGTCATCATGCCTACTCCACGCGCACCCGCGCGACGAGGCGCTGGTACCAATACCGCGCCACTCACCCGTGGTGCACCAGGTGTGTGACTCTCGGAGGCCTGGCTCTTGAGGGATCCGGCCGTGCGGCGGTGGCGACCTGAGGATTTCGAGGCACAGCGTCAGTACATGCCGGCGATGTGTGGATGGGTCAGGTTGTTGACCGCTGCCCACGGAATACCGGAGCACCTGCGGATCGCGATCATGCTGGCATCTGCGCCCTGGTCTCCACGCCGGCCAGGGCTGTTGGTTGCCTATCGCTCGCCTAGCGACCCCACCTCATCGGAACCTCGCTTGCCACGATGGTCGGCGTCGCGATGTCGGCCGACTGGCAAAGAGCGCGGAGGGTCTCGCTGATGGTATCGAAATACGGGGTGGGGCCTACGGTCACACCGGTGACGGGCAACCGTCGAATGTCCTTGTCGTCGTTCATGGCGAAGTATCTGCTGGTGACCCTGTCATCCGCTGCGAGTCTCATGTACCGGATAGGCAGCTCGTCGTTAGCCCGGTACTGAACCAGTTGGTCGGGTCGAGCCGCCGTCACGATCGCTCGCGCTTCGCGTTCGGCGTGGAACCCCTCCGGCTTCATCAGCGCTGAGGCGATCAGGATCGCGCTGGCGAGGTCCGTGTCGATGCGGGCACGCGCCTCGCTCGCGGAGTCGCTCATCGCTGCTTCTTCCTCCGAACCATCCGGAGCTGCCGTGGCCCTTGCGAGGTCGTCGTCGACTTCCTGGCGACCGCCAACGTTCCTCGCCCGAGCCCACCTGATCAGGTCGGTGACCAGCCGCTGCTTGTTCGCGTGGGTGTAGGCGACGGTGTACCACCGCTCCACCCGCGAGTTGCGACCGAACGTACTCCCTAACGAAGTCGTCTGGCCCTGCTCTCGGTTGGAGCAACGACTCGAAGCGCGATGCAGGTGTCGATGTGGAGTGCGTAGCCAGAACGCGGCCCGCAGTACAGGCGCCACTGCGCCGCGTCGTCATCCTCGAGCGAAGCACAGAGCACGAACACTTGGGACTGTCGTCCGGGTGGACCGTCCGCGGGTCGGAGATGCGCACGAGTTCGTCGAGCAATTTGTCTCCCGGGTCGCGGTCCGATTCTTCGCGGATCCGGCCGTGAATGAACCGCCGGCCCTCGGCCACTTCCGACAGGTCGTTGAGGCTCGTTGTCGCGCTGGCCCACATCGCCCGGTCGTTCATAATCCCAACCAGTCCTGTGGCGGATGCATAGTGATAGACAGTGCTGCCGGTCGGGACGGCAGGCGGTGTCCACGGGGCGGTTCTCGGGTCCATGGCCTGACGATCTAGGCCGCTGCAAGGGCGTTGATGACATCGTCTCCGAGTGCGTTTGACGCAATGCATCAGATCTGCGGCAGTCACGAGGCGTTCGACGACGACGGCGAACAGCCGTCCAAGGCGCATCTACGCATCGCCAGGGACTCAACTCGCACCAATTGGCGCAGTCTCATGGAACTGAACGGTCACTCTGCGGTCTGGCCGGTGGACTCCTCCATGACGGCCCCGGGCGCCTCGCCGACCAAGTCTGCGACCAGGTCGAAGACACGCCGACATCGGTTAACCGCGGCTTGCAGTTCAAGGAGAAGCACATCGCTAGACGCGAACGCATCGGCATCTGCCAGGTCGTTGGCACCGTCGGCGCTCGGCTCGCTTGCGGCTGGGTGCGGGGGACCGCTACTGGACGATTCCTCAGGTTCTTCGACACCATCAAGGTGCGAGATGGCCAAGTTGGTACGTGGAACGGGCTCGGCCTGAAGCCGGAGGCGGCGCTCGAGGCGCTGGAGCGCCTGGACCGCCCGGTCCTCTTCGGTTTGGGCCGTTGCTAGCGCAGAGATAACCCACGCGTCTTCGCGGGCGGAGGCTTCGCGGGCTGCGACAGCCACGCCGAACCGAATGAGCTGGCCAACTTCGCGGTCGATATCGCTCATGGCCCGCAGCAATGGGTATGTCGTCAATGCCTCCGTCGGGGGTGAGTCGTCGGTGAACGCGCGGTAGAACGCCCAGGGCTCCGGGTCTGGATCTAGCCGAGCGATGGCCCGGAGGATCGGCCGCAGGTATGCGTACGGCTCGCTGTCGAAGACTGCACCCCGCTTTCGTTCCCATAGCATCAGAACCACATTCCGGGTGGTCGTGGCCAGTTCGGCATCGTTCGGGTCCGCTTCGCACTGCGATATGAGATCCGCCAGGTGATGTGACATCCAGCGGCCGACAACGTCACTGCGGTCGAGTGCGTCCGCGAGGTCCCGTCCGAGCTGAAGTACCGGGTCGTTGTCAGAACTCATGAGCGTCTCCCGCGGTGTCGAAGAGGAAGTACTTGGTGTAGGGCTGCAAGAAGCGCATTCGGTCGTCCTCGTCGTCCCCATCGTCTCGCCAACCGCGGAGCGGCGAACTGTCTTCCGACCGGCGCTGCACCTCGACTTCCACGATGAGCCATCTGTCGAGGGTGCGAAGGGTGGCAGTTAGCCACGAGAGGTCGACCGTGAGGCTGTGGCCGGCCGAGCCGACCGTCTGCCTCGCATCCGTGTAGTTGCTCCACTGTGTGGAGGTCGCTACAACCCTCGTGCCAGTGCTCCAAATGCGGTAGTCGGTGTCGGCCGTGACCGACCCTAGCCGCGGGATCGGTTCAGCAAACTGGATCGGTGGGAACTCCATCGACCCCGCGTACGGATCTTGGCAGTCGCGTCCGGAGGTGTAGACGGGAGAGTTGATCCAACCTGTGAGTTCGAACCCAGGGACGGCGGAGCTGTACTCCTCGTCGTCAGCGTCCGGTATCCGGAAGGCGTGTTTGTCGGGTGCCGTCTGGAGCGCTCGGATCAGGGCGGTCGCCGTGCTCGGGTTGACCAGGGCTGAATGAACGCTGACCCGCTCGCTTCGAGAGTAGTATTGAGAGTATCGAGATTCCCACACGACGACCTGATCCGGCGAGGGGCGCAGTTCCTCGTTGAACCGGGCTGAGTTGATCTGATAGATCCAATACGGATCCTGGCCGGACGTCTCTGGGCCGGAACGATCGTGCTCCTCGATGATGGCCCTGGCCGGCTCCGAATCCTGTCGATCGGACAGCCACCGTCCATCAGCCCGGCTGGGGATGTGCCGCTCCAGAAAGCGACCGTATTCGGAGTCCCCTGCATCCGCGTCATCGTCGGATCGGAACACGACAGGGCGATGCGCCAGGAGCATGCCAGCGACCTCGTAGAGCGCCTGAACTGCAAGGTAGAAGTCAAGGTCCTCCTCCCCGGGCCACTCGCTCTTGTGGGAGTAGCCGCTACTCGGATACAGATCGAGCTTGTGCCGCGGGTCGTCCTCGGCGCGACCACGGGATGCAACTGCCCATCGATCGATCAGCACCTCCGAAACGAGGCGCTCGACAGAGCCTTCCGTAAGAGCGAACGCCTCGCCAAGCGGCTTGCACCAGTACTGGCGGAAGTCGAAGAAGAAATGGAACCGCTCGCGCTCCTCGCTGGTGTTCGCTTCGCCGCTGGCTGGTCCTGCCCCAGTACATGCACCCAAAAGGGGTTCGTCCTTGCCACTGGCGTGGGCAATCCCTGCATCTTGTGGGGTGGTGAGCTGAGCGAGCGAACTGAGCTCGTCAAGTTCGCTCCCCCAGTCACGGCGAACGGTCCCAATCGGTCTGCATGCTCCCTCGATCCGTGCTTTCTCTCTAGGATCCAGCGTGAGGAAGCCACCGGCCTGAAGGCGGAGCAGGATGTCTCGCGCGGTCTGAGTATTGACCGCGTGCGGGCTGCCATTGAGGGTCTGTACCAGGAACTCGAGGAACAGCGCTGCCGTCGGGAGCCCTGACGGCTCCGCAGCGGCTCGACTGATGCCGAACAGAAGCCACTGGCGGGCATGCCGTTCATAGAACTCAAGCCGAGCGTCGAGGAACGGTCCGGGATCGGTCCGTCCAAGCGCGAGTTCCAGCAAGTGCGACGCGATGCCGGTGTGGCCAAGAACGAGTGCGAGGTGCACGCAGTGTGCCGCCCGCCATCGGGCTTGCCCCGCAGGGTCGCCCAGGGCGGTCCAGATGACCGAGGCAGTCGCGGCGTTCGGATCCCAGCCGACAGTTGACCCGTGTGGCCGCAGCCCGTCAAGCGCATCCTCGGGCGCGATCTCGTCGAAGAGTGCAGCGGCGGCATCGAAGATCTCAAGGGCATCGTCGGATTCGAGGCGTCGGGCGAGGTTGGTTGCCAGCGCGTAGGCCTCTTCGGCTGTGAATGCCTGCCGATCGGCCAACGCCCTACTGGCGACGTGCTCGTAGTCCGTGTCCGTTCCGGTCGTGGCGTGGGCATGGTCGAGATCCAGCGTCCGCCAGGTGACGAGCAGAAAGTTGGGCGCGAATCGTCGTAATCCAGCAACGAGCACCTCGTCGAGCACTGCTTGCGATGCCATGGATAGAGGCTGGCTGAGCAGTGACTCCAACAGTCGCCTGAGGTCCCAGAAGCTGACTGTGGGACACGCCGCGAATGCGCGCAGGATGTCCGGCGTGGCGCCGCGACTACGGACAACGTAGGCGAAGATGTCTTCTGGGGCGTGGACTTGTCGACCTCGTTCTAGTCCTTTCGCCCATCCTTCTATAGTGGTGAGGTCGAGGTCGTCGAAAGTCGCTCGATCTGGACGATCGGACCATCTGCTGGAGTGGTCCCCGGCCCTCCTAGGCTCACTGGTCCACAGCAGCGACGGGTCGACCCGCTCCAGAGTTTCTCGCGTGATTCCCGAGGCGGTCAGCAGTTCCTCGAGCCCGTTTGCGGTGGGAGGGTGTGCGCGTCGAAACCGAAGGTAGGCGAGCACTGCCGGGAATGGTTCGCTCGACGTACTCGCCAACGACGTGCCCAAGGCGCTTTGGTCCGGGTAACGCCGGCCCAGCGGAAGTAGGATGAGAGTTGCAAGTGGGTCAGCGTTCAATAAGATCGACGGGGTCGTTACGATCGCGTCCGCGAGGTCGCCGATTGGGCTGATCCGGCGGTCTCGCCAGCGTGACCCTATGGCGAGTGCCTCCGGGAGCGACAGGCGCGCCGCCGCCGTGAGAATGTCGGCATGGTAGACGTCGTCGCCCAGATAGTGCTCGATACTCTCAGCGATCTGACCCAACCGGTAGGCGCGGCCTGGCTGGTACCCGCTGTTCGCACCGGCGCTGTTGGCAATCGCCAACAGCGCCGACCATCGGGTCCAAGCATCGTCGCCGATGGCGTTGGTGATCTCCAGCGCTGCCCGAAAGTGGACCGCAGCTTCATCGCTCGAAGTCCGTTGGGTGGCGCGCGCGAGTTGCACGAAGTCGGCGGCGAGGTCTCCGGCATCTTCCCTTGCATTTGACAGATGCCGGTGACAGTCCGCGGCGATCTGCGAGGACAGTGCGTGAAGACTTGGTTGCGTGGCGGCCTGTTGGGTGAGATATGTAAGGGTGCGCCGGTTGATCACTTCGCCGTGGGTGCGTTCATATGCAATAAGTGCCGAATGGTCGACGATCTCGGGATGCCGGGCGATCGCGCGGCCGATGATCCGCAGTACGACGTTGACCCTTGTGTGGTCGATCCGTTCGCGTCCCCATTCCAGTGGAGCGGCCTGCAAGAACCCCGATGCGCGTGCTCCGAAGGTGGCGGTGCGCTCAGCGGACGTGCCGAGGTCGAGATCGAGCCACGCCGCAGCCCAGGAGACAAGGGGTTCGATGTTCTCTCGGTACTCTCGCAGCTCGCGGGAGGACTCGAAGTTCTCGCGTTCGCGGGCGTCGCGGATCCGCGCGCCCTGGATCTCTAGGGGATCCAACGTGCGGCCCTCTAGGCGAGCGAGAAGTGTGAACCCCAAGATGAGTTGCCACACGTCCCGGTCGTACCGTCCGCCGGTTCGGTGGCCTAGATTCTCCGGCAGATACCGACGCAACAGCTGGGTGGCCCGGGATGGTGTGATAATCGCCTCGGCGATGGCGCGGCTGATTAACCAGTTGACGGCGGTGAGGCCACCGTGGACCGGGTCTCCGACTGTTGGCCGGAAGTCGTCGTGGCGGGTCGGACGAATCGGCCTCTTCCGCCGAATGACAGGACGGAGAAGACGCTCGATGATATCTGTGCCGAGTTCGACGTTGCGCTCGGCACACACATGAGCAACCGCCAGCTTGAGGTAACGCCCCTTAGCAAGGCGTGCCAGATCGTCTAGGTCCGCAAGGCGCCCCGCGTCGAGGAGCCGACGGACAATCACTACCCCGACGTCGAACGCGAGGGTGCGGGGTCGCCAGCTGCGCAGGAAGCTCACACACGCGGTGGGACCGTCGGTGTTGAGTAAGCCCCAGGCGACCTGGAGTATGTCGAGCTCGCCGACGCCGGACGCGGCGTCGTCTCGTCTTGACTGACGGACCCAGGCATGCATCCAGGAGACCGCGCTCCGCAGTCGATTTCGTGCCTGGGCTGTCTGCCCGTCGGCTCCTGAGAGAAGGGCGCCCTCAATCGGCAGATTCGAATTGGGCCAACCAGCGGTGATGCTTCGCGTGGCAACGAGTTGCTCGAGGACGCTCGGATCCAGGAAGCGGGCAGCCAAGTCGGTGTGATCCCGGATTAGGTCTAGGCGCCGTGTACGCCCGGCGGTCAGCGCCCCGAGTCTGAGGGCGAGTTGCGCAGCCTCGAAGTCCCTGTCGGCCCGCAATGCTGCGGTGAGCGCAAAGTGAGTCCGCTGTTGCGCGATCTCCCGGCGCTGAATCTCGTTCCGTTTGGCAGCGGGGAGCGCAGTGCCGGGCAGGCGATCATCGGAGAGCGCAAGCCTCACGAGATCGCTAAACCGATTTGCTTCGAAGAGCAGCGCAGGTAGCGAGGCTGCCACGTAGGCATCTTGATCCGCAATGGGAGCCAGGCGCGTGATTAGTGCCTCCAGTTCCAGTCCTTTGGGGCGGTACCGGTCGCGAAACCACGTCTCGGTGGGTTCGTCGCGGAACTGCACTGAGCCGCCGTCAACCAGCAAGGGGCGGCCTAGGTCGGAGACGAAGCTCAAGACGACCGATACATGCACGCCGGCCAACTCGGCCAGCACGCGCACCGGGATCATCGGTCGCAGGGCCGCAAGCCCAACACAGATGGCATCGATCTCGGCACCCGCCCCATGCTGACGGTCCCGAAGGTCTGCGACCTGACGTTCGATCAGCGAATCGAGTGCGTCGCCGGCCGAGACCGGGTTCGGCGCCAACCATGTCAGCGCTTCATGCAAGCTGTCGGTGGCGTCAAGGACCGTCGCCTGCACACGCGGATTCCGGCTGGTCCGTGCATGGAACTCGGAAGCGTCTGCATCGGAGACTGATGCGTAGACCGTCCTCAGGTGGTCACGGGTCTCGTCGAGGTCGAATCCCCGGAGCGCGACGTCCTGGTAGCCGCTAGGCAGTCCCAATAGCGAGATCCGCCCCGAACGACTGGTGACCAGAAGCCGGACGTTCGGCGGGAGCCGCTCACGCACCAAGCCCTGAGCGAAGGAGCGCTCGCCCATCTCCTCAGCGATCATCGCGGCATTGTCCGCGGCGTCGACAACGATCGTCAGCAGCGCATCCGGGTCAGTGACCGAGAGATTTGCTGAGGCCTTGCTTAGCCGGCCCAGGAACGCGCGTGCATAGTCGGCCTCGTCAGCGGTGGCGGAGGGGATGATGGGATCGCACAACCTCCGTCCAGCGAGCTCGTTCACGAGCTGTACGAATCCCTGCTTTGGGCGATGGCGGGGCGCGCTGGGGCGTCGGTACGAACCGTTGCCGAAGCAATCGAAGACGATGGTGACAGAACCGTGCGGTAGGTGGTCTGCGAGGGCCTCAGCGAGGACGCTCTTGCCCACCCCGCCCGGCCCGTGCACGAGAGTCGGCACTCCCGGCGCTTGCTTGACCATTAGAGCGATCTCGGTGAAGTGGTGCCGGGTGATCGGACGCCGCGGGGGGTCAATAAGGTTGGGCGCCGGGAGCAGTTGATCTTCGGACGTCCTCAATGCTGCTAGTACGTCTTCGCGGCGAACGGTCGGGTCACTCCCGGCGATCGAGGTCGCGCGGCTGGAAATCATTTCCCTCAGCAGGAGCGCCTGTTCGGCCGGGGCTCCAGGTAGCAGGTCGGCGACTTCCAGGTCGAGCAGGTTGCGAAGTTTGAGCAGGGACGGCGCGCGCTCGTCGACAACGGTCCGCTTGCACAGATCGGTGATCTCGGCCGCGTCGAGGATTTTCTCGAGGGCAGACCTGATCGGCCTGGTGCCCGTGGAGAGGGTGCCCGCGCTGAGGTCGCGGAGACCACGTAGGGCTGAAGGGGCCGGGGCGCGGTTGCTAATGAACTCGAACCGAGTCCGCTCCAACGCGGCCGGATGGTTGGCTTTCAGTGCTCGGTACTTACGGGCGAAGCCGATCAGCGTCTTGGAAAGGAACGAAAGTGTCCAGGGTGTGTCGGCGTGCCGGGTCGAGTGCTTGAACTGACGGTAGACCACCCGGTTTGCCTGGTCGATGTCGCTGGAACCCCAGTACTCAGAGAGGTCGATAACCTCATCGCCAGTTGACTGGTGGGCCGTCCAGGCCGCCGGTTGAGCCTGCGGCCTCCAGTCACCGTCGGTCGTCGACGCGTCGGGGGATGAGCTCGGTTCGGGATTCGCCGCCTGCTCACTGGGATCTACTCCCTCGACGATGAGCGTGTGAAGCCCGGATCGCTCGTCGAGTAGCCGCAAGGACTGGCGAGCGGCCCATGTGTAGTGGAACTGGTCGCCATCCCGACTTGGCCGGAGCAGGTCGGGTGCGGTCATCGCGAGAAAGTCCTTGCTGGAGCGGTCGCCACTCTCCGTAGCGTCATGTCTGCACCACTGCACCACTGCACCACTGCGGCAAGCACGGGAACGTTGCCGATCGCCAGAGTTTGCGGACTCCGAACAAACTGGATGGTGGTTCGATCGGCTGGGGACTCACCAGCGCTCGGCCGACCGGCACTCGTGGTCTCCGGCGCGGGTCGCTTCCGATCCGAACGAATGCGTCGTGCGGCGATGCCGCGATCTACGAACCCGACCATCACACTCCACCACGTAGCATTCCGGCTAGGGGCTCCGCCGGGCTGGTATCGATGCTCCCACGCATGCATTGGGATCTCGCGAGCCACACCGACGCCGGTGCAAGTGACGCACTAGTCACGCCATGCGATCAACTACCGGCGCAGCGCTATCGCATGGGGCTCCGCCTGATCGGAATCTGATCTGGAATGACAATGCGTCGGGGTGAGGCTCCCGTGCACGGTGGCTCGCGAGGCTGTGATGTCGGGGTGGTGGTTGAGGCGCAGGCGGGCCTCGTCGCTGGTACCCGAACTCGCCGTTGATAAGGTCCCGGTGCGCCAACGCCACAACTAGTTCGAAGGCCAGGTGCTGTATAGCGAGGACTGTCACAGGGCTGACACGCTCCTCACCGTATCCATGAATATGCAGGTCAGAGCGTTGTGAGGGAGACTCCCACCGTCTCCGCCATTGTGATGTCTCGGGACATCGTGAACGGCTGAACCCCCGGTTGTGGGGGGTTCAGCCGTTTTTTGGTTGGTCGGTGTGGGTGGGGTTGAGGGTGTGATCGGTGAGGATCTGCCCGGTGGTGGCGTCGATGACGGTGGCGTGGTCGGTGTGGATCAGGGCGATGATTTCGGTGCGGGCGTGGGCGCGGGGCGATGCCGAGGTGGAGCATGTCGTCCTTCAGTGGCGCAACCTGATCTTTCGGGGGTGGTAGGCGTCTTCGCCTTCGGTCAGCCATCGGTGGTGGAGCTTGTGCACGAGGGTCTTGGAGACCCCGTAGCGGTCGGCGACCTGCCCGTAGGTGAGGTTCTGGATGGTCACGGCTTTGATCAGGACTTCGTACTTGGCCACCGTTCACGATGTCGTGAGACATCCCAGCGCCGGTCACCGCCGCGTTCACGATGACGCGAGACATGCGTTCACGATGTCCTGAAACCAGACACCACCGTCTCCGCCAAATATTGAAGAGCCCCGCCCATGGGTTTCGGGCGGGGCTCTTCAATATTCGGCACCTGACAGGCGGCGGGATTCAGGAGGAGCCGAGCGGCTCACGACGAAGGAGCTGGCCGCGGGAGTGTGACTCGGCGACGGTTGGCCAGCAGTGGGGCGTCAGTGCGCTGTCAGTGCGGCAGGCTCAGTCGGGAACGCCTCCAGGGACGCCGTTCTCGACAACGAAGCTGGCACGCGTGTGGATTGGCGCGCCGGGCTCCGAGATGTACGGCACGACGCGGTAGTCGGACCTCATCGTCTCCGGCGTCAGCGTGACGACGTTGTAGCCGCGCTGGAAGTTGCAGAACAACATGTGCGGGTTCTCGGCAAGGTAGGTTTCGCCGATCGGGAGCATGTCCGCACCATCTCGGCCGCTCGCGAGGGACGTGCCGACGATCTCCGTACCCAGCACGGGCGAGTCTGGATCTTCGTAATCCGCCTTCAGGTGCATGAAGTAGTTGTTGTGGCGGTCGCCCGTGACCACGACGATATTCTCGACGCCGCGCTCGCGTGCCTCGGTGAGCACGTGCTCGCGCTCGACGTTGTAGTTGTCCCAGGCTGCGCCGTAGGTGATGGCGTCGGGGTCTGGGTCGCGATCGATCTGGGCCATGGGCTGCTGGTTTCCGATGATCTGCCACCTCGCCTCGGAGGAGGAGAAGCCCTCGACCAACCAGTCGCGTTGTGCACCGCCGAGCATGGTGGCTGAAGCGTCGTCCCGACCGCGTTCGGACCGATACTGGCGTGAGTCGAGCATCGTGAAGTCCGCGAGCGTGCCATAGCCGATGCGTCGGTGGATGCGGATGCCCGGGCCGGCAGGCATCTGCGTGTGGCGCAGCGGCTGGTTCTCGTACATCGCCTGAAATGCGTCGGCCTTGCGCTGCGCGAACACGGCAGGATCCTGATCCGGCTCGTCATCGTGCTCGGACCGCGGTCCGAGCCAGTTGTTCTCGACCTCATGATCGTCGAACGTCGTCAGCCAGGGGCACATCGCGTGAGCCGCCTGCAGATGTGGATCGGACTTGTACAGGCCGTACTGCAGCCGGTAGCGGTCGAGATCGAAGCACTCGGTCCGCAGGTAGTCGGGCATCGGGGTGCCGTCGTGCAGGATCGGCTCGGGGACGTAGGACTCCTCGTAGATGTAGTCGCCGAGGTGTACCACGAGGTCGAGGTCTTCCTCGGCCATGTGCTGCAGGCTCGTGTAGAACCCAGCTTCGTAGCTCTGGCACGAGGCGGTCGCGAATCGGAGTGACGCCGGCATCGTTCCCGGAGCGGGCGCGGTTCGGGTGCGACCGACGGGCGAGACCTCCCTGCCCACCCGGAATCGGTACCAGTACTCCCGGTCAGGGCGTAGACCGCCGACCTCGGGGTGCACGGAGTGCCCGAGTTCGGGTGTCGCGAACGCCACGCCGGCGCGCACCACGCGTCGGAAGCGCTCATCCTCGGCTACCTGGTACTGCACGGGAATCTTCCTGTTCGGCATGCCGCCCCGTCCGTCCGGTGCCAACGGGTCCAGCGCGAGCCGGGTCCACAGCACCACGCTGTCTGCGAGCGGGTCACCTGAGGCAATCCCCAGCGTGAACGGGTACCCGCGTACGCCAGCCGATGCCTCCGCGTCCGGTACTGCGCCGATCCCTAACAGAACCGCTGCCGCGCCCGCGCCCGAGTAACCGAGGAACCGCCGTCGAGTAGTTCTCATCGATCCGACCGTGCCCATCTATGCGCCTCCATTGTTTCGCCGCCAACTGAAATCCCGTTCAGCCTTCGAGACAGCACTGTTCAGATGTGACTCGTCTATGTCAAGAATCTAATTCAAATTAGTAACTAGGAAGGGTTCTATCTCGAACATGCGACTTCTTTGCAGTTCGTCGACACGGCTTCATGAGCGCTATCTCATGCGGATTGGAGGCGTGAGACGGTCTTGGCGGCGTGACAATCGCCCGCATCGCGGGCGTCCCCAGGCGGCGGTGGGCTCGCTCGCACTCCCACCACACAGCCCGGCAGCCTGGAACTGCGTGGCCGCACTGGCGGGTGGGGCCAGATCTCCGCGCTCTGTGGATCGATCCCGTGCAGCCCGCGGCCGCCGTTGCCGCACTTCTGGCTCGGCGGTGGCGAACGCGGCAGTGAATCTCCGCTACTGCTGGCAGCCTGAAGAGGGCATTCCTGAGGCCATGGGGTTGCTGAGCCTGCGGTGACATCGTTGCCCGATCGGGCAACGATGCGGTAACGGTTGTTCAAAAGCGCCCATCGGCCCGCGGGATGCCGCTACTCTCCAGGGGTCACTGCCGACTTCCGAGGGACTGCCCGTGTCATTGACTTCAGCGGTACCCCGCGCGAACGCGCCCACCAGGGCCGTCCGCGCCGCAATCCTCCTCGCCATTGCGGCGCTGGCGCTGCTGCTCATGCGGCCGACTTCTGCGAATGCTGAGGTCTCCGACCTGACGCCGCCGCCGGACGGTTGCCTCGCCTACGATGTCGGTGCCGTCGCGATGGAGGACGCCACCGACGTGCAGACGCTCAGCCTTGATCTCGAGGGGCCGGTCGTCCAGGTCATCATCGAGTGGGCCGGGATCTGGCAGCCTGCACCGCTTGACCCCACGATCGGCGTCGAGGTGGACGGACCGGGCGGTGCCCTCTCCGACTCGTACCTCGGCACAGAGTCGACGGACGCGACTGCCCTGCCCGGTAGTCCGGAGGCCGTTGCTTACGGCTACGTCGCGGACATCACCGACCTCTTCTCCGGCGGCGTTGCCGGGAACTACACGGTGAACGTGACTCCACCGGTCGATGGCATCGACGGAGGAGAGAACCGCTGGGGTGGCGCTACGATCACCGCCGTTTACGACAGTTCACCGTGCGAGGACGTCGCCACGGTGATCTGGAAGGCCGGCGCCGACTTCTACTTCGGCGGCAACTCCACGTCGTCGCCGACGACCGAACTGATCGTGTACGACTGGGGCTACCCGCTGGCCGAGGATTACACGGCCTCGTTCTCCACCTCGATGGCCGGCTCCGACGACGAAGCCACCGACTGCCGAGTCTCTTCGATCTGGGTCGCCAGCGGGACCGGAACGGCTCCCGCGGCCACTGACGATCTCGTTGACGACGACGGCGTCGCGAACGATGCGTTGAACGGGGTCGAGGGCATCGTGAATCCGTTCACGCCGCCGAACCAGCCCTGCCCGGAAGCGGCGATCGAGGCGCCGGTGGTGTCTTTCACCCCCGGGAATGTGGGTCCGGAGCAGGCGCTCGTGAAGTTCGACATGGAGATTCCGGCGGGTTCCACCTGGGCTGCGTTCCAGCTCGAGTCTCCTCGGGACAACGGCGGCCACGCGGGGCTGCCGGAGTCGGGCGCCTGGAGCGGCGCCGGCCTGCTGATCCTGCCGGCGTTCGTACCGCCGGTTCCGGACATCGCGCTGGAGAAGACGGTTCTTGATGGCGCCGGCGCCGCCTGCCCCGGCGTCGAGGGCACCGACGAACTCGTCACCGGCGAAGTCGGCGACCCGGTGACCTACTGCTTCAAGATCACCAACACCGGTGAGGTGCCGCTCAACCCGGTGGACCTGGACGACCCGGATTTGGCCATCACGCACGACGACATGACCCTCGTTTCTGGCGACAACACCGTGAACTTGGAGCCGGGCGGCGAGCTCGTCTACTCCTACGACTCCACGATCACCTCGGAGCTGGTGAACACCGCCACGGTGACCGGCTACCCGGTCGATGAGGGCGAACCGGTCACCGATACCAACGACGCAGCGGTCGAGCCGCTGCCGATGTCGCCGGACATCGCACTGGAGAAGACGGTGCTCGATGGCGCTGGCGCCACCTGTCCCGGGGTTGAGGGCACCGACGAACTCGTGGCTGGCGAGGTCAATACGGCGGTGACCTACTGCTTCAAGGTCACCAACACCGGTGAGGTGCCGCTCAGCCCGGTCAAGTTGGACGACCCGGACCTGGGTATCACCCACGAGGACATGACCCTCGTTTCCGGCGACGACACGGTGCCATTCGCGCCAGGTGACGAGTTGGTCTACTCCTACGAGTCCACGATCACGACCGACCTGGTGAACACCGCGACCGTGACCGGCTACCCGGAGAGCGGCGACCCGGTCACCGACACGAACGACGCCGAAGTGCAGATGTACGTGATCTCCGGGTCCGTCACCCCGGTCTGTGAGGCGGACGCTCCGTATCTCGGGTATGACATCCAGACCAACGCACCCGGGGCGACGGCGGAGATCACCTTCGTCGGTGACGGCGGCTCCGAGACCGTGACAGTTCCGGTCGGTACGGGTGAGGTGCTCTGGCCGGGTGCGGTGGTCGGCCCTGACGGGGCCGGAATCGACTGGCCCGGCTGGGACCAGGATGCCAGCGGCAACTGGTTCGAGAACCCCGACAACCCCTACGCCTGGGCGCGCCCGGACGTGGAGATCGCCGTGACCGTGAACCCGACCACGGAGCCGGTGACGGTCGCCTACCCGCCGGGCACGCCGACCTGCTCGACGGCGCCCCCGCCGAACGATCCACCGGCGTCGACCCCGCCTCCGAATGAGCCGCCGCCGAACGCGGGCCCCCCGGCGTCGAGCCCGCCCGCGCTCGCCGCGACCGGGGCCGACGACCCAGCCGGCCCGGTCGGCCTGGCCGCCGCGCTGGCGCTGATGGGCGCCACGCTCGTGGTGTTCTCCCGCAGGTTGGCGTTCCTGGCCCGACGCTGAACCAGCGCGTGGTCACGCCCTCAGGTCGCGACGTTTAGCCACGGCCGCGACAGCGCTCCATGCGCGGCTCCAGGCCCGAGAGGTCCACCGAGCCGCCGTTCTCCTGCAGCGTCGTCGCCCGGGCCAACTTTCAGACGCCGGGTGGTGCCTGCCCGCGCCGTGCCGCTGCGCACACCTGTCACGCTCCTCTCGCGGTCTGATAACGTACCGCGATGGGACAATATCAGGAGTTTATGTGATGGATGGATCGGTCGACATTGTCCTAATCCGCCATGCGCAGTCGCAGTGGAACGCCGAGTCGCGATTTCAGGGTCATGAGTGCGCGGGTCTGAGTGCTCTCGGCCATCGACAGGCTGGCCGTCTCGCGGCCGCCCTCACCGAGTCCTTCCCGAAGGTGCACACCGTCGTCGCCAGCGACTTGCAGCGCGTGCGGGAGACCGCGGCCCCCTATCTCGCCGCCACCGGGCGCAGTGCACGGTACGACCGCCGTCTACGCGAGATCGACGTCGGCACCTGGGCTGGGATGAGTCGCGAGCAGGTCCGGGAGATTCACCCCGAGCAGATGGCGGCCCTTGATCGCGGCGAGGACCTGGCACGTGGCGGCGGAGAGACTTTCGCGGAGCTGAGGGCTCGGATCTGGGGCGCCCTCACCGATATCGCGGCCGAATCGATCGCTGAACAGGCGGAGATCGCGGCCCCAGCACCGGTCCTCGTTTTCGCACATGGCGGCCCGCTCCGGGTGGCGGCGGCCGCCGCACTCGGGCTCCCGCCGATGGGACGCCGCTGGATAGTCGAACCCGCCAACTGCGCGCTCAGCCACATCCGGATGGACCTGGTCGATGCCTCCTGCACCTCTGCAACGCTCGTCGATCACGACGTCCGTCTGATCGCCACCACCCGAGAAGGAGTTCTCGTCGATGACGTTGCCTGATGATGCACTCGGGACGGTCAGTTTCACGACCATGACCTACAACCTCTGGGGCGATCACTTCATCGAGGAACGAGTGGACGCCCTCCGAGCGCTGTTCGCCATCCGACCGCCGGACATCCTCGGCACGCAGGAGCTCACCCCTCGCCTCCAGGCTCTCCTCGATGAGGCTCTTCCTGACCACGACCGCGTCCACGACGACTTCCCCGGCTGGTCCACCAGGAGCAATATCTGGTGGCGCCGGGAGATGTTCGAGCTGATCGAGCACGGCCACGAGGACATCGGCATTCTCGTCAAGCACGGCGCGCTCTTCTGGGCACGGTTGCGGCCCAGGGGCGTTCCGTCTCAGGAGCTGCTCTTCTCGACCTCTCACCTCACCTTCCAGCGCAATCCCGCTGAACTCGCCGATCTGCGGAACCGCCGGGTGCCGCAGGCGCGCGCGGCGATCGCTGAACTGGAGCGGCTCTCGCCCGACGGCACGGTGATCTTCACGGCCGATATCAACGACGTCGCCCCCGCCCAGCTCGAATTCGGCCTCGCCGGGTACCGAGACTGCTTCACCGCGCTGGGACGTCACATGCCGCCCACCCACCCGGTTCCCGCATCGGTCAGTCTCGAAGGAGTCTGGAGTCCCGAGTCGCCGATCGCCGGCGCGGCCAAGGGTATCGACGTCATCTTCGCCCGCGGCGCACTGGCGGCCCGTACGGCGGAGGCCGTCGAGTTCTTCCACCGCGGCAAGGTGGCCTCGGACCACATGCCCGTGGTCGCGACCTACACCTTCACTGGCTAGCGGTTCTCCCCACTCAGCTGCACATTCGGGTGCTGCTCGCGCAGTGCCCGGACCTTCTCGGGGTCGGCGCCGGAGTCGGTGATGACGTCGTCGAACATCGTCAGCGGCCCGACCGAGTGAACGGCTGTGCGGCCGATCTTGGTGTGGTCGAGAACTAGCACGGACCGCTCTGCCGCGGCGACCATCGCGCGCATCAGCAGCACAACGGTGGGGTCGGGCTGGTACGCGCGGTTGGCGGTGATGCCCGACGTCGAGCTGAAGTGGATGTCCGCGTGCACCGACTCCAGCGCGTCGATGCACGCCAGGCCGAGGTAGGCATCGTGGCTCCTGGAGTAGGTACCGCCGAGTACGAGCAACTCGATCTCGTCGAGATCCGCGAACACCTCCACCACGCGAGGAAAGTTCGTGATCACGGTCAGAGGCGCGATCCCGACCAGCGCCTCGGCAACAGCGAATGCGGTGGTCGAGTCTTCGATCAGTACGGACATACCAGGTTCGACGAACGTCGCGGCGAGCGCGGCGATCTCCGCCTTCTCGGTTAGTCGTGATCGCTCTCGGAAGGTGATGTTCGCCCCGAACGAGGCGCCCGGCTGTGCACTCACGCCGCCATGGAACCTCCGCACCACGCCGGTGCGTGCCAACGCGTCCAGGTCGCGATGCGCCGTCATGACGCTGACCCCGAACACATCGGCGATCTCGCGCGCCGAGATCGTGCCGCGTTCCAGCACGATCTGCATCACCCGGTCGCGTCGTTCCTCGGGTGACTGCGGCGCATCCGGTTCACTGTCGCTCACTTGGGCACTCCTCTCACAGCCTGCTCGCTACTCCATCGTGCGGCCCTATGACGTTCCACCGCTACCGCATTGCACCACAGGTTCACCAGAAATTCACTCCCAAACGTTTGAAAGTCACATTGTGACGCGATACTCTCTCCTCGGAGGATGTCTACCGACACGAGGAGGTCCGGTGACAGTACGCCAGGTGGGCGAGCCCGATGCGGCCAAGGCGGCCACGGATGCTGGTCCCAGTGCCGCGAGCCAGCCCATCGACCTCCGTGAGCGCAACGCCGGCAAGCGGCGCGCGCGGCGCCGCGAGTACTGGCTGTTCGCCGCGTTCGCGGTGCCGAACGTCCTCGTGATCGCCGTGTTCGGTATCTGGCCGCTGCTGGTCAACGCGGTGCTCTCGTTCACGCGCTGGGACTTCATCTCACCGTGGCCTATCTTCGTGGGCCTCGAGAACTATCGGTGGATCCTCACCTCACCTGCGTTCCTCTCGGTGATCAAGACCACCATCATCTTCACCGGGGCGGTGGTCGCGGCGAGCGTGACCATCGGGCTCGCCGTCGCTCTCCTGCTCAACCAGCGCCTCGTCGGCCGCAACATCGTCCGAACCGTGACGTTTGCGCCGCACGTGCTCAGCGGGGCCGCTGTCGCCATGATCTGGCTGTTCATCTTCGACCCGAACTTCGGCCTGGCCCGCATACTGTTCGACCTGCTCGGGATGACGTCGCCGAACTGGGTAGCGCAGTCCAGCACCGCGCTGATCGCCATCACCATCGTCCACATCTGGAAGGGCATCGGCTTCAACGCGATCGTCTACCTCTCCGCGCTGCAGGGCTTGCCCACGGAATTGTACGAGGCCGCGGAGATCGATGGCGCCGGAGCGTGGCGCCGCCACCGCGCACTCACCATCCCGCTCCTCTCGCCCACGACGTTCTTCCTGGTCACGGTGGAGACGATCGGGGCCACCAAGGCCTTCGACATCATCGCCGTGATGACCGGCGGTGGCCCGGGCGACGCCACCACGGTGCTCAGCTGGTTCATCTACGAAGCTGCCTTCGAGTCCTTCCAGGTGGGCCGCGCCGCCGCCGGCGCCATGGTTCTGTTCATCACGCTGCTCGGGATCTTCGCGATCCAGCGCCGCTTCGTGGAGCGAAAGGTGCACTACCAGTGAACGCACCCATCATCCAGGCCCCCAGCGGTACCCGTCGTTCGAGCCAAGTCAGCGGACGTCACATCGCCACGTCGGTACTGCACTACGGGTTGCTCATCGTGGTGGCACTGGTCTTCCTGGTGCCTCTGTACTGGCTCTTCACCTCCGCCTTCAAGGACAACACCGAGATCTACCAGTGGCCTCCGGTGTGGCTGCCATCGAGCCTGGACCCTGGCAACTTCGTGCGGGCGTGGCAGGCGGCGCCGTTCGGCCAGTTCCTGCTCAACTCCGCGCTCATGACGACGGTCGGCACGGTGGCCAAGACCGTGCTCGCGTGCACTACGGCCTACGCGTTCGTGTACCTGCGGTTCCCTGCCAAGAACGTGCTCTTCGTCGTCCTGCTCTCGGCGATCATGATCCCGGGCAACGTCTCGATCATCGTGAACTACCTGACCGTCAGCGGTCTCGGTTGGGTGAACACCTACCTCGGCCTCATCGTGCCCGGCATCGGGTCGGTGTTCGGCACCTTCCTGCTCCGTCAGCACATGCTCACGCTTCCGCGTGAGCTCCTCGAAGCGGCCCAGGTCGACGGCGCAAGTCACCTCCGCAGGCTGGTCCAGATCGTGCTGCCCATCTCTCGCCCGATCGTGGTGACCGTGGCGATCCTCGCTGTCATCGACGAGTGGAACAGCTTCATCTGGCCCCTGATCGTCACGAACACCGACTCGATGCGCACGTTGCCCATCGGCTTGTACTTCCTCAAGGCTGAGGAGGGCGGCGTGGCCGACTGGGGCCTCATCATGGCCGGCACCGTCTTCGTGCTACTCCCGATGCTCGTGATCTTCCTGCTCGCTCAACGCTTCATCGTCTCCGGCCTCGTCAGCGGCGCCGTCAAGGGCTGACCAGCCCGCACAGATCTGCCACCACCACTCAGCACAGGAGTAACGACATGAATCATCGATACCGAGGCCTTGACCGACGGAGGTTCCTGGCCTTGACCGGCACCGGCATGGGCGCGGCGATGCTCACCGCCTGTGGGGATGGGATTGGCACCGGCGGCGGCCAGGGCTCGGGAGGCTTCAGCCAGCCCGATGGCGATACTCCTGCCGAGTACGCCGGCCGCCAGCGGATCGTGCTGTGGTCCACCTTCGGCGAGGCCAAGGGTGCCCTGGTGGACGAGCTTGCCACGCAGTTCAACGAGTCCCAGGAAGACATCTACGTCGAGGTTCAGTTCCAGGGCAGCTACGGGGACAATCTCAAGAAGCTCACGGCGGCGATCCTGGCCCAGCAGGTCCCGGACCTCGCAGTCCTCAGCGGCGGATGGCGCAGCCTGTACCTCAGCGGTGCACTCGCACCTCTCGATGACTATTACGGCGACGACTTCGCGCTCGAGGACTACAACGAGGGTTTGCTCGCCGAAGGTCAGGTCGATGGAACGACTTACTGGGTGCCGTTCGCCCGCAGCACACCGCTCTTCTACTACAACAAGGACCTCTTCGCAGCGGCCGGGCTGCCCGACCGCGCACCGGAGACCTGGTCCGAACTGCGGGAGTGGGCGCCCACCTTCATGAGCGAGAGCGAGGAGGCAAAGCTGTACGGCGTCTCCATGCAGGACTCCGACTGGCAGTTCCGGGGCATGCTTTGGAACTTCGGCGCTTCGGTGGCTGATGGCTTCGCGCCGACCCTCACCACCCCGGAAGCCATCGCTACCGGCGAGTACACCCGCGCTCTCATCCATGACGACGGCGCCGCCTCCACTCCGTCCAACATCGTCGCGGACTTCCAGAACGGCCTGGTCGCCGCGGCCTCGATGTCCACGGCGGCATTGGGCAATCTCTTCGGCCTCGTGGACTTCGAGATCGGTGCCGCCTTCATGCCCGGTGAGCTGGAGCGCGCTGTCCCGACCGGCGGCGGCGGTCTGTCGATCCCTGCCGGAGTGCCGGAGGAGCGGCGCGAGGCCGCGGTGAAATTCCTGAAGTTTCTCGCCGCACCGCCGCAGGCGGCACGGTGGTCCGTGGAGACGGGGTACATCCTGGCCTCCTCTGCCGCCGCGGAGGAGGAGGTTTATCAGGACCGATTGGCTGAGAGTCCGCTGTTTGGGCTGGCCGCGGAGCAACTCCAGTACGTACGGGCCGGCGATCCGCTACGCGCTTGGGTGCCCCAGGTCGGTAGTGCCCTGTTCGGCACGTTGCAGGAAATCTGGGGCGACGGTGCCGACCCGGCCGAACTGTTCGAACCCCTCAACGAGGAGTTGCAGTCAATGTCCGACGAGTTCCTGCTTGAGCACGGCGACACGTTCGGCTGAGCCACGACAGGAGCGGGGAGTCGCACGTGCTGCGACTCCCCGCTCTTCGCATGTGCCGGTGGCGCTGCGCGCCGCACTCCGGCTGCTCGCCTAGTGGCCCGGCGAACGCAGGTTGGGCGAGAGGCGCATCACCAAGGGGCCACCCGCGGCGCATGCCGGTCCTCGTGCCGGACCTCGAGGTCGAGAGCCTCGGCAGACAACTGCAGGCGAAGATCCCGGTAGTCCGGATCGTCCCAGTGGTTGACGAGTTCGTCGGGGTCGGTAGTGAGATCGTAGAGCTCGCCGGTCTGCGGCACTCCGGCGTCGGGGTCACCGTGCCAGATGACGACCTTCGCTTCCTCCGTGCGATACATCGTGGTCATCGCTGGAGGATCGTAGGGGTAGCCGGAGTCGCGATACTCCGCCCAGGCATACCGGCGTCCGTTCCGCTCGCCACGCGTCACCGCGGTGAGGTCGAGCCCCTGGTCGCGCTCGTAGGCTTCCAGTCCTGCAGCGGCGCGGATCGTGCGCGCCACGTCATGGACACCGACGAAGTCCCTCACGCGGTGCCCGGCCGGGACGTGCTCGGGCCACGACACGATGAGCGGGACGCGCACCGCCGGGTCATACAGCATCGGCCCCTTGAGCAGCAGTGCGTGATCGCCGAGCATTTCGCCGTGGTCGCTGACAAATATGACGAGCGTGTCTCGCTCCAGGCCCTGGCTGCGCAGTACGTCGAGTAGCTGCCCGATACCATCGTCGACCTGGCTGATCATCGCGTAGTAGGTCCGACGGATCTCGTCGATCTGCTCCGAAGTGAAGTCCTGGAACGACGGCCCGTGACCGCGGTAGCTGGCTACCGAGGCATCCCTCTGGCGCGCCGGCTTGCTGGCCAGGTTCTCCACCCCTCCGACCGGTGGTGGTACCGAACCCGGTGGGTACTTCTCGAAATACTCCGGTGGGGCGGCGAACGGATGGTGTGGTGCGAAGTAGTTCGCGAGCAGGAAGAACGGCCGGTCGTCTGCATCCTCGAGAAATGCGCTGGTCCGCTCGGTGACCCAGGTGGTGTAGCTCGCCTGCGTCGGCATCTCGTCGAACAGTGTGTTCGCGTGCGTGAAGTTTTCCAGCTCGGGGGTGACGACGTCGCCCATCGCCTCCGCCCACAGGTCCGGGTGCCGCTCTTGGAGCCACTGGTGGTAGGCGTTGTCGGGGGAGCCGTGGAACGGGTCGTGCGCCCATTCGTAGGTCTCGAAGCCGTCGTCGAGCCGCTCCTCGGTGCGGCCCTGGAACGCCGCCCCGAGGTGAAACTTGCCGACCAGGCCGCACCGGTAGCCGGCATCGGCGAGCTCGCGCGAGACCAAGCTGCGGGAATCGGGAAGCGTCACTCCGTTCGCCCACAGCCCGTGCGAACTCGGGTACTCACCGGTGAGCATCGACGCACGGGTGGGGGAGCAGACCGGGTTCGGTGCGTAGCAGTGCTCGAAGACCGTTCCTCGCCGGGACAGCTCGAGGAGGTTCGGGGTGATCGCGACGCTGCCGGGGTGGGTACCGACAGCGTCGAACCGGTGCTGGTCGGTGCAGATGACGAGGATGTGAGGTCGGGCGCTCATCGTTGGTGGGTCCTCCTGGTGCAGGGGTTGTGGGTTCACTTGACGCTTCCCGCCGCTAGACCGCCGACCATGTACTTGCCGAAGATCGCGCCGAGCACGATGAGCGGCAAGGACAGCAGCACCACTCCGGCCATCACCTGGTTCCACTGCAACGTGTAGCTGCCCAGGAACTTCTGCAGCACCAGCGGGATCGTGGCCGACCGCGAACCGGTCAGCACCAGCGGGAAGAGGAAGTTGTTCCAGGCGAACAGGAACGTCATGATCGTGACCGACGCCAGGCCCGGGCGGGCGACCGGCAGCACGATCCGCAGCATGGTGCGCAGCGGGCTGGCGCCGTCGATGGCTGCTGCCTCGTCCAGTTCGCGCGGGATGCCGTCGATGAAGACCTTCAGCATGATCGTCGCCAGCGCGACGTTGAACGGTAGGTAGACCAGCAGCAGTGCCACGATCGTGTCGGAGAGGCCGATGCGGGTGAAGATCGCATAGGCCGGGATCGCCAGACCGATCGCCGGCAACGCCCGCGCGGCCAGTAGCCACATGCCCAGCACGCCCGAGGAGGACACGTGCGCGCGGCTGAGGGCGTACGCCGCTGGAGCGCAGATCACCAGCGCCAGTACGGCTGAGCCGACGCTCGACTGGAGGCTGTTCAGCACCGGACCCAGGAAGGACGAGTCTTCGAACAGAGAGACGAAGTTGTCGAGTGTCGGGGTGAAGATCCACTGCGGCACGGGGTTGAGGCTGACACTCGCCGGCTGGAGCGACGTCAGCACCGCGTACAGCGTGGGCAACGTGAACGCCACCAGCACGAGCGTGATGTAAACATAGGCCGCGGCCCGGGAGGCGATGTGCGGTCGGCTTGTCCGTGTCATGCCCATGCCTTCTCTGCTCGCCGCTGGATGCGGGTGAAGACCGTGACGCACACCAGCGTGAAGATGACGACGAACACTGCGATCGCCGCGCCCTGCCCGAACTGCAACTGCCCGAAGAAGACCTGGAAGTTGTAGTAGGTGAGCAACTGTGTACTGGATCCAGGTCCACCGCGGGTGAGGACGTAGATCGTCGGAAACACCTGGATCGCGTCGATGAACCGTAGGAGTGCGATCGCGATCACGGCTGGGCGGATGATGGGCATCACCAGGCTCCAGGCGGTGCGCACCCAGCCTGCGCCGTCGAGCTGGGCAGCTTCGAGCACCTCTTCGGGGACGCTCTTGAGCGCCGCCAGGGTGAGCAGGATGACGAACGGGGTGTACTGCCAGACGTCGATGCCGATGATCACCGCCATCGCCGAGCTGGGCTGGGTCAGCCACTCCTGGTGGATACCGACGAGGCCGAGGTAGTACGACAACATCCCGATATCGCCCTGCAGGATGTACTTGAACACCAGCGCCACGGCGATCGGCGGCAGCACCGCCGGCCACAGCAGCACCACACGGAGCGCATTCCGGTTCGGCAAGAACTGGTCGAGCACCAGTGCGGTGAACACGCCGAGGCCAAGCTCCAACGCGAGGGCCCCCACCAGGAACACGATCGCCAACCACAGCGCCGCCCACACGTCCCCCCTCTCCAGCACCGCCTGGATGTTCCCGGTTCCGAAGGGGCTCTGCGGTACCAAGCTGGCGTCCGAACTACCGAGCGCGAGAGCGAGCGCATAGGCGATCGGAAGCAACGTCGTCGCCGTGAGTACCGCGAGCAACGGGGCCGTGAAACCCCATTGCCAGCCTCGTAGCCGGCCGTCGACCTGGTTCCTCGAGGTCACGAGCGCGAGCCGCCTCTCCCTGTCGTTGGTAGTGCTGTCCGGGCTCGCCGGCCCCGCACCGATCCGATGCGTGGCCGGCGGCTGGTTACTCGAGGTAGGTGGCCGCGGTACTCAACGCTTCTTCGACCGAGACCTGGCCAGTCACGGCCTTGCTCAGCTCCTCGGCGATCTGCTGGCCGACCGTTGCCCAGTCGGTGGTCGCGGGCAGATAGTTCGGATCGCCCTCGAAGGGGGAGACCCCGCCGTCATTGGCGATCTCCATCGTGCCGATGACGGAAGGGACGAAGTTGTTGAAGCCGTACTTCTCCTCGTACTCGGGAGAGGAATAGACGTCGGCCAACGGCGGTGCACCGAAGTTCGCGTCGGTCTGGGTAGCCGCCGTCAGCGTCTGTGCCAGGGTGGCCCACTGGGTGAACAACCACGCCGCGTCGGTCGCACCGCTGTTCGCCGCGATCGTCCAGCCGTGCGTGTTGTACGGGACGAACGACCCGGCGGGCCCGGAGGGCAAGGTGAAGGCGTCGATGTCGCCAGCCACCTGCGAGGAGTCGGGGTTGTCGAAGGTGCCGCCGAAGACCGCACCCTCCTGGACGATCGCAACGCGCCCGGTCGCGAAGGCGCGCGTGACGTCGTCGACACTCCAGTTGGTCGCGCCCGAGGGCGCGTAGTTCTGGACCAGATCGGTGTAGGTGGTCAGCGACTCGATCGCCTCGGGAGAATCCAGTGCCGAGCCGGAGTAGCTGCCGTCGTCATACTCGGCGTAGTAGGAGCCGCCATTGGCGTACAGCCACGCCGACCAGACGAAAAGGAGCTGCGACGGGCTGGGTGCGGTGCGCAGCGCAATGCCGGCGACGTCGTCGCTGTGGATCTCCTGCACGACGTCGACGAGCTCGTCGTACGTTGTCGGTACCTCCTCGATGCCGTGTTCTTCGAACACATCGGTGCGGTAGTAGAACATCTGCGTACCAATGAACATCGGTACGCCGTAGACCTCTTCGTCGCGGGCGAGGAGCGACGTCGTCCCCTCACCGAACGCTTCAAGACTCCAGCCGGGAACGATGCTCTCGGTGTCCTGGGCCAGCGGACCGATCGGCTCCAGCCAGCCCCGGTCGACATAGGTAGGGATGAAGCCGGACGGCGTCTGCAGCACATCGAAGCCGCCGTCACCGGAACCGAGCGCGACGGCAGCCCGGTTCTCCGTCGACTGCTCGTCCAGGATGGTCCAGTCGACAGTGATGCCGGTGAGCTCGGTGAACTGTCCGCTGATCTGCTGGATCGCGTCGGCCTGGGGTGAGCTCTGTGCCAGCACACTGATGCTGTCGACGCCGAGTTCCTCACCTCGTGCGCTGAGGAAGTCCTCGGCCGAAACATCGAGGTCCGCGGCATCGTCGGTAGTGGTGCTACCCGTGCCACCGCCGGCACCGCACGCGGTGATCAGCAGTGGTGCGGCGATGGCCAGGGCTCCGAGGCCGGCCATCTTGGTGGACGTCTTTCGCATCACGAACCTCCTTGTTCGATCGCCGGGTCCGAGCGCCCGGGCTCGAGACCCAGTCAAGACAATCCCCTGCTCCGATTCAAGCATCTGAGCGAAAATTGCTCGGATGAGCGATACTGGAGTGATGGAAGACGTTCGCGAGCTAGCCCTGATGGCGCACATCGCCCGCCGCTTCTACTTCGCCGGCCGAACCAAGAGCGAGATCGCCGACGAGCTCTTTCTGAGTCGGTTCAAGGTGGCGCGGCTTCTCGACGCGGCCCACCGCGCGGGGATCGTGGAGATCACCATCAATGTGCCCGGTGACTCGAACGCCGACGTCGCCCGCGAGCTCGAGGAGGCGTGCAACCTGAGGCGCGCAGTGGTCATCGACGATCCCGAAGGAGACGAGAACACGCTCCTGGCTCTCCTCGGTGAGGCTGCCATCGCCACGCTCAGCGACGTCGTCAGAGAAGGCGACCGGGTGGGGATCGCCTCGACTCGCACGATGCTCGCGATCCATGAAGCTCCCCGGGTGGCGTTGCCGCGGTGTACATTCCTCCAGCTCACTGGTGAGATCCCGCGCGACGACGCTGCCAATGTGATGGGTGTCATCCGGATCCTCACCCGTCGCGCTGCCGGAAACGCGAAGGTCTTCTACGCGCCGATGATCGCGGGGGACGAGGGAGCCTGGCGCAGCTACATGTCGCTGCCTGAGGTGCGCGCGGCGTTCGCCGAGTTCGCGAGGCTGGACGTTGCCGTGACCGGTGTCGGCGCATGGGCCCCCGGGCTGTCGATCATCCACGACCACCTCAGCCCCGCGGTGCGGGACGAGGCGGCGGCGGCCGGCGCAGTGGCGGAGGTGGCGGGGATCC
This sequence comes from Ruania zhangjianzhongii, assembly GCF_008000995.1. Lineage (NCBI taxonomy): Bacteria > Bacillati > Actinomycetota > Actinomycetes > Micrococcales > Ruaniaceae > Ruania > Ruania zhangjianzhongii. The sequence continues at coordinate 668,313 of NZ_CP042828.1, forward strand.
CGATCGATGCTCAGGGCCGCACGGTCCAGGGTGCAGCTCGGCGTCGGGTCGTCGCACCCGACGTCGAAGTCCTGATGCGCGCCCGGGAGCGCATCGGCGTCGTTTTTGATTCTGCCCGCGCGGGTGGCTTGCGGGTAGCGGCGCACGCCGGCGTCATCACGACGGTCGTCACCCAGCGCTCGAACGCCGAGGCCTTGCTGTCACGCTGTTGACGGCCCGAGGCGCCGGGGCATCGGTGCAGGGCTCGTGCTGACACTGCTCCGGTCGGACGGGTGACCGGTGGCGCTCGCCGGCTCCATCGTGACCAGCGGACTGCAAGCCGGGTCCCACTTCGGGTTGCGGCAGTGACGCTGCCCGCCCACCTGGTCAGCGCCCGATCGCCGCCATCGCCGCCCGGAGCCACGGCTCCACCAGCACCAGAGTGGGCACGGCGAGCACCGCGACGGCGGAGAGGTAGGCGCCGGCGCCGGCCAGCTGTCCGTGGGCCGGGTGACCCGCCTGGAGCCGGGCTCGGCGAACCTGGATGGCGTCGCTCTCGGCCGTACTGCCCAGCTTGGCCAGAGCGGAACTGAGCGTCTGGGGATCCACTCGCGCCGCCGCGGCGTCGTCGGCAAGCATCTCCAGCAACCGGTGCACGGCATCGAGGGCCGCGCGGCTGCGCGCGAACCGAGGGAACGAGACGTGCAGAGCTGTGAAGGCCTCAAGCACCAGATCGTGTCGTGCGCGCAGGTGCGCGCGTTCGTGCTCGATCACCGCATCGATCTCGGCAGCGTCCAGGAGGGCCAGTGCGGCGTCGGTGACCACCACCTTCTGGCTCCGCCCGGGGATGCAGTAGGCCATCGGCACCGGCCCGGTGAGCACATGCATGCGCAGGTCGTCAGGATCAGCAGTATCGAGCAGGTGCAACAGCTCGGCATGGCGGGCGCGCCGCCGCCGGGTGCGCAGTCCGAGCCGGATCGTCACCCAGACCAGGCGGACCACGATCACCCCGGCCAGCACGGCCGCCAACCCAGCGGCGAGCAGGAGGCCGGCGCCGAACTCCACTGAACCGGTCCAGGCGCGTAGCGCTTCTTCCGGGGCGGCCAGTGCCGCCCCGACGGCAGCGAGCACGGCAGCGAGGGCGAGCGCCTGCCAGAGCACCACCCCCGCTCGCGGAGCGCGTTCCACCCACGCCGATCGGGCCAGCGCGCTCGGTGCCGGCCAGGCCAGCAGTACGGCCAGCACTGCCAGCGCGATGCCGGTCATGACGCCCCCGGGTTGCCGCCGCGCACCCGGGCGCTGTCGCCGCCCCGGGTGCTGTCGCCCCGGGTGCTGCGATCGCCCCGCGCGCTCCAGCCCTCCGGGGCGTTGCCGCCGCCACGCGCGCTGCCACCCGGTGCAGGGGCGCGCCGGCCGGCGCTCCAGCGTCAGTCCGTGCCATCCAGTGCCGCCCGGATCGCCGCTGCTTCGCCGGGGCTGACCCGGCCCACGAAGTGCTGCAGGGCGGCCACCCGGGCCGCCGGGTCGGTGGTGTCTTGGAGTGCATCGAGCATGAGCTCCGCGGTGAGCTGCTCGCGGGTAGATCTCGGGGAGTACTGAAAGGCTCGCCCATCGCGCCGCTGGCTGACCATGTCCTTCTTCGCCAGCCGATCCAGCACGGTCATCACCGTGGTGTAGGCGAGCGGGCGGGTCGCCGTGAGCGTCTCATGGACCTCACGCACGGTCTGCGGGCGCCCGGCGTCCCACAGCTGCGCCATCACCGCGCTCTCCAGCTCACCCATCGCCATGACGCCAGGGTACTACGCCAACAGGTAGTACTACGGGAAAAGTACTACACAACAAGTACTACGATGTGTAATAGTTGCCGAGGCGTCACCGACAGGCGTCAGAGGAGGAAGCAGGCGATGGACACCCTCGATCTGTCCCGGCTGCAGTTCGCCGTGGTGACGATCTACCACTACTTCTTCGTGCCGATGTCGATCGCCCTGGCGGCCCTGACCGCCGGGTTGCAGACCGCCTGGCGGCGCACCGGCAAGCAGCGCTACCGGGATTTGACGATGCTGGTGGGCAAGCTGCTGATGGCGACCTTCGCCGTCGGGATCGTCACCGGACTGGTCCAGGAGTTCCAGTTCGGCCTGTCCTGGAGCGAGTTCGCCCGCTTCTACGGGGACGTGTTCGGACCCACGCTGGCGATCGAGGGGATGCTGGCGTTTTTCCTCGAGGCCACCTTCCTCGGCCTGTGGTTCTTCGGCTGGGACCGGCTGAGCCCACGACTCCACCTGGCCACGATCTGGATCGTCTCGATCGGGACGGTGATCTCGGCCTTCGTGATCTTGGCCGCCAACTCCTTCATGCAGAACCCGGTGGCCTATGACATCGATCCGGAGACCGGGCGGGCCCGGTTGGAGAACTTCAGCGACCTCCTGCTCAACCCGGTGAATCTCGCCGCCTTCCCGCACACTATCGCCGGAGCGGCGATGACCGGTGGTGCGCTGCTGCTGACGATCGGGGCCTGGCGGGCCTGGCGCTCCCCGGGCGCACTCACCCACCGCGACCATCACTCCTGGCGGCTGCTGGCCCGGCTCGGCGCCTGGGTCAGTCTCGTTGCCGGGGTGGCGGTAGCGATCACCGGTGATCACCTCGGCAAGGTGATCACCCAGGTGCAGCCGATGAAGATGGCTGCAGCCGAAGCCCTCTACCGCACCGAGTCCGGCGCCCCGTTCTCCATCTTCGCCCTCGGCGGGGCCGATGGCGGTGAGCCCTTCTTCAGCCTGGACATCCCCTACCTGCTGTCCATCCTGGCCATCGGTGACCCGACCGCCACGGTGCTCGGCATCGACGACCTGCAGGCGCAGTACGTGGAGCTGTACGGCCCCGGCAACTACGTCCCGTGGATACCGGTGGCCTACTGGAGCTTCCGGCTGATGATCGGGGCCGGCATGCTCGTCGCCGCGATCGCTGCACTGGTGCTGTGGCGCACCCGCAAGATGCGGCCGTTGGACCGCTCCGGCCGGGTGGGTCGGCTGCTGCTGGCCAGCCTTCCCGTGCTCCCGCTGCTGCCACTGGCCGCCAACACCTTCGGCTGGATCTTCACCGAGACCGCCCGACAACCCTGGTTGGCCTTCGGCCTGTTCTTCACCGCCGACGGCGTCTCACCAGGTCTGACCGAGGCGGAAGTGCTCGCCTCCCTGCTCGCCTTCACGGTGCTTTACGGGATCCTCGCCGTGATCTGGACCCGGCTGATACTCCACCTCGCCCGCCAGGACCTGAGCCCGGACCCGGACGCGCCGGCATCCGACAGCCGCGATCACGCCACCAGCGCACCGTCCTACTAGTAAGGAGTCTGCGATGGACCTCGCCACCGTCTGGTTCGCCCTGATCGCCTTGTGCTGGGTGCTGTTCTTCGTCCTGGAGGGGTTCGACTTCGGCGTCGGGATGCTGGCGCCGATCCTCGGCCGGGGCAGCGACCAGCGTGGGGCGGCAGTGCGCACCATCGGCCCGGTGTGGGACGGTAATGAGGTCTGGCTGGTGGCAGCGATCGGGGTGATGTTCGCGGCCTTCCCAGACTGGTACGCCGCCCTGCTCTCTGGCTTGTATCTACCGTTCGTGCTGATCCTGCTTGCCCTGGCGGTGCGCGGGATCGCCCTGGAGTTTCGGGGGAAGAAGGACGACGGCGGATGGCGGCGCCGTTGTGACCTCGCCCTGGCGGGCAGCTCACTCGCCGCTGCGGCGCTGTTCGGGGCGGTCTTCGGCGCCTTCGCCGGTGGGCTGCCGCTCGGGGCTGACGGCGAGGTTGCGGCCAGCGGGGGAGCGCTCGCCCGGTCCTTGGCCGGGCTGGGCAGTCCGGCCGCGCTGCTCGGTGCCGTCACCGGGGTGCTGCTGGCCGGGCTGCTGGGGTCGACCTACCTGGGCCTGCGCACCACCGGACCGGTGCGCGACCGTGCCCGGGCCGTGGCCCCGGTGCTGGCAGCAGTGCTGATCGTGCTGGCGGGCGTGGCGGCGCTGTTCGGGCCGCTGTCGATCGGCGGCCTCGCGCTGGTGATCGTTGCCCTGGCGGGCGTCGCGGTGCTGGCCCGGGCCGGCCGGGAGGCGCTGGCGTTCGCGGTGACCGCCCTGGTGATGGCAGCGGTGACCGTGGCGATCCTGGTGGCGGACTTCCCGGTGCTGCTGGCCAGCAGCCTGGACCCGGCGTGGTCGGTCACGCTCGCAGGCGCCGCCGCCAGCCCGATGGCGCTGCGCACGATCAGCATCGCCGGAATCGTGGTGTTGCCCGGGGTGATCGCCTATCAGGCCTTCGCCTACTGGGTGTTCCGCAAGCGGGTGGCCAGTGAACCGGTGCCGACATGACTGGCTCGGCAGCCGACCGAGCCGGCAAAGGCCCCGTCGACCTGCGCCTGCTCCGGCTGGCGGCCCGGCACCGCGGGCAGCTGGTCTGGCTGATCACCCTGTCGGTGACGTACGCCCTGACCATGGTGGCGACCGCCTTGGCAGGCGCCTACGCCGTCGTGCTGATCCTGCATGGCGGCCCCTGGCCGACTGCACTGCTCGCCCTCGGTGGGGCACTGCTGGTGCGGGCCCTCGTGCTGCGGCTGCGGCCGCTGGCCGCGCACCGGATCGCCACCAGCGTCATCACCACTGCCCGGACGGAGGCGCTGAACACCGTGGCGCGGCAGGGGCCGGCCTGGGTGGCCAGCCGCGGTGCCCGACCGGAGCCGGTCGACGTGGCCGGCCTGCTCGCCACCGGGCTGGACCCGCTCCGCCCGTGGTTCTCCGCCTACCTGCCGAGCCTGGTGGTGGCGGTGGTGCTGCCGCCGTCCGTCCTGGTGCTGATGGCATGGCTGGATCTGTCCTCGATGCTGGTGGTAGCGCTGACCCTGCCGCTGGTGCCCGTCTTCGGCGCACTCGTCGGCTGGGCCACCCAGCGCCGGGCGAAGGCGCAGTACGACCGGGGCGGGAACCTGGCCGGGCACTTCCTGGACGTGGTCCGCGGTCTGGCCACCCTGAAGCTGGTCGACCGCGCCGAGCGGCAGGTGGAGGGGGTGCGGGAGAGCTCCAGCCAGTACGCCCGGTCCACCACCCGGGTGCTGTCGGTGGCGTTCCTGTCCTCCACGGCACTGGACCTGGTCGCCACCCTCTCCGTGGGCCTGGTGGCAGTGGGTGCCGGGGTGCGACTGGCCGGGGGAGAGATGCTGCTCTGGCCGGCGCTGGCGGTGATCCTGCTCGCGCCCGAGGCCTACCGGCCGTTGCGCGAGGCCGGCGCGCAGTTCCACGAGTCCGCCCAGGCCAGCGCCGTGATGGATCAGCTGGAGGCATTCGCCGGCCACGCGGCCGAACCGGAGTCTGCCGGCCAGCCGGCCGCGCCGGTTGGTGCCCGCGGTCTGCAGGTGAGGTATCCAGGCCGGAGTACCCGGTTGTCGTTACCCGATCTCGAGATCAGCCCTGGGGAGCTGGTGGTGCTGTCCGGCCCCTCCGGCACCGGCAAGACCACGTTGTTGCGGGTGCTCGCCGGCGCCCAGCTCGCTGACTCCGGTGACGCCTGGGCGCCGGACGCCCAGTACGTCCCGCAGCGCCCAGCGCTGCCGCTCGCCCGTACGGCGGGTGAGGCGCTCGCCGTCGAACCAGGCCGAGAAGGCGACGCGGAGCGGGTGCTGGCGGGACTGGGTCTGCCGATCGAGTCCCTCGTGCAGGGCTTGGCCACACCGTTGGGCGACGACGGCGCCGGACTGTCGGCCGGGCAACGGCACCGGCTCGCGCTCGCCCGCGCCATCCTGGCCGCCACTGGGCCGGATGCGCCCAGCACCCCGGTGCTGCTGCTCGACGAACCCACCGCGCACCTCGACGCCGACACCGAGGCGGCAGTGGTGTCCTTCCTGCGCGAGCTGGCTGACCAAGGGATCACCGTCCTCGCCGCCGCCCACCGCAGCCAGCTGCTCACCGTGGCCGACCGCACCATCGATATCGCTGCGCAGTCTCCGACGGGTCCCTCTGAGGGTGCACTAGGGCCTGCCGGTCCCGGCGGCGCTTACCCGGCTGGCGCAGCAGTGAACCGGGGCCGCCCCGCCCCCGATGATCAAGTGCGCTCGCGCAGCCGACCGCAACTGCTGGCCCGTACCCGCCGGTGGTGGTCGGGGCTCACGCCGCGCACCCGGTTCCTTCTCGCGGCGGCGGCCGGGGCCGCCTCGATGCTCTCCGGCATCGGGCTGACCGTGGCGGCCAGCTGGCTGATCGTCCGGGCCGAGTCCCAGCCGCCGATCCTCACCCTCTCGATCGCCGTGGTCGCCGTGCGCGCCTTCGCCCTCACCCGGCCGCTGCTGGGCTACGCCCAGCGTCTTGCCGCGCACGACGGCGGTCTGTCGCTGTTGGCAGCATGGCGTTCCCAGGTCGTGGCCGACCTTGTGCCGCGGGTGCCCGGCCGATTGACCGAACGGCGCGGCCGGCTGCTTGGGCGCGTGCTGCAGGATGTCGACCAACGCCTGTCCGGTGTGGTGGCCGGTGCGGTGCCGCTGGCTGCGGCCGTCCTCACCCTGGCGGTGGTAGCTGGCTGGCTGGCGTGGCTGGCGCCGGTGGCCCTGGTGCCGTTGCTGGCGGCACTCGCCCTGGCCGGGGTGCTGGTGCCCGGTTGGGCAGTGCGCGCCGATGCGCGCAGCGCCGCAGCTCGTGACCAGGCGCAGAGCGAGCTGCACGACGGACTGGTCGGGGCCGTGGAGAGCGCAGACGAGCTCGCCGGGCCACGCGGCCGGCAGCTGCGGGCGGTGCTGGACCAGCGCGGGGGCCGGCTGGAGCAGACCGAGGCGGCCGCGGCCCGGACCGACGGCTGGAGCAGCGCCGCCGGCGAGATCGGCACCGGGTTGTTGGTGCTCGGGGCCAGTGTGCTCGCGGCGGTCGCGTGGAGTGCTGGGACCCTGAGCGCCGAGCTGGCCGGCATCCTGGTGCTCGGCGCGCTGGTGGTCAGTGAACCGGTGCAGGCCATCCTGCCGGCAGTGCGCGAAGCCGCTGCGGGCCGGCGCGCCCGCCACCGCCTCGAGGATCTTCGCGCGACGCCGCCTGCTGGGCCCGCCTCCGTGGGAGCCGGTACCGAGCACCGCCCAGCAATTCCCGATCCCGCACCGGACCGGTCCGGACTGGTCCTCGATGAGGTGGTCGCCGCCTGGGGCGAGGTCGCCCCGGTACGGGGGCTGAGCCTGCAGGTCCAGCCGGGCGAGGCGGTGCTCATCGAGGGTGAGTCCGGCTCCGGAAAGTCCACGCTGGCTGCCGCGATCACTGGTCTGCTGCCAGTCCGGGCGGGCCAGATCACCCTGCATGGTCGACCGATCGATGCGGTACCGGGCCAGCAGTGGCGAGAATCGGTGGGCTTGGCCGGCGACCTGGACCACGTCTTCGCCAGCACCGTGCGCCAGAACCTGCTCCTCGCCCACCCGCAGGCCAGCGACCGAGACCTCGAAGCGGCCCTGACCGCCGCACAGCTCGGGCCCTGGCTGCGCGGGCTGAGCGCGGGCCTGGATACCTGGCTGGACTCTGGCGGGCGGGTGCTCTCCGGCGGCGAGCGCCGGCGCCTGGTGCTGGCTCGCGCTCTGCTGCGTCAGCCAGAGGTGCTCATCCTGGATGAGCCTACGGAAGGGCTCGATGCCGAGACCGCGCAGCGACTGCTCTCCGTGCTGCTGGCCCGGGCCGGCGCTCGCGGGCAGATGCTGGTGATCTTCAGTCACCGGCTGGAAGGGCTGGACCAGGTGCACCGGCGCTACCGGCTGCGGGACGGGCAGCTGCTGGGTTCCCTGGCTGGGGTGTCAGGAGCCGGTGGCCGAACGACTACGTGCTGACCAGGCGGGCGCTGACGCCCGGAAGTTCGGCGAATTGCGCGCGTTCGTCGGTGGTGACCACGATCCGGTTCGTGGCGCATGCAGTGGCGGCGATGATCAGGTCGTGCGCTCCCCGCTTGCGGCCGGTCTGCTGAACATGGGCGAGCAGCGTGGCGTGGTGGGTCACGACGTCCTGGTCATAGTCGTGCACCGGGAGCACCTGCAGCACCTCGTCGAGGAACGCGCGCTGGGCGACGGAACGAGCGCGGTCGGCATCGAGCAGGGTGCCGGCAAGATACTCCGCCACGGCAAGGGCCGGCAGCGCCACGTCGTCCGTGTCGGCGAGTGCGGTGACATCAAGCTGTCCACGTACCCCCGCAATGATCACGCCGGTGTCCAGGATCAGTCGTGCCACGGATCAGAGTCCAGATCGGCCGAGGCGGCCTCGCGGGCGGCCGCCACTCGGGTGGCGAGCGTGTCATCGAGGGCAGGGTTCCCGTGCCAGCGAGTGAATACCTCACGAAGCGCGGCGCCGTTGGCCGCCGGCGCCGGCGCGATTGTGGCCACACGCTTTCCTGCGCGGGTGACGACGATGGTTTCGCCGTGCTCAGCGGAGTCCAGCACGGCCGAGAAGCTGCGGGAAGCTTCTGAAGCGGTGATCTCACGCATAGAATCAGAATATCAGATTCACTGGCAGTGACTCGTTGAGCTGTCATCACGAATCGTCACGCAGCGCTCGAACGCTGAAGGGCTACTGTCGCACCACTGACGAGCGGGCGCTACGAGCACCACTTCCTCAGAGCGTGAGTGGAGCATCGCGACAGCCGGCAAAGACGTTGTCCCCCGGATCGCTGGGGTCCTAGCCTCGTAGCGGCAAGTCCAGCAGGTAACGATATGTGGTCGGGGCGTCGCCCCGGCTGAGGGTGGGGCCCTTGTGCGTGTTCTGATCATGGCGTTCGGTACTCGTGGTGACATCCAGCCGTACGTGGCGCTGGGACGGGCGCTGCTCGACCGGGGGCACACGCCGACTCTGGCCATCCCGGAGGGATTCCGGGGTATGGCCGAGCAAGCGGGATTGCGCTTCTTCCCGGCGGGTTCGCGCATGCTCAAGACGATCCGGACGGTGATGCCGGAAGTCTCTGGTGCCATGGACAGTCTGCGTGCTCTTGGCTCGATGCGCTCGGCGATGGTGGAGCATATGGGCGACCAGCGGTCGGCTGCTGAGGCGGTGCGCCCCGATGTCGTGGTGTATCACCCGAAGTGTCTGGCCGGCCCGCACCTGGCCGAGGCGCTCGAGGTGCCCGGTGTACTCTCGATCCCCCTGCCGTTCTATACACCGACCCGAGCATTTCCGGTCCCCTTCCTCGCCCGGTCGCTTGGCGGCCTGGGCAACCGCGGTTCGTACGGGTTCACCCGTGCGGCGACCGTGATGTACGGAGGGATGATCAACGACCTGCGACGTGACCTCGGCTTGTCCAGGGCGAGGCGGCTGGCCGACCCGCTACGCGGACCGGGCGGTGATCCGGTGCACGTGCTGTACCCGTTCAGCCGGCACGTGGTCCCGGTGCCGGCTGACTATCCCTCCTCGGCCCATGTCACCGGCTATCTCTCTCCGCAAGCTGAGGACCGTTGGCAGCCCGATCGGCGGTTGGCCGACTTCCTGGAGGCAGGGCCTCCGCCGATCTACATCGGCTTCGGATCGATGGGCTTCGGGAAAGGGGCGGAGGAGCGGAGCGACGCTGTGCTGTCGGCGCTGACATCGGCCGGAGTCCGTGGAGTCGTCGCGACCGGGTGGGGCGGACTCACCGCACCGGACGCTCCGACCGACGACATTCTGATGCTCGACGCTGTGCCGCACGACTGGCTTTTTGATCACGTGGCTGCTGTGGTGCACCACGGCGGAGCCGGGACCACAGCGGCGGGGCTGAGGGCTGGGCGCCCTACTCTGATCTGTCCGTTCCTCGGGGATCAGCCCTTCTGGGGTAAGCGAGTGCACGCCCTAGGTGCAGGTCCGGAGCCCCTGCCATCGAAGCGGATCGCCACAGGTCTGGCGAGCCGACTCAGGAAGTTGGTCAACGAGCCCAGCTACCGGTATCAGGCAGCAGCGGTCGGGAGACGAATCGGTGACGAGGATGCGGCCGGAGCTGCCGTCACTGTGCTGGAGCGAATCGCCGATCCCGTCGGATAACTGGCTCTAAGGCCGGTGACCCCTCGGGCTCACTGCGATCACCGGATCGTGGGGAACGCCGCGTACGTCGAGATTCAGGCATCTGTTTGGGTTGACGTGTCCGAGGTGGTTCACTGGCCCAGATTCTCCACCTTGGACCACACCTGGGTGACATGGTCGAGGAACAGGTCCGGAGTGGCCGGGTTCTTGTCCTTGAGCGCGTCTACCAATGGCTGATGGGTCAGTGCCACTTCTTCTAGATCGCTGTAGTAGAGCGGTTTGCTCTTGTCCGCGGAGTTGCGTACGCGAGCCTCGAGGAGCGGCCAGATCTTTTCGACCATCGGCCAAACCTTCGGCAATAGCTCGTTCTGTGACCGCCACCAGACGATTCGGTGGAACGCGATGTCCTGCTCCAACACCCGGGCGAGGTCACCTTCCTGGGCGGCCTGCAGCATCGCGTCTGCGATCTCCTGCAACTCACCGAGCACCGCATCATCTGCGCAGCTGAGGAGCTCCCGCGCCGCCAGTGGCTCCAGTGCCACGCGCACGTGGTAGGCGTCGGCTGCATCTTTGGCCGAGATGCCCTCCACGAATGTGCCTCGACGCGGCTCGTATCGCGTCAGCCCGGATTCGGTCAGTTTCCGTAGACCATCGCGGACCGGCGCCTGACTGATGCCCATCCGTCGCGCCAGCTCGGATTCCACCAGGCGCTCGCCGGGCGCGAACTCACCCGCGAGTATCCGTTGGCGCAGCTGGGCATACACCTGGTCGGAGAGGAGTGTCGTCTCGACTCTCATCGGATCCATAGCCACGGGCTGTCCCTTCGGTTGATTGACAACTACGTTACCAGCGGTCGATACTCGTTAGGCGATCATCGACAATCGATTGGAGCCATCGTGCGACGTCGCCGAAGCACTTTTCTCGCTGCCCTGTCCACGGCCACCGCCGTGACACTGTTGGCAGCAGCCTGCTCGGGAGCCACTTCCGACCCCACAGCCGGAGAGGAGACCGGAGGGGAGACCACAGCGCTGCAGATCGGCGTCACCATCCACCAGGCCGATGTGTACTTCCAATCAATCGCCGATGTCGTGGCCTCCACCGTCGAAGCCGACGGCGGCTCGATGACCCTGGTGAACACGCAGACTGATGCGTCTACGGAGGCCACCGGTTTCCAGAACCTGATCTCCGCGCAGGTTGACGGCATCGTGACCTCCCCGCTCTCACCGGAGGGCAGCCTGGCGAGCGTGCAGGCCGCTGCCGATGCCGGCATCCCGATCATTTGCTACAACACGTGCTTGGGCGATGCGAGTGAGGACGTTGCCGAGGCCTTCATCGAGTCCGATCAGTACGACCTCGGCGCGCAGACCGGTGAGTATGCCGCGGCCGCGCTCGAGGAGGACGGCGAATCGACTGCGGTGTTGGCCATGCTGAACTGCAACCGGTTCGAAGCGTGCCAGGCCCGCCAGGAGGGCTTCCTGGCGGCGCTCGAGGAGGCCGGCATCACCGTTGAGATTGTGAACGACCAGGAGGCGCTCGCTGCGGATGAAGCGACCGGGATCGCCACCGACATGCTGACCGCGAACCAGGACATCAACGTGATGTGGGCTTCCAGCCAGAGCGCGACCGAAGGCATGGTCGCCGCTGTGCAGGCAGCCGGACGTGATGACCTGGCCCTCTTCGGCACGGACGTCAGCCCGAGCATCGTGAACTCCATCAAGGACGGCACCCTGCAGGCGGTGACCGGGCAGAACAGTGCCGAGACCGGTGAGCTCGCGGTGGAGTACATCCGTAGTGCCATCAACGGCGAGGAGATCTCGCCGTTCAGCGTGGAGATTCCAGGCGTGCTCTACAGCGCCGACGAGCCTGAGGCCCTCGACGCCTACCTCGAAGAGCAGAGCTGACCAGCAGGACGTCGACGCCACCCGGGAGAAGAAGCATGGAGTCACCTCCAGATCCAACTCCGCTGCTCGAGGTCATGGATCTTGTCAAGGACTACGGCAGCGGGAACGTGCTCAAACAGATGAATCTCACCCTGCGTCGTGGTGAAGTGCGTGCCTTGATGGGCGTCAACGGCGCAGGCAAGTCCACCCTGGTGAAGATTCTCGGTGGTGTCGTGCAACCCACGGCGGGTGCTCTTCGGCTTGAAGGCGCGGATTACCACCCGCAGAATCCTGGCGAAGGAAGTGACGCCGGGGTGGCCATCGTCCACCAGGAACTGAGTCTGGTGCCCGGGCTGAGTGTGGCCGAGAACATCACCCTCGGCCAATGGCCGATGCGGTCGTTCGGGCCGTTGAGCGTGGTGAGCGTCAAGGCGATGCGAGCCCGCGCCCAGCGTGCGCTGGAGAAACTGGGCGAGGAGATCCCTCTCGGGCTCAAGGTGAGTAGTCTCTCGCCAGCGAAACAGCAGTTGGTGGAGATCGCCAAAGCGCTGTTGTCCGACCCCAAGGTCCTCATTCTCGACGAACCGACGAGCTCCTTGGCCGCCCATGAGGCGAATCAGTTGCTTGGCACGGTACGCCGCCTGGCGACAGGCGGGGTCGCGATCGTCTACGTTTCGCACCGCATGGACGAGATTCCGCGTGTCGCCGACACGGTGACGGTGATGCGGGACGGTCGGGAGGTAGCGACCGATGGGATCGACTCGATGGGCACTGGCCGGATCGCTGAACTGATGCTCGGTGCGGAGGTGGCGAGCAGGCCAGAAGCGGCTGAGGTCAGTCTGGGACCGAAGGTGCTCGAGGTCGACGGTCTGTCTCGCCCGGGTGTGATCGAGAACGCTACTTTCTCCGTTCGCGCTGGCGAGGTGGTCGGCATCGTCGGACTGATGGGTGCCGGTCGCACCGAGATCCTGCGAGCGATCTTCGGCCTGGACCCCGCCGAGGGCTCCGTGAGCGTCCATGGCAAAGCCATGTCACACCGCACTCCACGGTCGATGATCGGTGCCGGTGTGGGGTTCACCCCCGAGGATCGCAAAGGCCAAGGCCTCGTTCTCGGCCTTTCGGTGACTGAGAACCTGGTGATGACCTGCTACGACCTCATCCGTAGCCGATTCGGCACCCTCTCCCGAGGGAAGCAGGCCGAGATGGCGCGACATTCGATCGCTCAGCAGGGGATCAGCACGCCATCGGCCGCCACGCTTGCCGGCCGGCTCTCTGGAGGGAACCAACAGAAGATCGTGATCGGCAAGTGGATCAACCGCGGGGCCGACATCCTGCTCATGGACGAGCCCACCCGCGGCGTCGACGTCCATGCCAAGTCACAGACCTATGACGCGATCACGGCTCGTGCCCGGGCCGGTGCCGCTGTGGTGTTCGTCTCCTCCGAGGTGGAAGAAGTGTTCCTCGTCTGCCAGCGCGTGCTCATCGTTCGCGCGGGCCGCATCGTGGCCGAGCGGCAGATCGAAGACACCACGGCCCAGGAAGTCCTCGCGCTCTCGATGAAGGAAGTGAACGCTGCATGACGAACGACACCGTCCTCACACCAGCAGGACCGGCCCCTGCGGCGAACCCCAACCGGCTCATGACCATGTTCCGCTGGTTGCGCACCGAGGGAACGCTGCTGGTTGCACTGATCGTGCTGCTGCTGATCCTGACTGCTGTCGCCCCGAACTTCATGACCCTGGGTAACGTGCTGAACATCGTGCGTGAAGCCGCCTTCGTCGGCATCATCGCCTGGGGGATGACGCTGGTCATCATCTCTGGTGAGATCGATATCAGCGTCGGCTCGAACGTGGCACTCAGCTCGGCACTCCTTGGGGTTCTGGTCGCCAAACAAGGCGTGCCGATCCTCCCGGCGGTCCTCATCGTTCTCGTCGTTGGCACCTTGATCGGTGTCTTTGCCGGGATCTTCCGGTCCCTGTTGAACGTGCCCTCCTTCATCGTCACCCTTGCGCTCTATCTGGGGTTGAAAGGGTTGGCCCTGTTCATCACGAACGCCTTCCCCAACTCGATTTCGTCCGCGACTTTCAACTACTTCGGTGCCGGGTTCTTCTTCGGTATCCCCGTGCCCGCCCTTATTCTCTTCTTGCTGTTCCTGGTGTTCTTGTTCATCAGCAGGAAGACGGCGTTCGGCAGGTCGGTCTACGCGGTCGGTGGTAATGCTGAAGCAGCCCGACTCTCGGGAATCAGTGTCGCCCGCGTGCGGATCGTGGTGTTCACGATGACCGGACTGTTGGCCGCGCTGGTCGGCGTGCTGCTCTCTGCTCGGCTCTCGTCAGGAAACCCAGGCATCGGTACCGGGCTGGAGTTCGACGTCATCGCGGCCGTGATCATTGGGGGAGCGAGCCTCGCCGGCGGCCGGGGCACGATGCTCGGCACCCTGCTCGGTGTGCTCTTCGTGACCGTTCTGAGCAATGGTCTGGTACTCCTCGGTGTGAACGCCTACGTCCAGGACATCGCCAGCGGGGCGATCGTGCTGATCGCCGTCCTGCTCTCGTCGATCCGGAAGGAAACTGAACATCGATGAATACAGCATCTCCAGAAGCCACCGTGGTGATCGTCACCGGCGCCGCGAGCGGAATCGGTCACAGCATTGCGCTGCACCAGGCGAGTCTTGGCCACACCGTGGTCGCCTTCGACCGTGAACCCACCCCAGAAGCGGACCGCATCGTCCCCGTTCGTGGCGACGTTCGCACGTCCGCGGACTGTGAGCAAGCGGTCGAGACTGCCGCATCGCTCGGCCAGCTGATCGGACTGGTGAACAACGCCGGGGTCGAGCGGCACGGATCCGTGGTCACGATGGACTCCGATACCTGGGACCTGATCATCGATGTGAACCTCAACGCGCACGCGCGAATGAGCCGGTTCGCCATCCCGGTGATGGCCGACGGCGGTGGTGGCTCGATCGTGAACATGGCATCGGCGCAAGGGTTGGCGACGCAGAAGAATGTCGCTGCCTACGCCGCAGCCAAGGGTGGGGTTATTGCGCTCACCCGCGCGATGGCCCTCGACCACGCCGATGACGGGATCCGCGTCAACGCCGTATCTCCGGGCACTATCGGTACCGACCTCGTGGTAGCGAACGCCGCCAGCCTCAATCCGCAGGACCCCCAGGGACAGCTGGCCCGCTGGGGCAACATGCACGCACTCCGCCGGGTCGGTACGCCGGCCGAGGTCGCCGAACTGGTCGACTTCCTGCTCAGTCCACGTGCCTCCTTCGTGACGGGAGCCAACTACCTCGTCGACGGCGGACTGCTCGCATCCTTCGGCGGACCAGACCTCTGAGGCTGACCAGCCTCCAACCACCCCTCGCGCTGCAGAAGAGGACCAACGTGAAAATCTCTCGCATCGATGCCTACGCCGTCACCGTGCCGATCGAGGCGCCGATCAGGCACTCCTACGGAGTTCACCTGGCATTCACCCGCACCATCGTCGAGCTGCACACCGACGAGGGCATCGTCGGACTCGCTGAGACGGCGGCCTCCCCGGAGCAGGTGATGAGTTCCGGTGGGGCAGCCATCGGTCTCAACCCTTTCGACCTCGAGGTGATCCGGCAACGTGTCAGTGGACGGTTCTACTGGAGCCAGGACCCGCTCGTCGCGGCGGCTGTGGAGATCGCCTGCGTAGACATCATGGGCAAAGCGCTCGGCGAGCCGGCGTACCGCATCCTTGGTGGCAAGGTGCGCGACGGCATGACCGTCGCGGCCTACCTCTTCTACCGCTACGCCAGCGGGGGGCAGCCCGATGTCGGCACACCGGAGGAGATGAGCGACCACGCGCAGAGTCTGGTCGACCGGTTCGGGTTCGGCACGGTGAAGCTCAAGGGTGGCGTGCTGGATCCGGAGATGGAGGTTCGTACCATCGAACGGCTCCGGGAAGACCTGCCGGAGGACACCAAGCTCCGGTTCGATCCCAACGCCGCATGGGTGCCCGCCACGGCGACCCGGTATGCCCCACGGTTCGAGGCGGCGGGTCTGGAGTATTACGAAGACCCGGCGCCCGGCATCGAAGGTATGGCGACCGTGCGCTCGCGCACCAACCTGCCGCTAGCCACCAACATGTGCGTGGTGGACTTCCCCCAACTGGTTCCCGCGGTGCGCCGTGGCGCCATCGACGTGGTCCTGTCCGACCCCTGGTACTGGGGTGGCCCCACACGTACCCGCACGTTGGCCCAGATGTGCCACACCCTCGGTATCAGCATGGGCATGCACAGCAGTATCGAACTCGGTATCGGCATGGCCGTCATGGCCCACACCGGCGTGACCATCCCCAACCTCACCCTGGCGGCGGACGCGCACTACCACCACGCTACTGACGACATCATCGCCGGCGACATGCTGCTACCCAGCAACGGGATCGTCACACCGCCTGAGGGGCCCGGCTGGGGCGTGGAGCTCGACCCGGAGAAGGTCACGCGCTACCGGCGACTTCACGATGAAGGCAGCTACGCGAACGTGTACGTCGCCGCCGACAGCACCGCCGGTCCGGATGAGCGGCGGCCAGGTTGGCGACCGGTCATGCCGGCCTGGTGACGGCGAGCGAAGACACATCCACTGACGAGAGAACTGTGAGGTCTCACGATGCACCCTGGCTGGATCGGCAACGGACAGCACTCCCGATGGCTCGCGGCGCAGACCGACGCGCTGCTGACCTTCTACGCCCGCGGTTGCCCGGACACCGAGCACGGTGGCTTCTTCTGGGTCGACGGCAAGGGCGAACCGGTAGCGTCCGAGGGCAAGCAGCTCTGGATCAATGCCCGGATGACCTACGCGTTCCTGCTCGGCGACCTGCTCGGCATCCCTGGCTGTGCGCCGCGGGCTCAAGCGGGCCTCGACTACCTCCGCGAAGGACCGCTGCACGACACCGCGAACGGTGGATGGTTCTGGGCCGTTGACGCCGACGGCCGCCCGACCGACGACAGCAAGCAGGCCTACGGACACGCGTTCGTGATGCTGGCAGCGGCGGCCGGTCGAGCGGCAGGGTATGACACTCACGACCTGTGGACTGAGGTCACGGCACTGCTCGACAGCAAATTCTGGAACGAGGCCGACGGTCTGTTCGTCGATACCTGGGACGCCACGTTCACCGACCTCGAGGCCTACCGTGGTCAAAACGCCAACATGCACCTGGTGGAAGCGATGATGCTCGCCTGGGAGGTCTCGGGTGAGCCGGTCTTCCTGGACCGAGCGCAGAGCGTAGCCGAACGGCTGATCCATCGCCTGGCGGCAGGAAACGGGTGGCGGCTGCCCGAGCACTATGACGAGAGGTGGCACCCGGACCTGGACTACGGCAAGGGCCCGGACGCAGAGCTGTTCCGACCGTACGGATCAACGATCGGGCACTGGCTGGAGTGGTCGCGTCTGCTGCTGCAGCTGCACGGACTGGACCCGGCGCGCACCTCATGGGCACCGGACGCCGCCACCACTCTCTTCGCCCGCGCACTCCAGGAGGGCTGGGATGAGGAGCGAGGAGGCTTCGCCTTCAGCACCGACTGGGACGGGCGCATCTGGGATGCGGACAGGTACCACTGGGTGATCGCCGAGGCGATCGGGGCCGCGGTAGCGCTGCGGGCGCACACCGGCGATCCCGAGTACGACCGTTGGTACCGCCGATTCTGGGAGTTCGCCGACGCCCACGTGATCGATGCTGAGAATCGCAGTTGGATCCACCAGCTCGACGGTGAGAACCAACCTAGCAGCGATGCTTGGGACGGTAAGCCCGACCTCTACCACGCGTTGCAGGCGACGCTATTCGCCCGGGTACCTTTCGAAGGCAGTCTGGTCACCCGGGTCGCCGCCGGAGACGTCACGGCGTGAGCACCCCTCCAGTAACGATGCGAGCTGCAGTCCTACACGGGATCGGCGACCTACGCATCGAGGACCGCACCCGGCCCGCAGTGGGTGCGTCCGAGGTGTTGCTCCAGGTGATGGTGGTCGGCGTCTGCGGATCCGACCTGCACTTCTATGAGGAAGGACGCTCCGGGAGCGCCGTCGTGGCGGGACCGACTGTTCTCGGCCACGAGTTCTCCGGTCGGATCATCGGGGTGGGCACGGGTGTACCGACCAGTCGGATCGGCGAACGAGTCGCCGTAGAGCCGGGCACTCCCTGCGGATCGTGCCAGGCCTGCACGGTCGATGCGTACAACCACTGCGAGCGGATCCGGTTCGTGGGTGCCGCCACTATCGACGGCGCGATGCAGGAGTACATCACCGTTCCAGCCGGAAGTGCCTACCCGGTGCCCGCTCCCGTCAGTGACGCGGCGGCAGCCATGATCGAACCACTCTCGGTTGCTGTGCACGCTGTAGGCAGGGCACCGATCGGTCCAGCACAGCATGTCCTCGTCAGTGGCGCCGGACCCATCGGTCACCTCGTCGCGCAGCTTGCACACCGACGCGGTGCAGCCTCGGTCTGGCTCGTCGACCCGAACAGGGACCGTCTTGCGCATGCCCACGACCCGATCCGGATCGCAACTCCGGACGAGTGGGCAGCAGGTGGCCGACGCGTCGACGTCGCCTTCGAATGCTCAGGCTCACCCAACGGGCTCACTGCCGCACTGACATCGCTTCGGTACGAGGCCTCGCTCGTCATCGTCGGAGTCGGACCGCGAACCCTCGAGCTGCCGATGGACGCGATCCAGGAAGGTGAACTGACGATCACCGGCTCGCACCGGTACCGCCACACCTGGCCCGAAGCCATCCAGATGGTCGCCCGGGCCGACGTCGATCTGGACGCGCTGATTACGCACACCTTCCCGCTCGACGATGCCGCAGCCGCGCTTCGTGTGACCCGCACTGAGAATGCTGCCCTGAAGGCAGTCATCCGCCTCTAGACCAGCGTCGCTCGACGCACTCTCTTCTGTGAAAGGAACCAGTCCAGCGTGACCGACCAGACCCAGCTTCCTACGACCGATGCCGAGAAGTTCGCACTCATCCGTGACCGGCTCTATACCCCAGTCGTCGGGGACAGCCTCGATGCCCTCGGTTACTACCACCAGTTCCTGCCACCCGAGATTCACGGGATCACTCGCGAGACACGGCTGGTGGGGCGGGCGATGCCAGTGCAGATCGCCGATGTGTTCGGCCCCCAGCCCCAACCATTCGGTCGGCTCACCGAGGCCCTGGACCAGCTCGAGCCCGGTGAGATCTACATCGCTAGGAACGGGGAGCGGCCCACCTCAGCGTGGGGCGAAGTACTGACCGCCACCGCTAAAGCGCGGGGCGCCAACGGCGCGGTGCTCGATGGTTACCATCGGGACACCCCACAGGTTCTGGAGCAGAACTGGCCGGTATTCAGCTGGGGTCGCTATGCCCAGGACGCAGAGGTCCGCAAGGTGGTGACCGACTATCGCTGCCCGATCGAGATCGGCCAGGTCACCATCACCCCTGGTGACCTGATCTTCGGCGACTGTGACGGTGTCCTTGTGGTGCCGCGCGCCATCGAGGACGAAGTCCTCCAACGAGCCCTGACCAAGTCCGCCGGAGAGAACAAGGTGCGCTCCGCCATCGAAGCGGGGATGTCATCCACCGACGCATTCCGAGAGTTCGGTGTGCTCTAGATGTACCCGGCCAGACGGCAGGCGTGCCTCGTCCCGTAGCGGCTGCACGCCTGAGAACCCGAAATTGCCGATCTCCTCTGGTCGGCGCGCAGCCGAGGCTGACAGGATGCAGGAATGGCCCAGGATGCGAGCAGCGGAAATCAGCCCTTGCGGGTAGGAGTGGTCGGTCTGGGCTGGGCCGGTCAGCAGCACATGAATCGGTACGCGCAGCGGCCGGAGGTGCAGCTGGTGGGGATCGCCGGTCTGGAGGAGGAGCAGCGCGCCGAGCTGGCGCAGCGGTACGAGGTTCCGCTGGCCGTGGCGGACTGGCAGGAGCTGATCGCCCGCGGTGAGCTGGACGCGGTCAGCGTCGCCACGCCGACCTTCCTGCACGCACCGGTCGCGATCGCTGCGCTGGAGGCCGGGGCGCACGTGCTCACCGAGAAGCCGATGGCCCGCACCAGCATCGAGGCAGATGCGATGGTCGCCGCAGCCCGCTCCGCCGGGCGCGTGCTCCAGGTGGCCTTCAACTACCGCTACCGCGGGGACATCTCCGCCCTGGGTGAGCAGGTCGCCGAGGGAGTGCTCGGCCGCGTCTACCACGCCCGGGCGTGGTGGCTACGCCGGGCCGGCATCCCCACCCTCGGCAGCTGGTTCACCAACCGGGAGATGGCCGGCGGCGGGCCGCTGATCGACCTGGGCGTGCACGTGCTCGATGCGACGCTGCAGCTGATGGGCCGCCCGGAGGTAGCCGCGGTCAGTGCCCTCACCCACGCCGAGCTGGGCCAGCGGGGCCTCGGCGGCGCGAAGTCGCAGAAGCAGACGGTCGGCTCCGCGTACGAGGTCGAGGACCTGGCGGTCGTCCTGCTCCGGATGACCAACGGCAGCTCGCTGGCCCTCGAGGCGTCCTGGGCCACCCATCGCCCACAGGGGGACGAGCTGGCGATCACGCTCTACGGCACCGAGGCCGGAGCCGACCTGAAGATCGTGGACTACGCACCCCAGACCACAGTGCGGATCTACAAGAGAGCGCCGGACGGCACCGAGGACGTGGAGCTGCCCGGGCGCCCCGGGACCGGGCACACCGGAGTCGTCGACAGTTTCCTGGACGCAGTGGCCGACCCGTCCGGATGGCCTCAGCACGACGGTTCAGCTGCCGCCGAGCTGACCCGGGTGATCGAGGCCTGCTACCTCTCCGCCGACCTCAACCGCGAAGTGCAGCTGGCCGAGCTGAGCCAGGAGAACTCTCCGGGAGCAGCACGATGATCCGGGTACTGGTGTGGAACGAGAACTGGCACGAATCCGCTCAGCCACATGTGGCCGAGCTCTATCCCGACGGTATCCACGGCGCGATCGCGGCCGGGCTGACGGAACTGCTCGGTGACGAGGTCGAGGTTCGTACGGCCACTCTGGACGAGCCCGAGCACGGCCTGACCGAAGAGGCGCTCGCCGGTACTGACGTGCTGCTCTGGTGGGGGCACGTCAAACACGGGGACGTGGCCGATGAGGTAGCCGCCCGCGTGCACGAGCATGTGCTCGGCGGGCTCGGACTGATCGTGCTGCACTCCGGTCACTACTCGAGAATCTTCAGGGCACTGATGGGTACCACCTGTGGGCTCTCCTGGCGTAACGAAGGGGAGAGGGAGATCGTCTGGACGATCGATCCCACCCACCCGATCGCCGTCGGGATCGAGCAGCCGTTCGTGATCGAGGCACAGGAGATGTACGGCGAGCACTTTGACGTGCCACCGCCGGAAGAGCTGGTGTTCGCCTCCTGGTTCGCCGGCGGCGAGGTGTTCCGGTCCGGGATGACGTTCCGCCGGGGCCGAGGCAAGATCTTCTACTTCTCTCCCGGGGACCAGGAGTACCCCGTGTACCGCCACCCGCAGGTACAGCAGGTACTCGCCAACGCCGTGCGCTGGGCAGTGCCGGTACCCGGGGAGCGAACGGCCCGCGAGGCCCCGAACCAGCCCCGCACCTGGGCGTAGCCCAGCGGGGGTGGCGGTTGTGGCGTCCCGGCGCTGCGAAGATGAACCCATGCCAGAGCCGCGCTCCCGACGGCGTCGCCTCGCTCTCGTAGCAGTCGTCGCCGTGCTCGCCCTGGTGGTCGGGTCCGGGGTGGTGACCTGGTGGCGGATCCCACGCGATGACGTGGAGATGCTCGCGGCGGGCAGCCTGCAGGTCAGCGAGGCCATCCCGGAGACCAGCACCGCCGACGGGGTCACCGTCACGATCAGCACCGACCCGGCCCCGCAGGTCACCGTCGATACCGAGAACGGCACCGTCTGGAGCAGCGATGCCGGCCATGCCTTCCTCGGCGCCGGCCGCGGCGGCCTCGAGGTCGAGGAACACCGCGGCTACTTCTGGATGCAGACCGAGCACGATCACACCTGGACCACGCAGACACTGGAGGCCGTGAGCACCGCGAGCGACGCCGTCGTGCTGAGCGGGCAGCTGCTGGACGCCGACGGCACCGCCGGGCCGACCTGGCGGGCCGAGCTCACCGCCACCGACCGGGGCGCGATGCTGCATGCGACCCTGACCGGCGACGGCGAGCCCACCTCGCTCGCCTTCTGGAGCGGGCGCTCCGACCGGTCCGCCGTGCACGGGTTCGGCGAGCAGTTCACCGACTTCGACCTGGACGGCCGGCTGCTGCCGATCCTGGTCCGCGAGCAAGGGGTGGGCCGCGGGGAACAGCCGCTCACCCTGCTCGCCGACGTCACCAACCACGGCGCCGGCGGTACCGAGGTGATGACCTACGCGGCGCAGGCCTCCTGGGTGACCGAGGATCTCCGCGGCGTTCGGCTCGATCCCGCACTGCCCGATTCGCACGCACCGGCAGTGGCCGACACCAGAACTGCAGGCCAGGTGGGTCTGGAGGTCCAGGCCACCAGGCTGCGCGCCGAGCTGGTCACCGCGGACACCCCCCTTGAGCTGATCGCACAGCAGCAACAGGGAACCGGCCGCCCGGAGCTCGCGAGCTGGACCGGCGACGGCGCGATCGTGGGCATCCAGGGCGGTACCGAGGAGGTGCGCAGCACTGTCGCAGCGCTCCAGGACGCCGGCACCGAGATCGCCGGGGTCTGGCTGCAGGACTGGACCGGACAGCGCACCACCTCCTTCGGCGAGCGGCTGTGGTGGACCTGGCAGCTCGACACCCAGCGCTACCCCGGCTGGCGCGACCTGGTGACCGACCTGGCCGCCGAGGACATCACGGTGACCACCTACGTGAACCCGTTCCTGGTGGACCCGGCGAACATGGACTCCGCGCCCTCGCGCAACCTGTTCGCCGAAGCCGCCGAGGCCGGCTACCTGGTCACCGACAAGGCCGGCGAGCCCTATGCCCTGGACCAGGGCGGGTTCGACGCCTACCTGGTGGACCTGACCCATGCGGCTGCCCGGGCCTGGTACGCGGAGGTGATTGCCACCGAGGTGCTGGCCGATGGGGTGCGCGGGTTCATGGCGGACTTCGCCGAAGGGCTGCCGCTGGACGCGTCCTTGGCCGACGGCGATCCGCAGCTGATGCACAACCGCTGGCCGGCGCTGTGGGCCGAGACGGTGCGGGAGGCGTGCGAACGCGCCGAGCAGCCGGACTGTGTCACCTGGTTCCGCACCGGGGCACTGGGGATGGATGCAGAGACCCCGATGTTCTGGAACGGTGACCAGCTCACCTCCTTCGGTGCCGAGGACGGGCTCGCCTCCGTGCTGCTCGGCACCTTCTCCGCCGGGGTCTCCGGCTGGCCCCTGGTGCACTCCGACGTCGGCGGCTACACCTCGATCGACGCGAAGATCAAGAACTATGTGCGCTCTGAGGAGCTGCTCGCCCGCTGGGCAGAGCTCAGCGCCTTCGGGGTGATGATGCGCACCCATGAGGGCAATCGGCCGGCAGAGAACCTCCAGGTCGCCGACACCGCCGCGACCCGTGCGCAGTTCGCCCGGATGACCCAGATCTTTGCTGCGCTGAGCGACTACCGCGCCGAGGTGGTCACTGCCGCGACCGAGACCGGCGTGCCGGCGATCCGGCACGGCTGGTTGAACGCGCCGGGTACCGCGGCCGCCGAGGTAGATACCCAGTTCTTCTTCGGCCCGTCCATCCTGGTGGCCCCGGTGCTCACCGAAGGAGCGAGCGAGGTGGAGGTCACCTTCCCGCCAGGGCGCTGGCGGCATCTGCTCACCGGCCAGGAGTACGACGGCGGAGCCTCCGTGGTCGTCCCCGCTCCAGTCGGTACGCCGGCCGCCTTCGTCGAGACCTCGGATCCGTGGGCGGATCGGCTCACCGCGGCGCTGACGGGCCTGTAGGCGGAGCGTGCGGTGCCCGGCTCAGCTGGGCAGCGCGGGCGGACCGAAGTGGCGTGGGTCAGTTGCTGCTAGCCACAGCACCGTAGGCCGCGATGAGCTCGGCGCCGATGATCGCCAGCTCGCGGCGGACCGATTCCGGCTGGAGCACCTCGACCGTGGTACCCCAGCCGGCGAGCTGTTCCGCGATCGAACGGGCGGTGTGCGCCGCAACGCTCACCTCGATCCGACCGTCCTCGAGTTCGTCGACGTGATCCAGGTAGCTGCCGAAGTGATCGCGCAGCACCCACAGGTACCGGCGGGGAAGGCGCAGGGTGGCGCGCACCCGGGAGCGTTGGTCATCCACGAAGGCGGAGATCCGCTGCCACTCACGGTCCAGGTCGAAGTCCGCCGGCCGCTCGGCGGGCTCGGTGGTCACCTCGACGCTGCGGGTGCGGTCCATCCGGTAGGTCCTGGTCCCCTCGGTGCCGGCTCGCGTGGCCACCAGATACCAGTGGTTGCCCTTGACCACCAGGCCGAGCGGGCTGACCGTCGCCGTGCTGTGCTCGCCGGTCCGGCGGGTGTAGTCGAGCCGCACCTGGAGCTGGTCGACGATCGCCTGCTGCACCGACTCCACAGCCGCGGGGCGCTCGACCGCCAGCCCGCCCCAGCCCGCACCCTCCCGGCGGATCGCGGCAGCGGCAGCCTCGGCATCGCCACGAAACGGACCGGGCAGCGCCCGCACCAGCTTGCGCACCGCCGAGGCGGTCTCCGGCGAGGCATCCTCGGCGGCGCCGAGCAGCGAGAAGAGCGCTCGCGACTCACCCGCCGTCAAGCCGGTCAGGTCGGTGCGGGCGCCACCCACCAGGGACCACCCGCCCCGGCGGCCCGCCTGCGGGTAGATCGGCACCCCGGACATGGCCAGTGCCTCCAGGTCCCGCCGCGCGGTGGAGACCGAGATCTCCAGCTCGGCGGCCAGCTCGCCCGCCGTGATCCGGCCGCGGGACTGCAGCAGCAGCAGGGTGGAGATCATCCGGTCGGCGCGCATGAAAGAAAGTCTGCCAAACAAAGTGCTCATTCCGTGAACACTTTGACTGACAGAGTCGTCATATGGACGAAATCACCGCAACGGACTCCCGGCAGTGGGAGGCCTGGCTCGAGAGCCACTACGACACCGTCACGGAGGTGTGGATCCGGATCGCGAAGAAGTCCTCCGGCCGCGCGTCCGTCCAACCGCCTGAGGCCACCGAGGTGGCGCTGTGCTTCGGCTGGATCGACAGCCACCGCCGCGCCGGTGACGAGACCACCTACCTGCAGCGGTACTCCCCGCGCCGGCGGGGCAGCCGTTGGTCGGACCTGAACATCGCCGCCGCTCGGCGGCTGATCGCCGAGGGCCGGATGCGCCCGGCCGGGCTGGCCGAGTTCGAGAAGCGCCCCGCCGACCGGGCGTGACGCCGGACCCCGCTCCGGCCTGAACCAGCCACCATCCCCGCAGATCGACAACCCGTACCCCAGCCCCATCGACAGGAGATCACCATGCTTCGCGGATTCACCACCATCAACTACTACGTCGACGATGTTGCCAAGGCCGCCGCCTGGTACGCCGAGTTCCTCGGTATCGAGCCCTACTTCATCCGCCCGACGTCTCAGGACCCGGCCTACATCGAGTTCCGCGTCGGCGACTCGCAGGACGAACTCGCGCTGATCAGCAGCCGCTACCGGCCGGAGGGCTACCTGGTGGGGCAGCCCGCCGGTGCCGTCATGTACTGGCACGTGGACGATGTTCCGGCCACGGTCGCGCGTCTGGTCGATCTCGGGGCCACCCAGCTCGAGCCGCCGACCCAGCGCGGCGACGAGGGCTGGGTGACCGCCACTGTGGCCGATCCGTTCGGCAACGTGCTCGGGCTGATGTACAGCCCGCACTACCTCGAGCTTCTCGACCGGACGCGGGCACAGGCGTGACCGCGTCGCACAGCACCCGGCGAAAACCCTGCTGGCCGACGGCGACCACCGTCATATCGGCCCGGAGCCAAGCTGAGCGCGATGGCGGGACAATGCGCGATCATCCCTGCGGGTAGGGATCGGAGGTGCGTGATCTCGGGATTGCGAGCACGACACTGTCGATCTATTGCCACGTTTTCCACAACCCCTCCGTGGCCGGTGTCGGGTGTGCTATGGGTGTGGGCATCATGGTTCTGGGCGGGACTCGTAGGCGCCGACGGCGGCAATTCTGTGGGTTGTCTTCCGTTTCGTTCGCCAGGAAAACGGCTCCATCTGGTGAGTTGCTCAGTGCGGGCATCCTGCCGAGTAATTGTCGGTGGGAGGACGTAGTCTAGAAGCGGTACTCGAACATACGATCTATGACGGTTCGTCGTTGTTGATCGATGAATGGAGGTGAACGAGGTTGACGCTGATCACCGAGCCAACGGTGCCGGTCGCAGCTGATGAGTTGTGCGATCGGCTCGGGCAGGTCCGTGCTGAGCTGGCTGCGTTGGCCCAGTCCTCGTTCATGACCTTCTCCCAGGAGGAGGCCGCTAGCGTTGCCGGCGGTGTGGAGCAGGTGACTCGAGGGGTGGAGGCGCTGCAGTACCAGTGCGTCGGCGGAATCGAAGCCGGCCAGGCATGGAGCGCTTCCGGGTATCGCTCGTTCGCTCGCTGGTGGACCGTGCACACCCATCGCAAACAGCGCACGTCGAGCGCCGCACACCTACTGGCTCGAGACCTGCGCGACCGGCTGCCGCTGACCGCCGACGCTTTGCTGGAGGGCCGCCTGGGGATCGAGCACGCGAACGCGATGGCTGCTTTCACCAAGACCGAAGCCCATCGTCAGCAGCTCCTCGATGATGGGGTGGGGGAGGCGTTCCTGGTCGCAGAAGCAGCGAAGCTGGAGGCGGACGAGTTCGCCCGACTGGTCAAGGAGTGGGCCACCCGCACCGATCCGGGGGCGGCGGACCGGAGCTGGCGCGAACAGACCGCCCAGCGCGAGCTGTTCATCTCCCAGGTGCTGGACGGTACTGACATCCGCGGCTGGTTGGGTGCCGAAGAGGGTCAGCTGGTCAGCGAGGCATTGAGAGCGGTCATCGGGACTCCGAGTGTCGATGATGAGCGGAGCCCGGCCCAACGCCGAGCCGATGCACTTGTGCAGCTGTGCCGCTCTCACCTGGACTCCGGTGACCTCCAGCCCGGAGCCCGGATCCGGCCGCATATCGCGATCACCGTGGACTATGCGACCCTCGAGCGCCTGATCAACGCCACCAGGACGGGTGGGACCGCCTGCTCCGGGGCTGATGCATTCGGCCTCCCGACCACTCCCGTGACACCCGGCAACGACGCCGGTCATGGTCCGATGATCCCGGCCGGTCTCGACTACGATCTGCTAGTCGGAGCGACGCCGGGGACCTTCGCGAATGGAACTCCGATCCCGCACGGCCAGTTGGCGAAACTGTTGTGCGATGGTGAGTTCCACCGGGTCGTCTTCGGTCCTGAAGGGGAGATTCTCGACTCTGGACGGACCCAACGACTGTTCACCGCAGCGCAGACGCGGGCGATTATCGCCCGGGACCGGCACTGTCAGTACCCGGGCTGCACTGCGCCGCCCGGGATCGGTGAGATCCATCATTGTCTGTGGTGGTATCACCAGGGCGGCACCAGCACCGACAACGGGATTCTCCTGTGCTGGTGGCATCACACCGTGGTGCACCAGCGTCACCTGACTATCACCCAGCAGCGGAATGGCCCGAGCTCGACAGGCTGGGTCTTCACCGACCTCGACGGACGGGATCTCGGCCCAGCCCCGCCGCCGGCCCCTGCTCTGCCGCGACCACCGCCGCGGGAGTAGGGCTCGTTCCGGCGAACCTGAGAGGTAGCCTGTACCAGCTGGAGATCCTTGCCCATCCGCTACGGCTGCGCCGCCGACCCGGGGGTCGATCCGGGCTTGCGGGCCCAGATGATCATGTTCGTGGTGAGGAACCGGCGCCGCCAGCCGACGTCGGTGAAGCCGATCCCCTCCAGGGTTGCTGCGACCTGCTCCGGCCGGGCGAAGCCCAGCGAGGTTCGCGCCAGGTAGCTGTAGGCGGTCTTGTTCCCGGCCAGCAACCGCCCAGCGAGCGGGATCACCGTGCGCATCCCGAGTGCCACCGGGAGCTTGAGGATCCCGCGCGGGGGACAGGTCTCCAGCACCACGACGCGCCCACCCGGGCGCAGCACGCGGTACTGCTCGCGGAGCACGCCGGCCACGTCCTCCACGTTGCGCAGCAGGTAGCCCTGAGTGACGGCGTCGAAGGACTCATCGTCGAAGCGGAGGCTGTTCGCGTCCATCGGCTCCCAGGTGATGCTCTCGGCAGCGGGCCGCCGGGCGGCCAGGTCCAGCATTGCCTGGGAGAAGTCCCCGGCGGTGATCTGCGCCGAGGGGTAGAGCCGGCGTGCCGCCTGAGCGATCACCCCGGTGCCGGTGGCCAGGTCGAGCAGGTGGCCGTCGGCGGGAAGCTGGGCCCGCCGGGCCACCTCGGTGCACCATGCAGCGTGCCGGCCCAGGGTCATCACCGCGTTCATCCGGTCGTAGTCGGCGGTGATGGCGTCGAACATCTGGCGCACGTCCTCGCCGTGGGAGCTGGGCTCGGAGGTCGCGCTCATCGACTGTCCCTTTCCGGTCGTGACGGCTGCTGCAGGTCAGTGGAGAGGCGCCGCCAGATCTCTCGCGCCCACAGATCGTAACCGGCCGCACCGGCTGGGCAGCCATCGTGGGTGGAGAAACAGGGGGGCGTCGTTGCCGGAGACCGCGGCCAGCTCCAGCTGCCGCCTCACGCCGCGTGGCGGATCCTGCTGACCCGCCACGTCACTGCCATCACGGCACTGATCGCGATCAGCGTGACTGTCAGGGCGAGCCAGCCGTACGCCGCAAGGTCGACGGCGGACGCCGGATTGCCGAGCAGGCCGATTCCCGCACCAGCCAGGGCCGGGACGACCGCCGCAGTGCCGATCACGAGCGCCGCGACGGTGACGATCCCCGCCTCCACACCGGCGGTGGCCAGCAGCTGAGCCCGGGTCGCGCCGACCCGGTGCAGGAGTTGGAACTCGCTGCGCCGGCTACCGGTGAGCATGGCGAGCGTGTTCAGGGAGGCCAGTCCCACGAAGACCAGCAGCACCAGGGACAGGGTGGCCGAGAGCTGCTGCGAACCAGTGCCGGCTGCCGTGGCCTCGGCGGCGAACTCGGCCGGGTCCATCGAGGTGAGTCCCAGAGCGGCGGCTTCGGCCTGGATGTGGGACCCGGCGCCGGGAGCCAGCTCGATCAACGCGGTCGCGCCCGGAGCGGGGGCACCGATCTGCGCAGCGGTCGCCGCACCGACCAGATAGTCGCCGAAGCCCAGCCCGCGCCCGTGCACGGCGACGATCCGCAGTGCCTCCTCCTGCCCGGACACGCGCAGATCCACAGTTCCACCGAGGCCGTTCCCGGAGCCGGTGAGTACCTCCTCGCTGACGGCGACCGTGCCCGGTTCTCTCAGCGCGGACAGTGTCCCGGCGCTCACCTGGGGATCGAGAAGGAAGCTGCCGTCCGCAGCGGAGAGCGTGCGCACGGCTGTTGGCTCCCAGAGCAGCGAACCGAGGGCCTCGAGCTCCTCGTCCCGGTCGATCCGGGCCTCGGCCGGGAACGTAGCGGTGGCGGTCAGTCCGCTCACTCCCGGGGCACTGGCCAGCTGCGCTACCTGGGCCGGGGTCAGACCGGCCACGGACGTGACCACCAGATCTGCCTGCACCCCCGTACGCAGCTGGACCTGCGCCGTCGCGAGCAGTCCGGCATTGAGCCCTGCCTGCACCGAGCCCAGGGCGAGGAGCAAGGCCAACGGGACGACCGCCGTCGTCAGCCGCCGGGAGAACCCCCGCGCATTGGCGACCGCGAGGATCAGCGCCGGGCGGCGGGTGGGCCGGACCAGCCGGGCGGCCCACTGCGCACCCTGGTGCACCAGCAGCGGTCCGGCGAAGGCGGCGGCGGTGATCAGGAGCAGTGCTGAGGAGGCTCCAGGCGCGCTCCCGATGGTGCCGGGGAGTACGAGCGGTGTTCCAGCGCTGAGCAGCCCGGCGGCCGCGGTGACCAGGGCAGCGATACGCCGCGGCCGGCTCAACACCGAGGCCTCCTGACCGGTGCTGCCCAGCGCCCGGACCGGGCTGGCCCGCAGGATCGGCCGGGTGGCCAGGCGGGCGGCGAGCAACCCGGTGGGCACCAGGATCGCCAGCACGGCCACGATCGACACGGCCGGGAATCCGACGGTGAACCCCTCGGGCACCAGCCTGCCGCGCTCCAGCAGCGGGGTCGCCAGCCGGGCCGCCAGTACCCCGGGGACGACTCCCAGTGGCGCCGCGACCGCGAACACCAGCAGGGTCTCGGCGCTGGTCTGGCGGCGAACCTGCTCCGGCGTGGCGCCGAGCGTGCGCAACAGCGCGAACTCCTTGGCCCGCTGCCGCAACGCAGCCGCAAAGGTGCTGGCCACCACAAGGATGACGATCAGCACTGTGGTACCCGCGAAAGAGGTGGCGATCGTGGTGAGGAACCCGGCCTGCGTGGCGCCGGCCGCGGAGGCGGCGATCCCGGTCTCGATCCAGGTACCGGTCGCGGTCAGCAACGCGGTCGCGAGCCAGACGATGACGAAGGTGCCCGCCAGGCTCGAGCGATTCCCCCGGACCGCAGAGCGGGCCAGGGGCCAGATAGTGCTCAGGTCTGCTGGTTGCGAGGGACGCTGTGGTGCCTCGCTCCGGTCCACCTGGTTCCTCGGCGTCCCTGCGCGAGGGCTCCGCACGTTCATCGAGCCAGCTCCTCGAGGTGCCTGCGGATCTGGCCCGCTGAGGGTGCCTGCAGGTGGGAGACGAAGCTTCCGTCGGCAAGGAAGAGCACGTCATCGGCCATCGAGGCCACCTGGGCGTCGTGGGTGACCAGCACCAGGGTCTGGTCGAGCCGGCGGGCCGTGGTCCGCAGCACGTCCAGAACCTCAGCACCGGTCCGGGCGTCCAGAGCACCGGTCGGTTCGTCGGCGAAGACCACTGTGGGGCGCGCGATCAGCGCGCGGGCGATCGCCACCCGCTGGCGCTGCCCGCCGGACAGCTCGCTCGGGCGCCGCTGGGCCATCCCGTCCAGCCCCACCGCGGTGAGCAGGTACTGCTGCCACGCCGG
This sequence comes from Ruania zhangjianzhongii, assembly GCF_008000995.1. NCBI lineage: Bacteria > Bacillati > Actinomycetota > Actinomycetes > Micrococcales > Ruaniaceae > Ruania > Ruania zhangjianzhongii. The sequence continues at coordinate 699,163 of NZ_CP042828.1, forward strand.
ATCTGGTCGCCGGCCGTCCAGCAGGAGCGGTAGGTGGATGTTCTCGGCGACGCTCAGGTGCTCGATCAGGTTGTAGGACTGAAAGACGAAGCCCACCCGCGATCGGCGCAGCCGGGTCACCTGCTCCGGTGCCAAGGTGGTCAGGTCGGTATCGCCGATGAAGACCTGGCCGCTACTCGGCGTCTCGAGGCCGGCAGCGATGGTGAGGAAAGTGGACTTGCCCGAACCCGAGGGCCCCATCACCGCAGTGCTGGAACCGGGCACGAGGGCGAGCGAGACCGAGCGCAGCGCCTCGATGGTGTCAGGTCCGTTCGGGTAGCGCTTGCGCACCTGCACGAGCCTGACGGCCGTGTCCAGACCGGTGGTGGCCGATGGGGCGATACTCATGCGATGTTCCCTCCGTCGCGGACGGGATCTCCGTCTCTCTTCGACGCTAGGGAGTGGCGCCCGAGGGTTCTAGCGGCCCCCGATGGCACTCATCAGATTGCATCCTTTGATGCAACACCTCATCCCGGCGGCTCGGACGCACCGGTCGGCGCCGCGGTGACGATGTGGTTCTGATACGCCCACACCACCGCCTGGAGCCGGGAGCGCACCCCGATCTTGGGCAGCATCCGGGCCAGGTGGGACTTCACCGTGGCCACCTCCACCACCAGCGAACGGGCGATCTCCTCGTTCGACATCCCCTCGGCCAGGAGCAGCAGGATGTCCCGCTCGCGGTGGGTGAGCAGCTCGGCGCCACGCTGCGCCGTGACCGGCTGCAGGGACCGGCGCTGAGCGAACTCGCGCAGCACCCGGCGGGTCAGCGACTGGTCGATCGTGCCCAGGCCGGCGGCCACCTGCCGCACCGCTGCCACGATGGTCTCCGGGGCGGAGTCCTTGAGCAGGAATCCCGAGACGCCGGCCTCCAGGGCCCCGAACACGTAGTCGTCCAGGTCGAACGTGGTCAGCACGAGAACGGGGATCGGGTCGGTGACCTCAGGCCCGCACAGCTCCCGGGCCGCGCTGATCCCGTCCCGGCCTGGCATCCGCACGTCCAGGCAGGCGACGTCGGGACGCAGTGACGTGGCCAGCTCGACCGCCTCGATACCGTCCGCAGCCGTGGCCACCACCTCGATGTCCGGTTCGGATGCGAGCAGGGCCTGGAGTCCGGCGCGGGCGAGGGCGTGGTCATCGGCGATGAGTACCCGGATCATGTCGCCTCCTGGGCGCTGGTGCGCGGGATGGTCAGCTCGACCTGCCAGCCGCCGTCGACCACCGGGCCGTAGCTGAGCTCTGCGCCGATCAGCTCGGCACGTTCATGCATCCCGCGCAGCCCGAAACCATCGCGGCCCGGCGGGCTGGCGGCCTCCGCCGGCCCGTTGCGCACGGTGATCACCACAGTGTTCTCACCGCGGTCGTCCAGCTCGACCGATCGAGCGGCGCCGGCGGCGTGCAGCTGGGTGTTCGCCAACGACTCCTGCACCATCCGGTAGCCGGTCAGGTGCGCGGCTGGGCCCAGGTCCGCACCGAGCATGCCGGCGTCCGGGGCGCGGACGGTCAGCTCGATCGGGTGCTCGGAGGTACTGAACTGCTGCACCAGCTCCGGCACCGCCGCGAGAGTGGCAGGCCCCTCGTCGTCGTCCTCCTCCCGCAGCAGGCCGACCAGCCGGCGCAGATCGTCCAGCACCAGACTGCTCTGCGCGCGGATCTGCTGCACCCCGGCTCGTGCGGCCGATGGATCGGTGTCGATCTGCAGGTCGACCGCTGCGGCCATCAGGGAGAGGCCGGAGAGGTGGTGCGCGGCAATGTCATGCAGCTCGCGGGCCATCGTGGTGCGCTGGGTGGCGATCGCGGCCTGGATGATCGCATCGCGTTCACCGGCGAGGGCGCGTAGCTCTTCGCGGTGTGCTTCACGGGCGGCGCGCCGGGCGGCCACCAGGAGAGCGATCACCAGGGGCCCGCCGACCACCAGCACCGCCTGCAGCAGCGCTGCGGCCACTGCCGGGCCCGGGCCGATGCCGGCCGGGTCGAGCAGCTGGTTCGCGGCGTAGCCGGCACCGAACAGCAGCACTGCTGCGGTAAGTCCCGCGCGCAGCCGGGGGAGCGGGTGGGAGACGGCGGCGAGGTAGACGGTCACCATCACCGGTAACGAGGTGAGCCCGAACCCGTCCCCCCGGGCCAGCCAGACCGCCAACAGCGGAAGACCGGCCACCGCCAGTACCGCCACCACCGGGAACGAGCGTGCCGCAGCGACGGTGACCGACTGGAGTACGAACAGGGCGACCAGCCACCACCAGCCGGGCTCCGCCGGATGCGGGCTCGCCGTGTCTCCGGCCAGGGCGACCAGCACCGGCAGGACGAACAGCAGCACCAGGGTCACCAGCGCGGTGCCGAGGGCCGCGAAGGCGTCCCGCCGACCGACCACAGCGGCGAGCCGATGCATCGCAGATCCCTTCACCTCGTGTCCTGGTGGGAGCCTATGCCACCGCTGTTCCGGCGGACTCGGGGCGGGGCTCGTGGCGCTTCGCCCGAGGTGGCCTGGCCGGCGTTCCCGGACCGGCCGTGAAGGTCCTCCTCAGGGAGGACCCGGTCGGCCCACAGGGACGATGCCGTCGGCCGGCTCCGGCGGGAGGGTGAGGGCATGCCCTCACCACGAGCAGAATCCCGGCGACGCCGACGGCGGTCGATCCGTTGGCCCGACACTGTGCCCGGCACTCCGCGTTGGGCCGTGCTGGCGGCCTACGCCGTGCCGCTTTGCATCCTGCCCTCAGCGCTCTGGCGCACGGTCGGGGCGCTCGACGGCAGCCTGTCCGTGGACGGCACTCCGCTCTGGTACGTGCTGATGCTCAGCGCGCTCTCCGTCGGCCTGGGGCTGCTCACCCTCGGCCTGGTCCATTCCTGGGGAGAGCGGGTGCCCTCGTGGGTGCCCCGCCTCGGTGGCCGGCGTGTGCCGGCCCGGGCGGCCGTGCTCCCAGCGGGCATCGGTGCGTTGCTGCTCGCTGGGATCATCGCCGTCGCAATCTATCGCTGGAACACCTTTGCGGCGATTGATCCGGACTCACCCCTGACGTGGATGAGCGATCGAGACCTGATGACGGATCTGCGGCCGCTGTCCCAGCGGGAGGAGGCCGGCATCGTGCTCTGGACCTACGCCCCGATGATCGCCTGGCCGGTGTTGCTGGCGGCAGTGACCTGGGCCTACCGGTGGCGGCGTACCGGCGGTAGCCCGATGGTGAAGGGCTGACGGCGGTGGTCGACCTGTCGCCGGTGGATACTCCTGCCGCCTCGCCATTGTCACGAAAGGGCTGGCCGCACCGGATCCCGCGGGCGGGGGTGCTCTGGGCGGCGTGCTACGCGGCGGTCCAGCTGGTCTGGGTGATCAGCGGGACGGACGTGCCGTGGTCGCCACAGGTGTCCGAACCGTCCTGGCTGCTGCTCGTCCGCGGCCTGCTCGCCGTGCTCGCCGGAGCTGCCTGCCTGGCGGTCGCCCGACGGCGCAGCGTGGGCCGGCGCTGGTTCGTCCGGCCGGCGCTGCTGGTCGCCATCCCCGCGCTCGCCTCCGGGATGATCAGTCTTCCGGCCCAGCTGGTCACGGTGGCCGCCGGGGCCGGGGTGGACAGTGTCCCGGCCGCCGTCCAGGTGCTGCTCAGCACGATAGGTCTGTGCCTGCTCGGACCCACTGTGCTGGTCTCCGAACGTGATGCGCGGGGAGCCTGCGCGCGTTGCGGCCGGCAGCACGCAGGTGAGGCGAACACGGTGCGGCACCCGAGCGCGACGCCCGCCTCGCGCAGGACCACAACCCTCGCTGGCATCCTGGCCGCGGGCCTGCTGCCCTGGGCACTGACGAAGACCGTCTGGTGGCTCGGCGGAACCATCTTGGGCGCACCTGCCGAGGCCTGGCGGGCCGCCAACTCGGCGGAGACTCCGGTCGTGGCAGCGCTCGGTGCCCTCGGTATCGATGTGACGGTGCTGGCGGCCGGGGTTGCCGTGGTTCTGCTGCTGGCCCTGCTGTACACCTGGGGTCAGGTGTTTCCGAGGTGGGTCCCCTTCGGTGGTGGGCGTCGGGTACCGCGACTGACGGTACTGCTGCCGGCCTGGTTGTGCGGGTTCCCCCTGGCGACCTACGGCGCCGTCCTGGTGGTCTACGTCCTGCTGATCGGCGCCGGTCTGCTGCCGGCGCCGGAGGTCTCCGCACCGTTCACCTCGACTGCCGGGGTGACCTGGATGACCCTTTTCGGCGGCCTCGCCTTCGGCGGACTGGGTGGCGGTCTGCTCGTTGCCGCTCGCTCGTACGCACGCCGGACCCGCCCGTGGTGCGGACGGCCGGAAGGAGCGACCAAACGGGCTCTTCCCAGATGAGGGTGTAGGTCGGCCGGGCGCGTCGGTCCGCAGGTAGACGTCGAGGTCTCCCGACGATGGAGGTTCCTACGCCATCCATCCGAAAGACCTCGACGTGACCGACGCTACCCCGCCGGCCGGCTTCGGCCGCCTTGACCTGAGCGCCTTCGCGTCTCATCCCAATCGACCCTGATCGGGTCTGCTGATCCTCTCGACGAGAACGCAGCGACACATCACAGCCACCCGACCCCGACCGTCCGGGAAGCCGGGGCACGTCACATGGGCTGTGCTGCGGGCGTGTCGAGTGGGTAGTCCAGGGGCGACGCAGGAGCGTCGACGCGACGTGCTGAGAGGTGGTTCCAGTCGAGCACTAGGACACCGGCTACAGGCATGGCGATAGGTCAGGAACGGCGTCGCTCCCTGCGCAGGAGGGAGCGCAGAGTCTCGGCGTTTGCGTAGCCGACCCGTAGCGCGATCTCGGCGGAGGTGAGGTCCGTGGTTGCTGAGAGGTGTCGAGCTCGTTCGGTGCGAAGCCGTTGGACGAACCCGAGCGGAGTGAGGTTGAGCGCCGCACGGACTCGTCGTTCGAGGGTGCGCCGGCTGGTGCCGAGCGACTGCGCGACGAAGGCGACGTTGAACGGTTCGTCCAGGCGGGCGCGCACGAAGCGTTCGAACTCGACGACGATCGGGTCCTCGTGCCGGAGATGTTCGTAGGCGACGAAGGCCGCCTGCGACGGGCGCTCGTCGATGATGAGGAGCTTGGCGACACGTTGGGCCAGGTCGGGGCTGATCGATCGCACGAGTGAGAGCGCGAGGTCGATGTGGGCGAACGCGGCGCCGGCGGTGACGAGGTTCCCGTCGACCACGACCATGGTGTCGAGATCGAGGGCGACGGTCGGATAGCGCTTCAGGAACTCCGGCCCCAGGAACCAGCTGGTCGTCGCCCGCCGATGATGCATCCGTCCGGTCTCGGCGACGGCGAACACGCCGGTGCACGCCGCGGCGATCCGGGTGGTCGCCTCGTCGAGGCGCCCGAGCGAGGCGATGACCGAACGAGCATCTCGGCTCTGGAGGGCGTCGTGGGTAGCGGCGGCCGTGAGGGTTCCAAGCGCAGGGACGACGACCACGTCGAACTCTGCGGACTCCGACAGCGGGTGGTCCACCGACAGGGTCATCGATGTTGTCGTGGTCACTCGCCGTTTCGGTCCGAGGATGGCGAGTTCGATCGGGTCGATCCGCGGGTCGACATCGCTGCGGGCTCCGTCGGCCACCCGCACGATGTCGATGATCGACGCGACAGCCGAACCGAAGCAGCCGTCGATCGCGATCAGTCCGATACGCATGGCGTGAACAATAGCAATACTGTCGTATACGCCACTTCTCACATGCCCTTGCTCGTCATACGCTGAACTCGCTTCACCAAGAAACCTCGACACCTAGGAGAACCCCTCATGTCCACACCCGCATCACTTCCGTATGCCTTCGTCGCCAAGATCGTCGCGGCCGATGGACAGCACGACGCGCTCGCCGATCTGCTCGCCGGCGCTGTCGCCCTCGCCAACGAAGAAGTAGGAACGATTGTCTGGTTCGCGGTCAGGACCCACGCCGACACCTTCTGGATCTTCGATGCATTCCCCGACGAGGCCGCTCGCGACGCCCACGCCAACGGCGCCATCGTCGCAGCCCTGACGGCCAACCAGCACCTCCTCGGCGCAGCACCCGAGATCCTGCCGGCCGACGTCCTCGCGTCCAAGCTCCCGTAGTCCGCCCACGCACGTTCGCAACGCGAAGCACAACACGAGCGCTGTCGGTCACAAACTCAACAGGCAAACCAACGGGCGGCTCTGGAGCGGCTCGAGCCACAAAGCGCACGCCACATTCGAAGGAGCAATTGATGCTATCTATTCCTACATTGTCGTTGGACGACGCCAAACGTGTCATCGCGGCAGCAGAAGCTGAATCCAGCACGCAGGGTCAGCCCAGTAACATCGCCGTCGTCGATGCCGGCGGCAATCTCGTCGCTCACGTACGGATGGACGGAGCGTGGCTGGGCAGCATCGACATCTCGATCAACAAAGCCTTCACGGCCCGCGCGTTCGACACAGCCACCAAAGACCTCGGCGACCTCGCCCAACCCGGTGAGCAGTTCTACGGCATCCACGCCTCCAACGACGGTCGGGTGATGATCTTCGCCGGTGGCATCCCGCTCGAGCGCGACGGCCAGGTCGTCGGCGCCGTCGGCGTCAGCGGAGGAACCGGTGACCAAGACCAGGCCGTCGCCGAAGTCGCCGCCAGCGCCTTCTGAGACCGACCCGCACCGAACCCGGCCCCCGGCCGGCAGCCCACCCCCCGAAGGAGCCGCACCATGCGTGCTCTCGTGTACCACGGTTGTGAAGCGCCCCAGGTTTGATGCCGCTCCCTTCTGAGTCCAGGAGGATGAGCACCATGCCGAAGAAGATCGATCCCGAGCTGCGTGAGCGCGCGGTGCGGATGGTGCGTGAGCACCAGCAGGACTACCCGTCGGTGACGGCCGCGTCGAAGGCCGTGGCCGAGCGGCTCGGATTGGGCCGAGAGAGCGTGCGTCGCTGGGTGGCCCAAGCCGAGATCGACGCGGGCGCCAAGCCGGGCGTGACGAGCGAGGAGCACGCTGAGATCAAGCGGCTCAAGGCCGAGAACAAGCGGCTGCGCGAGGACGTGGAGATCCTCCGCGCGGCAACGACTTTCTTCGTGTCAATGTCAAAGTGATCGTGCCCGATCGGGGTTCGCTCGTTTCTTCGCTGCCCCGGGTTACGAACGGCACTCGGTGGCTTCTCTCCGATGTGCGGCCTCGGTCGGGCGCCCTGTCGGCAGCGGGTGCGTGGCTTGATAGGAGCCTGCCTGCGAGTTTCGCGCTGAATTGAGGCGTGCCCGCCTCGCTGCCGACAGGGCGCCCGAATAGCCCGTCGACGTAGGAGGTCCCTGGATGGTCATGATCGGCACCGACTCGCACAAGCGCACCCACACGGTCGTGGCGCTCGACGAAGTCGGCAGAAGACTCGGCACCAAGACGGTCCGGACCAACGCCGAGGGCCACCTCGCGCTGGTCGAGTGGGCCACACAGTTCGCCGACCACGACGAGCACGGCGTCAGGTTCGCCTTGGAGGACTGCCGCCACCTCACCCGCCGGCTGGAATCCGACCTCTTGGCTGCGGGTCAACGCGTGCTGCGGGTGCCGACTCGGCTCATGGCCGGTGCTCGCCGCAGCAGCCGCGAACCTGGTAAGTCCGACCCGATCGACGCCGAGGCCGTAGCCCTGGCTGCGCTACGTCACCCCGACCTTCCCGTCGCTGAGCTGGACGGACCTGCGCGTGAGGTCAAGCTTCTGTCTGATCACCGTCATGACCTGGTGGTTCAGCGGTCCCGCATCGCTCAACAGGTTCGCTGGCACCTCCACGAGCTGGACCCGGACCTGATGATCCCCAGCCGCGGCCTGCGACGCCAGAAGGTCGTACGTGAGCTGCTGGCGGAACTGGAACGCTTCGACGGCGTCGTGGCCAGGCTTGCCCGGCGACACCTGCTGCGCTGCCAGGAGCTGACTACACAGATCAACGACCTCGAGCGAGAGTTGCGGGACCTGGTTCGTCGGCTCGCTCCCTCGCTACTTGAGATCCCCGGCTGCGGCGTGCTGTCCGCAGCCGTGATCGTCGGCGAGACAGCCGGAGTGCACCGCTTCCGCGACAAGGACGCCTACGCCCGCTTCACAGGCACAGCGCCGGTGCCGGTCTGGTCGGGATCCAGCGCGGGCAAGGTTCGGCTCAACCGAGGCGGCAATCGGTCCGTCAACTGCGCCCTGCACATGATCGCCGTGACCCAGGCCCGCGGCGTCGGGCCGGGCCGGCCCTACCTCGACAAGCAGTTGGCCCGCGGCAAGGACCGCGTAGCCGCCCTGAGGCTGTTGCGCCGGCGCCTTTCCGATGTCGTCTTTGCGGCTCTTCGCGCCGACCTACGTGCAGCCCAGCAGCCCGCCGCGTCGCCTGTTCAACTCGCGGCTTGACATAGGAGCATCGGGGAGCTCGACCCCCGCAACCGCTGATCGCGGCGTTCATCGACGATCAGCGCTCCCAGGGGCACGCGGTCGAGTCGATCTGCCGGGTCCTGCGCGAGCAGGGCCTTCAGATCGCCGCGCGCACCTACCGGTCCTGGAAGCAGGCCGGCCGGACGGTCGCTGCTCGCACTGTCACCGACGCCCAGGTGATCGACGCGGTCCGGGAGCTGGCGTGGACCATCGACGTCCACGGCCGGCGCCGGCTCGCGGCCGAAGGCCTCTACGGGCGGCGGAAGATGACCGCCCTGGTGCGCCGCACCGTGCTGCCCGAGGCTTCGGCGGGCGCGGTGGACCGGGCCATGCACACGTTGGGCCTAGCGGGGGTGCGCCGCGACAAGGGCGTGCGGACCACGATCCCGGCCAAGGACGGCAAGCGGGCCGGTGACCTGCTGGACCGGGACTTCACCGCCGCAGCGCCCAACCGGACCTGGGTCACCGACTTCACCTACGTCCGTACGTGGGCCGGGTTCGTCTACGTCGCCTTCATCGTCGACGTCTTCGCCCAGCGGATCGTGGCCTGGCATGTCGCCACGACCAAGCAGACCGACCTGGTCATGGTGCCGCTGCGCATGGCGTTGTGGCACCGCGACCGCGAAGGACGTCCGACGGTCGTCGGGGAGCTGATCCACCACTCCGATGCCGGGTCCCAGTACACGTCCATCCGGCTCACCGAGCACCTCGAGCTCGAGGGCATCCGGCCCTCGATCGGATCGGTCGGGGATGCCTACGACAACGCGCTGATGGAGACGATCAACGGCTTGTACAAGGCCGAGTGCATCCGCACCACCGTCTTCCACGACGGGCCCTACAAGACCATCGCCGACGTCGAGTACGCGACCGCCGGCTGGGTCGAGTGGTACAACAACAGGCGCCTGCACGGGACGCTGGGAATGATGACCCCAGTCGAGTACGAGCAGGACCACTACGCAGCCCTCAACCGAGAGCCGCAACCCGTATAGGGGCTCATCCCGGTTGTGGGTGTAGCAGGCGTTGGCGTGGCGGTCCCGGGATAGACGTCGAGGTCTCCCGAGGATGAAGGCTCCTACACGCTCATCCTGAAAGACCTCGACGTGCCCGACGCTACCGCCGGCGACCGCTCACGCGCGTTCGCCCACCCAGATCTGACCACCTTCTGCCGACTCGACGAGCTCGGCCTCGTCGTCACCGGCCAACGCCTCGAGTCCGACCGTGCGGTCGTCGCGTGCCGGGTCGCCGAAACCGACCAGTGGTGCCGCCGATGCGGCTGCGAAGGAACCCCGCGGGACACGGTCACCAGGCAGCTGGCCCACGAACCACTCGGCTGGCGACCTACCACGCTGCTGCTCACCATCCGCCGCTACCGATGCGCTGGCTGCGGGCACGTGTGGCGCCAAGACACCTCCCGGGCGGCCGAACCTCGGGCGAAGCTCTCGCGTCGCGGGCTGCGGTGGGCACTTGAGGGGATCGTGATCGCTCACCTCACCGTCGCCCGGGTCGCCGAGGGTCTCGGGGTTGCCTGGGACACCGCTAACGACGCCGTCGTGGCCGAGGGCAAGCGGGTCCTGATCGACGACCCGGCACGGTTCGAGGGTGTCCGAGTCGTTGGCGTCGATGAACACGTGTGGCGCCACACCAGGCGTGGCGACAAGTACGTCACCGTGATCATCGACCTCACCCCGATCCGTGATGGCACCGGCCCGGCACGGCTCCTGGACATGGTCGAGGGTCGCTCGAAGCAGGTGTTCAAGACCTGGCTCGCCACCCGGAGCGACACCTGGCGTGACGGCGTGGAAGTCGTCGCGATGGACGGGTTCAGCGGCTTCAAGACCGCCACCACCGAGGAGCTCCCCGACGCTGTCGCGGTCATGGATCCCTTCCACGTGGTCCGGTTGGCCGGCGACGCGTTGGACCGGTGTCGACGCCGGGTCCAGCAGGCCATCCACGGTCACCGCGGCCACAAGGGTGACCCGCTCTACTCCGCACGGCGAACGCTGCACACCGGTGCTGGGCTGCTCACTGACAAGCAGGCCAGCCGACTACGGGCACTGTTCGCCGGTGATGAGCACGTGCAGGTCGAGGCGACCTGGGGGATCTATCAGCGGATGATCGCGGCCTACCGCCACGAGGACCGACGCCAGGGCCGCGAGCTCATGACCAAGCTGATCGAGTCGGTCAGCGACGGCGTCCCGGCCGCGCTGATCGAGGTCATCACGCTGGGCCGGACGTTGAAGAAGCGGGCCGCCGACGTGCTGGCCTACTTCGACCGCCCCGGCACCAGCAACGGGCCTACGGAGGCGATCAACGGCCGGCTCGAACACCTCCGCGGCTCAGCCCTCGGGTTCCGCAACCTCACCAACTACATCGCCAGGTCCCTGCTCGAGATCGGCGGCTTCAGACCGCGACTACACCCTGGAATCGGATGAGCCCTGAAACGTACCGCCAGCACGAGGGGGCGGGTTCAGCCGTCCTCGCTGAGCAGGTTCGCGATCGCCTCGGTAGCGGTCATCGCCCTCATGTCGACGGCCAGCGCCTGCAGCTGGACGATGAGCGCGCCGCGGGCGAGGAAGCCGGTGAGATCCTCGGCACTCGCCCCGGTGCGCTCCCGGACGGCGCTCAGCGTGGTGGCCAGCCGGCGCAGGTAGCGGGCGGCGATCTCCGGATCGGTGCGAGCAGCGGCCAACGCCTGGATGGAGAAGCTGCCGAGCGTCCCGTCCCCGACCAGACCACGGAACCGTGCCCCCAGCTCCTCGAAGGTCTCCTCGGACCGGGTCTCATCGCCGGTGAAGGCCTGGAGCTCCCGTGCCTCGAGCTCGTCCATACAAGCGAGGAAGAAGTCCCGCTTACCGCCGAACAGGCGGAAGATGTACGGCTGGGAGACACCGATCTCGGCCGCCACCTCGGTGATCGCTGTGGTGGTCAGGCCGTGCTCTCCGAACGCCCTGAGCCCGGCGTCCACCGCTTGAGCACGCCGAACCTCCGCCGTCGACCTTGCTTCTGTCATGCTGATCATACTAGCGTTGTTAGTGACTACTTACTAACTACTCGAGCAACGAGGTGCTGACCCGCATGCCCGGACTTTTCCTGCTCCGCAGCGCCCACGTGGTCACCGGTGACGGCCGCGAGCTACCCGAGGCGGATGTGGTGATCGCGGACCGGCGGATCCTGCAGATCAGCGACCAGCGCCAGGAGGTGCCGGGGGCGGAGGTCATCGATGGCCGCGGCAAGACCCTCATCCCGGGATTGATCGATGCGCACACCCACCTGGATTTCCTCTCCGTGCGCAGCACCGTGCACAGCTGGATCCAGACCCGGTTCGTGCTGCCCCGCGCCCTGGCAGAGCTGGTCCGGCACGGCGTCACCGCTATCCGGTGCATGGCCGATCCGCTCACCCCGGTGCGGCGGGTGCGGCGCAGGATCACCGCCGGGCGCACCGTGGGCCCGCGGATGGTGATCGCAGGACCGGCGCTGACCGCCCCCGGTGGGCACCCCGAGGCCACCCTGGCCAAGGACAACCGGTGGTTGCAGGCCCGGATCGCCCGCCGGCTGGACGGCCCCGAGCAGGCACGCAGGGCGGTGCGTGAGCTGCACGCCGGTGGGGTCGACCTGATCAAGTTCGTCTACCAGGGCGGGGTCTACGGTCCGGACCGGGTCGCGCTGCAGCAGCTGTCGGTCGAGGTCGCCCAGGCGATCATCACCGAAGCCCACCGGCTGGGGCTGCCGGTCAGTGCGCACACGCACTACCAGGACGATGTGGACACGCTGCTCGAGCTCGGGGTGGACAGCATCGAACACGGGGTGCTCGAGCACGACCTGGCCGAGAACGAGGGCCTACAGATGTGGTCGAACAGCGGGACGCCCCTGGTGCCGACGTTGGCGATCGCCGCGCTGTTCGCGGGCCCGGACGGCGAGCTCTACCTCGACCAGGCGAGCCGGAACCTCACCCGCGCACACCGGGCCGGGGTGCGGATCGTCGCCGGGACGGACTCCATGACTGGAGCGATGCCGGCGAACTCGATGCACGAGGAGCTCCGGCTGATGGTCGAGGCCGGGATGACCGAGGCGGAGGCGCTCCGTGCGGCCACCACCGACGCCGCTGCGCTGCTCGGCCTGAACGATCGCGGCGGGATCGCTGAGGGTAAGGCGGCCGATCTTGTCCTGCTCGGCTCGAACCCGCTGGAGCGGATCGAGAACGTGGCCGATATCGACCTGGTGTTCGCAGGCGGGGTGCTCGTGCACCGGGCCCCGGATCGGCCGCGACCGCCGGAGCTGGCGGAGTACTCGGTCACCGGCCCGGACGTCCTGGAGTACATCGACCGCACCGAAGCGACACTGCCCGGCGAGGTGGTGCTGCGTTACGACCGGAGCAGGTTCGCCGCCGAGGGGGTTCGCTCGCTCCTCGCCATCGCTGCCGACTCCGAGGTGCTGCGCACCGAGACCGTCACCTCCGGCACCGACCTGGTCACGCAGGAGTGGACCTGCGAGATCCCGGCGGAGGAGACGAGCCTTCATGCCGTCGCCGGCGCCCGGCAGATCAGCCTGACCGGGACCCTGCGCGGGAAGCCCGTGACCCGGAGCTACCCGCTCCGCGGCCGGACCTGGATGCAGCTTCTTCAGTTCGACCCGGCCACGTTCATCACCTCGACCGAGCAGAGCCTGGCCCTGGTGTCCATCGGCGCCAGTGGCCGTGGTGCGCTGCAGCTGACCGACTTCGAGCTCACCAAGACCGGTCCCAGCAGACCGGACCCGGAGCAGGTCGAGACGGAGCTGGTCATGCCCCGGTGGCGCCGATTCTGGGGAGCAGTGCTGCGCCACGACGCCGGAACCGGCGATCTGCTGCACCAGCACGTCCGCGGGAAGGAAGAGCAGAGTCTCGAGCCGGCAGCCCGCGCCTGACCCACGAGCCGAGTCAGCCCCCCGCGAGGTCGCGGTAGTAGATCGTGCACAGCCGGTCCGCGTCCCCGCTCTCGTGCCCGCTGGTGGCGAACCCGGTGTACAGGCGTACCTGCTCCCGCCCGCCGTGCCCGCGTCCTCGTCCGCGCTCGGTGACGGCGACGTGCAGTCCCTCCGGCTCCCGGCGGTGATGGCCGAGCCCACTGGTCTCCAGCTTGTGCTTCTCCACCTCGCCGGTGCGCCAGTTCACCCGGGTGAGGTGGGCGTTCCCGCGGCCCTCCGGCGGGGGTGGGTTGTCCGCGTTGTGCGCGGTGCCGTCCAGCAGGTAGAGGTGATCACCGAGGGTGGCATACCCCTGGAAGACATTGGTGGCCATCACTTCTGGAGTACCGACGTCGTAGAGCGGCTGGTAGCTGGTCTTCTCCTGCTTCACCACGTCCAGGTCGTACAGCGCCAGCCGGAACTCGTCCCCGGTCCAGTAGCGCATCGTCAGCGTGTGGTGCACCGGGTCGATGTTGCAGGTGTTCTGGGTGGAGTCCGGGATCAGGTCACGGCGCCACAGGGTGTCGTCGTGCTCAGCGTCCAGCAGGGCTCCGTCCTCGAACTGGAACCGGGTCAGCTTGGAGCCCCGGCCCTGACCGTCGGACTCCTTGGGCACGGAGTCGATCTCGGTCCAGAACCACAGATCGTCACCGTCACGCTCCAGGGCCATCGATACGCCGTGGCCGAAGAACTTCAGGATCATGTGCCCCAGGCGCTCGCCAGCCAGGGTCATTTTCGTCAGCGTGAGGTCACCCCGGACCACGCGGCGGTCGTAGGCCTCGTCCCCCTCCTCATCGCCCGGCAGCGGCGTACCCGCCTGCACGATCTGCAGCACGTAGAGGTGCTCCTTCTCCGTGTCGATCACGAACGACTGCATCGCCGTGCGGACCCAGGTCAGGTACTTGTTGGAGAGCAGCTCCCGCCCTGGCCTGGCCGGGTCGAACACCGGGTCCCGCCGGCCCGGACGGCGCAGCGGTGCCGCGGCAGCACCGGACTGGCCGACGCCCATGGCCACCACAGAGAGCGGCACCGCGCCGCTCGCCTGAAGGAACCGCCGCCGGCTCACCCTTCCCGATCGCGCGCGCTGTGCCATGACTACTCTCCTCGTCATCGTGGATAGAACGCACAGGAGAGTAGCGTGATCAGATCGTGACCTGGCCGGTCGTGCTCGGATGAGCGACTATCGACAGGACGGCGCTCAGACCTGTGCCGTCTGCCGGGTGGCTTCCGAGGCGGGTTCCTCGCGCGGCACGAGGACGTCGTGCAGCACCGCACCCTCGGCATCCGGCAGCGCCAGACCGAGCACGGCGGCGAACGTGGGTGCCTCGTCCAGCATGCTCCGCCGGCCCAGGTCCACGTCGGGGCGGAACGCCGGACCGGTAGCGATGAACACCGGCTGCCCGCCGTACCGCGGAGCGTGCCCGTGCGCGCCCACCGGCGCCGGGTAGTCAGCCTCCCCACGCACCAGCACCGGGCGGCGGTTCCAGAGCATCCCGACGATCACGCCGGGCTCGGACTCCACCACCCATTCGAACGGGCCGTCCAGTCCGTAGTCCCGGCGAGCCTCGGCAGCGGTCCAGAACTTCTCGATCCGGTACGCCGGGTCCGCCTCGATCTCGGCCAGCAGCTCTTCCACCTGCGCGCGGCGCTCGGCGGTGATGCCCTCGGCGAGGAACAGCTGCCCGGACAGGCCTGCACCCAGGCAGAACACGTCGTAGTCGATCAGCGAGCCGTCCTCGGCAGTGCGGAGGAACCCGCGCTCGGCGAAGACCGTGTTCAGGTTGGTGTGCTGCTCGGTGTCCAGGTGCCCATGGTCGGAGACCAGGACGATGTTGGTCCGTGCCAGGTCTCCGGTCTGCTCCAGCGCCGCGAGGTAGCTGCCGAGTGTGGCGTCCACTTCGCGCAGCGCCTGCTCCACGTGCGGCCCGTAGGACCCGTGGGCGTGCCGGGCGGTGTCCACCTCCACCAGGTGCACGAACATCATGTCCGGCCGCTCCTCGCGCAGGATCTGCGCGGAGACGTGGTTCACGAAGTCGAAGTACCGGCCCTTGCGTCCCGCCGGGTGCACCAGGTGCAGGTTCGGCAGGATGTACCGCTGCAGCGACTGCTCGTTCGTGGTCTGCCGGTACTGGTCCTCCAGCCCGTCGAACATCGGTGGGCCGGGGATCTCCGGAACCAGGTGGTCCACGTGCTGCTCGTTCGCGGTCACCGGCCACTGCACAGCGGCCGTGGTCAGCCCGGCCCGATTCGCCGCGGCGAAGATCGTCGGCACCCGGATCAGCCCGGCATCCCAGAACCATTCCGACGCATCCCCGCGACCCGGCTGGAACTGCAGGTTGTTGAAGATCCCGCTGGTGGCCGGCGGGCAGCCGGTGGTCTGCGCGGTGTGGTTCGGGTAGGTCACCGAGGGGTAGATCCCCTCGATCTCGGCCACTGACGCGTGGCTGAGGATGCGGGAGAACGCAGGCAGCGTGCGGGCGAAGGGGATGTCGTCGGTGTGCATCGCGTCGATGGAGATGACCAGCAGCTTCTCGGGGGTAGGCATCAGGCCCTCTTTCTCTCGGAGTCGGTCTCGGAATCAGTAGCGGGTGTCCTCGGGGCGCTCCGGGACCACCCGATCAGACCTCAGCGCCGGCCAGGGCAGCCAGCCGCTCGCGGCACCACGCCGGGTCGTCGGCGGTGACCAGGTCCACACCGGCAGCCAGCGCCTGCGCCAGCTCGCCTTCGGTGCGCACCGGCCACCCGCACACCTGCACCCCGGCCGATTGCAGCCGGCCGGTGAGCTCCGGGTCCAGGTGCGCCGACCCGGCGGCCAACGCCGCCGCGTCCAACTGCCGCACCGCGGCCAGCGCTGCCGCCGTCGGCTCCGTGCAGATCACGCCGAGCCGGAGCCGGGTGCTGCGCCGGCGCACCTCGGCGAGGGCGCCGACGTCGAAGCTGGTCAGCATCACCCGGTCCTGCAGGTCCTCGCGCAGCACCAGCTCAGCGGCCTGCAGGGCGGCGGCGGGGTCCTTGATCTCCACGTGCACCTCGGTGCGCACCACCCCCAGGGCCGCCTCCAGCGAGGGGATCCGCTGCCCCTCGCCCAGCTCCACCTGCTGCAGCTCGGCCCAGGTGAGCTCGGCGACCACACCCTGCCGGCGCCCGGCCACGGCGGTGCGATCCACGGCCGCATCGTGGATCACCACCAGCCGGGCGTCCACGGACAGACGCACGTCCAGCTCGATGGCGACTGCGCCGTCCCGGGTGGCCCGGTCGAACGAGGCGAGAGTGTTCTCGGCACAGACGGCCATCGCACCCCGGTGGCCGACGACCCCGACCATCAGATCCCCAGGGCCTCGAGGTCTTCGCGGTTGTCCTCGAGCACGTCCTCATACGCCGCGCGCAGGGTGTCCATCGACGCCTGCACCTCACCGTTGTCCCCGGTGATCGTGCCGAACGACTCGGTGAGCGCGTTGACCCCGGACTGGAACCAGTTCACCGGCGCCACCGTCTGGGCGTTCTCCAGCTGCTCGAGGGCCACAGTGAAATTCGGGTCCTCCTCGTGCAGGGCGACCACCTCGGGCTCGTCCCGGGCCGCCTCCACGATCGGCACATACCCGGAGTTGATGTGCCACCACCCGGACATCTCCGCCGAGCCGAGGAACTTCATCAGTGCCGCGGTGGCGTCCTGCCGTTCCTGTGACTCGGTCTTCACCAGGGAGAACCCGGACCCGCCGGTGGGCACCGACGGCGGCTGGTTGATCTCACCGGGCATGAACGCGGCGCCGAGCTCGAAGTCGACCGCTTCGGTCAGCCCGCGCATCGAGGCCGTGGAGCCGTGCACCGCAGCCACCAGTCCGGTCTGGAAGTCGGTGTGCGCCGACTGTGCGCTGTAGGCGTGGCCGTCCACGTGCACCCACTCCTTCGCGAACGTCATCAGCTCCCGGATCGGCTCCTCGTCGGGCATCACCTCGAAGCCGTTGGACCACTCGCCGTCGAACGCCCACAGCCATGCTGAGGCGTTCCAGGCGCCGCCGCCGCCGGCATAGGCGAAGGTCTTCACCGGCTGACCGGACGCGGTGGCCGAGGCGATCTCCGGGCCGAACTCGCGCAGCTGCGACCAGGTGTACTGCGTGTCCACCGGCAGACCGAGCTCGTTGAACAGCGTCTTGTTGTAGTAGAACAAGGGGTTCGACCGGGCGAACGGCACCACGTAGGTCTCCTCGCCCGCCTTGCCTTCCTCCACGTAGGTCGGCAGGTAGATGTCGGTGTTCCACTCGTCGTCGAAGTGCGGGTCCAGCGGGGTGAGCGCCCCGGCGAAGTAGAACTGCAGCCACTGCATCTCCGGGAAGCACACCATGTCCGGCACCGCCTTGGCCTGCAGTGCGGCGGTGAAGGCGGTGTTCAGGTCCGCGTAACCGCCCACGGACTCGATCGCCGCGTAGATGTCCTCCTGGGAGTCGTTGAACTTGGTGAACAGCTCGGAGACCGCCTCGAACAGGCCACCGGTCCAGGGCGCCCAGAACAGGATGTTCGTGCGTCCGGAGTACTGCGAGGGGATCTCGCCGAGTGCGGCTTGGCCCATGTCGTTGCGCAGGTTGCTGGTCTCGCCGCCGGAGTCGCTGTCGGCCGTGGCGAGCCCGGCGCAACCGGCCAGTGCGGCGGTACCGGCACCCAGCCCGAGGGCGGAGAGCAGGTGGCGGCGGGTGAGGGAAAGATCGTGCACGACGGCGCTCCTTCAGTGGTCATTCATCGGTTGACGTGGTTTGTTCTCGAGTGGGGTGGGCGATCGCGCATCGGGGCGTCAGCCCTTCAGCGCACCGGCGGTCAGTCCGCCGATGATCCGGCGCTGCGCGAGGAAGAACACCGCCAGCATCGGCAGGGCGACGATCACCGTGCCGGCCATCACCGGACCCCAGGAGTCGTAGCCCTCCTGGCTGCGCAGGAACATCAGCCCGATCGGCAGGGTGCGCATATCCGAGGTGGAGGTGACGATCAGCGGCCAGACGAAGTCGTTCCACTTGGCGATCAGCACGATCAGGGTGGCGGTGAGGATCATCGGCCTGCAGATGGGGATGATCACGGTGACCATCCGGCGGAGGTGACCTGCGCCGTCGACCATGGCTGCATCCACCAGCTCGGGCGGAACCTGCCGCATCTGCTGGTAGAGGAGGAACATCGCGAACGCCGAGCCGATCCCGGGCAGGATCAGGCCCTGGTAGGTGTTCAGCCAGCCCAGGTTGGACACGGTGATGTAGTTGACCAGCAAGGTGATGTGCCCGGGCAGCATCAGCGAACCCACCATCAGGGCGAAGACCAGCATCTTGCCCCGGAAGTACACGAACGCGAACGCGTAGGCGGACAGCAGCGCCACCCCGATCTCCAGGGTGGTACCGGCGGTGGTGGTGATGATCGAGTTCTTCAGGAACGCGCCGAACGGGGCCGAGGTCCACGCCTCAGCGAAGTTCTGCCAGGCCAGCTCGCTCGGCAGCCAGGTGAGCGGGAAGGTGTAGATCTCGTTCTCCGGCTTCAACGCCGAGCTGAACAACCAGAAGACCGGCACGGCGAACACGGCGAACGTGAACGCCACCAGCACGTACAGCGCGATCGTGGCTGGCAGCGGGCGGCGCGGCCCGCCACCGGAGCGGCGGGAGGCGCTCCCGCGGCCCCGCGGTGGCCGGGCGCCGGTCGACGGCTCGGCGGTCTGCGCGCGGTCGGTGGCCGCGGGTGCGGTGGGCTTGGGGGCAGTCAGCGTCATGAGTAGTGCACCTGCTTGTTCGCGAATTTCACCTGGACGAGGGTGACGATGAGAAGGAGCACGAACATCACCGTGGCGGTGGCCGCCGAGGTGCCGATGTTGAAGTCGACGAACGCCTGGTCGTAGATCATCCACGGCAAGGTGGTGCTCGAGGTGCCCGGCCCGCCATTGGTGAGCGTGGCGATGATGTCGAAGGTCTGTGCGGCGGCGATGATGCCAGTGACCACGAGGAAGAACGTGACCGGGCTGAGCAGCGGGAGCGTGAGGTGACGGAACAGCTTCCAGCCTCGTGCGCCGTCGAGCGATGCAGCCTCGTAGACGTCCTTGGGCAGGTCGAGGATCGCCGTGTAGTAGATGATCGCCACGAAGCCGAGCCGCTGCCACGCGTAGGCGATGGTGATCGCCCAGAGGGAGAACTCCGAGGTGGTGGTCCAGTGCGGGGAGTCCATCCCGAACATCTCGAACAGCCAGCGGCTCAGCCCGTAGTTCGGGTCGAACATGAACAGCCAGAGCACACCGATCGCGGCGCCGGGCAGCATGTGCGGAGCGAACGCCATCGTGCGCACCAGACCGGTGAACCGCAGCTTCTGGGCGAGCAGAGCGCCGATCGCCATCCCGCCGAACAGGGTGCCGATCACGGCGACCAGCACGAAGATGGCGGTGTTGCTCAGCGCACCCATCAGCATCGAGCCGGGCTGGAACAGCTCGATGTAGTTCTCCAGCCCGACGATCACCGGGGCCGGCTGCACGAAGTCCCACTCGGTGAAGCTGAGCACGAAGTTGTACAGCGTGGGGTAGTAGCCGAATAGGATGATCGCCGCCAGGTTCGGGGCGATCAGCGCCCAGAACAGCAGACCTTCCTTCCGGTTCCGCCGGCTGATCTGTGCGGACTTGCGCTGCGGCACCTTGGCGCTGCCCTTGCTGGGCTGCGGCCGGCGTACCGGCTGCAGGAGCACGCTCATGAGACCTCGTTTCCGTGGGCTCGGCTGGGGCGTTGCCCGGGTGCGGGCGGGCCCTGGTGGTAGACGTTCTCGGCCATCGCCTGTCAGTGAAGCGGGCACAGGTGAGCCGGCCGCGAGCAGCGCGTGACCTGTAGGGGACGGGTGGGTGAACGTCCGCCGTCACCGGTGGGCCGGGTGAGCATTACGCTGGCGGGATGGTCGGATCGTTCCGCGGCCGGGTCGGCCGACGATGAGGCGCGTGCGCGCGTGGGTCGACCCGTTCGTGGTGATGATCCTGGTGGCGCTGGCGCTCGGGCTGGTGCTTCCGCTGCCGGACCCGGTGATCGGCGGGGTCGAGCGGGTCGGCGATGTGGCGATCTTTCTGCTCTTCTTGGTCTACGGCCTGCGGCTGTCCACCCGCGAAGTGCTCGGCGGCCTGAAGAACTGGCGGCTGCAGGGTGGCGTCTTCGCTTCCACGTATGTGCTCTTCCCGCTGCTCGGGCTGCTCATCGCGGCGGTCGCCGAACCGATGCTCGGTGCAGCGCTGGCTACCGGGATGCTCTATCTGACCCTGCTGCCTTCCACAGTGCAGTCCTCGGTGGCGTTCGTCTCGGTGGCCCGCGGGAACGTGGCCGGGGCGATCTGTGCCGCCACCATCTCGAACGTGGCCGGGATGGTGATCACCCCACTGCTGGTGCTGTGGCTGATGGGGGCCTCCGGCACCCAGGGGATGGGCGGGATCCAGGCGGTGCTGCTGCAGCTGCTGCTGCCGTTCGTGGTGGGTCAGCTGCTGCAGCCGTTCCTCGGGAACTGGGTACGGGCGCACTCGGCGATCACCAAGGTGCTGGACCGGGGGACGGTGGTGCTGCTGGTGTTCGGTGCCGTGCTCTCCGCGACCGCCGACGGTGTCTGGCAGCAGGTGTCCCCGCTGATGCTCGTGGCCCTGCTCGGACTGAGCGGGGTGCTGCTCGCGGTGATGCTCGTGGTGACCTGGTACGGCGGTCGTGGGCTCGGCCTGGACCACGGTGACCGGATCGCGCTGCTGATGTGCGGGTCGAAGAAGTCCCTGGCTACCGGTCTGCCGATGGCGCTGGTGCTGTTCACTCCGGCAGTGGCGGCCACGATCGCGGTGCCGGTGATCGTGTTCCACCAGCTCCAGCTCGTGGTCTGCGCGGCCCTGGCGCGGCGGCTCGCCCGCGACTGACCGCTACTGGGGCGGGCGGTGAGGGCTAGGGACCCTCCGGTGCAGCGCCGGCGGCACGTGCGTAGCGCACGCCCAGCGCCAGAACGTGATCGACCAGTTCCGGCGGGTCCAGAACGTCGAAGTCCACGCCGAGCAGTCCCAGGTACACCACAAGCGTGTCCAGCGAGCTGGCGCCGGTGCGGAACTCACAGTGGCCGGCGTCGATCGGTGCGATGGTGCCGATATTCGGGGTGACCCGCGCAGTCATCTCCGCGGCTGGGGCGTGCAGCCGGATTCGTGCCTGGTGTTCCCAGATCGCGGCTCCGGTGCCCGCACTCACATAGTCTGCGAGGTTCTCGGCAGGTGGCTCGCGGGGAATGAACCGCGGACCGGTGGGGACCTTCGGGTCGAGCCGGTCGGCCCGGAAGGTGCGCCAGCCGCTACGTTCGATGTCCCATCCCACCAGGTACCACCTGGCACCCGTGTGCACGAGGGAGAGCGGTTCGACCTCTCGCCGGGTCACGGAGTCGTTGTGGCTGGTGTAGTCGAACCGCAGCCGCTGGTGCTCGCGTGCGGCCGCGGCGATCACGGTGAGCACGTCCACAGTCACAGTGGGCTCCGTCGTCGGCACGGGCACCACGGCACCAGCGAGGTCAGCCACCCGGTGCCGCAGCCGGCGGGGCAGCACCTGTTCGAGCTTGGCGAGTGCCTGGAGCGATGACTCTTCGATCCCGCGGACGGCGCCGGTGGCGGCCGAGCGTAATCCGACTGCGACGGCCACTGCCTCTTCGTCCTCGAGCAGGAGTGGCGGCAGGTTCGCTCCGGCGGCTAGCCGGTACCCACCGCTGCGGCCCGGCCTCGCGTCCACCGGGTAGCCCAGCTCGCGTAGCCGGCCGACGTCCGCGCGGATCGTGCGGCCGCTGACGGCCAGCCGTTCGGAAAGCTCGGCGCTCGACCACGAACGATGCGTGTGCAGCAGTGAGAGCAGACGGAGCAGCCGTGCCGAGGTGGTGAGCATCCCCTGATGGTGGCACGATATGCGGAAGGGAATCGGCCGCATAGATCTCTACGGTGATGATCATGGAAACCCACACAGAGATCAGGCCCTCCCGCATCGACATCCCGCAGGCGGCACTCGACGACCTGCACGAGCGCCTCGCTCGCACCCGGTGGCCTGTCGCGCTGCCCGGCGTGGGCTGGGAACGCGGCACCCCGATCGGGTACCTGCGCGAGCTCGCGGACTACTGGCGTACCGGTTTCGACTGGCGTGCCGAGGAGGAGCGGTTGAACGCCTATCCGCAGTACACGACCGAGATCGACGGGCAAGAGATCCACTTCCTGCACGTGCGCTCGCCCGAGCCGGACGCACTGCCGCTGCTGATGAGCCACGGCTGGCCGAGCACCGCGGTCGAGTTCGAGAAGGTGATCGGCCCGCTCACCGACCCGCGCCGGCACGGCGGCAACCCGAGCCGGGCGTTCCATCTGGTGATCCCGAGCCTGCCTGGTTTCGGGCTCTCGCCCGAGGTTGTCACGACCGGCTGGGGCCTACCGCGCACCGTCGATGCGTACGCGGAACTGATGCGGCGCCTGGGTTACGACCGGTACGGCACGCAGGGCGGGGACATCGGAGCCGGGGTGGCCGGGATGCTCGCCGGTGCCGCCCCGGAGGCCGTAGTGGGGGTGCACATGAACGGACCGACGAACTTCACCAAGCCACAGGCGGGGCAGGAGTTCACCGAGCGGGAGCAGGAGCGGCTGCGGGTGGCGGAGGACTTCGGCACGAACGGCAGTGGATATCTGGCGCTGCAGAGCAATCAGCCGTCCACCATCGCGGTTGCGCTGACCGACTCACCGGTCGCGCAGCTCGCTTGGATCGTGGAGAAGTTCCAGGCGTGGACGGACCCGGCGAAGCAGTTGCCCGAGGAGGCCGTGGACCGGGACCAGTTGCTCGCCAGCGTCACGGCGACCTGGTTCTCCCAGGGCGGCGCCGGTTCGGCGAACTTCGTCTACGAAAGCATGAACGGCGAGCTCGACTGGAGCCCGCCCGGCGCGGAGGATGATCAGCGCCCCGACGCGGAGGAAGAGGACGGGCAGGGCCAGGGCGGAGAGGAGGCCGACTGGGCCGCAGGCCCGTCCGTGCCGACCGCTGTTGCCGTGTTCGCCGCGGACATGTCCGTGCGCGCGCTGATCGACAGCGGCCAGATCACCCGGTGGACCGAGTATGAGGTGGGCGGTCACTTCGCGGCGATGGAGGCTCCCGACGAGCTCGTCGGCGATATCCGCGAGTTCTTCGCCACCGTGCGTTGAGGCTGCGCTGCCGTCGGAGCACAGCTGGGCGTCAGCATCCGACTACGGATCAGAAGATCGGGGGCTCGAGCCCCTCCGTGCGCGCAGGAAGCGATCGGGCCTCAGGCGACCGGGTCGTTGCGCACATCTGAGGTGAGGGCCCACGTTCGTGGGCACACCGAGATCAGGCGTAGAGTGCCACTGCCCGACGCCCCGACCCCAGCAGGTTCGTGTGCACGCGACGGCCACCGCGGTGACCGCCCGGGCAAGCCCCGATGGCGACCTACGCCTCGCAGGATGAACAGCGATGAACGAGGATGTGTATGCCCGGAGCAGCCAGCTCCAAGCCAGTCAACCGCAACGTCGTCTTGGCAGTCCTCCTCTCCGGCGGCTTCATCGCGATCCTGAACCAGACGCTGCTGGCCACGGCCCTGCCGGTATTCATGCGGGACCTGGACATCACCGCGAACACGGCGCAGTGGTTGACCACGATCTTCATGCTCGTCAACGGGGTGATGATTCCGGTCACGGCCTTCCTCATCCAGAAGTTCACCACCCGGTCGCTGTTCCTCACGGCGATGGGTCTGTTCACCGCCGGAACGGTGATCTGCATGCTCGCCCCGTCGTTCGCAGTGCTGCTCGCCGGGCGAGTGGTGCAGGCCTCCGGGGCGGGGATCATCATGCCGCTGATGCAGACGATCCTGTTCGCCATCTTCCCGGTGCACAAACGAGGCACCGTGATGGGCACCTTCGGGCTGGTGATCGCGTTCGCACCGGCGATCGGGCCGAGCCTGTCCGGGTGGATCGTGGACCACTACCCGTGGCAGACGCTGTTCCAGATGATCCTGCCGTTCGCAGTGGTGGACATGATCGTGGCCTACTTCATCCTGCGGAACGTCACCGAGCGCACTTTCCCCAAGCTGGACGTGCCCTCGATCATCATGTCCTGCCTCGGTTTCGGCGGGCTGCTGTACGGGTTCAGCATCGCGGGCGGGCTCGGCTGGTCCAGCCCCACGGTGTTGGTGGCCCTGATCGGCGGCGCACTCGTCCTCGTCCTGTTCATCCGGCGCCAGCTCCGGCTGAAGCAACCGATCCTGGAGTTCCGGGTGTTCCGGTACCGCATGTTCACCCTGAACACGGCGATCGGCATGGTGGTGTTCATCGTGATGATCGGCGGGACGACCGTGCTGCCGCTGTACATGCAGAACATGCGCGGGCTACCGGCGGTGGAGTCGGGACTGGTGCTGTTGCCTGGTGCGCTGGTGATGGGGTTGAGCTCGCCGATCACCGGGCGGGTGTTCGACGCGTTCGGCGCCAAGTGGCTGGCGCTGGGCGGCACCGTGATCGTGACGGTGACGACCTTCCTGTACACGGTGCTGACCGTCGACACGTCCTTCGCCTACCTCGCGATCGTCAACACGGTGCGGATGTTCGGCACGGCGATGGTGGTGATGCCGGTGACGACGGCGGCGCTGAACGAGCTGCCGATGTCCCTGATCCCGCACGGTACGGCGATGAACAACACGATGCGCCAGATCGCGGCGTCGATCGGCACTGCCGTGCTGATCACGGTGATGACCTCCACCGCACTCGATACCGGCGGAAAGGAGGGACTGGTGCACGGAGCGAACATCTCGTTCCTGGTCGCGGGGTGCATCGGTCTAGCCGGCGTCGTGATGTCCTTCTTCATTCGCAAGCTCGACGAGGCGCCGCGCGAACCGGCCTGAACCGCTAGGCGAGCACCATCCGCACCACGCGGCGGGAGGCGAACGAGCCGAGCAGCACCAAGGCGCACGCCCCGAGCACGCTGAGCGCGAACTGCAGCCCCACCTCCGGTGAGGTCACCACGGCCATACCGAGCGCGGGCAGCAGGAACACCAGCGCCGCCCCGGTGGCGAGTGCGACCGCGGCCACCAGGGGCACTGCGGTCTCGCGCAGCCGGGCCTCGTCCAGCACCCGAAGGTCGGTGCCGGCCAGGTGTAGGGCCCGGTACTCGCTGCGCCGGTCGATCACGCCGCCGGCCTGCATCACCCCGGTGGAGACTGCGGCCACCACTCCGGCGATCGCCAGCGTGAGGAACCCGCCGGTGGCCATGTCGGTGAACAGCTGCGCCTCTTCCGGGCTGCTGGTGCCAACTGAGCTGAACAGCGCGACGGCGGCGGTCATCCCGGCGATGAAGGTGGCCAGTGCGACTCCCCCCACGGAGCGCCAGGCGGTCTTCGGGGCGTCGATGATCCGCCGGCCGGCTACCAGCTGGGCGGCGGTCTTGGCGCGCCGGGCGCTCAGCTTCCCCACCAACGACATCACCAGCGGGCCGATGGCGTTCATCATGGCGAACCCGCCGGCCACCAGGAGCACCAGCACCATGATCCCGGCCTGCCCGTAGTTCCAGAGGATGGCGAACGCGGCGGCGAAGCCCACGATCGGCACCACCCGGGACCAGTGCAGCGGGTTCGGGCTGGTGCGCGCCGCCACGCCGAGCGGGGTGATGGCGACCTTGCGCAGGCTCGCACCGGCGGAGACCAGCGCGATCGCGGTGACTGCACCGATCGTGGCCAGGTAGGTCCACCACGGCGGCAGCAGCTCGCCGTAGCTGAACGCGCGGCCCTGGAACTCGATCGGCAGCACCAGCGGGATCAGGGCGAACATCCCGGCGGCGCCGATCACCGCACCGGTCAGCGCCTGTACCGAGGCGTCCAGGATGGTGATCGTGGAGACCTGAGCCGGGGTCGCCCCTGCGAGCCGCAGCGCCGCGAGTCGGGCGTCCCGGCGGGCGACGGCGAGCCGGGCCGCTGCCCCACCAAGGGTCACCAGCGGCACGAGCAGCAGCACGGAGGCGGTGCCGGCGAGGAGTACGTAGAAGCCGTCGTCGTCGCTTGCACCCGGTGCCTGGGCACGGGCGGCGAAGGCGAGGAACCCGCCGACCACCACGAGCACCACGGCAGTGGTCACCGCGAACGCGAGGATCGCCAGGCCACCGGTGAGCCGGTGCGGGTCGGAGTCGGAGGAGCTGCGCCGGCGCAGCAGCAGCCAGAGGTCCAGGGCCGCCTTCATCGGGGCACCGCCTGGGTGTGCGTCGGGAAGGTGGGCGACGGCGCAGCCTGGCCGGGCCAGGTGTTCTCACCGTGGGTGGGCGCTCCCGCGGGAGCGTTCGACGGCGCAGCCTGGGGCGCGTAGGTGACCGCACCTGGGTGGGGCGCAGCCTGGGGCGCGTAGGTGACCGCACCTGGGTGCGGCGCACCCGGGTGAGTGGCTTGACCAGCGGCAGCTCCGCCGTCGGCGGTATCGGCTACGACCCGGCCATCGCGCATCTGCACAGTGCGTGAGCACCAGGCGGCCACCTGGGGATCATGGGTGACGATCACGAGAGCGGCACCGGTGGCCCGGGTGGCCTCGGTGAGCACCTGGAGCACCTCGTACCCGGTGTGCTGGTCGAGTGCGCCGGTGGGCTCATCGGCGAACACCACGCCGGGGGAGCCGACCAGGGCGCGCGCGATCGCGACCCGTTGTGCTTGTCCACCGGAGAGCTCGCCGGGGCGGCGGGTCTCCATCCCGGCCAGGCCGAGGTAGGCGAGCCAGCGGCGGGCGATGTCGGTGGCCTGGGAGCGCGAGGTGCCAGCGAGCATCAGCGGCAGGGCGGCGTTCTCGTCGGCAGGGAGCTCGGGGAGCAGCTGGCCGGACTGGAACACGAACCCGAAGTCCGTGCGGCGCAGCCCGGTGCGGGCGGTCTCGGACAGGCCGGTGAGATCCTGGCCGGCCCAGAGCACCTGCCCGCTGGTGGGCGGGAGTACGCCGGCCAGGCAGTGCAACAGAGTGGTCTTGCCGGAGCCCGAGGGGCCCATCACGGCGACCGACTCGCCCGGGTTCACTGCCAGGCTGACGCCGGCGAGTGCGGTGGTGAGCACCCCGGCGGTGCCGTAGGTCTTCACCAGGTTGTGGGCGGTGAGAGCAGATCGTGTGGTCATGGCATCCAGCCTGCTCGGGTGCCGCCCATCTGGCGTCCGGCTACGGACTGGACCTGCCGACGGCGTGCTCCACCGGTGGGTGGGTGCGGTGTCCACCTGTGGTCGTAGCAGGCGTGGTCACTGCGAGGCTACGCGCGCGGATCTGGCTGGGTGCGGGAGGTGCGATCCGGCACACACTTGCCGGTTTCGAGCCCTGTGGATTGGTCAGCGCTGCCCGGAAGCGGGTACAGTGGTTCGCGGTCCAACACCGGCGCCCGTAGCTTAATGGATAGAGCATCTGACTACGGATCAGAAGGTTGGGGGTTCGAGTCCCTCCGGGCGCGCAGGAATCGGCCAGATCTTACCGGATCTGGTCGTTTTTCGTTTCCGGGCCAAGGATTGCTGCCCAGGCGTCGCCGACCGATTCCGGAAGGTGCTGGTGCGACCTGTGCTGACTAGGTGTTCGGATGCGAGGCGGGTGCGGTCCGCTGGCGCACTGCCGAGCGGATCATGTTCAGCCCGCGTCGGGCTCCGTCGACCTCGTGCTCCAGGCCTGCCTGGGAGACCAGGTGCAGCATATTTCCCAGGTAGGAGGCATCGCGCTTGGAGATCGTCTCGGCGCGCAGGTCGGCGGCGGACAGCAGCGAGGCCAGTACCGCGAAGTCTGCGGCGTGGCGCTGCGCGCCCGGGTCGATGAGAATCTCGCTGGTGGCTGCCTTGCCGACGAGTGCGCCGAGCAGGTTCGGCCGGCAGATCTGGCCCTCCTGGTCACCGACTCTCACCAGCACCTTCTCGGTGCGGTCCAGCGCCTGCTGGGTGCCGGGTGCCTCGATAGTCGTTGCGCCGGTCGCGCCTCGGCGCTTGGATGCTCGATCGCCGAGATGGCGCGGGATGAGGAGATCGAACTGGGCACCGTCTGGGCGTAGCCAGCGGTGTTCGTGACCCGCGGCGCTGCGGCCGGCGCTAGTGAAGCCGAGGTCGAGCAGTGCCTCGGTGAACTGCCGCAGCATCGATCGGTGTCCGCGGATGTCCAGAACCGTATCCAGATCAGTGGTGGGGCGGGTAGGGGACTGGCCCCGCTCCACGCAGTGCAGGTGCACAAGCTGGCCTCCGACCAGGGACCAGCCCACGGGGATGCGTTGTGAGACTTCGAGTAGGGCGAGCCAGCCGGAGGTCTGTTTGGGGACCATGGGTGGCATGACGATGGCGTTCATGCGCGCCCGAGTAGGTGCATGGCTGCCTGGGTCTCCCGAGGGCCGCCGTGGTCGATCAGGTCGGCCGCGCTGAGCAGGCGGGGTGTCGGGTTCGAGGGTGTGTCGACTACGTGCAGGAAGACGTTGGGTCGCTCGTGCTCGGCCTCCAGGTCGAGGAAGTGGTCGTCGGCGAAAACGGCTAGGTCGGTGCGTGCGATATACCCCTCGGCGACCGCAGCCGCCGCGAGGTCGGTCCGTGGATCGCTGAGTCCGGAGGGGAGCAGTCTGGAGTCCTCCCGGATCGATGTGATATCGGCCGGTGCTACCTCGACTCCGATCGCAGCAGCCCGTGAGGCCATCCATGCGCGGATGAGGTCGACCACCTCCTCAGCCGGCCTGGTGGCGATAACGGCGGACTTCGTGCGCAGGCGCGACAGTTGGCTGGCGAAGAGGCCTTCGGGTCGGCGATCCTCGATGATCTCAGCCAGGGCCAGGGCCATCGCTGCTGACATCGGTCGGGTACGACGAGGAGAAGTGAGGCTTGATGAGTCCACGAGCCAAGAGTGTCTCGATCGCTCGCCCCTGACCGATCCGTCGCGCAGTCTGGCGTAGACGCGGTAGCGCGAAACGCCGAGCCGGCGCGCGGCTTCGGACACGCTGATCATCTCCGCCATAACAGAACTATACACGATTGTATATAGAAGTGTTAGAAGGGGTGCAAGTTCGGAGTGTGTCGGCGCGCTCCACCCCGCCGCCTGCTGCCCAACGCCTACGCCTCCTGCTCGACCGCGATCGTCGCCGCGGCGCCGCCCGCGGCCAGCAGGTAGCGACCGGCGAAGCGTTCGACCGTCCGGCTCGGCGCGGACACCTGGTCTAGCAGGATTCCGTCGACCACCGCGCAGACGAAGCGGGCTGCGGCCGCCGAGCTCGGACCGGGGAGCGACTCGGCCACCTGGGCGACGAGCCGGTCGCGTGCCGCAGTGACCAGGGCCTGCCATCGCGGGTGGCCGGCCGCGTGCAGGTACAGGTGCAGCCGGGCGCGCACGTAGTCGGGTTGGGCCAGCATCTCTTTCGCGACCTGCTGGGCGTGCCGGAGCAGGATCTCTCCCGCACCCTTCTCAGCGGCCTCCCGTTCGGCCGGGGACACGGTGAGCACGAGCGGCAGGCTCTGATCTGCCAGGTGCTGCAGGATGCCCTCGACCAGCGCGTCGGAGGATCCGAAGTAGTACTTGACCGATCCTTGCGCGAGCCCGGCGCGCTGCTCCACCTTGCGATGGGTGAGCCCCGGGACCCCAGCGCTGGAGAGTTGCAGCACCGCAGCCTCAAGGAGTCGGCTCACGGCGGCCTGTCGTTGTTGGGCGCGCCCGGTTCGACCTGTCCGGGCTGGTGCGATATCTTCCACAGTTATGGAAGATATCGCATTGTGTCGCTCTCGGCCCGGAGATTGGTTGGTGCGGCGGGCGGCGCGCGGTGACTCGGTGGTCCGCCTCCGGCTCGGTCGGCAACGACTGGTCTATCTGCTCGGGCCGGAGGCGAACGCCGCAGTGTTTCGCCACGACGAGCGGTTCCGGGCTCGGGAGGCGTTCGCCGCATTGGAGATCGTGGACGGACCCACCTCCGTGGTGCTCTCCGACGGTGCGGATCATGCTCGCCGTCGCGGTCTGATCCGGCCGGCAGTAGCGCCGCGCCGAATCGACGGTTACCTGCAGACGATGGGCGAAGCTGCGGACGAAGGCCTCGACGAGGTCGTACCAGGTTCCTCCTACGACGCCTATGCGCTGTTTCGCCGGGCGGTGCGCCGCTCGACCCTGCGAGTGCTCTTTGGCGCGGAGCTGGCGCGCCGCGCCGATGAGATCGGCACCATGCTGCAGCCGCTGCTCGACCTCACCGACAAGCTGCCGCAGGTGCTGGACTGGCACCGGCGGTTGCGTACCCCGGCCTGGCGGCGGGCCGCCTCTGCGCGGGTTGCCATCGATGCGTTCGTGAACGACCAGATCGCATCGCAGCGCGAGCGCCCGAGCGAAACGGGAGCAGCGCAGGGATCCGGGCCGATGCTCCCGCTGCTGGTGCACGGCCGGGACGGTGCGGGCTCCGGCCTCGATGATCAGGAGATCCGGGACCAGGCGATCACCATGATCGCGGCCGGCTACGAGACGACCGGTGCCGCGATGGGCTGGATCGTCTACCTGCTCGGGGCCCACCCGCACTGGCAGCGCCGCGCGCGTGAGGAGGTCCGCACCGTGCTCGGAGCGCGCGCGCCGGCTCCGCCGGACTTGGAGCACCTGTCCTTGCTGCGCGCGATCGTGACCGAGGCCCTGCGGCTCTATCCGCCGGCGATGATCTCAGCGCGCTACACCGTCGAGGGCTTCGACCACGACGGCCATCGGATCCGGCCGGGTGACCTGGTGATCTTCAGCGCGTACGCGACGCACCGGGATGCACGCGTCTACGACGACCCACTCCGGTTCGACCCCGGCCGGTGGGTGGATCAGCCCCGCCGCCGGCCGGAGGAGTTTCTCCCGTTCGGGGGCGGTAAGCATCGATGCCTCGGGTCCGGGCTGGCGATGACCGAGCTGACCGTGATGCTGAGCCGGTTGCTGGCGCGCGGGGAGTACATCCTCGACCGGCCACCGGTGCGAGCGCGCGGATTTGCGGCCATGGCGCCGGAGCCCGGCGTGGTGATTACCCACCGGGATGAGAGCGGCAGGGCCGCCGGCCCCACCCGACTCGCGGGAGCCTAGGCCTCGAGCGGTTCGTAGTCGCTGTTCGCGTATCCGGTCGGGCCGCCGTCGAGATGGTTGTGGATCAGCAGCGCCAGGGCCCCGGAGAGGCGGACCTGGCCGGCGAACTCGGCGGAGGGCTCGGCGTCGCCGTCCACCTCCAAGGTCTCCAGATCGTCCAGGCGGAGCTCGGTCTGCGCGGTCAGGTGTGGCTCTTCGGACGGGTCATCGTCAGAATCCAGCTCCAGAGCCCAGCCAGTGGCCGTAGCCAGGTGCACGACCGAGGACTCGATCCAGAACACCTCGAAGGCGAGGTAGGGCAGCCCGCCCCGCGAGGAGTCCTCGACGCAGCGGAGGAAGGTGGTGGCCGGAAGGTCGAGCTGGGTGATCCCGTCCTGCGTGCGGGCCCAGTAGCTCAGTGGGCGCCAACCGGTCGGGAGTACAAGCGGAGCATCAGCCATAGTGGCGAGCGTACTGGTCGGTGCAGTGGAGCGTGCCGCTGCGCCTGGTGCGCGGGTGCAGGAGTCGCTACCTTCTCCAGATGGGGTCGCGCGCCACAGCGCCATTTACCTGAAATGTGAAGCACTTCACACTAGATTGGCATGACAGGTCACAACCTGAACAGTCGTACCGGGTGTGGGTGGAGTGGAGTATCTGCGGACGGCCGATGATGCGGCCAAGCTGACCGACCGGCTGGGCGCCGGTCGGCGCGATGGCGCCGTGGTGGTGGTCGTGAGCATCGCGCGGGTCACCGGGCGTTCCTATGTCGACGAGCTCCGACTCGAGGCGGCGGTGGGGGAGCGCGCCGACCTCTACGTCGTCAGCCCGGACGTGAGCCGCCTGCTCCGGACCGCAGTTCCTGCCCTCCGGCACGTGTTCGGCGGGGCCGCCCAGGCTTTCGCACCGGTCGGCCCGGGGCGACCGCTGGCCAGCCGACCGCTGCGGGTGGCGTTCGGGCCCGCGGACGTGGACCGGATGACCGAAGAGCTGATCGCCGACGTCCGCGCCCTGACCGCGGGTCCGGCAGCTCCTGCCGATGACTGACCACGGCGCGAATCGAAACGATTCGTGCGCTGCGCCGTCGTGCTTGTACTCTGACCGAGCACGGCAGCCACTACTCATGCGCTGAGGAGCATTCACATGACCGGAGCCGAGATCTCCGTCCAGCTGTACTCCGTCCGAGAGGCGATCGCCGACGATCTTCCCGCCGCGATTGCCCGGATCGCTCAGTTGGGCTTCACCCACGTGGAGCCCTGGGGCTTCGTGGACAAGGTGGACCAGTTTCGCGAGGCCCTGACCCAGAACAACCTGACCGCACCCTCGGCGCACGCCCGCCTGGTCACCGCCGAGGAGGTGCAGCCCACCTTCGCCGCTGCCGCTGCCCTCGGCGTACGTACCCTGATCGACCCGATGGTCCCGGCTGAACGCTGGACCACCCGCGAGGATGTGCAGGCCACCGCCGACCGGCTCGCCGAGCTGGCCGGCCCGGCAGCGGAGCACGGCCTGACCATCGGCTACCACAACCACTCGTGGGAGCTCGCGGAGCAGGTCGAGGGGCGCCCCGCGCTGGAGGTCTTCGCCGACCTGCTCGACGAGCGCGTGGTGCTCGAGGTGGACACCTACTGGGCCGCCGTCGGCGGGGTGCCTGCACCTGAGCTGCTCGCGCGGCTGGGCGAGCGGGTGAAATTCCTGCACGTCAAGGACGGCCCGATCACGGACGACCCGAAGGCACAGCTGCCCGCAGGGACGGGTGCGATGGACGTGCCGGCGGTGCTCGCCGCGGCGCCGGACGCCCTGCGCGTGATCGAGTTCGATGCCTACGCCGGCGACATCTTCGAGGGCCTGGCGGCGAGCCTCGCGTACCTGCGGGGGCTCGCGTGAGCGCGAGGAGCCCCCGCGGAGGGCACAGCGCGAGCACGAAAGTGGGCGTCGGCATCATCGGCGCCGGGGTGATCAGCAGCCAGTACCTGACCAACCTCACCACCTTCGCTGATCTCGACGTGCTCTTCATCGCCGACCTGGACACCGACCGGGCCCGCGAGCGTGCCGAGGAGTTCGGGATCCCCGGGCATGGCACCGTCGCCGAGCTGCTGGCGACGGCGGAGGTCGAGGTGGTCGTGAATCTCACCCTCCCGTCGGTGCACGTGGAGGTCGGCGAGCAGATCGTCGCCGCCGGCAAGCACGTGTGGAGTGAGAAGCCGCTCGCCCTGGACCGGGAGAGTGGCCAGGCGCTGCTGCAGGCGGCCGATGCGGCCGGGGTACGGGTCGCCTGTGCCCCGGACACGATGCTCGGCGCCTCGTTCCAGACGGCGCTGCGCACGGTGCGCTCCGGCCGGATCGGGGATGTGCTGAACGCCCTGGTGCTGCTGCAGAGCCCCGGGCCGGAGGCGTGGCACCCCAGCCCGGAGTTCCTCTTCGACGTCGGTGCCGGGCCGCTGTTCGATATCGGCCCGTATTACCTGACGGCGTTGGTCCACCTGCTCGGCCCGGTCGCCCGGGTGAGCGCAACCTCCTCCATCGCCCGGCCGACCCGGGTGATCGGATCCGGACCGAAGGCCGGCACCGAGTTCCCGGTCAACGTGCCCACTCACCACGCGGCGCTGATCGAGTTCGCCGGCGGCGGTGCAGCGCAAGCGGTATTCAGCTTCGAGTCCTCGATCCGGCGCACGCTGCTGGAGCTGACCGGTACCGCCGGTTCGATGGCGGTGGCCGACCCGAACGGCTTCGACAAGCCCAGCGACCTCTGGGAGCTCGGTGCCACTGAGGCCGAGGTCATCGAGGCGTCCGGATCGAGCGCCACCCGCGGGGTCGGCGTGGTGGAGCTCGCCCGGGCGATCCGCGCCGGAGTGCCCGAGCGGGCCTCAGGTGAGCTGGCCTACCACGTGCTGGACGTGATGATCTCGATCTCCGAGGCCGCCGAGACCCGCCAAGCGGTGGGGCTGGCGAGCACGGTGGAGGTACCGCCGTTGCTACCCGAGGACTGGGACCCGGCCGCCGCCACGCTCTGAACGGGAGCCGCTAGCCGCGCGAGGGTGGCCTCGATGTCGTTTCTGGCCGCAGAACGACATCAAGGCCACCCTCGCGGCGTTCCGAGGGGTGCTGCGCCGGCGACATGTCCACTATGTGGACGGTTGAGGGGGGTCTCTGCGGGGGCAGGGTGTGGCGTCGGATGATAGGCGCTGCCCAAGGCCGCGGATCGTTGATGCGATCGGTGGCCGCCGCGCGCGAGAAAGGCCCACCGTGTCCGCCGACACGTCTACCAAGCGCAAGCTGCGCTTCCCCTCCTTCAGCGTCCAGATCCTCCTTGGCCTCGTCATCGGCGTCGCTCTCGGCTACCTGGCCCTGCGCCTCGGCCCGGTCGACGAGGAGACGGAGAACTGGCTCACCGTCACGCTGGACACCATCGGGTCCTCGTTCGTCGGTCTGCTCCGCGCGATCGTGCCGCCGTTGGTGTTCACTGCCATCGTCGCCTCGATCGCGAATCTGCGGAAGGTCACCAACGCCGCCCGGCTGGCTGGCCAGACCCTGCTCTGGTTCGCTATCACCGCGGGCATCGCGGTAGCGATCGGCATGGCGCTGGGTCTGATCACCCGGCCCGGGGAGAACACCTCCATCGGTGCCGAGCACGCCGAGGCCCCCGGCCGCACCGGTAGCTGGGTGGACTTCCTCACCGGCCTGCTGCCCTCGAACTTCCTCGGAATCGAGGCCTCACTGCGTGGCGACAGCGTCTCGCTGGGCTTCAACGTGCTGCAGATCGTGGTGATCTCGCTGGTGATCGGCATCGCCGCGTTGCGGGCCGGAAACAAGGCGGAGCCGTTCCTCAGCTTCAACGCCTCGGCGCTGTCGATCATCCAGAAGGTGCTCTGGTGGGTCATCCGGCTCGCCCCGATCGGCACCCTCGGACTGATCGGGAACGCTGTGGCCACCTACGGCTCGGATCTGTTCGCCCCGCTGGCGACCTACACGGCCGCGATCTACATCGGCCTGGTCCTGGTGCTGTTCGTGGTCTACCCGATCCTGCTGCGCAGCCACCGACTCTCCATCCTGCAGTACTTCCGCGGCGCGTGGCCGGCGATCCAGCTCGCGTTCGTCTCCCGGTCCTCGATCGGCACGCTGCCGGTGACCGAGCGGGTCACCGAACGCAACCTCGGTGTCCCGCGCGCCTACGCCTCGTTCGCCGTGCCGCTAGGTGCCACCACCAAGATGGACGGCTGCGCCGCGATCTACCCGGCCATCTCTGCGATCTTCGTGGCCCAGTTCTACGGCATCGACCTGCAGATCACCGACTATCTGCTGATCGCCTTCGTCTCCGTGGTCGGCTCGGCCGCCACCGCTGGGATGACCGGGGCCGTGGTCATGCTCACCCTGACGCTGTCCACCCTCGGGCTCCCGCTGGAGGGTGTGGGCCTGCTGCTGGCCGTCGACCCGATCCTGGACATGGGCCGCACCGCGGTGAACGTCGCCGGACAGGCGCTGGTGCCCACCATCGTGTCCAAGCGCGAGGGCATCCTGGATCAGGAGCGCTACGACGCCGGAAACGCCGAGCACCTGTTCGACGACGATGAGGCAGGCGCGGTAGCCGACGAGGAGCTGGCCACCGCCCGCTGAGCCCTGCCGCCGGGG
This sequence comes from Ruania zhangjianzhongii, assembly GCF_008000995.1. Taxonomy (NCBI): domain Bacteria; kingdom Bacillati; phylum Actinomycetota; class Actinomycetes; order Micrococcales; family Ruaniaceae; genus Ruania; species Ruania zhangjianzhongii. Next base: position 735,108 of record NZ_CP042828.1, read on the forward strand.
CCGTGCGGGTGGTCTGAGCGTCGCGCTTCGCAACGAGGTCGCGGCCCTCGGGCAACCCGCACGGTGCTGCCTGCGGGGGTGGCCAAAGGCTGTTTGCGGGCGTGGCCAACGCCCGGAGGTACGCGAAAATTCCAGGCTGATCGGGGAACTATTTGACCGGTGCGCGCGTTGGGCTGGGTGTGAGCATGATCGACGAGGACCTGAGCCGAGCGGCCGCCCTCCTACCCGGCGCCGTGCACGAGATCGGCCCGAGCAAAGTTCGTGAAGCCGTGCCGACCACCGCTGTCGGAGAGATTCTCGGGCTCGCGGACGAACTCACCCGGATCGGCTCCGCAGGTACCCAGCTCGCCCGCCGGATCGAGTCCGTGACCGGTCTGCGTGGCGGCGAGGTGCAGGTGCTCGCTGCGGTCGACGCCGGCTCGGTCCATGCCCGCGGCATTGCCGAGGTGATCGGACAGGTGGTTGAGGCCGCCGAGGCGACGGTGAACGCACTGGTAGAGCGCGGACTGCTCGACCGGCACGCGCACACTTCCGACCCGGCCGGTGAGCTCGCACTGGTGCACCTGACCGCACCGGGCCGAGCGGTGCTCGAGCAGGTGGAGGCGGTGCAGATCCGGTTGGCCGACGCGCTGGCCACCACGCTGGGAGCCGAGCAGACCCGCACTCTGCGCAGCACGCTGGGCACGGTAGCCGATGTGCTCGACCGGCCCGCACTGCCGGCCGACTGATTGCTCCCTCCCAACCCCCACCCCCACCTCAGGTCGTCATGTCAGGGGTGCGCTATAGCGCACCCCTGACATGACGACCCATGTGGCACACTGGCGGGGTCGAACTGAAGTTCGCGCACTCCGGGGTCGGTGTAATTCCGAACCGGCGGTAATAGTCCGCGACCCGACCGCAGCCAGCGGCCGGTTGACCAGGTGGAACTCCTGGACCGACGGTGAAAGTCCGGATGGGAGGTAGTGCGCGCACGGCGGTCGGCGCCGGGTCGCCATCCGTGGCCGGCCGGGCGTGCGGTCGTCGTCGCCGTCCCCGGGGCTTGCGCCCGAGCGCATGAGGAGACCCGGTGGCGATTCCCGACGGCGGAGCAACTGTTGCTCCGTCCGGTGACCTGGATCGTGTGGTCGGCGCGCTCCGGCGGGCCATCGAGCTGAGTGCCCGCGGGCTCGGCCGGACCAGTCCGAACCCGGCGGTCGGGTGCATCCTGCTGGATCCTGCGGGCGAGGTGGTCGGGCACGGCTGGCACGAGCGCGCCGGCGGGCCGCACGCCGAGATCGCCGCCCTGGCCGACGCCTCGGTCGATGCACCGCCGCGGGCTGTGGCCGGCGGGACCGCAGTGGTCACCCTCGAACCCTGTGCACACGCCGGCCGCACCGGCCCGTGCACCCAGGCGCTCCTGAACGCGGGCATCGCGCGGGTGGTCTACGCCGTGGCCGACCCGGTCTACGGCGGCGGAGCCGAGGCGCTCCACCAGGCAGGCGTCCAGGTGCACGGACCCGGCAGCCGCTTGGTCCCCGACACCCTCGCCACTGAGGCCGCCGCGATGAACCAGGCCTGGTTGACGGCGCAGCGCACCGGCCGCCCGCACGTCACCTGGAAGTTCGCCGCCACTCTGGATGGTCGGTCGGCCGCTGTCGACGGCACCAGCCGATGGATCACCGGCGAGGCGGCCCGCGCCGATGTGCACCGTCTCCGGGATACTGCGGACGCTGTGCTCGTCGGCGCCGGCACCCAGCGCGCCGACGACCCGCAGCTGACCGTCCGCCCCGCTCCGGCCGACGGCCGCCAGCCGCTCCGAGTCGTGCTCGACCCCACCGGAGGAACCCGGCCCGGCGCCCGCGTCCTCGACCGGTCCGCGCCGACGATGCTCGTTCTGGCTGCCGGCGCGAGCCCGCTGGGCCTGCCGAGCCACGTGCTGACCGAGCAGGTCCCGCGCCGCGCACCAGGGGCGCTCGACCTGGAGGCCGTGCTCGCCCTGCTACACGAGTGCGGCATCCGTTCCGTGCTCCTCGAGGGCGGTCCGCGCCTGGCCGGTGCCTTCCTCGCCGCCCGCCTGGTCGACCGGGTGGTGGCCTACCTCGCACCCGCACTCCTCGGTGCTGGACCCGCGGCGCTGGCCGAGGCCGGTGTCGGCACCATTGCGCAGGCCCATCACCTGGAACCGACCGACGTGCGCGTGCTGGGGCCCGATGTCCGGATCGCCGCCCAGGTCCGAGCGCAGGAAGACCAACCGACCACTGCGAAAGGAACGACTCGTGACTGAGGTGACCCGCGCCGTCGCAGCGATAGCGGCTGGTCGGATGGTGATCGTCACCGACGACGCCGACCGGGAGAATGAGGGCGACCTGGTGGCCGCGGCTGATGCGGTCACGCCCGAGATCGTGGCGTTCATGGCCACCCACGGCCGCGGACTGATCTGCGCGCCGATCACGGCCCAGACCGCCGGCCGGCTCGACCTGCCACCGATGGCCCGCCGGAACACCGAGGCCCATGGCACTGCGTTCACCGTCTCCGTGGACGCTGCGGCGGGGATCAGTACCGGGATCAGCGCCGCCGACCGGGCTCGGACGATCCGACTGCTTGCCGACCCGGCGACCGGTCCGGCGGATCTCGCCCGGCCCGGGCACGTCTTCCCGCTGGTCGCGCACCCGCGCGGTGTGCTCGGCCGGACCGGCCACACCGAAGCGGGTGTGGATCTGGCCCGTATGGCCGGGCGTGCACCGGCTGCTGTGATCTGCGAGATGCTCACCCCCGACGGCGTCCCGTACCGGGGCGAGCAGCTGCGTACCGTGGCAGCGGGGCACGGGCTGCCGCTGGTCAGCGTCGCCCAGCTGGTGGCCTACCGGTCGGCCGGATCTGGCGTGGCCGACGGGATGCCCGCACGGCTCGACGGGATGCCCGCACGGCTCGACGGGATGGCCGCACGGCTCGACGGGATGCCCGCACGGCTCGACGGGATGGCCGCCCGCGGTGACGTGATGGCGGCCGGTGGTACCGCGAAGCCGGGAGGGGCCGGTGGGGGCGAAGCTCTACCGCCGAGAGCGGAGCGAGTACCGGCAGGTCGAGTACAGCGGGAGGCGGTTGCCCTCCTGCCGACCCCCGCCGGGAAGTTCCGGGCGATGGTGTTCAGCGACGAGGCCGGCACCGAGCACGTGGCGCTGTGCCTAGGCCTCGATGGCGGCGACCGCTTCTCCGGCGGCGCGGACGTGCTGGTGCGGGTGCACTCCGAGTGCCTGACCGGTGAAGCATTTGCCTCGCTGCGCTGTGACTGTGGGCCGCAGCTGGCCGATGCGCTGGCCCGGATCGCCGCCGTAGGTCGCGGGGTAGTGGTCTACCTGCGCGGCCATGAAGGCCGCGGGACCGGACTGAGTGCCAAGATCCGCGCCTACGCCCTGCAGGAGCAGGGCCGGGACACTGTGCAGGCCAACCTCGAACAGGGGCTGCCGGCCGATTCCCGCGACTATGCTGCCGCCGGCGCGATCTTGCTGGACCTGGGCGCCGGTGCGGTGCGGTTGCAGTCGAACAACCCGGCAAAGTCCGAGGCCCTGACCCGCGCGGGTGTGCTGGTGCGCGAGCGCGTCCCGGCACCGGCGCCGATCGGTGCCGACAACCTGCCCTACCTGCGCACCAAAGCTGAACGGTTAGGGCACCTGCTGCCCTGGCTTCCGGCCCGGACCCACCCGACCACTCAGGAGACCCGCCGATGAGCACCACTGCGACACCGACCACCCCCGCCCCGCACACCGGACCACAGCTCCCGGTGCCTTCAGGGAGCCACCTGCGCGTCGCCGTCGTGGCCGCGTGCTGGCACGAGGAGATCACCACGGCCCTGCTCGATGGAGCGCTCCGGGCCTTGACCGAGGCGGGGATCGGCCGGCCGCAGGTAGTGCGGGTCCCCGGGAGTTTCGAGCTGCCGGTGGCCGCTGCCCGGCTCGCCCGCAGCGGCATCGACGCGGTCGTGGCACTCGGGATGGTGCTGCAGGGCACCACTGCGCACTTCGAGTACGTCTGCCAGGGGGTGACGACCGGGCTCACCCAGGTCGCGACCTCGACCGGTGTCCCGGTTGGGTTCGGGGTACTGACCGTCGCGGACGAGGCGCAGGCTCAGGACCGTGCCGGGCTGCCGGGATCGCGTCAGGACCTCGGCTACGAGGCGACCGTGGCAGCCCTGACCACGGCGGTTGCGCTCGCCGACGCCGGCGTCTGAACGCTCAGGATGGCACAGGAGCGAGCCACTGTGAGGTGCGGCTGATCGTGGTGGGAGCCTGCTGAGTCGGGCGGACGTTCATCGCACGGACGTGTTCGGACTACCCGCCTCGATCACCGCGAACAACTCACTGGGGCGCAGGCCGAACGCCTGCGCCAACTTCACGACCGAGTCCAACGTCGGATTTCCGGGACCCGGCCGACCCGACGAGTCACGCTGGTTGTTCCGCGCATGCTCGATGTTCTGGACCTGATTCCGGCTGAGCTGGGTGCGTTCAGCGAGCTCCTCCTGCGTCCATTCCCGCTCTTCGCGAAGGGTGCGGATGTGGTTCCCGAACCGCACGGCGATGTGCTCCGGATCCCAATGGAAATCGGGATTCGGCGGCATGCGATCCACTGTGTCGCCGGGCGTCGATAGAGTCCGCACAACACATTGGGCAACATGGAGGATGCTGTGCAGCTCGAGGATCTGGCCGCCGGTCAACGCGTGAGCGGTGTCCGCCCGGGGGAATCGGTGACCGTGGTGGCGGTGACCTGGCACGGAACCGGCGCCGTCGAGCTGGTCTACAAGGCTGGTGCTGCCCTTGGCCAAGCGGTGCTCTATCGCGACCACGAGGAAGCCCTCGCGCTCGCGGACGACGCCTCGCGAGGGTTCACGGCGGAGGCAGCCCGGTTCAAGCTCGTGGCCGAGGCGCAACGGATCCGCCTTGCCGGGGCATTCGACCCCATGCTGGCCGTGGCCACCAGCGCCGTGGAGCCGCTGCCGCACCAGATCCGGGCTGTGTACGGGGAGATGTTGCCGCGCACCCCGCTGCGCTTCCTGCTTGCCGATGACCCAGGCGCCGGGAAGACGATCATGGCGGGCCTGTACATCAAGGAACTGCTGCTGCGCGAGGACGCTAAGCGGGTGCTGATCGTCGCGCCCGGCGGATTGGTCGAGCAGTGGCAGGACGAGCTGTTCGAGAAGTTTGGGATGCGGTTCGCGCTGCTCACCTCGCAGAGCGCCGAGTCACGGGTGGGTGGATCGGTGTTCGACGATCAGCCGCTGCTCATCGCCCGGATGGATCAGCTGGCCCGGAACGAGGAGCTCCAGGCGCAGCTCGCCGACTCCCACTGGGACCTGGTGGTGGTGGACGAGGCGCACCGGATGGCGGCGCACTACTTCGGGCACAAGCTGGAGAAGACGCGTCGCTTTCACCTGGGCGAGTTGCTTGGCCGGTGCGCCCGCCACCTGCTGCAGATGACGGCGACTCCGCACTCCGGCAGTGACGAAGACTTCCAGCTGTTCCTGAGTCTGCTCGACCGGGATCGATTCGAGGGCAAGTTCCGGCGCGGGGTGCACTCGCCCAGCTCCGAGGGCCTGATGCGCCGGATGGTGAAGGAGGACCTGCTCACCTTCGAGGGGCGGCCGCTGTTCCCCGAGCGGGTGGCCGAAACCGTGCCGTATCACCTCACCGACGCCGAGGCGCAACTGTACGAGCAGGTCACCGACTATGTGCGGCACGAGATGAACCGAGCGCAGAAGCTCGACGGCAAACGCCGCAACACGGTGGGCTTCGCGCTCACGGTGCTACAACGGCGGCTGGCGTCCAGCCCGGAAGCGATCTACCGATCGTTGGTCCGCCGTGCCGAACGGCTGGAGCGCCACAAGGACGCCGTACTGGACGGGGTCGACCCATGGACACCAGCGGGCGACGCCTGGATCGACGAGGTGGACGAGCACACGGCTGCCGAGATCGAGGAGGTGGAGGAGGAGCTTGTCGACGCCGCCACCTCAGCACGGACGGTGGCCGAGCTGGACGCGGAGCTGGCCGTGCTCGCCGGGCTGATCCAGTCTGCCAAGCGGGTGCGAGACCTTGGCACCGACCGTAAGTGGTCCGAGCTGCGCACGATCCTGGAAGGCCACGCCCTGGCCGCGGGCGACGGTCAGCGGCGCAAGCTGATCATCTTCACCGAGCACCGGGACACGCTGTCGTACCTGGAGTCGCGTATCCGGACCCTGCTCGGCCGGGCGGAGGCGGTGCGGTCGATCCACGGCGAGGTGAAGCGTACCGATCGTCGTGAGATCACCGAGGAGTTCACGAAGAACCCGGACTGTCAGATCCTGCTCGCCACCGATGCCGCCGGAGAGGGGCTCAACCTGCAGGCGGCGCACTTGATGGTCAACTACGACTTGCCCTGGAATCCGAACCGGATCGAGCAGCGATTCGGTCGCATCCACCGCATCGGGCAGACCGAGGTGTGCCGGTTGTGGAATCTGGTGGCCACCAACACCCGCGAGGGCGAGGTGTTCACGAAGCTGCTGGCGAAGATCGAGGAGCAGCGCGTTGCCTATGGGGGCAAGGTGTTCGATGTGCTCGGCGGAGCGTTCCGGGAGAAGCCGCTGCGGGACCTGTTGCTGGAGGCCATCCGGTACGGCGACCAGCCCGAGGTCCGGGCCCGGATGGGGCAGGTGATCGACGACCAGGTGGCCGAAGGGCTGCGGGAGACGCTCCAGGAGCGCGCGTTGGCCACGGAGACCCTCGCGGCCCAGCAGCTGGAGGAATTGCGCGCACGGATGGACGACGCGCGTGCCCGGCGGCTACAGCCGCACTACATCGACCTGGCGTTCCGGGCGGCGTTCGCCGCGCTCGGTGGCCGGCTACGCCGTCGGGAGAAGGGGCGGTACGAGATCACGAACGTACCAGCCGCTGTGCGGCAGCGCGGCGGGCACGCTCCGGTGGCCACGCGGTACGAGCGGGTCACCTTCGAGCTGGAGCGGATAGAGCACGACGGCGGCCCTTCCGCTGATCTGCTGGCTCCCGGTCATCCGTTGCATGACAGTGTGATGGACGAGGTGGTCGAGCGGTGGGGATCCGTGCTGGCGGAGGGTGCGGTGCTGGTGGCCTCCGATCTGGAGGAACCGCACCTGCTGCTCGGTGTGGTGGAGGAAGTGGTGGACGGTCAGGACCGGGCTGTGGCGCGCCGGTTCGGCTACGCGTTGGTGGACTCTTCTGGCGAGGTGCGCGACGCCGGCCCGGCGCCCTACCTCGATGTGGTGGCGGCTCCTGAGTCCGCCGCTGAGAAGGCGCGGAGACTGCCCTGGCTCGGGCAGGCAGAGGAGGCTGGCACGAGCTGGATCATCGCCCACCGATTGCCCTCGTTCCTCACCGAGACCCGGGCGCGCCGACTACCCGAGCTGTTCCGCACCCGCGAGGCGGTGCGGCACCGGTTGACGCAGGAGTCCAACCGGCTCGCGACGGAGGCTCTGGCGGCCAGCGAGAAGCAGGCACGCGGAGAGCGGCTGCGCGAGTCGCCGGAGACGCTGGAACGCCGGTCGGAGGAGCTGCAGGTGCGGATGGAGACCCGGATGGCTGAGCTGGATGTGGAGGCGCAGATGAGCACGCGCCCGGTGCAGGTGACTGCGGCCGCGGTGGTGCTTCCGCTGAGCCAGGTGGAAGGCGACCTGCCTGCCGAGGCGCCGATCCGGGCGGTGGCCACCAAGGAGGTGGAGCGGCGCGGTGTGGAGGCGGTGCTGGCCGCGGAGCAGGCGCTGGGGCGCCGGCCGATCGAGCAGGCATTCAACAATCCCGGTTACGACGTGCTCTCCGAGCGGGACGACGGCTTGCCGCTGCGGATCGAGGTGAAGGCGCGGCTTGCTGGCGCGGACGACTTCTTCGTCACCCACAACGAAGTGCTGATGGGGCGGAACATGGCGCCCGACTACCGGCTGGCGCTGGTGCGGGTAGATCCCGACGGTCCCCAGGGCGACCAGGTGCGCTACCTCGACAACCCGTTCGTCGGAACAGAACTAGGCTCATTCATCTCCACCGGGATCAAGGGGAACTGGCCGAAGATGTGGGCGCGGGGGCGGGAGCCGTTCTGACCGTGGACATCGTGACTGCTTGCGAGACACGTCTCCGGCCAGATGACCAGGGTCGCTAGAATTTCAGCCGCGCCGTGGCTGGAGTTCCTGCATTCTGCTCCGCGTCACCGTGTAGATGAACGGCCCCGGCCGCTCGTGGAGTGCCTCGATCCGTCGCCAGTGCCGCATCACGATCTCGAGCTGGCTCCAGGTACTGATGCCTTCATTGCCCGAGATCGTGATTTGGCGGCCACCGTGTCCGAAGACTGCCTGCGTTTCCCAGGGGCGGCGGGAGATCTTGCTGTCGCGCGTGATGGCGATCCAGTGCTGCTGGGCAACGAGGGGAATCCACTCAGAGTCGCGGGTCGACGGCTCCGCGATGAGACAGGCTGGGCGCATCCGACCCTTGATCACACCACCAGGATCACCGGGGTATGTGCAGTCCGGTCGTAGCCGGCACACGGTGTGGGCAAGTCCGAGCACGTCGGCGTCGAAGTAGAACCTGACGGCCGCCGTGCGCATTGCTTATGCGGCCTGGATGGTGTTCTCGAACGTGATCGCCCAGGAAACGTCTGACTTCGACAACGCGTACTCCTCGGCAATCTCCGCCTCGGTGTATCCGTCCTCCGAGTACTCCCACAGCACCTCGGTGCTGATGCCGTGTACGGACGGCCGCCCGAAGCGGCGGTCTGGGTCAATGACCACGGGCGAGTCCGATTCCGGATCGGGGCGCCATCGAGCGGCGACATCGTTCTCCCAGTCGACGCGGTCGAGAAATTTCTGTCCCGGTGGCAGCAGCACTTGCTGGCCGCCGACGGGTGCGTAGACCCAGAGATCGTCGGGCAGACCGGACCGGTCTTGCGCCTCGATCACCAACTTCTTCTCCACCGACCAGGGCCGGAAGGTGGCGAGCGGCGACGGTACGCCGAGCTCGTCCCGGAGGATGGCGATGAACTGCCGGAGTTCTGGCATCGGGACGCGTAGGTCGCGTCGGTATTGGCGCAGGAAGCCGGCCTCCACGAACTCGGCCCAGGTCACCGTGCGGGTGTCGGTGGGTTCAGGCCGCAGGACAGGGAGGTAGGTCGTACCGCGTCGCGTGCCGCCTTCGAGCCAGTAGTGCAGGGTGCTCGGAGGCACACGGAGGAGCCGGGCGGCCTCAGCCTCGGTATACATCTCCCGTTCGAGCAGGGACACAGACGCGATCACATTGTCAGTCTGACAGAAGGAGCCTGGAAGGTCGCCGCGATATCCACAGCCTGTTCGTGCGCAGTGGCGGTGACCGTCATTACCGCAGGAACACCTCGTCCATGTGCCACGTCACCGCATCTGGCTCGGGCCGATCCGCTCGCTTCGCCGGCACCGCGATCGGCTCCCCGGCCCGCGCGTAGAACTCGGTCCCGTTTCCGAACTCGGTGCGCAACTTTGGACTCACGTGCAGCCGGTGCTTCTCGTCGATGCCAAGGTAGCCCTCGTCGAACAGCGTGTGTACGTCCGATCGCAGCAGCAGCCCGTTGCTCACCCGGTGCTTGCCCTCCCGTGAGATCGGCCGGATGTGCGCCGCCTGCAGTACCGGTCGGATCCGATCGCCGGTGATCGCGCACCGCCGCTGGTAGGCGTCGAGCACGAGCCCACGGAATGCGATCTGCCCGACCCGCGGCACCATCAGCCTCGGGTCTCCGTACGTGGGGGAGTCCCCGCCCCGCGGGAGCGACCGTGCCAGTAGCGCGACCATCGCCTCCTCGATGGTGCTCCCGTCGGCTGCGTACGACTTCCACTGCACGATGTTCTTGGCGAAGTCGGCCGGGCCGTCGAGCTCGGTACCTTCCCGCGCGAAGAACAGGTCGCGCAGCAGCAAACACCCGATCAGTGGGTCCGGGTCCCGGTCCTTGCGATAGGCGGCGATCGCCCGCAGCAGATCCGCGTGGCTCTCGACGCCGTTCCCCTCCCCGAAGAGCTCCCACGCCTCGCTCACCCGCAACTGGGCGTAGCCACTGACGAACCCGCCGCCGACGAGTTGGTTCGCCGGCCAGTGCGTCTTGAACAAGAACGCTGACCCTTGGTCGGCCACCCGCCACGTCGCCCGCGGCCGTGGCACCCAGAAGTTCGCCTCCGTCAGATGGGGCCGGTCGCGGAGGTAGGCGGCCCAGTTGGCATCCGTCACTCCGATGGCTGCCTTCATGGCCGTATAATAGGCGTCCGTTCCGAAGGCCGGCAGCCCTCTGCATTGGGCATCCGGCGACGGCGTCCCGTGCGTGATCACGTTTACTCACCGTGCGCTGGTCGCATCGCGATGGCGGTTCGGGTGCCGGTTTGACGCACCAGGTGCCTCGGAATCGCACCCGAACCACGAGAGGCCGACGACCGCATCTATGCACCGGATGTCGGTGTCCTCTGCGATAGTGGACACGTGCCCAATGGAGTGGGCGCGCTGAGGTGTCACGTCACGAGTTGGTAGGCGTTCGTGCGCGCATCGAAGCCCAATACATTGGGTGTTGAAGGAGTAGTACGGGTGGAGCCGAAGCGGAAATTGATCGAGGTCGCACTACCGCTGGAGGTGATCAACGCCGAGTCGGCTCGGGAGAAGTCGATCCGGCATGGGCACCCCTCCACACTGCACCTGTGGTGGGCGCGGCGCCCCCTTGCGGCAGCCCGCGCCGTGCTGTTCGCTCAGCTCGTCGACGACCCGTCCGCTCACCCGGACCGTTTCCCCACCGCAGAGGAGCAGCAGGTTGAGCGGAACCGGCTCCACGACATCATCGAGCGGTTGGTGGTCTGGGAGAACGTCAGGGATGAGAAGCTGCTTGCCGAGGCACGGGACGAGATCATGGCGTCCACTCGCGGGAACCCGCCACCGATCTTGGATCCGTTCGCTGGCGGCGGCACGATTCCGTTGGAGGCACAGCGTCTTGGCCTGGAGGCGCACGCCTCGGACCTGAATTCGGTCGCTGTGCTGATCAACAAGGCGCTGATCGAGATCCCGCCCCGGTTCCGGGACCAGGCACCCGTGTCACCGGGGTTGGCCGACTCCGAGATCCGCACCTGGCGCGGCGCCGAAGGTCTCGCGGCTGACGTGCGCGCCTACGGCGAGTGGATGCGCGAGGAGGCCGAGCGCCGCATCGGTCACCTGTATCCGAAGGCGAACGTCGACGGGAAGCCGGCGACCGTTATCGCCTGGATCTGGGCCAGGACCGTCACCTGCCCGAACCCGGCCTGCCGGATCGAGATGCCGCTGGTCCGATCCTGGTGGCTCGGCAAGAAGAAGGGCAAGGAGGCCTACGTCGTCCCCGAGGTCGTCGGCGACCCCGATCACCCGAGCGGGCGGCGGATGGCGTACCGGATCGGGCACGATGCGAGCGGTCCGGTCAGCGACGGTACGGTCGGACGTCAGGGCGCCGAGTGCGTTGCGTGTAGCACTGGCGTCTCGCTGGAGTACATCCGCGAGGAAGGCAGAGCCGGCCGGATCGGTGCCCAACTCATGGCGACAGTTGCCGAGGGGAACCGGCGGCGGGTGTACCTCGAACCCGATGCCAAGCATGCTGCCGCCGCCGAGGTGGAAAAGCCGGTGGATGTGCCAGATGGCGAGCTTCCGATGGAGGCTCTTGGTTTCCGCGTGCAGAACTATGGGTTGACACGATGGGTGGACCTCTTCACCAATCGCCAGCTCGTGGCGCTCACCACCTTCAGCGACATGGTCGCCGAGGCCCGAGAACGTGTGGTCGCCGATGCGGTCACGGCGGGGATGTCGCGTGGGGAACGCTTCACCGATGGTGGCACCGGCGCAGAGGCCTACGGTGACGCGGTGGCGACCTACCTGGGGTTGGGCGTGAGTCGGCTGGCAGATATCGCGAACGGGCTTGCGCGGTGGGAAAACACCAGGGAACAGATCCGCAACCTCTTCAGCCGGCAGGTGATTCCGATGATATGGGACTTCGCCGAGACCACGCCTTTCGGGACGGCAGCCGGTTCCTACGAGGTCAGCCTGGGAAGCCTTTGCAAGGCGATCCGCGATACTGGCGGGCCGGCTTCTATCACGAAACAGGCTGACGCATCGGCCCGCTCCTACGCGGGCGCCCTCATCTCCACCGATCCGCCTTACTACGACAATGTCCCTTATGCGGATCTGTCCGACTTCTTCTACGTCTGGCAGCGCCGAACGCTCCAAGACGTTCACCCGGACCTCTTTCGCACGCTGCTCGTGCCTAAAGCTGAGGAACTCGTCGCCGAGCCGTTCAGACACGGGGGTAAGGATGGGGCTAAGTCGTTCTTCGAGGATGGATTCCGGAGCGTGTTCGCCCGCGCGCGTGAGGCGGCGCTGCCCGACTATCCGATCACCGTCTACTACGCCTTCAAGCAGTCCGACACGAACGCTGAAGGCACCTCGTCATCAGGTTGGGAGACCCTGCTCGAGGGCATGATCCGTTCCGGTTGGGCGATCACCGCTACGTGGCCGGTGCGAAGTGAATTGTCCAATCGCATGCGTGGCCAAGGAGCCAACGCGTTGGCGTCCTCCATCGTCCTCGCCCTCCGCCCGCGTCCGGAGGATGCCCCTGCGACGGATCGACGCGGTTTCATCACCGACCTGCAGGACGAGTTGCCGCAAGCCCTCCGGGAGCTGCAGCACGGACGCATCGCCGCCGTCGACCTGCCGCAAGCGGCGATCGGCCCCGGGATGGCGGTCTTCTCCCGCTACTCCGCGGTCCACGAACCGGACGGCTCACCTATGACCGTCCGCTCCGCCCTGGCACGGATCAACGAGATCCTCGACCAGGTGCTCAACGAGCAGGAGGGCGACTTCGACGCCGCCACCCGGTTCGCCATCGCCTGGTACCGCGCCCACGGCTACTCAACGGGGCAGTTTGGCGACGCCGACAACATGGCCCGCTCCCGGAACACTGCCGTCGCCACCCTCGACCGCGGCGGCATCCTCACCAGCCGCGCCGGCAAGGTCACCCTCCTCAGACCCGACGACCTGCCCGCCGAGTATGACGTGGCCGGTGATGACCACACCGGCACGTGGGAAGCAGCGCATCACCTCATCCGGCTACTCAGCACCGAGGGAATCCCCGCCGCCGGCGCCTTCCTCGCCGCTGCCCGCAACCGTCCGGACGGCGCCGTCGAGGATGACCAGGTGAAGGAGCTCGCCTACCTGCTCTTCCACATCGCCGAGCAACATGGCCGCACCGGCGACGCCCTCGCCTTCAACACCCTCGTCACCTCCTGGGGAGACATCCTTGACGCCGCGAGAAGCGCTGGCCCGGCCTACGCCCAGTCCGCCATGGACCTCACCGACATCTGATTCCCAGGGGGAGAACACCGATGGGTTTCCAGACCCCGCAGAACCCGCTCAAGGACCTGATCAGCAAGATCCGGCGCGGCAGAATCCAACTTCCCGACTTCCAGCGCGGCTATGTCTGGGACGACGAACGGATCCGTTCCCTGCTGGTGACCATCCTCCAGGGGCACCCGCTCGGGGTGATCATGACCCTGGAGACCGGCAACGAGAACGTCCGCTTCAAACCCAGCCCGATCGAGGGCTCCGGCATCGCCCCGGACACAGTCGAACCCGAACTGCTCGTACTCGACGGTCAGCAGCGGCTCACCTCCCTGTGTCAGGCGCTCACGGGACCTGTCGCCACGGTGAACGCCAACGGCAAGCAGGTCGATCGTCGCTACTACCTCGACCTCACCCGGGCCCTGAACGCCCCCGATGACCTGGACGCCGCCGTCCGTTCCCTGCCCGCGGACGGCAAGCTGAAGGAGAACTTCGACCGTGACGTCGTCCTTGACGTCTCCACCCGGGAGAACCAGATCGCCGAAGGGCTCTTCCCGCTGAGCCTTACCTACGCCGACGAAGGCACCGACTGGCTCTGGGACTACCCCGACTCCACCGCCGCGCGCACCGTCCTCAACACGCTGATCAGACCGGCGCAGGGCTATCAGATTCCCTCGATCCAGCTCGACCGCTCCACGAGCAAAGCGGCTGTGACGACCGTTTTCGAGAAGGTCAATCAAGGCGGAATGAAGCTCACCGTCTTCGAGCTCCTGACCGCAAAGTTCGCCGGCGATCCCGACTACTTCCGCGAGTACGGTCGCGACTTCCGACTCAAGTCCGACTGGGACGAGACCGCCGCCGTGATCCGCCACCACCCGGTGCTCGAGGGTGTCGGGTCGACCGAGTTCCTGCAGGCCGTCACGCTGCTGGCATCCCTGCGCTCCGACGGTGCGACCACGGCTCGCAAGGAAGACGTGCTCGACCTCGAGCTCTCCGACTACCTCACGTGGGCGCCGCGCGTACGCGGGGCTCTGCCGTGGGTGGCGGCCTTCCTCGAGGACCAGCACATCCACAGCGGGCGTGACGTTCCCTATCCCACCCAGATCGTCTCCCTCGCCACGGTGCGCGTGGTGCTGGGGGAGGACATGGACGTGCACGGGGTGCGCCGTCGGCTTGCGCACTGGTACTGGTGCGGCGTGCTGGGGGAGCTGTACTCCTCTAGCACGGAGACCCGGTTCGCCCGCGACCTCGAACAGGTGCCCGAATGGGCGCGCGACCTCGACGGCGCCACCGCGGCACGCCCGCGCACGGTCGAGGACGCGAACTTCGTCGAGTCGCGGCTACTCTCCCTGCGCACCCGCAACGCTGCCGCCTACAAGGGGATCTATGCGCTCCTGATGGCGCAGGACACCCGCGACTGGCTGTTCAACCAGCCGTTCGACCGGGCCCACTACCGCGACCTGGCCGTGGATATCCACCACATTTTCCCCAAGGCGTGGTGCCTGAAGAACGACATCGACCCGGCGCTGCGGGAGAGCATCGTCAACAAGACGCCGCTCGCGCGCAAGACCAACCAGGCCGTCGGTGGAGTGTCTCCGGCCGTCTACATGCCGCGGCTGTACGGGCGAGTCGGCATCCCACCCGAGGACCTGGACGCGATCGTCGCTGCGCACCAGATTGACGTCGCAGCCCTGCGGGCCGGTGACTTCACCACCTTCTTCACCCACCGCCGGGAAGCGCTCTTGCAACTGATCGAGACTGCGATGGGCAAACGGGCCGCACGGGACCTCGACGACGACGAACTGCTCGGCGGGAGCGAGGCTCCCGACCTATACGCGGCCGAGCCCGACGACCCTGAGGATGGCGTCGACGAGCCGGACGAGGCGGGCCCGCCCCGCGATGCCCGTCCGCCCGACTACGCCGGCTGGCACGACGGCCCGGCACAGCCAGTCACACCGGCGTCCGTCACCGCCGATAGATCGAACATGGGAGGCAACTGACATGGCCACGTCCAACCGCGACCGCATCGGGAAGATGTTCGACTTGCTCTCCCCGAACCTGGAGGCCTTCATTCACCGCGCTGTCGGCTCCGAGCTGACCGCCGGGACCACCTGGGTGGATCTCGTCCGCCTGCGCGACCAGGACAAGGGCAACAAGGGTAAGGAGTACGCGGCAGAGGACCCGTACCTGCAGCTGCGCTTCATCACTCAGGGCATCGCGAACCAGGTCAAGCGCGGCTGGTGGCCGTTCAGCAAGCTTCTCTCCCGAGTGGAGGAGAGCCATGCGAGTGAGTTGTTCGGAGTACGCAACGACTGGGCACACGGGAAGTCATTCACCGACGACGACGCCTACCGAGCTCTTGACACCGCGGAGCGGTTCACCCGTGCCATCGGCGCACCCAAGGCTGCCGATGAGGTCCGCGACTTGCGGCTCAGTCTGCGCCGCGTGACCGCCGAGAAGGACGACCGGCGCAGCATCCGCAGCTCGGTGGTCAGCCCGGAGGTCTCCGGTCGCCGACCCTGGCGGGAAGTGCTGCCGCCGCACGAGGACGTCGCCACCGGCAACTTCCAGGCAGCCCAGTTTGCCGCCGACCTCTACCAGGTAGCCACCAACACTGAGGCGAACGCCGCCTATGCCGACCCGGTCGAGTTCTTCTCCCGCACCTACCTCACCGAGGGCTTGCAGGATCTCGTCGGCCGAGCCGTCCGGCGCCTGGCCGGAGACCAGAATGCTTCCCCGGTGGTGAACCTGCAGACCAACTTCGGTGGTGGCAAGACCCACTCGATGCTCGCTCTCTGGCACCTCGCAGCCGGGCGACCAGCCGCCGACTACCCCCAGGACGTTCAGGAGCTGCTCGCGCAGCACGGATACGACGCCACCACCGATGTGCGGCGGGTGGCCCTGGTCGGTCAGCACCTCGCCGTCTCCGGACAGGTGAAGGAGGACGGCACCCGCGTCAACACCCTCTGGGGCGAGCTCGCCTGGCAGCTCGGCGGTCGGGACGCCTACGAGATCGTCCGCGCCAGCGACGAAGCGAGCACCGCCCCCGGGGAAGCCCTGCATCGGTTACTGCGCAGCCACGCACCGGCGCTGATCCTGATCGACGAATGGGTCGCCTACGCCCGCCAGCTCATCAGCCCCGAGACCCAGGCTGGCGGGGCGTTCGACACCCAGTTCACCTTCGCCCAATCCCTGACCGAAGCGGCGGCCGCGATCCCCGGGCTGTTCCTGGCCATCTCCATCCCTGCCTCCCACCAGAGCGAGTCGGCCGGCGCCGTCGTCGGTAACGAAGAAGAGGTAGGCGGAGCACACGGCCAGGAGGCGCTGCGCCGCTTGCAGAACGTGGTGCGCCGGGTCGCCGACCAGTGGCGGCCAGCGTCCTCCAACGAGGCATATCACATCGTGCGGCAGCGGCTGTTCGTACAACCGGACGCCCAAGCGCTCGCCGAGATCCGGTCCGTGGCGCGCCAGTTCGGCGAGATGTACCGGGCCAACCCGGGCGACTTCCCCACGGATGCCCGCGATAGTGAGTACGAGGCCCGGATTCGGCAGACCTACCCGATCCATCCGGAACTGTTCGACCGGCTGTATGAGGACTGGTCGTCCCTAGAGCGGTTCCAGCGCACCCGTGGTGTGCTGCGGCTGCTGAACGTAGTGATCCACGCGCTCTGGGTAGGTGAGGATGCCTCTCCGCTGATTCTTCCCGGGTCCGTGCCGCTGGCCGCCGGGGACGTGAACTCCGAGCTCACCCAGTACCTGCCGGATTCGTGGAAGGCGGTCATCGACGCCGATGTGGACGGGCCGCAGTCCGAACCCGCCCGGATCGATGCCGGGCGGCCGGTGTTCGGGCAGCGGTCGGTGACCAAGCGGCTCGCTCGCACCGTGTTCATCGGCTCCGCACCCCGGCTCGGTAGTGCGCAGAAGGGGATCGAGACCACCAGGGTGTTCCTCGGCACGGCAGTCCCCGGCGATGTGACCGGCAACTTCCACTCCGCGCTCGCGGCGCTTGGCGACCGGGCCACCTACTTTTACTCCGGTGCCGGGAAATTCTGGTATGACCTGCAGGCGAACATCTCTCGCCGCGCGAAGGACCACGCCGAACGCCTACATGACGAAGAGGTTTGGGCCGAGATCCAGCGGCTCCTCAAGGACCAGTCGATGCAGCGGGGCGATTTCGCCGGCGTGCACGTGTGCCCGGAGGAGAACGCTGACATCCCGGATACCGATGAAGCCCGGCTGGTGATCCTGCACCCCCAGTACGCGCACAAGCGCGACGACCAGGACTCCACCGCTCGCGCGTTCGCCCGCCAGGCCGCCGAACGCCGCGGCTCGGCCGCCCGCACCTACCGGAACATGGTGGTGTTCCTCGCCGCCGACTCCGGCCGCATGACTGAGCTGAACGCCGCGGTGCGTGAGTTCCTCGGCTGGAGCGAGGTGGCCGACCACGCCACTGACCTCGATCTGACTGAGAACCAGAAGAACCAGGCGATCGAGCGGCGACGGCAGGCCGGGGAGACCGCCCGATCGCGACTACTGAACACCTACCAGTGGGCGCTGCTGCCTACTGAGCGGGAGGCCGGCACGGGGTTCCGCATCTCCGAGCGAAAAGTGGAGGGCTCGGCTGACTCGCTCGCCGAACGAGTGACCCGGCGGCTCGGCAACGACGGTGAACTGAACACCCGGCAGGCGGCGGTGAACATCCGCCGTCAACTGGATCGGATCCCTCAACTGTGGGCGGCCGGGCACGTGAGCGTCGGGGAGCTCTGGGCGGCGTTCGCCAGCTACCCGTACCTGAGCCGGTTGCGAGACCAGCAGGTGCTCGGGCAGGGAGTGACCGACCACCTCGTCACCTGGGACCGGGACGGATTCGCGCTCGCCGAGGCATGGGACGAATCAACCGAGCGATATGGAGGCCTGTGGCTGCCTGACGACGCAAGTTCCGCTCCTATGGTCACGGCCAGCACACTCGTGGTCCAGTCGGAGCGGGCGCGTGCCCAGCGGGAGAAGGATCAGGCCGAGGAGGCCGAGCGCCGTTCCCGCGCCGACCAGGGCGGAACAGCCACGGTGCCCGCAGGGAGAGGTGAGCCAGACGGTGGAACTCAGGGGACGCCGTCGCCCGCTGGGGCGAACCCCGTGGGCGGGACGGCTGTGCCACCTACGGAGCCAGCCCCGAAGACCAGGTTCTTCGGCTCGCGCGAGCTGCGGCCCGATGCGCTCGGACTCGACTTCAGGAAGGTGCACGACGAGGTACTTGCCCATCTCGCGCAGCCGGGAGTGCAGCTCACCGTGCGCATCGACGTTGAGGCCATCAAGAGCGAGGGGTTCGATGCCGGCCAGGTGCGGACCGTCTCGGAGAACGCCCGCACCTTGAAATTCGACCAGTCCGGGTTCGAGGAGGCGTGAGCCCTACCCGGCTTCCCGGGTCGTCCTGTCAGAGGTGCGCCATAGCGCACGTCTGACATGACGACCGCGGGTGGGGGTGGGTGGGTGGTGTGGGGCGTCAGGATTGGGCGGCCAGCCAGCCGCGGAGGCGGTCTGGGCGGTCGGTGATGATGCCGTCCACCCCGGCGGCCACCAGTGCGGCCCAGTCGGCCGGCTCGTTCGCGGTCCACGGGTAGGTCTTCAGGCCAGCCTCGTGCATCCGCTGCACCGACGCCGGGTCCTCGATCACGCTGCGCAGGTTCGGGTTGCACGCGACCAGGCCCAGGTCGCGGCAGATCGCGATGGTCTCGGCGTCGCCTGCCCGCGCCAGCCCGCCGCAGGGAATCGTCGGGGCGAGTTCGCGCAGGGTGCGCACCGTCTCCAGGTCGAAGCTCTGCACGATGGTGCGGTCGGCCACCGCCGTGGCGGCCAGTGCATCGAGCAGGTCACCGGCGGGGCCGGGCGCCCAGGTGCCCTTGAACTCCAGCAGCAACCCCACCTCCGGGAATCGGCCGAGCAGCTCAAGCACGTGCGCAAACATCGGCACCGCGGCACCGGCGTACGCCGGGTCCAGCCAGCCCCCGGCTTCCAGACGCGCCACCTCGGCAGTGTCCAGCGCGTTCACCGGACCGGCGGCATCGGTGGTGCGGTCCACCAAGTCGTCGTGGATCACCACCCCGGCGCCGTCGCGGCCCACCTGCACATCGATCTCGATCATGTCTGCACCGGCGAAGCCGGCGGCGGCAAGGGCGGGCAGGGTGTTTTCCGGGGCCACCGAGGAGTTCCCCCGGTGGGCGATCACGAGCGTCATGGCAGCGGGTTCCTTCGTGCTGATCGAGTACTGTCTTCAGGCTAACCGGCCGGTGGTGCGGGCCACCGCTTGCGCGCACCGGTGCACCAACCTTTCAGCCACTGTTTACCGGGCCGCCCCCGCGCCACCACCATCGGCCCGCTGACCGAGTTTCCGGTCATGCACAGTCCAGCTGCCGCACACCTGCGCGTTTGCGAGCACTCGATTCCTGCGGCGCCGTCAGGACTTCTTCCGCCGGGGCAGGATCCGGCGGAACGAGGGCCGCGGCGGCCGCCACCCGGTACCCGCCGGCAGCACCCAGCCCCGGTACCGGGCGAGCAGACACAGCCCCGCACCGACCGCCGTCGCCACGAAGCTGGCGAGAGTGGACAGCCCGAGCCCGGTGAGCAGCACAGCCACCCCGGCCGCGGCCAGTGCACAGGTGGCATACAGCGTGCTGCCACCCAGGATGGTGGGAATGCGGCGCAGCACCATGTCCCGGACGAATCCGCCGCCTACCGCGGTCACCATCCCCAGGATGATCGCGGCGAGGGGGCCCAAGCCTACTGCGAGCGTTTTCTGCGCACCGACCACCGCCCAGACCCCGAGGGCGAGCGCGTCGATCGGCGGGTACGCCCGGTCCCACGCCCGCCCCTCCAGCCGGATCGAGAACGCGATCGCCGCCCCCACCAGCGCCGTGAACACGTAGGCGTTGTCCGTGAACGCCACCGGCGGCCCAGCCTGCAGCAATGTGTCCCGGATGATGCCGCCGCCCAGGCCGGAAAGTACTGCCAGCACGGCGAAGCCGATCGGATCGAGCCGGTGCTCGCGGGCCACGACGCCACCGAGGATCGCGTTGAAGAACACACCGGACAGGTCCAGCCAACGGATCACCGCTTCCGGATCGAGCACGCCTGCACCTCCTGGTTCCACCGCCCAGCCGCGTCAAGCGTGCCAGACCAGGCCCGCCACCGCCGTCGGAATCTTGGCCCGGCATCAGCACACTCCTTGGCAATTGCCGCCGAGCAGGGCAGTCTGAGGAAGGTGAGCGCTGCCGCCGACCAGGTCAGCTACACCATCGTGCCCGCGAACGAGGCACCCTGGGCGGACCTGCAGCAGGTGGTCGGCTCCTGCGCGAGCGCGGGCCGCTGCCAGTGCCAGCGCTACAAGCTGGCCCGTGGTGAGTCCTTCGCCCGCCTCGGCCCCGAGGAGCTCAGCCACCGGTTGCGCGCCGAAACCGACCCGGGTCGACCGGACGCCCCAAGCACCACCGGCCTGCTCGCCTATGCCGGCACCGAGCCGGTGGGTTGGTGCGCCCTCGAGCCGCGCACTGCCTACCCGGGCCTGCTCCGGGTGGCGAAGGTGCCCTGGGCGGGCCGGACCGAGAACAAGGCCGACGACGGCGTGTGGGCCGTGACCTGTTTCGTCACCCGGGCAGGATTCCGCCGGCGCGGGGTGGCCGGCGCGCTCGCGCGGGCGGCGGTCGAGCACGCTCGGCGGCGTGGAGCGCATGCGCTCGAGGGATACCCGATCGTCACCACGGCGGTGATCAGCGAGGAGCTGCACGTCGGGCTGGTGGGCATGTTCGAGGCTGCCGGGTTCCGGCAGGTGAGCACGCCGACGCTGCGCCGCGCCGTGATGCGGATCGACTTCTGAGCGGTGAGGTCCGGGCAGCGGAGCGGCTAGTTCCCGGCCGCGCGGTACTGCTCGACCACCCGGTCCGGGATCCGCCCGCGCGCGGGCACCTCGATATCGTTCACTCGGGCCCATTCGCGTACTGCCCGGGCATCGACCGGAGTGGCCCCGCCGGCGGAGCCCGCACGATGGACTCGCCGCGCGGCGGCGGCGAACGGCGCCATCGCACCGACGAGCTTGTCTCGGTTGGCCGAGTTCAGGTCGATCTCGTAGATGGAGTCCTCGAGCGCGAACCGCACCGTGTGCTGCGCGGGCGTGCCGTCGAGGTCATCGCTGAGCTCGACGATGGTCTTGGTTGCCAAAGGGGGCTCCCTCACTGTTGTCCGGTGCCTCTATTCTATGCAGCGGTTGGCAGAATTCGGGTCCGTGCTCGGTACGCTGCTGCCACGAGGACGTTCAGCCCCGGAGAGGCCAGTGACCAACCAGCTCGATGTGCCACCCACGCTGTGGGCTGCGGTGCGCAGTGCCGGCCGCGGGTTGGTGCGTACCTGGCCGCGCCGGATCGTGCTGGGTGTACTGGTGCTGGTACCGGCCCTGGTGGCGGCTCTGGGCGGATTCCGCACCGTCGAGCTACCTCCGCCGCCGCAGCTCGCCGCGGGGGAGTCCTTCGATCTCGGGCCTGCTGTGGTGCGAGCCGAATCGTTCTTCGTCTCCGACCGGGTGCTCACCAGTTTCCTGCCGGACGAGGCGCAGGCCTGGGTCGGGGTGATCGTCGATCTGGACCTGGGCGTCGACGACGAGTGGCGGGTTCCCGATGAAGTGTTCACTATCGAGGGGGTCGCAGACGGCGGCTACGAGCACGCGGTGCTCACCTCGGACGACTCGCTGCTGGACACGCTCAAACCTGGCGTCCCGCAGCAGGTGGCAGTGCTGTTCCCGGTCAGCGATCCCGACTCGGTGGGCGACACGGTGCAGTTCGGGCTGACCGCCCTGTATGAGATGCGGTCCTTCTTCGAGGGCACGATGCGCTGGTGGGTCGAGGAGGAGGTCTCCGCCTACGTCGACGTGCCCCGCGACGACGAGGTGCCGCCGGCCCTGGTGGAGGAGGAGGACTCGTGACGGCCGGCCCGGCGCGCTTCCCCGACCCGCACGAGAGGCACGCCCCCGATGTGCCGGCCGATCCCGGCGCGGAACTGGCGGCCGGCGGAGCGCGGCAGGCACCGGTGGCGATGGTGCAACGGCGGCGGACCCGGCGTGGGGCGTGGCTGACTGCTGCTGTCCTGGTGGTGCTGCTCGCGATCGGGGTGGTGGTGGACGATCTCGCCGAGGAGGACAACCCGCACACCGGCCACGCGGTGAGCTTCGCGATCGGGGAGGACGTCACCCTGCGCAACTTCCAGGTGCATGTGCACGAGGCACAGCTGGCCGAGGAACTGGTCGGGGACGAGACCGTGCTGGTCACCGAGGGGATGTGGGTGGTCCTCGACCTGTCCTATGCCACGGTCAATGATCCGGAGGTCCTCAGCGACCTGGGCATCCGCGACTCCCAGGGACGCACCTACAGCCTCAGCTCCCGCTACATCTCGAGTACCTGGGAGGCGAGCCCGGATACCTGGTTCCGCGGCGAAGTGGTGTTCGAAGTGGCGCGGGATTCGGCCGACTCCGGCGAACTCACCCTGTTCGTGTGGCCGGACGGACGCAGCAACGCCGAGACCTACCCGATGTCCTACGGCGTCGCCGAGCTTCCCGTGGACCCCGCCGCGATAGCGACCGATCCGATCCAGGTAGCGGAGTCCGAGATCGTGCCGGCAGGCGAGCGATGACCGAACCGGACCGGGCACACACGCCGGGGGCCGCGCCGTCGCCGTATCCTGCGCCGGATGCCGAACGGCAGCCGGCCCCGATCCTGCCTGAGCCGTCCCCTCGGCCAGGGCCGAGGCCCGTGGACCCGGCGACGCTCCCGCCGCCTCGTGCCGAGCACCGGGTGGCCGCACCACCGCCACCGAGCCACCTCCCTCCCCGCAGCAGGAAGCGGACGATGGCGCTCGTACTGGCCGGCATCCTGGTCACCGGTGCGCTCGGCTGGCACGCCTCGGAGGATGCGCGGGAGAACTGGTGGTCCGGCCAACCGCACGAACCGGTCGGCGCGGGCGAGGAGCTGCGAGGGATCACCATCACCGCCGCCGAGGTGACTGCCCTGGACGCCGTGGAGACCTGGGACGGTCCGTGGCCGATCCCGGAGGGGTTCCAGCTCTGGGAGGTCAGCCTCGCCGTGCAGACCAACCAGCAGGAGATCACCACCACCACGGTGTACCTGGAGGACACCGACGGCCGGCGGTTCGCTGCGGGCTCGAACGTGCCGTGGAGTGTCGACGGCTACGAGAGCTACCTCACCGTGGACGAGCCCGAGGCCGATGACGATCCGCTGCCGGAGGTGCAGCGGATGATGGTGCTCACCCCGGCGGACGCGGTGCCGGCGGCGGTTCGGGTGGAGGGGTCGTACGAGCTGAATCCGCAGTATTTCCGTCTTCCGGTGGAGGGCTGACCTCGGGTCCGGGTGCCGGGCTAGCCTCGGCCTGCGGTGCCGGGCTGGCCTCGGGTCCGGGTGCCGGGCTAGCCTCGGCCTGCGGTGCCGGACGAGCCTCGACCGGCGCGGCACCAGGGCCGTGCGCGGCAGCAGGGGTGTGCGCAGCAACAGAAGCCTGCGCGTCCGCTTGCGCCGCGGGCCGCTTCTTCCGGCGCCGGCGCTGCACCAGGCGCAGCCCGGTCGGGGCGCCGAAGCGGTGCAACAGCCGGTCCGAGGCGGCAGCGAGCAGAGCGGCACTGAGCACCAGGGTGAGTACCTCGGCGGCGGAGCTGATGGTCACCTCCCAGGCGCGCCAGCCGGTCATGTCCAGACCGGGCAGCAGGGCTCGCGCCACCCCCCATACGAGATAGGGCACCAGGGTGATGAGCACATAGAGCAGGCAGTACACGCTGATCAGCGCCCACCCGGCCCGGGAGATCATCCCGATCGCCCCCACCAGCATCCCGAACCGACCCTTCGGCTCGGTGATCCGCAGCCAGGAGCGGAGCACCCGCGGATCCTGCACCGTGGCCGCCACCCGCGTCATCAGCGGCCGCTGGGCACCGGGAAGTCCATCCAGAGTGACGACGTCCCGGGCCCGGATGCCGTAGATCAGCACGCCCACCAGCAGCCAGGCCAGCGGCACCACCAGCATCGTGCCGACCGCGCCGATCACCGCATCGACACCGGAGACGAACGCGCCGACACCCTCCGCCAGCGCGGGCAGCTGCACGGACACGCCCTGCCACCAGGTGTCCACCCCGTGCACCACCGCTCTGGTCCGCCACCAGCCGGCGAGTCCGCTCACCAGGTAGGTCACCACGAACGCGCCGAGCACGATCCAGACCAGCTCGCAGTAGCCGGCCACTACCTGCAGCGCCATCCGGCGCGGATCTTCCTGGTCCCGCCAGAGCGAGTCCCGCTCCGCGAGTCGCTCGGCGATCACCCGCAGCACCAGCGCTACGGCCACGATCGAGAGAACCACCAGCGACGTCGCCTCCGGGATCCGCGGCGTACCGGTCAGATTCTCGATCCCGAGCCGGTCCACGTCGTCCCAGAATCCGGCCAGCATGTAGGAGCGCATGTCCTCGGTGAGCCCACCACCACGGCCGCTCTGGTACACCACCAGGAACGGCAGCAGCACTCCGCCGAGGGCGGCGATCAGGTCCCTGCCGACCGTGCGCGATTGCACTCTGCGGCGCAGCACCAGCAGCATCCCGATCAGGGTGAGCAGAGTGGAGAACGGCACCAGGGCGAGCCCGAGCAGCCCCGGTACCGCACCGAACCGGCCGAGGATGATCGCGAGCTCGCTCAGGTACGCATGGGCCGCCACCCCGGCGATCGCGATCACCAGCAGCGCCAGCCACTGCATCCGCAGCAGCCGGAGCACAGAACCCACCACCGCCCGTGACTCCGCCCAGAGGGTCACCGCGCTCAGCGGTTGCGGGCGCGCGGGAACTCGCTGCCCCGCGCCGAGAGTGCTCATGCCGCCCAAGGATAGTGACGTCGAGCACCCGCGTGGGTCAGCGGGCGGGCAGACGGCGGCTGAGCCAACTGAACACCGCCTCTTCGTAGGCGCGTCGAGCGGGAGGTGCGGAGAGAGCGAGATCGTGCCGACCGCCGTCGATCGTGGCCATGCGCACGTCCGGACCCAACCGCGGCCCGCGCGCGTGCATGTGCGCCACGTTCAGCACACAGTCCGCGCCGGCCAGGTCCACCGCGCTCGGCCGGGACCGGTGCCCGGACCGACCGGAGGTGCACACCAGCACCGGCACCCTCAGGTCGAGCCCGCGCCCCACTCGAGCATGCCCACGGCGAATCGCGCGCAGCCATGCGGCGTACACCGGGACATCGACCATCGGCTTCCAGGCCAGGTCGTAGTCCCAGTCCCCACCGGTCGAGACGTGCAGGTGTCGCCCGTATGCCTCGCCCAGGGTGCTCACCTTCAGGCGCGGCACCCACATTGCCACCGCGTCCAGGACCCGGGTCAGGACCACCCGGTCCAGCCAGCTCGAGTTCAGGTCCAGCCACGGGCTGTTCAGCACCAGCGCATCGACGGCGTCCGGGAACCGGTCGGTGTACAGGGCCGCGATCAGGCCGCCGGTGGAGTGGCCGAGCAGCACCACCTGGTCGTAGCCGTGTTCCCGGACGGCGGTCAGCGCCGCTGTGACGTCCTCGTCGTAGGTAGTGAGGTCGGTGATCCAGCCGGGGGTGCGCCCTGGCCGGATGGAGCGGCCGTAGTCACGCAGGTCGACGGCGTAGAAGTCGTAACCGTGGGCCGTCCAGGCCTGCGCATGGTCGGCCTGGAAGAAATAGTCGGTGAACCCGTGCAGGTACAGCACTGCACGCCTGCGTGTGCCGGTCTCGGTGCGGTGCACGAGGGTCGCGACCGGGCCCGGGGCGCCGGCGGTGGTCCGGGCATGGGTGCGGCCGACGCCGTCGGGAGCCAACGGCAGGGTTCGGGCCACCCAACCCGGCCCGAGTACATCCTCGGTCATGACCCGCACCCTAGCCGCCACCCTGACTCCGCCACACGTCCGCCAGGGTGTGGTCTCCCTCGGAATCCGGTTGGAAGTGGATTCCGCGCGGGTGCAGGGGCGCGGTGACGGGAGGCGGGGGTCACCGGGGCAGTACGTCAGTGGGGCAGTGGGTCAGTTGCCTCAGTTGCCTCAGTTGCCTCAGTGGGTCAGTGGGGCAGTGCCTCAGTTGCCTCAGTGGGCCAGTTGCGTCAGTGGGTCAGTGCGGAGTCGGCGGCGGCAGGTTCCTCGGCCGGGGGAGTGGCAGGTTCGTCGACCGGAGTGCACGCGCCGCCGGCGGCAGCGGTCGCCAGCACCGACGGTGCACCCACATCCGCGTGCAGGTCCTGCAGCAGCGCGATCGCCTCGGGGAGCTCGCGCTGATCGTCGGCAGGCTGCCAGCGGCCGGCCACCACCTCGTACTGCCCACGCGGTCCGGCGGACAGGTAGGCCTGGAGTGCGCGGAGCAGCCGGTCAATGTGTTCGGCAGTGGTACCCAACCCGATACTGGCCCGCAACCCCGCACTCAGGCCGCGCCCCGTGAGCAGTGGATGGGCGCAGAACCGGCCGTCCCGCACCCCGATGCCGTGCTCGGCGGACAGGTAGGCCGCGACCAGCCCGGCATCGTGACCGGGCAGAGTGAAGGAGACTACGGCTACCGGCTCGGTGGCATCGGGCCACAGGTGCAGCACGTCGGCGCCGTCGATCGCCTCGAGGCCGGTCACCAAGCGATCCCGGAGCCCACGGTCATGTGCGGCGAGCTGCTCGCTGACCTGCCCCAGCTGAGTGCAGGCGACCCCGAGCGCGAGCGCGCCGATGACGTTCGGGCTCCCCGCTTCGTGCCGCTGCGGGGCCGGCTCCCACGTGGTGTGGCGTACCTGCACCTCGGTGACGGCACCGCCACCGGCGAGGTAGGGCGTGCCCTCATCCAGCCAGTCCCGCCGGCCGACCAGGGCACCGGCGCCGTAGGGCGCGTAGAGCTTGTGCCCGGACAGTGCCACGTAGTCGGCACCGGTCTCGGTGAGGGAGAACGGCCGGTGCGGGGCGAGCTGGGCGGCGTCGACCACCACTCGGGTGCCGGCAGCGTGCGCAACCTGGACCACCTCCGCCACCGGCAGTGCCTCACCGGTCACGTTGGAGGCACCGGTGATGGCCAGCAACCGGTAGTTGTGGGTGGCCAACGTGCTGGCCACGGCGTTCAGGGTCTCGGTGACCGTGGCCCGGGCGGTGATGACGTCCGCACCATGGCGCTGCCAGGGGAGCAGGTTCGCGTGGTGCTCGATGTCCAGCACCAGTACGCGGGCACCGTCCGGGACGCAGCCAGCGAGCAGGTTGAGGGAGTCGGTGGTGTTGCGGGTGATCACCACGACGTCGTCGGCGCGGGCGCCGACGAATGCGCCCACTGCGGCGCGGGCCTGCTCGTACAGCGCTGTGGACACCTGGGACAGGTATCCGGCACCACGGTGCACGCTCGCATAGAGGGGAAGGGCGCGATCCACCGCGTCCCCGACAGCGGCCAGGGCGGGGGCCGACGCGGCGTAGTCGAGATTGGCGTACGGCACGGACGTGGCGCCGTCGAGCGGGTGGGTGAGCGGAACCTCGGTGTGCTCACCGAGAAGCGGGAGAAGAGCCATGATGATCCTCCTGTGGTCCGACGGACCAGAGGCCCGCGCTTGCCGCACGCCACCTCGGCGCCGGCCAGGTCGTCACCCGGGGCACCCCACCGCGGTTGGAGGGTTGCCGGCCAGCGAGCCGGGGCTTCGCGCTGGCGCTCATGACCTTGAGAACAAGCATGCCACAGCCCGGCGGCGGTGCCACGTACCAACCGGACCCGGTCCACGATGTGGTCAGCCTTGGCGTGCAGGTTCACCTGCGGGTGCGACGACGGCCGGCGATGGGTCCTCCTGCCCATTTTGCTCAACCCGGGTGCAGTTCTACGCTGCTCGTGGGGCCGCGGTAGCTCTTCGATCCCGAAATGGGGGGATGTGGGGCACCGCCAGAGGGAAGGAGAGCTCCGTGACGAGCACATTGATGACTGGTGCCCGCAGGGCGACGGCAGTCGCTGCTGCCGCACTACTGCTGGTGGCAGGGTGTGATGACGGCGCCGACCAGGCGGCACCGCCGGAAGCGCCCGCTGAGCAGGAGACCGAGGCCGCCGGCGAAGAGCCGACCGACGCCGCCGAGGATGCACCCGATGACGGTTCGGCTGAGGAGGAAGGCGCCGACGCCGGGGAGGACGCGGGCGGCGAGGACGAAGCAGGCAGCGACGGCGAGGAGCCGGCTGAGGACGCGTCGGCCGAACGGATCTCCGGCGACCCCTGCACCGACCTCAGCGCGGACGAGGTGGGCGGGGTGCTCGGCAACGAGGTCGGCGACCGCGAGGAAGTACCCGGCCAGGACGCGCCAGCGCCCGAGGGTGCCGGCGGCGAAGGCATGGTGATCTGCGCCTATCACGCGGACACTCCGGACGTCCCCTCGGCAGTGCTCTACTGGGTGATGCCGATGGACTACCCCGACGAGATGCCGGAAGACGTGCAGGCGGAGCAGGACGAGAACCGGGTCAGCCAGTTCGTCGCCGGAGGTGAGGAGATCGACGTCGAGGGCGCCTCGCAGGCCACGGTGGAGATCAGCAGCGGTGGCAACGTGATGCAGGTCACCATCATGGCCGCTGTCGGTGGCGCGGTGCTGAACACCAGCCTGGTGGCCGAGGACGGCGCGCTCGACGAGAGCGACATCGCGACGGCGGTCGAACTCGCGGAGCTCGCCATCTCGAAGGCCTGACGGTGCGGTCCCCGAGGGCGGGGTGACGCCGTCTTCGAGGGTTCGAGGGCTTCCTCTCGCCCGGCCGAGCATTCACCGGCAGGGGCCGGGCTCCGCGCGCACGTCCGCAGCCTGGCCGGTGGCCGTGATGGGCAGATCACCCCATCGCGGCCACCGGCGCAGGGTGGTTACTGTACGAGTGGGCCGTACAGGCGGCCGGGTTCCGAATATCCGGCCGATCAATGCCTGGTGCGCGCAGGGAGACTAGGGAGACAAACAGGTGAAGACTTCGACAGTGCGTGGCGTGCGTTCCGCGGTTGCTGCCAGCGGTGTCGCGCTGCTGATGTTCGTGGCCGGCTGCGGTGGCTCGGACGATGCCGGCGACGGTAACCGCGACGAGCAGTCCGCCGAGGCCGACGCGAACGGCGAGGAGCCGGCGGAGGACGACTCGGCCGCCGAGGAAGAGCCCGCTGAAGATGACGCGGCCGCCGACGAGGAGCCGGTGGAGGACGACTCGGCCGCCGAGGAAGAGCCCGCTGAGGACGACGGCGGTTCCGATGCGGCCGCATCCGGTGCGGTCGCCCCCGGTGACGACTTCGACCCCTGCACCGTGGTCGATGCTGCCGGCGTGTCCGACGCTGTCGGCTTTGAGGTGGAGGACGGCCAGTCCGACGAGCTCATGGGCGGCATGAACTGCACGTTCGTGGGCACGGGCGGCGACCCGACCAGCGTGCTGGTGCAGTGGATCCCGGTGGAGACCGAGCTCGACGTGATGATCGAGAGCGTGGGGTCCACGTACGACAACATGAGCGACCCGGAGGAACTGGACCTACCCGGTGCTGCGGATGCACGCGGTTTCACCGCTGAGGTGATGTCGCAGGAGGCCGCGGTGGTCTTCTCCCAGGTCGACGGCGGCGTGTTCCAGGTGATGGTGATGTCCCCGGACGGCACGGTGGAGGGCGCCACGGCGCTGACCGAGCTGACCCTCTCCAGCATCTGATCCATAGTGTTCGACTGAAGGGCCGCCGCCGGGGACACCTGGCGGCGGCCCTTCCGCATGTCCACAGCCAGATGTGCACAGCGAGAGGTGCGCAGCGAGGTGACGCGGCGCACGCCTTACCCGTGACGTGGTGTGCGTGCTCACACCCCTTACCCCCGAACAGGGGAGGGAGCGGGAGAAGGTAAGGCCCGCCGTCGTGATCCGGCGTGATCGGCTGATGCCGGGAGCGTGTTCCTCAGCGGAAGTGTGGAGGCACTACCACCGAGGAGCACGCCATGGACACCTACGCTGACGGCTACACCAACTACCGGGCCGACCTGGAATACCGGCGCGAGCAGCTCGTGGCCGGCCTCGACGCCGGTCGCAAGGCGCGCCGGAACCGGCGCAGCCTCCGCTCGATGCTGACCAGCGCCACACCCGCGGGCAGCAATCGTCCGGCTCGCAGCCACTTCGCGCGCAGCGCCTGACCACCCACCGACATTGCTCGTCGATCCGGTTGCCCACCCTGGCCAGATCGACGAGCAATCTCGCCTGATGAGCCGGGAGGAGTCCGCGAGGTGATCGAAGTGTTACCTCAAACCCGTGGGGCCGCGTCCGTGCCTCATGACAAGATGCGCCCTGTGGCACAGGTCGGCTCGCAGATCGCGTTGGTGGCGCGCACCGAGGAGCTCGCGCGCCTGCGGGAGCTCTGGCAGCGGTGCCGCACCGGCTCGGCAGCGGCCGTGCTGCTCCCCGGTGAAGCGGGGGTCGGCAAGACCCGCCTGGTGTGCGAGTTCTCGGCGCTCGCCGAAGCCGACGGCGGGCTCGTGCTCACCGGGCACTGCGTCGGCCTCGGTGAAGCGGCGCCGCCCTACCTGCCCGTGGTCGAGGTGCTCGAACAGGTGCGGGATGTGGACCCCGCTCTGCTGGCCGAGGCCCCGGTGCTGACCAACCTGGTCTCGCGTTCCGGGAGCGAGCGGGACACCAACCAGCTCCAGCTCTTCGATGCGTTCCTGGCCCTGCTCACCGCGCTCGCTGAGAAGCGCCCGGTGCTGCTGGTGGTCGAAGACCTGCACTGGGCCGATGCCTCGACTCGGGACCTGCTCACCTTCCTGCTCGCGCGGATGTCCGACGAAGCGCTGACCGTGGTGCTCACCTATCGCTCCGACGAACTGCACCGCCGACACCCGCTGCGCCCCCTGGTCACCGAGCTCGGCCGGATGCGCAGGGTGGAACGGCTCACCCTGGAACCGTTCGAGCCGCAGGACGCCCGCGACTTCATCGGGGCACTGGCGCGACTCGAAGGGGAGGCGGTAGCGGAGTCGCTGGTCGCCGAGATCGCCGAGCGTTCGGAGGGGAATGCGTTCTTCGCCGAAGAGCTGTTTGCCGACGGCGGTGGTTCTGCGATGGCCGGACCGCTCGCCGATGTGCTGCTCGGCCGGATCGAACGTCTCGGTGCGGACGCCCAGCGGGTGGTCCGGGTGGCGTCGGTGGCCGGGCAGAGCCGGGTACGGCACTCCACCATGCTCGCGGTCACCGGCCTGGACGAGGACACCCTGGAACCTGCGCTCCGAGAGTGCGTGCACCACTACGTGCTCGTGGTGGCCCCGGACGAGACCTATGAGTTCCGGCACTCGTTGCTGCGCGAGGCGGTCTATGCCGACCTGCTGCCGGGGGAGCGACGCCGGGTGCATGCAGCGTTCGTGGACCTCCTCGGCCGGGCCCAGAACTCCGGATGGCGCGGGGCGCAGGCACACCATGCCACCGAGGCGAACGATCTGCCCACTGCCCTGCTGGCGCGGATCGGTGCCGCTGCCGATGCGCAGCAGGTCGGTGCTACAGCGGACGTGCTGCACCACCTGGAAGGCGCGCTCGCACTCTGGGAGGCGGTACCGGACGCCGCGGAGCTGACCGGCACCGGTGAGCTTGCCTTGATGATCCGCGCAGCGGACGCCGCCGTCGCTGCTGGGCGAACTGAACGAGCGCGAGCGTTCCTGTCCTCGGCGCTGGAGCTGGCCGACGCCGGAACGGACCCGGTGGTCCAGGCAGCCGTGCGCCGGCGGCTGGCCAAAGTCCACTATGCCGATGACGACCTGGACGGCGGACTGCCCTGGATCGCCCAGGCGTGGGAGCTGATCCGGGATACCCCACCGAGTGCAGAGCGAGCCTGGGTGCTGGCGACCCGGGCGTTGGAAGAGGTCCTGGGGAACCGCGCCGATGTGGCCGAGGAGGCAATCGCCGACGCCCGCGCCGTGGGGGAGGCCGGTGCCGAGGCGGACGCGTTGATCTCGCTGTCCTTCCACCGATTGCGCTCCGGGGACCACGAAGGCGCGATCGAGGTGCTCGACTGCGCACGTGCGCGTGCGCAGGAGACCGGTGCCTTCGAGGTGGAGTTGCGGGCCTACTTCAACCTGACGATCGGGGAGTTCGAGGCCGGGCGCGTCTCAGTTGCGGCGGAGCATGTCCGCCGGGGCCTGCAGCGAGCCCGGGAGGAGGGGCTGGTCTGGGCGACCTACGGCCGGGAGCTGGCCTGGATGGCCGTCCAGGTGCTGTACGCCCAGGGTTCCTGGGACGAGGTGGCCGAGCTCGCCTCACCGCCGGGGGAGCAGGCCCCGGACTGGCTCTCGATCGTGCTGCACGCGTCCGCGGCGATGCTCGCGGCCAGTCGCGGGCAGTGGGAACAGGTCGAGATGCGGCTGCGTTCGGACGTGCTGCGCCGCCACGACGGCGAACCCGCCAAGGTGCTGGCCTATGCGATCGCCGAAGTGGGGACGTGGCAGCACCGCGGCCGGGAGACCACCGACCAGCTGGAGCGGATGATCGCCGAGGTTCGGGCCAGCGAGGACAGCGTGCCGATGTCCCTGCTGCGGATCGGCGCACTCGGCATCTCCCTTGCTGCCGATACAGCGGCCCGCGCCCGCCAGGTGGGGCAGACCGAGGCGGAGCAGGAGGCCCGGGCCGCAGCGGACAGGTTCGCCGCGCAGGTGGCCGACGCCCGCGAGCACAGCACCACCCGCGCCCAGGACTGGGGCCCGGAAGCGCGTGCCTGGCTGAGCCGCGCCCACGCCGAGGAGACCCGAGCGCGCGGTGAGCAGGACGTGGCGGCCTGGACCGCCGTCGTCGACGCCTTCGGCTACGGCGATGTGTACCAGCGCGCCATCGGCCAGTACCGCCTCGCCGAGGCCCTGCTCGCCCACGGCCGCACCGAGCCGGGCGATGCCGCGCTGACCGAAGCGCTGACCACCGCTCGTCAGCTCGGCGCCCAGCCGTTGACCGGTGCACTGGAATCGGTGGCGCGGCGGTACCGCCGCCCGGTAGCCGGGGTGCGGATGGTCTCGGCAGACGTGCTGACCCCGCGGGAACGGTCGGTGCTGGAGCTGGTGGCCCGCGGGCTGACCAACCGGGGCGTCGGCGCCGAGCTGTTCATCAGCGAGAAGACGGTCAGCGTGCACCTGAGCCGGGCGATGGCCAAGCTCGGCGCGCACTCGCGCACCGAGGCGGTCGCATTGGCGCTGCGGGACGGCCTGATCGACACCTGAGGTGGCCCGGCCGCAGGGCCCATTCCCGGGGCCCGACTGCCGGGCCCGCCTCGGCCGGTGCCCTGATCTCCCGGTCGCCGTCTCGCAAGGCAGAACGGGTCTTCAGCACCTGGCGGCACCCCTTACGATGGTTTCGACCCATCCAGAGCAGCTGAGAGATCTGGCTCGTTGACGCTGCAGCAACCTCGCCCGGCGAAGGTGCTACCGCCAGAACCGATGGAGGAGAGATGAGTGACGCTGGCCCGTCCACTGCCCCGCCCGGGCATCGCTACCGGCTGCTGACCGGCCCCGACGACGCCACTTTCTGCGCTCGGGTGAGTGACGCCCTGGCCGAGGGCTACCAGCTCTACGGGTCGCCGTCCCTGACTTTTGACGGCGAGCGGGTGGTCGCGGCCCAAGCCGTGCTCTGGCCAGGCCGGGCCACCCAGGCGGGCGCCGCCGACGCACCACCAGCCCCGCACGCCACCACCAACCCCGCGGCGGCCCCCACCACCACCAGCCCCCAGAACGGAGACGACCGATGACCTACACCGGAGACCTGACCCCCACCCAGGCCTGGGAGCTGCTGCAGCAGAACCCCCACGCCGTTCTGGTGGATGTGCGCACCCAGGCCGAGTGGTCCTTCGTCGGCGTGCCAGACACTGCCGAGATCGGCCGCCCGGCGGTGTTCGCCGAGTGGAACACCTTCCCGGACGGCGCTCGCAACCCGCAGTTCCTCG
Organism: Ruania zhangjianzhongii; assembly: GCF_008000995.1. NCBI lineage: Bacteria > Bacillati > Actinomycetota > Actinomycetes > Micrococcales > Ruaniaceae > Ruania > Ruania zhangjianzhongii. The sequence goes on from NZ_CP042828.1 coordinate 769,355, forward strand.
ACCAGCTCGCCGAGGCGGGCATCACCGGTGAGGAGCCGGTGCTGTTCCTGTGCCGGTCCGGGGCCCGCTCGATCGCCGCCGCCGAGGCCGCTACCGCCGCTGGGCTGGGACCGGCCTACAACGTGCTCGACGGGTTCGAGGGCGCCACCAACACCGACGGGCACCGCGGGGACGCCGGCTGGCGCGCCGAGGGCCTGCCCTGGAAGCAGTCATGAGCGACCCGCGGCCGATCTCCCGGCTGCCCGAGGGGCTCGGCCCGGACACCCTCGCCATCCGCGGGGGCCAGCAGCGCACCGAGTTCGGGGAGACCGCTGAGCCGATCTTCCTCACCCAGGGCTACGTGTACGAGCATGCCGCCGATGCCGAGGCGGCGTTCGCCGGTGAGGCGGACCGGTTCATCTACTCCCGCTACGGCAATCCGACCGTGTCCGCGTTCGAGGAGCGGATGCGGCTGATCGAGGGCGCTGAGGCCTGCTACGCCACCGCCACCGGGATGTCCGCAGTGTTCACTTCGCTGGCCGCACTGGTGAAGTCCGGCAGCCGGATCGTGGCCGGGAACGCCCTGTTCGGCGCCACGTTCACCGTGCTGAACCAGATCCTCGGCAAGTGGGGCGTGCAGACCGACTACGTCCGCGCGCACGTGCTCGCCGACTGGGAGGCCGCGCTCGCGACCCCGGCGGACGTGGTGCTGTTCGAGACCCCGTCCAACCCGATGCAGGACGTGGTGGACGTGGCCAAGGTGAGCGAGCTGGCCCACCGGGCGGGCGCCGTCGTCATCCTCGACAACGTGTTCGCCACCCCGGTGCTGCAGAAGCCCCTGGAGCTCGGCGTGGATGTGGTGGTCTACTCCGCTACCAAGCACATCGACGGCCAGGGCCGGGTGCTCGGCGGCGCGATCCTCGGCACCCGGGACTACGTCGAGGGACCGGTCAAGCAGATTGTCCGGGCGACCGGCCCCACGCTCAGCCCGTTCAATGCTTGGGTGCTGCTCAAGGGCCTGGAGACGCTGTCGCTACGGGTGCGCGCCCAGTCCGCCGCGGCGCTGGATCTGGCCCGGTGGCTGGAGGAGCAGCCGCTGGTGCGCGGGGTGCGCTACCCGTTCCTGGACTCCCACCCGCAGGCTGCGCTCGCCCGGGAGCAGATGAGTGGCGGGGGCACCGTGGTCACGCTGGATCTGGATCTCGACGGCGATCCCTTGGTGGTCAAGGAGCGCACCTTCGCGTTCCTGGACTCGTTGCGGCTGGTGGACGTCTCGAACAATCTCGGTGACCTGAAGTCACTGGCTACTCATCCAGCGACCACCACGCACTCCAAGATTGCCCGCGAGGACCGGTTGGCGGTGGGGATCACCGACTCCACGGTGCGGCTCTCGGTGGGGCTGGAGGACCCGGTGGATCTTCGCGCGGACCTGACGCAGGCCTTCGCCGCACTCAGGTAGCCGACGCCGCCAGATCCGCAGCCCTCCAGACAGGTGTCTGAGTACCTCCCGGACATCGGAGGACCGAATATTCGGCCCTCAGATGTCCAATCGGTACTCAGACACGCGTGTAGCGGTGGCTCAGTCCACCACGCCGTAGAGCCGGTCGCCGGCGTCGCCCAGACCCGGGATGATGTAGCCCTTCTCGTTCAACCGCTCGTCCACAGCCGCGGTGACGATCTGCACATCGGGCCGGTCGCCCACAGCCTCCCGCACCGTGCGCACACCCTCCGGCGCGGCCAGCAGGCACACCATGGTCACGTCCTTCGCGCCGCGTTCGAACAAGTACTCGATCGCCGCGACCAGGGTGCCGCCGGTGGCCAACATCGGGTCGAGCACGTAGCACTGCCGTCCGGCGAGGTTGTCCGGGAGCCGGTTGGCGTAGGTGAACGCCTGCAGCGTCTCCTCGTTGCGCTGCAGGCCGAGGAAGCCGACCTCGGCAGTGGGCAGCAGCCGGGTCATCCCCTCGAGCATCCCCAGGCCGGCACGCAGGATCGGCACCACGATCGGTCGCGGCTCCGCCAGCGCGACGCCGGTGGTGCGTGCTATCGGGGTGTCGATCTCCACCTCTTCGGTGCGAATATCCCGAGTGGCCTCGTAGGCGAGCAGGGTGACGAGCTCCTCGGTGAGCTGGCGGAAGATCGGTGACGGAGTGCTCACATCGCGGAGCACGGTGAGCTTGTGGGCGATGAGCGGGTGGTCGGCGACGTGCAAGCGCATGGGCACAGTGTAGAAGGCACGATGCGATGAGAGGGTGCCGGCGGTGGCCGCCCACAGTGGGTGCCGTCGGTCGGCGGGTTCGGTGGCCGGCAAGAGTGGTACCGGCAGAGGGTGCCGGCTCAGCCGGGTAGTGCGGTCAGTCTCCCGGCGCGTACGACGGTGCCGGTGCTGCTCCGGCCACCCGGAAGACCAGGGAGTCCGGGTAGCACCACCACCAGTTCTCACCCGGCTCGAAGGAACGGACCAGCGGATGATCTTGATTGCTGTGCCAGTGCCCGGTGGCGTGCTGGCCCGGGGAACTGTCGCAACACCCGACGTGCCCGCAACTCATACAGATGCGCAGGTGTACCCACGAACCGCCGCTGCGCAGGCAGTCCTCGCACCCGTTCGCTGAGGGCGTCACCTCGCGGGCGAGCCCGACGTGTTCGCAAGGAGTGTTCACGTGCCGTGCTCCTTCACCCGGGTGCGTGTGCCACCTACGGTAGCTCGGTCTTGCGGGCTTCGCTCACGCCGAGCGGTGTCGCGTCCACTGCGCAGTGACGGCGCGGACACGTCGGCCCGGGGCTCGGCAGTTCGGCCGGGCCCCGGATCATCAGCCCTGCGCCGACTCCGGCCACCACGAGCACGCCCGCGCAGATCGCCATCGCTGTCGTGAACGCCGGGCCCAGGGCCTCGGCGTCACTGAAGCCTTCGCCGCCGAGGCCGGTGAGTGCGGGCATGGCTGCGACGAGCACCAGGCCGCCGGTCCGCGCTACCGCGTTGTTGACACCGCTGGCCAGGCCGGCACGGGCCTCGTCCACTGCGCCGAGGACCGTGGCGGTCAACGGGGTGACGGTCAGGGTCAGGCCAGCGCCGAGAAGGGTCACCGGGAGAAGAACGTCAGTCACGATGGCGGGGTGGGGCCCCACCCGGCTGAGCAGGGCCACACCGGCGGCGGCCACGAGCGGCCCGAGGGTCATCGGGATCCGGGGGCCCCACCGGTTGCTGGCCAGGCCGGCCGCGGGAGAGAAGAACAGCATGAGGACCGTCACCGGCAGCAGCGCCAGACCCGCTGCCAACGGCGTCCATCCGGACACCACCTGCAGAGCAAGCACCAGCCAGAAGAACACTGTGCCCAGCGCGGCATACACCAGGAAGGTGGCAGCGTTCGTGGCTCCGAATCGAGGAGCGCGGAAGATGTCGAGCGGCAGCAGCGGATCGGCGGCCGTCCGCTCTCGATACAAGAACCCGGCGAGGGCCAGCACCCCCAGTCCTCCTCCGGCGGCGACCGTCAGCCAGTGGCCATCCTGCTCCGAGGAGACCGTCAGGGCGTAGGTCAGCAGCCCGAGCGTGAGCGCGGCCAGACTTGCGCCACCGAGGTCGAGCCTGCCGCGGGCTGCCACGTGGCGGGACTCGGGCACGTGTCGGTGGGCGATGACCAGAACCACCAGGACGACGGGCACGTTGATGAGGAAGATCCATCGCCAGGACGCCAGCTCGATGAGCCAGCCGCCGAGCAGGGGCCCGACCGCCCCGGTGATGCCCGCCAGTCCCGACCACGCTCCGATCGCCCGGGCGCGGTCCTCGGCACGGAACGCGGCTTGCAAGATGGCGAGCGCCACCGGGGTGAGTAGCGCCGCCCCGATGCCTTGGAGGGCGCGGAAGGTGACCAGCATCCCGATATTCGTCGCGAGCGCGCAGGCGAGCGAGGTCAGTCCGAACCAGGCCACGCCGACCATGAAGACCCGGCGTCGCCCGTAACGATCTCCGAGCGATCCGCCGATCAGGACGAAGGCAGCCAGCGTCAGGTTGTAGGCGTTCACGGTCCAGGTCAGTCCGGCGACTCCAGCGGACAGCTGCTGGTCGATCGCCGGCAGCGCGATATTGACTACGGTCGCATCGAGGAACGCGACCGAGGATCCGAGCACTGTTGAGGCGAGCACCCAGCGTCCGGCCGGCTCGCCGTACTTCAGCGGCCGCGACTGCGGGACGCTCTCACCGGCCATCGGTCAGCCCTGGCCCGCACCGGCTGTGCACGGCACCGACCGGGTCGGAGTCCTCGTTCGCGGCGGCGCTCATGCTGACAACGTAGAAGAGGAGCTGTGCCACGGCCAGTGCTCGTGGCGGCACAAGGGGCGGCCGGGCAGACTAGAGGGATGAGCACGGACGAGGACGCGATGGGTCTGGCGCTCGCGCAGGCGCGTGCGGCGGGGGAGCGCGGTGACGTGCCGGTGGGTGCGGTCCTGCTCGGCTCGAGCGGTGAAGTGCTGGCCGCGGCCGGGAACCGCCGCCAGGTCGACGGCGATCCCACGGCTCATGCGGAGATCCTCGCGTTGCGAGCAGCGGGGGTGGCGCAGGGTGACTGGCGGATGGCCGGGTGCACGCTGGTGGTCACCCTGGAGCCGTGCACGATGTGCGCCGGCGCGATCGTGCTGGCCCGGACCGACCGGCTGGTGCTCGGTGCCTGGGACGAGAAGGCCGGTGCATGCGGATCTACCCGGGATGTGGTGCGTGACTCCCGGCTGAACCACCAGGTCCAGGTGACCGGTGGGGTCCGCGCGGACGAGTCGACCCGGCTGCTCACCGATTTCTTCGCGGCGCGGCGCGGCGGCGCACGGGAGGAGCCGCCCCGGCCGGTGGGCTGACGCTGTCAGCGCAGGTCGGGCAGGGCCTCCGCAAGAGCGCGGAGGGTGGGAGAGGTGCCGGCGTCCAGCCGGACGTCGGCGAGCTCGTCACCGCGCGTGGGGCCGTGGTTGACGATGGCCACCGGCCGCCGGTCCCGGTGGGCGCGGCGGACGAACCGCAGCCCGGACATGACCGTCAGGCTCGATCCGGCCACCAGCAGCGCCTCGCTCTGGTCCACCAGCTCGAATGCGGCGGCGACGCGTTCTTTGGGCACGTTCTCCCCGAAGTAGACAATGTTCGGCTTGAGGATTCCGCCGCACCGCGGGCACGGCTGCACCCGGAAGCCCTCGGTCGAGGCGATCACCGCGTCCGCGTCCGGGGCGATCTCCACATCGGCGACCGCTTCGGTGAAATCGGGGTTGAGGGCGGTCAGCATCCGGTCCAGCTCGGTGCGGGAGAGGACCAGGCCGCAGCTCAGGCAGATCACCTCGTTGTAGTGGCCGTGCAGGTCGATCACGCGGGTGGAGCCGGCGGCCTGGTGCAGCAGGTCCACGTTCTGGGTGATCACCCCAGTGACCAGGCCGCGGTCCTCCAGCTGGGCGAGCGCTTCATGACCGGCGTTCGCCCGGGTGGCACGCATGTGCTGCCAGCCGACGTGGTTGCGGGCCCAGTAGTGGCGCCGGAACGCTTCGTCGGAGACGAACTGGTCGTAGGTCATCGGGGTGCGCTGCGGTGAGTGCGGGCCGCGATAGTCCGGGATGCCGGAGTCGGTGGAGATACCGGCACCGGTGAGTACGGCGAAGCGCAGGCCCCGCAGCAGGTCTACCAGCGCGGACAGGTCTGTGCTCACCGCCGTCACTTTTCTCCGTTCCTCGAGGATTGGTATCGAGCCTACGGCCGACGCCGGAACTCACCCTAGGCGGCCGGGTCGCGGTTTTGGTCAGCGGCGCCGCTCCGAGTACTCTGGTCCGGCTAGGTAGCGTGTCCGAGCGGCCGAAGGTGCAGCACTCGAAATGCTGTGTGGTTCATAGCCACCGTGGGTTCAAATCCCACCGCTACCGCCATTGTGATGTCTCGCGACATCGTGAACGGCTGAACCCCCGGTTGTGGGGGTTCAGCCGTTTTTTGGTTGGTAGGTGTGGGTGGGGTTGAGGGTGTGTTCGGTGAGGATCTGCCCGGTGGTGGCGTCGATGACGGTGGCGTGGTCGGTGTGGATCAGGGCGATGATTTCGGTGCGGGCGTGGGCGCGGGGCGATGCCGAGGTGGAGCATGTCGTCCTTCAGTGGCGCAAACTGATCTTTCGGGGGTGGTAGGCGTCTTCGCCTTCGGCCAGCCCGCGGTGGTGGAGCTTGTGTACGAGGGTCTTGGAGACCCCGTAGCGGTCGGCGACTTGCCCGTAGGAGAGGTTCTGGATGGTCACGGCTTTGGTCAGGACTTCGTACTTGGCCACCGTTCACGATGTCGTGAGACATCCCAACGCCGCTCACCGCACCGTTCACGATGACCCGAGACATGCGTTCACGATGTCCTGAAACCAGACACCACCGCTACCGCCATGTGATGAGGCTCCGCCCAGGCTTTTCGGGCGGGGCCTCGTCACGTTTCTGGCTGGGGCGGCAGGGGCGAGGGCTGTGCCGCGCGCTTGGCATGCTTCCCACCGCCGGTGCCGCGCGCTAATCCTCTGTCCGGATCGCACGCCCGCGGCTACGCTGACACCGCAAAGGGGGGCGGACTGATGAGCGGGGTAAGTGGAAACGATGCGGTTTCGTACACGAAGTGGCGCGGCAGTGGCGGCTGCGGTTGTGGCGGTAGCAATGCTGGGGGCATGTGCCGACGAGGCGATCGACGATCCGGAGCCGGCGCCGTCGGGATCGATTGCCGAACCCTCTGAGAGCGCGGGGGCCGATGAGCCGGCAGTGGGTAGGGAGAGCCCGTCGGAGGCGCCGGTCGACGACGCCGAGTCACCAGCCGACGCCGAGACGCCAGCTGAGGGCGGCACTGCGCCCGATACGCCGGATGGCTGGCAGACGGTCGAGTACAACGGAAGCTCGTTCTCCGTCCCGGAGTCCTGGGACGTGCCGTCTGAAGAGAGCGATGGGCAAGAAGTCCCTCGCCCCACCTACGGCAAGGGCTTCTGCCAGGATGCGCCGGACGAAGTGCTCGGATTCGCGACCCTGACCTGGGCTGAAGGCGTCACTGACCCTGCGGAGGCGGTCACGACCGAGGTCGAGCGGGCCGCCGAGATGTTGTTCTCCGACCGCGCGTCGGAGTTGCAGCTCGGCGACGTTCGCCAGTCCGAGAGCTGGGCGTCCGTCCCCGCTACCCTGCAGCTCGCGCCGTCCGACGATCCGTGCGAGGGCAGCGAAGCACTGGTGATAGCCATGGGGTTCGCGTATGAGGACGGCTCGGGCACCGGCCTGCTCATCGTGGTCGGGGAGCTCGGGCTGCCCGATTCGCCCACTCCGGAAGACCTGGTCGAGATCGCCAACAGCTTCGGGTGAGTGCGTCGGAGCAGCGAATCAGGCTCCGCCGTCAGCACATCGGCCCGCCCCCAGCAGGTGGAGACGGGCCGATGTGGACGTTCGGCGATGCTCAGCCGATCAGGCCACCCGGATGAAGGTGGGGTTGTCGATCCAGATCGGGCCCTCCTCCAATGGTGTGCCAGGGTTGCGGGCCGCGATGTGCTGGCCGTCGCCGGTGTAGATGCCCACGTGCCCGGGCGCCCAGACCAGATCGCCGGGCTGGGCCTCAGCTGCCGACACGACCTGTCCCGCGTTGCGCTGGGCGTCGGTGGTCCGGGGCAGATCGATCCCGACCTGCGCGAAGACGTACTGGGTGAAGCCGGAGCAGTCGAAGCCGGACGGGCTCGAGCCACCCCAGACGTACGGCGTGCCGATGTACTGGCGGGCGACATCGAGGATGTCGTTGCTGGCACTGGAGCCGGAGGAGCTGGATGCCTCCTCCTCCACCTCGCCGCCGGAGCTGCCTGCGCCGTCGACGGAGGAGGACTCGGTGGACGAGCCGGAGCCGCCGGGGATGGTCAGCTCGTCGCCGACGAAGATCAGCGCATTGGCGCCGAGGCCGTTGGCGTCGATGATGGACGAGACGCTGGAGCCGTTGGCCGCGGCAATCTCGCCGACCGTGTCACCGGCGCTGACGGTGACCGTGGTCCCGCTCTCAGCACCGCCGCTTCCCGTGCCGCCGCCCTCAGCGGAGACGCTTGCGGAGCCGCCGCCCTGGCTGTCGCTGGGACCACCGGCGGGCTCGGATGCGGATGCACCGGGCGCGACGAGGCCGAAGGCAAGTCCGGCGGTGGCAACGCCGAGCGTGCCGCGGCGGGCGACGGAGGAAAGTCGTGTCGACGAGAGGAACGTCGTGGGTCGCACGTCGGCACGGTGCCGAGCGCGCGCAGTGTTGCTCATGGTCATGCTGCTACTCCTGTTGCCTGCGGGGTTAGCTGTCGGATTCGGGTCGGATAAACCCGGTTCGGTCGGAACCGAACTTCACCCCAAGGGACCGGCGCACCGGACCCGGTATGTGGTTCCCCCACCCCTGCCTGGTTGTGGGCCGCGGAAAGAGGCAGGGTTCGGCAGCAATCCGCGCTCTCCCCACTGAGTGGCAGTGGGGAGCACGGCGACGATAACCACGCGACCGCCCGTATGTCACGTTTCGATAACGGCTGCTCGGTGAGGCGGTCGCGGCGGAGGCTGGCGTGCACGGTGGCGCGGACCGGTCGCAGCCCCGGCGGTAGGCGGGCGGTTCTGGGCCCACTATCGGCACCAGGTAGCGAAAACCGGGGTGAACGTCCCCGGTCCCTGCGCCCTGCGTCCCCGGCGGGGTGGTCGCCCGATGAAGGGACACTGTGCCGCATCGATCGGCCGAAATGGTGAAAAATGTCACGGACCGGTCTCAAACTGGTTGCGGCACGGTAACGGTGAGATATCGGCACGATAACGGCGAATCGTCGCGACGGGCCCGGTGAATCAGCATGGGGAGATCTCCCCATCTGGGCATTCTCGGCGGGTGCTTCCCAGTTTTCGGCAGTACTCTCTCGATCCATGGGCAGGCATGACACCGACCGCGGACGCTCGTACAGCGCCGCCGTCCAGAGCCAGATGTTGACCGCTACGGCGCCGGGTGGGCCCGTCACCGCACCCGGTGCTGCCGACAATGCGCGGGACCGGATCCGGGAAGCCGCGATCGAGTCCTTCGCCTACGAGGGATTCGACGTCGGGATGCGGGCGATCGCTGCCCGTGCCGGCGTGACGGCAGGATTGATCACCCACTACTACCGGTCGAAGGCCAGGCTGCGTCAGGAGTGCGACGAGTACATGTTGCAGTACTCCTCCTCTCGCCTGCCCAGCAGCCTTGAGCTCGGCAGCGTGGAGCAGACCCTCACCGGCGACTTGGACTTCCTCACCCAGGCCGTGCACTACACGATCCGCAGCCTGCGCGAGGGCGGGCTGTTCTGCGACACGTTCCTGACGTTCGTGCTGGAGAACACCCGCGAGCGCATCGGGGCAGGAATCGCCAGTGGCGCCCTGCAGCCGAGCGACGACGAGGACGCCCGTGCTCGGGTGGTGGTGCGGCACTGCCTCGGTGCCGCGCTGCTCGACTTCGCCCTCGATGCGCCGCGCACCACGGACGCCACGGTGGAGTTCCTCCGGGAGTTCTGGACGCACCTGATGGAGCCGATGCTGCACCTGACGAACGGGCGGTCCTTCCGCACCGTGCCCGGATCGGGCGGCTACCTCGAACGCGCCGGTTTCGCCTCGGCGGACTGACTACTCCTGCGGCACTCGACGGCGCAGCCTCACCCGGGCTGCGCCGTCGTTGCGTGCAGGAACACCCCCATCAGGGCGACGGCGGTGCTCGCCCGGCGAGGAACGCCGTCGCCGTGGCGGGCGGGCTGCTCCGGCCAGGGGCGCGTCAGTGGCGTGCGTAACGACGCACGAACGCCTTCAGCACGCCCGCCGCGTGGGAGACGTCCGCGCGGCGGGCGGCGGAGGCGACCGCGTCAGCCTGGGCCGGTGGGAAATAGCCGTGCCGGTCGTACACCGCGATCCGGGTGATCAGTCCGTCCGCGTCCAGCTCGGGGTGGAACTGGGTGGCGTACACGTTCTGCCCGACCCGGAACATCTGCACCGGGCACCGGGGCGAGGTGGCCAGCAGCACGGCATCCTCGGGGAGCACCCGGCAGGCCTCCTTGTGCCCGACGAACGCATGGAAGGTCTCCGGGACCTCGGCCAGCAGCGGATCGGCCAGACCGGCCGGGGTCTGCTCGATGAGCACCGCCCCGACCGGTTCGCCATAGACGGTGTCGATCACCCCGCCCCGATGGTTGCTCAGCGCCGCAATGCCGTAACAGGCGCCGAGGAACGGGAAGTCGCGGGCGACCACCTCGTCCAGCAGTGCGGCCATCTCAGCCTCCACCCGATGCTGCACCGGCGACTTGAGCTCGTTGGCGTCCGTGGCGTTGAACGGGCTACCGCCCACGATCACCCCGGAGTAGTCGGAGAGCTGGATCTGCGGTAGCGGTGACGCTTCCATCCGCACCCGGTGCAGCTGGTCGGTGCTGAGCCCGCCGTAGTGCCCGAATGCCTCGTACTCGGCGTCGGCGGCACGATCCTCGGCGCGGCTGGCCAGCAGCAGGAAGGGCTTCACGGCCGGACTCAGGTAATGAGGAAGAAGGCGGCCAGCATCGCCGACCAGCTGAGCAGCACGAGCGCCCCTAGTGCCACCGCCGCCTCCGCGAGTCCGCGGCCCCGGAGCCGGTTCCGGGCGATCTGCCGCAGCGCGATGATGCCCACGATGACCGCGGCCAGGGACGGTATGAAGGTGATGATGCCCAGCAGGGCGCAGAGGAACGCGACCATTGCTGCCGCACTGGACTTCGGCTGCGGGGTGAAGTAGCCAGGGCCGGCGAAGGTGACGGCCGGATCGGGCATCGGCAACGTGTAGGCGTTGTCGTAGGGGGAGGTGCCGACGCTCATCTCAGCCCTCCGCCTGCTCACCGGAGTCGGTCGGCGTGGCCGTGGCCAGCGGGGTGCACTCCGCGGCGGCCGGGATCGGCGCCTCCGGATCGATGGCGATCTCGTCGTCGGCGCGCAGGTCCTCGAACTCCGCACCGATCACGACGTCGATGGTCTCGCCGCTGCGGGAGTCCACCTCGATGGTCGCGTCGGCGAACAGCTGGGCCGCTGTGAAGGCCGCCGGCAGGCCCTGAGGCCCGGCAATGATCCGAGCCTCACCGGCGAACCGGGACTCGGCGTTCGCCTGGTTGCCGACCGCGATCCCCTGCTCGGTGAGAGCGGTGGCAGCGGTGGCGGCCAGACCCTGGCGGTCGGTGCCGTTGAGCACGTTCGCGGAGATCTCCGAGAGCGGGACGAACGTCGCGTTCTCCGGTGGGCACGGCATGCTCGCACCGGCGTCGGTGGGCTCCGGCGAGTTGATGGCCACGGTGAACGGGCTGGGCAGGATGCCCGTCCAGATCGCGCCGGCCGCTAGTCCGCCGACCAACATCACGGCGATCAGGGTGCCGAAAATGACGGTCTGCCGTTGCTGCAGGTGCCGGCGCCGTGCGGCGCGGGCACGGACCCGGGACTGCTGCGTGCTCACGTGCTGAACCTACACGTGCGGCACCGCAAGTTTGCGGCAGACATCGCTCTTACAGCTCCAGGACGCGGGCGTGCAGGATGTTCCGCTGGTGCAGCGCCGCGCGCAGCGCCCGGTGCAGGCCGTCCTCGAGGTAGAGCTGACCGCGCCACTGCACCACGTGGGCGAACAGGTCACCATAGAAGGTGGAGTCTTCGGAAAGCAGGCTGCGCAGGTCGAGAGTGGACTTGGTGGTGATCAGTTCGTCAAGGCGGATCTGGCGCGGCGGCACTTCCGCCCACTCCTTCGGGGTGCGCAGCCCGTGGTCGGGGTAGGGGCGTTGGTCGCCCACGGACTTGAAGATCACTCAGCCGATCCTAGGCGAGAACAGCAGGTGGGGCCTCATCCTCTCGGGGGATTCCCGACTGTGCGGAGTAGTCCGGGAGAGGTGGTGACGGTCAGGACCGTGTCCCGGTGAGGTGGGTCGGCGGGCGGGGGGCGGTCGTTAGGCTGAGGTGATGTCAGCACGGCGAGACTCCCAGCCCGGTTCAGCGATCCAGATCATTGCGCCTGCCGCGGTGGGCATCGGGTGCGGTATCGCGATGAGCGAGCTGACCGAGTGGCAGTGGTGGATCAGGTATCCGCTGATCCTGGTGGCCGTGTTCGTCGCTGCGCTGCTGGTCCAAGGGCTTCGGGAGCGGCGCACGCGAACGCGGTCCTGACCGGGCGCTGACGCGCCGGCGGGGGAGCGGGGCCGAGCTGTCCGCACCCTCACCCGCGGGTGAGGGTGCGGACGAGGCTGTTGCGGGTCCGGGCGCTGCGCCCTGAGGCCAGTGCCACATTCATCAGAATGCTGGACGTGGCCCTGATCAGCTGCGGGGACACCAGGCGGCGCCAGCGGTACCGGCGCAGTGCCTCGGCGGGTGGGTAGTGATTCAGCAGGGTGCCGAGGGCGACGGCGTCGAGTATCGATTCGCAGGCACCTCGTCCGGCGTTCGGGGTCATCGCATGGGCGGCATCGCCGATCAGCACCGTGCGGCCGCGGACGAGCGCGGGCAGGGTACGGGAGATGTGGATCCCGTTGATGAGAGTCTGGTCAGGCCGGGCAGCGGCGAGAGTGTCCTGCACCTGTGCGGGGAAGTGCCCGCTGGTGTGCCTCAGGTGGCGCAGACCGTGCTCGGTGCTCTCGAAGCGCTGCTCGGGGAACGCGGTGAACCAGTTGGTGTGGTGTGCCGAGACCGGGGTGATGCCGAACAGCTGACCGTTGCCCCAGTACTCGGTGACCTCGCCGTGGGCGAGGTCACTCTCGATCACGCCTCGGATGACTGTGGTGCCGGGTGATCGAGCGGCGGCTCTCCTGCCCCAGTGGTCGCGGCGGACCACGCTGCGGGCACCGTCGGCGCCGACGATGACCTCGCCGGTGAGGAGTCGGCTGTCCGAGACTCGTCCCGCTCGCTGGTGCGCGCGTGCTGGCAGCGCTGTGCGCAGGAGGTGATGCAGCGTGGTGCGGGCAATCATCACCACGTCCTGCCGAGGAAGGTGGATCAGCGCGCGGTCATCGGCGGTTCGGATCGTCGCCGTCGCGGCGTGCACGCCGCGGTCGCGGACGGCCGCGCCGATGCCGATCTGGTCCAGTGCCGTCATCGCCGGTGGCCAGAGCCCGAACGCCGTTCCCACCTCGCGCTCCTCGGGTCGGCGCCGGTGTTCGTGCACGATGACGTCCCACTCGGGGCGCTGCAGCGTGAGTGCCAGGGTCAGTCCGGCGATCCCGCCTCCGACGATGTGAATGGTCGTCATGCCGCCACGATACAACATTTGTTGTTAGCCTGGAAGGTATGGGACGACGGGACGATCTGATGGCCGCCGCACTGCTGGTCCTGGCCGAGGGTGGGCTGAAGGGCCTGACGCACCGGGCCGTCGACGCCCGGGCCGGCTTGCCCAGCGGGAGCGCGGCGAACCTCTTCCGGACCCGGGAGAGTCTGGTGCGGGCGTTGCTCGAGGAGATGGAGCGTCAGGACTGGGGCTACGTCACTGCGGCCGGTGGCCCGGGAGGCTCGCGCGACACCGAGGAGCTGGTGCGGATGCTAGCCGATGTCACGGTGCAGATGGCCGAACCGGCCCAGGCGCCGGTGACTCGGGCGCGACTGTCCCTCTCGCTTGCCTACCCGGACGATGTCCGTGCCGGTCATGCCCGACTCCTCGCCAGCTTGGTGCGGTTGCTGGCATCAGCGGGGATCGATGATCCGCAGCTGCGCGCGGTGGGAGTCGCGGCGCTGCTCGATGGCACCCTCCTGCACACTCTGACCGTCTCGCCCGGGCCGGTGGATCGGGCGGGGCTCGAGCGCAGTATTCGCCGGCTGTTGGCCGAGCCGGTCGCCGGTGATGGATCGGCCCGGTCAGGCGGCACTGAAGACCGGTCGGTCAGGTGAGACCTCCTCGTCGTCGGGAACACCCATGTTTTGGCAGGCCGACAGCAGCCACCGGCCCTGCTCTTTCGCCAGGATCCACAGCGGCGACCCCACGTCGGTGCCGTCGGGCGCCCGGTACACCTGGCGCAGCTTGACCGCCGCGACGTCCGGCCGAATGAACATCACATGCTCGAGGGTGAAGGTCACCGAGAGGCCGGTCATGCCGCCGGGCAGTGTCCGGCGAGTGAACGAGGCGATCGCCTCGAGGCCGTACAGGCGCTTGCCGCCGCCGGTGGTCCAGATCGCATCGGGTCGGAAGAGCTCGAGGAACTCTTCGGGTTGCTCGTTGTTCTGGGCGTGTTCGACGGTGGCCACGACGTCTCGGATGGCGTCGAGCTCGCTCGTGGATCCTTCGGGCGGCGAGGTGGTTGCTGTGCTGTTCATGACGTGGATTCCTTTCGTGGGGTTGAGATCTACGGTGGGGCCGAGCTCAATGGTGGGTTGAGGTCAGCGGTGAGGTTGAGATCAACCGAGATGATCGCCTTCGGCGTGCGGGTGGGTTGCCGGACTGCTGGAGCGGGGCTCCCCGTAGCGGGCGGAGAGATAGCCGCGCCAGGTACGCACGCCGCGAGGTGCCGCCGACGTGGTGAGGTGACCGGCCCGGAACGCCTTCCCCAGCTTTCCCCGGACGCGCACGGGGAGGATGTAGCGGCGGGTACCGGTCGCCGTCGACCACTGCTCGGCCGCGAGGCGAAGGTCGAGTACCTCCGGGCCGGCGAACTCCTCGATCCGGCTGCTCGGTCCAGCGCGTGTGGCCGCGTGGATCCGTTCGGCGACGTCTGCGGTGTCGACCGGTTGGGCGAGCACTCTGCGGTCGCCGACCAGGAGGCCGGCCCTGGCGAGCGAGTGGAACGTCTGGTCGACGAAGTCGTGAAACTGCCCCAGCCGCAGGATGCTCGCGGGGACCGGCCCACTGGCGACCACGCGCTCCGCCTCGGTCTTGGTGCGGAAGTATCCCCAGGGGATCCGGTCACACCCGATGATCGAGGTATAGAGGAGGTGCGCGACGTTGGCCGCGGCTGCCTCCTCGAGCAGTCGCCGGGTGCCGTGGACCTCCACCTCGCGGGTGTAGCCCCGCCGGTAAGGGGCCGAGGCCAGGTGGATGATGGCGCCCACTCCGTCGACCGCTCGAGCAATCCCCGCTCCGGTGGTGACGTCGCCGGTGAGCCAGCTGACTGCTGCGGAGGGCTGCTGCTGCCCTCGACTCAGTGCCCGCACCGGCGTACCTGCGGCGACCAGCCGGGCGATGACCGCCCGGCCGAGCATGCCCGTCGCACCCGTGACCAGGACTGGTGACGTCATCGGACGATGGCGAGCGCGAGCGTGGTGACCGCGAGGGCGAGGAACAGTAGCGGACTGGCCAGGCTGCGATGGGCGCCGGCTCGAAGGTGGGTGATCACCGCCCCCAGGAAGTACAGAACGAGACCGGTGGCAGCGGCGAGCCCGATGGCGGGTAGCCCGAGCAGGCCCAGCAGCAGACCGAGCGCCCCGGCCGCCTGAAGGCTCGCCAGAACGGGTAGCCAGCGTGGCTGCACCTTGATCTCGGTGAGCGTGTCGGTGATGAACCTGGCGCCCGTGAAGGAGGCGAGGGCCCCGGCAGCATTCACCGCAATGGTGACGATGGTGATGATCGTGTAGAAGATGGTCTGAGCCGTTTCTCTCCGGAAGCGTCAGGGGCGACGCTCTACCGGTGATGACGACGTAGCCCCGGCAAGTGTGACGTCGGGTGGTTGGCGGCCACGTCACGTTCCGGGTCTCTGGATCGTCATGTGGAGTAGTGGCTGGAAGAGAGAGGAAGGGTGATGGAGGAGGTCTTCGAGGACAAGGCGCTGTTGATGAATATCGCCTACCGACTGCTCGGCACGGTTTCCGAGGCGGAGGATGCTGTCCAGGACGCGTTCGTGCGGTGGTACTCGCTGGAGGAGGGGGAGCGGGACCGGGTCGCCTCGCCCACCGGCTGGCTGGTCACGGTCACGACGAGGATCTGCCTGGACGTGCTCGGCTCTGCCCGGGTGCGACGCGAGCGCTACGTGGGGGAGTGGTTGCCGGAGCCGGTGCCGACGGCCGCGCGCTGGACCAGCCACAGTGTCACCGATCAGGCGATCGACCCCGCCGACAGGGTCTCTCTCGACGAGTCGCTGGGCATGGCGCTCCTGGTGGTGCTGGAATCGATGACACCTGCCGAGCGGGTCTCGTTCACCTTGCACGACGTGTTCGGGTACACCTTCGCCGAGGTCGGCGCGATGGTCGGCCGCTCGGAACAGGCCTGCCGGCGGCTCGCCTCCTCGGCGCGGCATCGCGTGCGACAGGCTCGCCGTGCTCGGGCCACCGCGAGTGAGCATGCGCTCGTCGTCTCCCGGTTCAAGGAGGCGCTGGTGACCGGTGATCTCGACGGGCTGATGGCCTCCCTCGACCCGGAGGCGACAGTGGTTCCCGACGGCCGTGGCATCGTTGCTGCCGCTCTCGAGCCTGTCGTTGGCGCAGAGCGCATCGCGAGCTACCTGCTCGCCATCCGCGAGCAGGTGCCCGAGATGACCGTCACCGTGACGGCGGTGAACGGACGCGCCGGACTGGTCAGTCGCGACGGGGCAGGGCATCCGCTCGCGGTGATGGCGGTCGACGTCGCCGGCGACCGGATCGTCTGCCTCTGGGCGATCCGGAATCCGGAGAAGCTCAGCGCGTACGCAACTGAGGAGCCGTGATCCCGGCGGGCGGACCGCCGTCGTGCTGTACCAGAAGCGCAGGGCGCAGGACCGCTCGCTACACATAATTCACAAACTAGTGAAATCAGTGTAAGTTGACCCTATGACAGCAGTGCTAGAGGCCGTGGGCCTGCGCAAGACCTTCGGGTCGTTCTCGGCGCTCGACGGACTCGATCTGCAGGCGGACCAGGGCGAGGTCCACGGCTTCCTGGGCCCGAACGGAGCAGGGAAGTCGACGACCATCCGGGTGCTGTTCGGCCTGTACCGGCCCTGTGGCGGTGAGGTGCGGCTGTTCGGGCAGAACCCCTGGGATCGGCCGGACCAGCTCCACCGGCGGCTGGCGTACGTGCCCGGTGATGTCAATCTGTGGCCCTCGCTCACCGGTGGTGAGGCCATCGATCTGCTCATCGGGCTACGAGGTGGTGCTCCGGCATCCTCCGATCGTGCTCGTCTGATCGAGGCGTTCGAGTTCGATCCGACCAAGCGCATCCGCACCTACTCCAAGGGCAACCGGCAGAAGGTCGCGCTGATCGCGGCGTTTGCGCTGCCGGCCGAGCTGTACATCTTCGACGAACCGACCTCCGGCTTGGACCCGTTGATGGCGCAGCGCTTCCAGGATGAAGTAGCGCGGGTGGCTTCCGGCGGGGCCTCGGTGCTGTTGTCCAGCCATATCCTGGCCGAGGTCGAAGAGGTCGCCGATCGGATCTCGATCATCCGCCAGGGGCGCCGCGTGGAAACCGGCACGTTGGCGCAGCTACGCCACCTGACCCGCACGACGTACACGATCCCGGTGCGGCTGCCACCAGGCGATGCCGATCGGCTGGCGCGAGTTGCGCATGACATCACCGCGGGGGACGGGCGGACCACCTTCACGGTCGAGCCGGAGGACACGTCGAAGGTTCTTGCGGTGCTGGCCAAGGCCGAGGTACCCGGGGTGACCGCGCACCCGCCGTCTCTGGAGGAGCTGTTCCTGCGTCACTACGGTGACGAGCAGCCTGTCGCGCACCCGCCGGCTCCGAACGTCGATGCGGCCCGACGGTGACCGGATCGTTGCTGCTGACCAGGGTGGCGCTTCGGCGCGACAGCGGGCAGCTGCTGGTGTGGACGATCGGCCTGCTGGCGTTCGCCGCGGTGTGCGCAGTGCACGTGGGCAGCGGGTTCGGTGCGCAGGCGCAGCGCGTGGCCTCGCTGGAGATCGCCCTGGACAGCCCGGCACTGCTGGTCGGCCGCGGGCTGCCGATGGGGACGTCCGAAGGTGCTTTCCTGTTCTATACCTACGGCGTGGTGCTGGCGACGTGCTTCGCACTCTTCGCGACGCTGTTCGCGGTCCGCCATGGCCGAGCTGAGGAGGACGACGGCACCCGAGAGCTGGTGCGCGCCGCTGCCACGGGCCGGCTGTCCAGCCTGACCGCCGCCTTCGTCGCCGGGGCGCTGGCGACGGCGGTTCTGGCCCTGGCGATGGTCCTCGGCCTGGTCCTCGGTGGGGCAGATCCGGGTGGGTCGGTGTGGGCGGCGCTGATCTGCTTGTTCGTCGGGGTGCTGTTCCTGGTGGTCGGCACGCTGCTCGGCCAGCTGGCACCCTCCGCTCGGGCGGCCACCGGTCTGGGCGCGGCCACGATCCTGGCGTTCTTCGCCGTCCGGGTCGTCGCCGATCTGCAGGCGGAGATCGACCCGCAGACCCTGATCGGCACGCCGGTCTTCCTCAGCTGGATCTCGCCGTTCAGTCTGGCCGGGGTCGCAGCCCCCTACGGGGACGTGAACCCGTGGCCGTTCGTCGTCCTTGCGGCCGCTGCCGCACTGGGCGCCGGTAGCGCCGCTGTCCTCGAACAACGGCGGGAGTTCGGCGCATCGCTGCTCCCCCCGCGCCCCGGCCCGGCGCACGCTCCCGCCACGCTGCGGTCTGGCTTCCGGCTCACGCTCCGGCTGCAGCGCGGCACGCTGCTGGCGATGATGGGCGCAGGCGCGGGGGTCGGTGCGTTCGCCGCGGTCCTCGCCGGCCTCGCCCTGACCGGCGACGGACAGAATGCGGCAGTCGGGGAGACCATCCGCCAGCTGGTGGGTGGCGACGGCCGGCTCTACGACCTCCTGCTCAGTTACGTGATGGTCCTGGTCGGCGAGTGCGCAGCGATCGCGGGCGTGCTGGTCGTCCTGCGCGCCAGGCGTGAGGAAGTGGCCGGCAACGTCGAGATGGTCCGTGGCGCCGCCACCGGTCCCGGCCGGTGGTTCGGCGCCGTGCTGGCCGTCGGCGGTGTCTCGATCGTGGCGGTGCTGGCCAGCGCCTGGGTCGGTGCCGCGGCGGTCTATCTCGCCCAGGGGATGAGCGCCAGCGCCATCTGGCAGGTGCTCGGCGCGACTGTCGCGCAGGTGCCGGCCACCGCCCTCTACCTCGGGATCATCGCGCTTGTTTTCGCGCTGCTGCCCCGCCTGACCGGTGCCCTGGCCTGGACTATTCTCGCCGTGGGCGTTGTGCTGGCCGAGCTCGGCGGACGCCTCGGCCTGCCCGACTGGGCGATCGCGATCTCTCCGTTCATGCACACCCCGCTCGTCACCACGGCGCACCCGGACTGGAGTGGTGCGGTCTGGATGAGCACGGCAGCCGTAGCCACGACAGCGCTTGGCGTGGCGTTCTACCGCAGAAGGGATCTGCAGCCATGACAGTTCCACGGGACCGCGAGGCGGGGAATGAGCCTGCGAGCGAGCCGCTGGTCGATCACCCCACCCGGCACTATGCCGAGGGGCTGGCCGCCTTGCTCGACGCCGCCGGCTTCCCCCGCATGCCTGCGCGCACTCTGATGGCCCTGCTGACCAGCCCCGAGGGTGAGCTCACCGCGGAACAGATCAGTCAGGCGCTCGACGTCAGCCCTGCTGCAGTCTCCGGAGCGATCCGCTATCTGCAGTCCGTGCACGTGATCCGGGTGGGATCACTGCCGAGGACGCGCCGCCGGATCTACGGTCTCGCACCGCACTGGTACACCATCACCCTCACCAGGCGGACCCTGTACGCAGAGCTCTCTGATGCTGCGGAGCAGCGGCCGCCGGCGATCGGCCCGGAAACCGCCGCGGGCCACCGCGTGCAGGAGATGGCCGACTTCTACCGGTTCCTCAGCCAGAAGTTCCCCGAGATCCTGCACGAGTGGGAGACCCTGCGAGCCCACCGTGCGGATGGAGGCAGTTGATGCGCATCGCGATCATCACCATCGGCTCCACCGGTGACGTGCTGCCCTATACCGGGTTGGCGGCCAGGCTGCAGTCGGACGGCCACGAGGTGGCGATCGCGACCCATGCGCCCTTCGAGGACCTGGTGCGATCCCGGGGCATCGATTTCCGGCCGCTGCCGATGAACATGCAGGCCGAGCTGGGCTCGGCGCGCGGACAGCGTGCGCTGCGCACCTCAGCGGCCGGGTCGACCGGGAGCATCGCGCTCTACGTCCGCCACTGGCGGGAGATGGGCGAGGCGATCGTCAAGGCAGCGACCGGTGCGGACCTCCTGCTGGTCTCCACCCTGGGCTGGCAGGGCATCCATGTGGCCGAAGGCCTGAAGATCCCGAGCATGGGGGTCTACCTGCAGCCGATGGACCCGACGGCGGCTTTCCCGCCCTGGATGCTCACCCAGCGCTCGCTCGGACGATGGGGCAACCGGGTGGCGGCTCGTACGGTGCGGAACCTGGGCCAGCTGCCGTTCCGCTCGGCCACACGTGAGCTGCGCGGTGAGCTTGGCCTGCAGCCGGTGGGGATCCGGGAGCACTTCGCGAAGTTGGAAGCCCAACGCTGGCCCGCCGTCTACGGCTACAGCCCCTCGGTGCTGCCGGTGCCGGCCGACTGGCCGGCCTGGCGCCCGGTGGTCGGGTTCTGGTGGCCGGTCGGTGAACCGGACTGGCAGCCGCCGGCAGAGCTGACCGAGTTCCTAGCCGCGGGAGAACCGCCCGTGCTGGTGACGCTGGGGAGCATGACCCCGGCTGATTCCGAGGCGAGCGTCATCAGCATCCAGCAGGCGCTCGCGGCCACTGGCCGGCGCGCGATCGTGCAGTCTGGCTGGGCGGCCCTGGGAGTGGAAGCTGATGAACGCCTGCTGGTGGTGGGCGCCGTCCCGCACGACTGGCTTTTTCCCCAGGTCGCGGCGGTGGTGCACCACGCCGGTGCCGGCACCACTGCGGCGGGGCTGCGCGCCGGGCTGCCGACTATCCCGCTTCCACTCGCTGCCGATCAGCCGCTGTGGGCGCGGCGCCTGGTCGAGATCGGCGCCGCGCCCACGGCCATTCCACTGCCCGGCCTTGACTCCGAGAGGCTCGCCCATGCGATCAACCGGGCGACGACCGAACCCCGGTTTCGACGGCGTGCCCGGGAGCTCGCGAATCAGCTCGCTGCTGAGGATGGGGCCGGTGTGGTGGCTGAGGCGATTGCCTCCGGCCGGTACTGGTGACCGGTGGCCTGGGGAGCGTGCTCCCTGGCTTCGCCAGCCGATTGCCGACGGCGGAGCACGCCGTGGTCACGGCGCCTCACCTCAGGAGGCCTCGTCCAGCCTGGCGGGATCGACGTCCGGGACTGCTCGGCGCGGGTTGCCTCCGGCGGCGGCAACTCGCGTGATGAAGCCGGCCGCCTCCTCGGCTTGGCGGGCTGCGCCGAGGCCCCCGATCACGAGTGGCTGCGCCCCGAGCGCAGCCACCAGCGTGCTGGCCTGCTCGAGGGCGGCGGCGTCGTCACCGCAGAGGGCGACGACGGGCGATTCGTCCCGATCGCCGGTAAACGGCCACGTGGTGCCGGCGAACAGATGCAGCGCTTTGACCACCTGCGCCCCGGGCGCAGCGGCTGCCACGACCTCGGCGGCGGAGCCGGTGGCCGGCAGAAGGTCGCCGGTAGTGAAGTCGACGGCGTTGGTGCAGTCGATCACTGTCCTGCCTGCCAGTGCGCCGCTTGGCCCGTCGAGGAGCGAGAGTGCTGGCTGCAGTCCCTCCCATCTGATCGCTACGACGATGACGTCGACGTTCGCCGCCAGTGACTGGGCGTTTGTCGCGATCGCGCCGGCAGCGATCTGTCCCGCAGCGCGGGTCGCGCTGTGCCGATCGCGTCCGGTGACCACGATCCGATGCCCAGCGCTGGCCCAGGCCGTGCCGAGCGCGATCGCCATGTTTCCGGTTCCGAGCAGTCCGATTCTCATTCGCTTCTCCTTGGTGAGCTGGTCTGTCCCACCGACGCTAGAGCGCACCTTCCTACCGCTTGGTCGGAAGAATGCTGAGAGGCTCAGGACGTGATCGATCGAGGCTGCGAGCCATTCATCGCCGACTGCCACGTCCGCGCCGCCGTCGAGCTCATCAGCCACACCTGGGATCCGGTGGTGATCTCGGCCCTGCGCCTCGGCCCGACCCGTCGAGCTGTGCTGCTGAAGCGGATCGCTGGTGTCAGCGACAAAGTGCTGACCGAGTCGCTACGCCGCTTGTGCCAGCGCGGGCTGGTAGGGAAAGTGGCGGGCCCCGCCGGCCGTGCTGCGGTGGTCTACGAGCTCACCGACCTGGGCTCATCGCTCGCTCATGGGCCGGTGTCGCACCTCGCGCAGTGGGCGGCTGAGCACCGGGCCGAACTCGCGGCGGTGCCCACAGACTGAGTGTCAGTGCCTGCCAGCATCCTGGGTCGGAACGTCTATCCCATTTCAGGAGGTTCTGATGGCAGTAGTTGATGCCACGGTTGATCCGCGTCCGCAGCTCGCTCGAGCGCTCGACCAGGTCGAGCACCAGATCGCAGAACTGCGGCCACACGACTTCGGTAGATCGACGCCGTGTGCCGAGTACGACGCGCGGACCCTGCTCGCCCACCTCGTTGCCGTCCTTCGCAAGTTGGAAGTCGTCAGGCACGGTGGCGATATGACCCAGGTGAACGACCCGGCGACCGACCTCCACGGGGATGAGGACGCGGCCTTTCGCCACGCTCGGACCGCCTTCGAACGCGCCTGGGAAGCCGATTCGGCCCTCGGTCCTGACTACACCCTGGCCTGGGGCACGATGCCCGGCCGCGCGCTGCTCGACGCGTACACCCACGAGTTCACCGTCCACGCGTGGGATCTGTCCCAAGTCACCGGCCGGGGTGATGACCTCGACCCTGTCCTGGCGCACGCAGCACTCGACTGGTTCTCGCGCAATGTGCCCGCGGAGGATCGCAGCGAGGATGGTCCGTTCGCGCCGGTGGTGGCCATCGCGAACGACGCGGGCCCCTACGCTCGGCTCGCCGCCTTTGTCGGCCGCCAGGCAGCGCTCTGATAGGGACGGCCTGGACGCCGGCGCCAGGGATCCCGTCGTCGGCGGCTGGATTCAGATCGTGGATTGCCCGAGGCGACTCCTACCATCAGTGCATGGCCGCGTCCGACGTCATCACGCCATACGCCGATCTCAATGAGGTCCTCACAGAACTGCTGGGGTACTGGCGGCGCATCCTCGGCGAGAACCTGGCCGGCGCCTACGTCCAGGGATCGTTCGCGCTCGGCGCCGGAGACCTTCACAGTGACTGTGACTGGCTCGTCACCACCAACGAGGCGTTGACCGAGCCGCAAATCGCGCAGCTACGGGAGCTCCATGACGAGATCCCCACGCGCGAGGGGCGCTGGTGGCAGGACCTGGAGGGATCCTACGGGCCGGTCGAGGAGGTCGCGTCGGTCGATCACCTCGGCGGGAAGTGGCTCTTCAACGACCACGGGCATCGCACCCTGGAGTGGGACGATCACTGCAACCGGGCCTACACCCGCTGGATCCTGCGCGAACACGGCATCACGCTCGCCGGGCCCACACCGCGCTCGTTCATGTCCACCGTCCCCGCCGACCTGCTACGTCGCGAGGCGGCCGCGTCGCTACCGACGCTCGTCGATGACCTTTCGACCTGGGTCGACATCGACGCCCTCGCTTGGGGGCAGCGCTATGCAGTCGTCACGACCTGCCGGGTTCTCTACACGCTCAAGACGGCCGAGGTCGCGAGCAAGTCGGGAGCGCTGGAGTGGGCACTGCGCACCCTCGACCCTTCGTGGCGACCGCTCCTGGGACAGGTCCGAGATGAGCGCGGCCTCGGCTGGGACCCCAGCCATCCGCCGCGGCCCGGGGAGGCCGATGCTGCTCGTGGGTTCGTCGCGGATGCGCTCACTTGGGCCGCTCAGACTGGCGTTCTTTAGCAGAGCCGCTTCGGATTTTCCGGTGACAGTGGCGGTCGAGGTCGTCAGGATGACCGGCATGAAGGACGTTGAAGTTGTCGTCGCACATAGTGGGCGCGCGACATTGCGCGTCGGCGACGTGTTTTTGAAGGTCGACGGAGATCCGGCAAACGCTGACATCGAGGTGCAGGCGATCGGCTTGGCACCCGTCCCGACCCCCACGGTCCTCTGGCGGGAGGATCCAGTCCTCGCGATCGCCGCCGTGCCCGGACGGGCGCTGGGAGCACTCGGTGAGCCCTCGACTGCCTCGCCAGCAGCATGGGCCGCCGCAGGAGCCGCCATCCGGACACTGCACGATGCCCCACTGCCGCCGTGGCCGGGGCCCGATCTCAGCGATATCAGGTCAAAGCTCGATCGTGAGTGCGAGTGGCTCCTTGCCAACGCTGTTCTACCGGCCGATGTCATCCGCCTGAACCGCGATATCGCGGACGCCGCGCTGCGCCCCTACGCGCCGGCGTTCATTCACGGCGACCTGCAGATCGCGCACGTGTTCGTCGAGCATGACGAAGTAGTCGGCATCATCGATTGGTCCGGAGCGTCCCGGGGCGATGCCATGTTCGACGTGGCGACCGTGACCCTCGGCCACGAGGAACATCTCGACGACCTCCTCGTCGGCTATGGCGAAGGTGCCGACCGAGAGGTGATCCGTGCCTGGTGGTCGCTGCGCAGCCTCAACATCTCGCGCTGGCTGATCGAGCACGGCTTCGATCCGAACGTGCGAGGGTGCGAGTTCGACGTCCTCAGAGCACGGGCGCAGGAACGGTAGCGAGCCTGTCCCGGACCGCATCGTCTCGATCGGTGTGCCGGAGGCCGTGGAAGCGGCTCGTAGCCTTTCCCGCGCATAAGTCGAGGCACGATGTTGGTCGTCCTACAGCCGCGCTCCCTGCCCACGAGTTGACCACGAAGAAACCCCGGAATCTCGCCAAAACTACTCATTATGGCGAGATTTCGGGGCGCTGGCGGAGGATGGGGGAGTAGAACCGAAAGGCCTGTGACCTGGGCTTTTGCGTCCCACTTGAGCGCTGTGTCAGCAGTGTGTCAGGTTGACGGTGCTGTCCGCGGCCGGGCATCTGGCAACGCGGGCTCGGTCGAGCTTGCCATCACCACTTCCGTCCGCCGGTGCTCTGACATTGTTCATTTCGTTAGTGCGTGAGTTTCAGGCCCCGGAACGCATCGAGGGCGTTTGCTGCTCGTCGGGAATCGCGGGGCAGAGGTCCGTGTGGTGCCGTTGACCGCGACGGTCGCTGAACGCAGAGCACGTAGCTGGCGGGTGATGCTGCGGATGCTCAGCCCGGTGCGGTCCTGGGATTCGCGGAAGAGTGCCGGTGCGGTGAAGGCGATGGTCAGGTGGCCGGCGACCCGGCGCTGTTGCGGGTCCAGGTCGAAACAACGGGCGCTTCTCCGGCCGAGGCTCAGGTTCCCGACGGCGTACGAGAACCGGGCCCGCACCCGCAACATCCACCGTCCCACCTACCCACGCGATCTCTCAGCTAAGCCAAATGGTCCAACTCAGGTCATCTGGTCGTTAACACCACGATAAGAATTATCGCCAGGGAGTAAACCACAAAGCACGTAACGTGCCAGCGCATCCTTGTGATGGCAGCGGTGATCGCCATGGCCGCAATCGTAACCAGCCCCACCAGGACAAGACCGCCGCGAATCGAGTACCACCTATCGGCTAAGAAGCAGTTCTCCACGGCGGGCGTCACCGGCGCACAGAGTTCGGGCCCGGCGTAGACCCACACGAGCTGAACTGCGACGCAGAGCACCGCGACCACCAGAGTCAGTGCCAGCCACAGCAGCGGAACTGGCCTCACAGGCCAGTTCCGCTGCTGGCGGGAAGATCTGCCGTTCACTTGGCCCTCTCGACATCTGGCGGCCTTCGCCACGATGCTCGCTACCTCAAGGGATGCTAACTGCTGCCGCCGTCACGCCAATCCAGATGACAACCCGTAGTCGATCATCGTGGTCCTATCCGCCAGGTAGGCGTTGGTTTGCCAGACGTCCAAGTTGATCCCCAAACCGTAGCAGCGCGCGAAGCGAAGTGGTCGCAGGGCATGGCCCGACCTCGACTTCCGACTGCTTTACCTCACGCCGACCCACTGCCTCGATTTGATACAGGCAATCGGGGCCATGGTGCTCTGGTTCTGCAGTTGCAGACGGGTGGGGCGGACTGGGTCTCACGAGTCGGGTACGTCGGTGAACGTGTCGGTGGGGTTGCTCAACCATTCGATGCGATCCAGCGGCCAGGTGATGACAAATGCTCTGCCCACCACATTACGTACGGGCACGAACCCTCCGCCCACGGCATCGGGGTGTGCACGTGAGTCGCCTGAACGGGGTCGGTTGTCGCCGAGCACGAACAGGTGGTCCTCCGGGACCATCACGTCAAAGGTCCGCTCGCTCGGCTCCGCGCCGGGCACCACGTACGGCTCGGTAATCGGTTCGCCGTTCACCGCGATCAGACCCTCGTCGGTGCAACAGGTCACGTGGTCGCCGCCGGTGCCGACCACCCGCTTGATCACGTGCTCGTCGGCATGCTCGGGCAGCAGCCCGATCCAGGTGAGCACCTGCTCGGCAGCGTTCAGCTCGTGCGGTTCGGTGTCCAACCAGCCGCCGGGGTCGAGGAAGACCACCACGTCACCGCGTTCCAGGTCCATCACCTGCGGGGCGAGCTTGTTCACCACCAGCCGGTCCCCGACCATCAGCGTCGGCTCCATCGACACGCTCGGGATGAAGAACGCCTGCGCCAGGAACGTCTTGATGACCAGAGACAGGATCAGCGCCGAGACCACCACGATCGCCGACTCACGCAGGAACGCCCGCACCGGATGACGGCGCTTGCCGTCCTTGCTGTCGTGATGCGCCGCATCGGCACCGCCGTCGTCGGCCGTGGGGTTGTCGTGCGGCCGTCGCCCCTCCCCGTGGTGATCGCCCGTCATCCCCGAATACCGTTCATTTGGCCGCCCGTTAACCCCGTTGTGATTACTTACCAGCTGCGAGACCTTCACCCGCGTCGACGACTGGGGCAGTGGTTCCCGCTCGCGCGCAGGAGAACTTCAGCCGCTAGGCGTCAGTCCGCCGCACATCTATCATGACCCGGTACGGGTCGTTCGTACTGGACAGACGATATTCCGTCTCGCCGCTGTTCAGACCGAGGTGCAGGTTCCCGCCCCCTTCGAAGCCGGTGTGCACGACGGCCTGCACGAGTCCATCCTCCAGGATGGTGACCGCTTTCAGCGGGCCCTCGAGACGTGGTGACATTCCGGGAATGCTGATTGAAAGCACGAACCCCCCCTCCATGGGTATGGGTCTGCCCGACCCCTCCGCGACCCGGACCGCGGCATGACGGATGCAGAAGCGAGCGAGTGCCGTCTCGAGCGCCTCGAGCCTGCCGCGGTCTGCCGTGGCGAAAGCGGTGGGTGATCGTAGCGGCCTTCGAGGACGCTGGCGAGGCCTCCTCACGAACATGTTCCGTTCGGGCCCCGCTATTATGCTGGCGTGCGTTTGCTCGCGCGCTACGTTGCCTGCGCACTCGCCGCCGTAGGAGCGGTCGCACTCGCCGGCTGCTCCTCGCCCGCGTCCCTGGGCGAGGAGTACGCGAGGAACTCCATCGACAACCTGCTGGCACCGACGGTCTTCCACTCGCACGCTTACGACATTGTGCCGTTCGCTGAGCACGTCCAAGCGGCTACCGAGGACAGCGGGATCGTCATGCTCGGCGTTGACGAGGCGGATGACGCCGACAGCGAGGCGGCCGACGAGGCGATCGGCTGGATCACCTTGGGTCTCATCGCGCCCGACACACGAGCACCGCAAGGGTACTGGGACTCACCGTCCGAGCAGGACCCGGGTCCCTACTGCTTCCGGGTCGGCTTCAACCATTGGGGTGTGGATGACGTCCGCGGCGTGGATTGTCCCGACGAACTCGTGGCTGTACCCGCGCCGCCGTCTCAGCGTCCCCGTGTCGCAGTTAACGCCGAGGAGGCTGTGCGGTCGGTCCTGACGGCCCTGCCCGACGACCTGCGGCCAGAGGCGGACGTCGTCGCGGCGGTGACGGTGCTTCTGGAGCCGCACCCGAACGGCGTCACGCCGCTCGCAGAGGTCACGGCGAGTATTGAGGGTCGGGTGGTCGCGGTTGCCACGGGCGACGATGATGACTGCGTCCTCGTGCTCCGCACTGGGACCGGCGAGGTAGATGACGTGCACGTTCCGTCGATCTACCTGAATCGCGGAGAGCTCGGCTGCAGGGCCAGCACCGCGTTCGCAGATCTGCGGCCGCCGCACTGACCGCCTCCTCGGCACCTCCGAGAGCTTGTCGCGAAGGCAGCAGGGAGTCAGGACGCCGGCCCGCCATTCACTGGCAGTGGAACTCGCGGCCGGCTTCCGCAGCAACAGTGCGCCGGCCGAAAGAGCCCAGACGAGGGGTATCTCGTAAATCTACAGTTCTATGGGACAGTCGCCGGGCGGTCGCGCTCATGCGCGTCCGCAGTGCAGTCCTGTACGCGCTGGTCTCTTGTGAACTCATCTCGCAGTGAAGTGCCTCATGATGATGAGTTCGAGGGGTTTGAGAGGCGAACTGGTCGGCATGAGGCATCTCGGCTGCACCCGCGTGAGCACGGCCACGCAGGACGCGCAGCTCCAGGTCGATACGCTCCTGGCTGCCGGGGTGCAGCAGCGGGACGTGTTCTCCGATGTCACCTCCGGCCGCAGGACCACGGCGAGCGGCCGGGGATGAAGCGCCTGATCGAGTACGGCCCAGGATGGTGACACGATCGTGGTCTGGCGCATCGACCGGTTGGGCCGGTCCCTGATCGATGTCCTGAACGCCGTCAACTTGCTGCGTGAGAAGGGGGTGAAGATCCGGTCGGTCTCGGACGGCATCGACCTGGAGACCTCGGTGGGCAGGATGATGCTGGGGATGTTGGCCACCTTGGCCGAGTACGAGCGCGAACTCATCACCGCACGGGTCAATGTCGGTATCGACGCAGCGAAGCAGAACGGCACTCGATTCGGGCGGCCGCCGGTAGACCCGGACGCGATCGCCGAGAAGCTCGCGATCGCCCAAGACGCCCGCGCGAAGGGCCGTACCGCTGAAGAAGCCGCCCGGCTGGTCACGCGCCACGCTCTCGCCCTTAGCACGCCGCCCGCGCGCGCGAAGCCGTTTCCCAGCAGGTGTGAGATGGACGGGCTGGAGCGGTGGCGCATCCTCCGGCTGCACGTCGAGGACGGCATCGCGCTGACGGCCCTGGCACGGGAGACCGGTACCGCCGTGCGTACCCTGCAACGCTGGAACCGTCGCTACCAACACCGCGCCACGGCGAACCGGACACGGACCGTGTTCGACACCCCCGGAGATCGATGTCTCCGAGATTCGCGTCTACGACCACGACAACTTCGCCTCACCGACGACGTCATCGAAGCAGCCGCCAGCATCCTCGTAATCGGAAACTAGCGCTACCAAGCGATCACGGAAGACCGCCCACCAAGCGATGGAGTCCACAGCCAACGGGGATTCTGAACAACCCGAGGCCGATGGGGCAGCGGACTGCTACCTCGTCCCTGGCAGTCGCTTAGGCTTGCTGCGGCTTACTGCCGCACCGTGTCTGTGAGGGGGTCGCGTGGCCTCGTCGCGAGTGAGCATCTCGGCGACTACGTCCTGCCACTGCGGCTCAGCTAGTTCACCGTCGCGCAGTCGTCGGGACAGTTCGCGTAGGACCTTGCGGCAGGCCACCGGAGAGGCCAGCACCCGCGCAATAGTCTCGTCCCACGACAGCTCCGTGCGCTTCACCACGACTTCGCTCGCGATCGCCCCGTTGGTTGCTGCTCGCCGTTCCTCGTACGCCGCGCGCCGACAACGCTGCGAACACCACACTCGTGGCCGACCACGACCGCTGGTGCTTCTCGGAACATCACCGCCGCACCGCGGACACGTATTGCCGAGCAGCGTCGACTCGTGAGAGTCCGTGTCGCGGTGCTCGCTGGCGGCGATGCGTTGCCGCCGAGCGCGCTCCCGCGCCGCCGCTTTGCGTCGATTCGAAGCCATAGCCAACCTCCCGAACGATTACGTACGGACGAAAGTCCCAGCGTAGTGCAAGAGGTGTGCAGGCCTCGTCGTCTGTACAGCGGAACATGCATTGCCGTTGGGCGGGTGCCTGTACGGCAGTGCTTTCATGCGACGAAAGAAGCAAGAGGGGCAAGCGGAACCGTGGGGCCTCGGGTGTGCCGGTGACGTGGGCGTGTGATGGCACTGCTGGTTTGGTGGTGTCGGCAGGCTCGCCTTGCAGACGGGTCCCCATGCGGAGGTGTTCCGGCCGTTAGCGGATTGGGTCCAGCAACCTGAAACGCGCTCACGAGTTATTTCAGCTTGTGTCGTAGACTGAAACAACGCCGCGTCGTATTTCAGGAGGATCCGATGGGCTCTCGTACCCGCAGGGCAGAGTCCCGGGCTTGGCCTGCCCTGAGGTGGCAGACGCACAACTGGGAACCGAGCGGGAACGCCCTACTGTCCCGCCGAAAGCGGGAGGCTGCCACTGGGCGGTATAAGTCGGCGGTGGTGCCGAAGATCGCCAGCCAGCCAGTGCGTCTGCCCACGGGCCTCCTTGCCGAGGCCGAGGAAGCTGCCGTTGAGATCGCCCGCTTTGACGTCGAGGCATCGGCAGTTCTGGGGGACGGGGAGATCGCCCCTATCACCACGATGCTGATGCGTAGCGAGTCTTCAGCCTCCTCTCAGATCGAGAACCTCACCGTCGGTGCTCGCCAGTTGGCCCTGGCTGAACTGGGAGAGGAAGCCAGTGCCAACGCTCGGATGGTCGCCGGGAACGTGGCCGCGATGAGGGCAGCCGTGGAGTTGGCCGGTGAGATCTCCGCCGACACCATCGTGGGCATGCACGCGGCGCTGATGTCGGGTCAGCAAGGGGTGATACCTAGCCAGTGGCGTCAACAGCAAGTCTGGATCGGCGGGAGCGATGCTGGCCCGCACCAGGCCACGTTCGTACCGCCGCATCGTTCCCTCGTTCCGGCAGCTGTGGCCGACCTGGTGGAGTTCACTGCTCGCACCGACGTCCCCGTCATCTCGCATGCGGCGATCGCTCACGCTCAGTTCGAGACCATCCACCCCTTCACTGACGGCAATGGACGCACGGGCCGTGCGCTGGTGCACGCCATGGTGCAGCGTGCGGGACTGACCCGGAGGGTCACCGTGCCGATCTCTGCAGGGCTTCTGTCAGACACAGCGGCCTATGTGGACTGCCTGACCGCGTACCGCGACGGCGACCTGGCCCCGATCGTCGGTGCCATCACCGATGCCACGTTCCGGTCCCTGGGCAACGGACGCAAACTCCTCGCAGAGATCAGTGAGATCCACGCCCGGTGGAGTCAGCAGATCAACGCCCGTCGCGGCGTCGCCGTCTGGCGAACACTCGACCTGCTCATCGGGCAGCCGGTCGTGACCGTGCGCTACGTGGAGAGTGCGCTGGGCGTCGCCTTCAACACCGCTCAAGCCGCGATCGACCTCCTCGAAGAGGCCGGTATCGTGCATCAGGCAGTCGCCGGCCGACGCCGGAACCGCACATGGCACGCTCGGGAAGTCACGTCCGCCCTGGACTCCTTCGCCGAACGCGCCGGACGCAGGGGCTGAACCCGCCACGCCAAGACATGGACCCACCAACTGCCTACGCGGCGGTTGGACGCACCTTCTAAAGGCGTGGGTAACGTTGGTCTCCTCCGATTGCGTGCCATCAACGGCAGGATGGCGTCCGTGAGCGAAGGCAACCAATAGGGGCGATCCTGGCCCGAAGTGAGGCCGAGACCCGTCACTGTGGGTTGCCCTGGTGGAAGCCGGGTGAGCGCCTAACGTTCTGGAGGGCAGGTCCGCGAACTTCACGACACTACGCGAGTGGATCGGCCTCTCAGGGAGCCAAGAAGTCCTGAGGCGAGACGAGTTACCAGCATTGGGGCACAGCAGACCGGTAGACATAGCGCGCAGAATGGGTGTCAGCGCATAGCGAGCGGGCTGAAGTGAATGAGTGACTCCTCGCCCTGGCCGCGATCGGGTGAACGGTAGGGCATCCGTGCGCGATGGGGAGCGGCACCCGCCTGACGGAGGAGAACCTCAAGACCGGTCGCGCGTTCCAGCTGCCCGTCGGTAGGCCCGATCCAGACCGATTCGAGCCAGTCATCGACGTGGCTCCCCTTCTCAGCTCCCCCATAGGTCCAATCGTCTTCTGAGGTCGGCGGGGACCACATCTTGACTTCGAGGTACGGAACCGGGCCGTGCAGAGAGGGCCTGCATCTAAGTGACTGCTCTCGGTCGTAACCACAGAATGTGTGATGGGTGATCACGAGTCGCCATTCGTCTTCGTGACTCCACGGCGGGCTCTTGAGTGCTGCAGCCTGGTCTAGGATCTCGTTCGCGCTCCATCCTTCCGCGAACTGCGGGTCGTCGCTCTCCTCCTCAACGACCATGGCACTGGCCAGACGGTCGATGTTCGCGGCGGCGACCGAGTGGTCGTAGCTGACTCTACGCAGCGCGGGCCTACGATCGGCGACGCCGAGCACTGTGGCGTCCGTCAACTTCTCGGTTCTGATGCCAATCGCGTAGCCGCCGCCGGCCGCCGCCGCGTACGTCGACCACATGGGGATCATCGACGGCGACGTACAGAAGCAGCTAACAAAGACTCGGTCATCGTCCTTGTCTCGCAACTCCTCAAGCACTCGATGAGCCTTGTGTTCTTCAAGCACCTTTGTCAGGGCTCTTAGGCCGGGACCCAGCTCAAGCCGATCGTTCAACTGGGTGATCAACGTTGCACGAAGCGTGCCCGAGGTGAGAATGCCGATCAAGCCCTCGAGCGACGTGTAGTGATACAGCACGGACGGAGGCGCCTGGCTCGGCTCATCGTTGATCACCGTCAGATGTTCTCACTGCGAATCGACCTTGTCTGATGGATCCAGGCCGAAGTGGTGATCTGCTTGGTCCTGCCCTCCCTAATCCGTCATAGTGGGCGGTAGGCACCTGAGTTGGCTCACTCGGTTGATACGACGAATCGGCCAAGGGGCGAACCCCAATGGGGACGCTCGCGGCCGCGGGGTCGGGGCCGTCCGTCCGGATCTATCACGACGGATCGTATGTGCCGTTGATCAGCATCATGGTCCGGAGGTGAAGTGTGGTGGGCGTCGTCAGCGTCGACGCCGTGCTTGGCGCGGACAGGTGACACGACAACGGGCAAGGGGTAGCTGGAGCGGGGTGCCGTTGCGGGCAAGGGTCCGGCGCTCGAATGCCGAGCGTCACCCGCCGCCGCCTCCTGCGACCACGACCACGACCACGACCTCATCCAACCGAGCCGTCAGTTCCCGGTCCCGCTGCGCGGAAGCGTGCTGGTACTTGAGCGCCACCGACACATCCGTGTGCCCGCCCCGCTCCAACAGGTCCGCGAGCGTCGCTCCCTGGCGGGCGTACTCGGTCAGCCCGGTGTGCCGCAGGCTGTGGAACCGAAATGTCGGGCGGCCGGCCGCCTTCCGGGCATCGCGCCAGTAGCCGTCGAACGAAGTCTGCGAGATCCGCCGGCCCCGACGCCCAGTTGGCGTGAACACTGGCTCGTCTGACTCCCGAGCGGCATGGGCGTCCAGGTGCTCCCGCAACACCGGCACCAAAGAAGCAGGGATCGCCACCCTGCGGGTGCTCCCGCGCTTGGGTTCGGTCAGCCGCACGGCCTTGGTGTTCCACTGCCGCCGCACGTGCAGGATCGCTCGCTGTGGATCGTCGAGGTGCTCGAGGTCATGGCGTTCCAGCCCGAGCACCTCGCCCAGCCGTAGCGCGCACCACGCTGCCAGCAGCACCGCCGCGCGCAGGTGCTCGGGCATCGCCGCGGCCATCGCTGCCACCTGCTCGGGCGTCGCGATGTCGCCGTCAACCTCATCGGGGCGCACCCGCGACTGCGACGGTGCCTCGGGGAAGGCGAACGAGTCCAGTGCTACGTCCGGTCGCTTGATGGCCGCGTTCAGGCACGAGCGCAGCACCCGCGCGGCGTTCGGTGCCACGCCGTTGGCTCGCGCACCGGGGTGGCGCCGGGACGGCATCGCCCGCAGCGTCGCCAGATGAGCAGCAACTTGCGCCGGCGTGAGATCCACCAGGCGTGTCGCACCTAGCTCGGGCAGCACGTGGGTGCGCAGCACGGACCGGTAGGAGACCACTGTCGAGGGGGAGCGGTCCGGGTTCGCCGCCAGCTCCTCCAGCCACCGCTCCGCCCACTCGCCGAGGGTCAGCCGCTCCGTCTCCGCCCGCACCTCTGCTGCGCGCCGCTCGGCTCGCTGCATGCTCGGCGGGATGAACGTGCCTCGCGCCCGTTCACCCTTCGCGATCTCGAGCGCCGCTCGCGCGTCTCGCACGGTGTCGAAGACGCCGATGCTGTGCGTGCCGCCGTAGGCGTCGATCCGCACTCGGTAGCGCCCGCGGAAGCGGGTGATCCCACGGGGGAGCTTGGCGGCGACCATCTCCGCATCCTCCGCCTCCAGGACGGACACGGCAACCGTGCTGTGTCAGGTATGTGTCAGAAATTTCGGCATATATCGCATATTCCTGCACACCTGTGCACACGAAGCGATCATGAAAAAACCCCGGAATCTAGCCAAAAACTGCTGATTCTGGCGAGATCCCGGGGCTGGCTGGCGGAGGATGGGGGATTCGAACCCCCGAGGGCTTGCACCCAACACGCTTTCCAAGCGTGCGCCATAGGCCACTAGGCGAATCCTCCAAGCGGGTGACATCCTACCCGTTCTCCCGGGCGCGGAGCGAACCGGTGAGCAGTGATGCTCCTGACAGCGCAGCCCAGGCGTTGCCGACGCTCGTGGCCAGCACTCCCGCACGGCAGGTAGACTCAGGCCCAGACCCCTCGTGCGGCGTCATCTCGCTGAACTCCCCCAGGGCCGGAAGGCAGCAAGGGCAGGTGAGCTCTGGCGGGTGCGCGAGGGGTCCTTTCGTGTCCGGAGGAGTCGTCGGCGCCGGGCGGCCCGGCCGTGCACAGGTGGCTGCGCGATGTCAGCGGAGCCGCCTATTGTGAGACGCGTGAGCACCGCCCTGTATCGCCGCTACCGGCCAGAGACGTTCGCCGACGTCATCGGACAAGAGCACGTCACGGGGCCGCTGATGGCCGCGTTGGACAACGGACGGGTCACCCACGCGTACCTGTTCTCCGGTCCGCGCGGCTGCGGGAAGACCACCTCGGCGCGGATCTTCGCGCGCTGTCTGAACTGCGCGCAGGGGCCCACCAGCACCCCCTGCGGAACGTGCGACAGCTGTACGGAGCTGGCCCGTGGCGGTGCTGGTTCGATCGACGTGGTGGAGATGGACGCCGCCTCCCACGGTGGCGTGGACGACGCCCGGGAACTGCGGGAGCGGGCAGCGTTCGCCCCGGCCCGGGACCGGTTCAAGGTGTTCATCATCGACGAGGCGCACATGGTCTCCACCCAGGGCTTCAACGCGCTGCTGAAGCTGGTGGAGGAGCCTCCGCCGCATGTGAAATTCGTGTTCGCCACGACTGAGCCGGAAAAGGTCATCGGCACGATCCGGTCGCGCACGCACCACTACCCGTTCCGGCTGGTGCCGCCGGAGCAGCTCACCGGCTACCTGGAGTCGCTCGCCGAGGCCGAAGGGGTGCAGGTGGATTCCGGGGTGCTGCCGTTGGTGGTGCGTGCCGGTGGCGGATCGGTGCGGGACAGCCTGTCCGTTCTCGATCAGCTCATCGCGGGCACCGACGGCGGCGCACTCGGCTACGAGCGTGCGGTCGCCTTGCTCGGGTTCACCCATGGCACGCTCCTGGACGACACGGTTGACGCGCTCGCGGCGCGGGACGGGGCGAGTCTGTTCCGGGTGGTGGATCGGGTGATCGAGTCTGGTCATGCCCCGCGCCGGTTCGTGGAAGACCTGTTGGAGCGGCTCCGGGATCTGATCGTGGTGCGCGCGGCCGGTGAGCAGGCGGGGAGTGTGTTGCGCGCCGTTCCAGCGGACCAGCTCGAGCGGATGAGAACGCAGGCTTCGCACCTGAGCGCGGCCACCCTCTCTCGCGCGGCGGATCTGGTGAACGAGGCACTCACCGAGATGGCCGGCGCTACCTCGCCGCGGCTCCAGCTCGAGCTGCTCTGCGCTCGGCTACTGCTTCCCGCTGCCGACGACGGTACGGAGGGTTTCGCAGTCCGGCTCGACCGGCTAGAAGGTGCAGTGGGGTCGGGGCAGGGCGGCGCCGGCAGCAGTGCACCGACCAGGGCACCGAGCGCCGCAGTGCCGGCACCTACGCCTGCACCTGCACCGGCAGCTGCGATCCCGCCCGCGGCAGAGCCATCGGCGCCGCATCCCGCCTCGCAACCTGCTGCCACGGCACCCGAGGCTCTCGGGAGGTCTGGCGCTGGTGCGCAGGCTGCCACATCTGATGCCGGCCCACCGGCTGCCGCGCCTGGCGCCGGTGCACCTACCGCCGCGCCGGACGCCGACGGATCCGCTGCCACACCTCCCGCCAGCCCGCCTGCTACTTCGGCACCGACCGGCGAGGAGCTGGCGCCGTCGGGGTCTATGGACCCCGTGGCGGAGGAGTCTGCGGCGCCCCCCGCACCGGAGCGCACGCGGTCTGGAGAGGGTGGGCCGGCTGCGCCGCAGGTCCCGCCCGCTGCACCCGAGAGCCCGCCGACTGCCCCGAGCCCGGCCGCAGCAGCACCCGTATCAGGAGCCGGCGCCGGTGGGCTCAGCACCGCCGAGGTCCGCCGTCGCTGGCCGGAGGTGCTGGATACCTTGGCCCGGATCAAGCGCACCACCTGGGCGCTGATCTCCCAGGACGCACAGATCGTGGATCTGGACGCTGCCACCCTGCAGCTCGGGTTCTCCACGTCGGGTCTGGCGTCGGCGTTCCGCAACGGTCAGCATGCCGACTTCCTGCAGCGAGCCCTGGTGGAGACCCTCGGGCTCGACGTCCGGATCGAGCCGATCGTGGCCGACGGGTCTGCCGGTGCCAGTGGCTTCGGTGGACCGGGTGGCTCCGGTGGCGGATCCAGCGGCTTCGGCGGGCCCGGTGGACCAAGTGGCGGGGCCAGCGGTTCAGGCGGACCGGGAGGGCCAGGTGGCGGGGCCGGCGGACCGGGAGGTCCGCCTGGGGGTGGGTCCGGCGCTGCTGGTCCGGTCGGGAGCGGTCCGGCGGCCAGCTGGGACACGCCGGCTGCCCCGCCGGCGCAGGCCGACCCCTCCTGGGACCCGCCCGCGGCCTCGTCGCCGGGCGGCAGCCCATCGAGTGCGGCCGCGCCCCCGCCGCCCTGGGACGTGACCGAGGAGGACCCCTCCGCAGACTCGGAGGGGGACAGAAACTCCGCAGCCGCACTGCCCGCCGCGGCGGAGCCGTCCGAATCCGGCTCCGCGGGCGAGGCTGTCGCATGGAGTGCGGGGGAGGGAGCAGCCGCTTCGAGCTCACCCGAGGTGTCGCCCGGTTCGAGCCCGACGGACGCGGCGCCTGTTGCGGGTCCGGCGGACGAGGCGACTGGACCGGGAACTACCGGCGGAGCATCACCCGCTGCCACTGCGCCGCCCTGGGATGAGCCGGCATCTCCGCCCGTAAGCGCGGCGGCACCACCGGGTGCCGCACCCGGTGGAGGGGACGCTGCCACCGAAGCGGCTCCCGAGGCCGTCGGCGGGGACCCCACCAAGGATCCGGCCCCCGAGGTCGTCGGCGGGGACCCCACCACGGACGCGGCTCCCGAGGCGGCCGATGCCGGCGA
This sequence comes from Ruania zhangjianzhongii, assembly GCF_008000995.1. Lineage (NCBI taxonomy): Bacteria > Bacillati > Actinomycetota > Actinomycetes > Micrococcales > Ruaniaceae > Ruania > Ruania zhangjianzhongii. The sequence continues at coordinate 806,858 of NZ_CP042828.1, forward strand.
AGCTGGCGGACCCACTCGCGGTGCCTGGTCCGCGCCCGCCGCTCCACCTGCCGCGCCCGGCACTCCACCTGCGGCATCCGACGTTCCACCTGCGGCACCGGACTGGGGTTCCCCCGAGCCCCCCTCGGCGCCGGGGCGGCCCCAAGAACCCCAGCATCCGGCGACGCCGAACCAGGCCGGCGACCCTCCGCCGTCGGGCCCTACCGCCAGCTCCACCTCGCCCCGAGAGCAGGCGCTCGCTGCCGCCCGCGAAGCACGCGGCGCCTCACTCTCCCGGCACACACCGGCGGCCAGCGCACCCGAGGCCCCGGACCCGGGCGCGGACTACGACCCGGACCCCGACGATCCCGACATCGAGTCCACCGGTCTCGCGGGCGCGCCGCTGGTCGCGCGGCTGCTCGGCGGCACCGTGATCGACGAGATCCTCGAATCCCCTGAGGGCGGTGACCGGTGAACGCATACGACGGCGTGGTCCAAGAACTGATCGACGAGCTCGGCCAGCTGCCGGGGGTCGGGCCCAAGAGTGCGCAGCGGATCGCGTTCTACATTCTCGGCGCCGACCCCGAACAGGTCCAGCGCCTCGCCACTGCGCTCACCGAGGTGAAGGCACGGGTCCGGTTCTGCGAGATCTGCGGGAACGTGTCCGAGGAGACCCAGTGCCGGATCTGCCGCGACCCGCGCCGCAACGCCGCCCTGCTCTGTGTGGTCGAGGAGCCCAAGGACGTCGTCGCGATCGAGCGCACCCGGGAGTTCCGTGGCCGCTACCACGTGCTCGGCGGAGCGATCAACCCGATCGACGGCGTGGGCCCGGACGACTTGCGCATCCGGGAGCTGATGACCCGTCTGGCCGACGGCGAGGTCACCGAGATCATCATCGCCACCGACCCGAACGTCGAGGGCGAGGCGACCGCCACCTACCTGGCCCGGATGCTCCGGCCGATGGGGCTCACCGTGTCCCGGCTCGCTTCCGGACTGCCCGTCGGGGGAGACTTGGAGTACGCGGACGAGATCACCCTCGGCCGGGCGTTCGAAGGACGGAGGAGCATCGATGTCTGAGGGACCGGAGCTGGACCAGGACCTGGTGGTGCTCGGCACGGCGCTGGCTGCAGCGTCCGAACAGTACCTGGAGACGGTGCGCAAGGTGGCCTCTGGGGACACTCCGGACGCTGCCATCCCGCTGCTGCTGCTTGCCGCCTCGGACCTCAGTGCCGCGGGTGCGCGCCTCGGCGCGATCGAGGACGTGGTGCCCGCGGAGCGGTTCGAGCCCGACGACGGCCCCGAGGTGGACATCGAGCCCCTGCGCGTCTCCCTCGCCAACGTGCTCGAAGGGATCGACGAGTACCACGAGGTGGACGATCCCCTGGTGGGACCGCAGGTGAGCACCGAGAGTCTCAGCAACGATCTGGCCGACATCGCTCAGGCGCTCTCCGTGGGGCTGCGCCACCACCGGGCCGGGCACGCCTCCGAAGCGCTGTGGTGGTGGCAGTTCTCCTATCTGTCCGAGTGGGGTGAGTCCGCTGCCAGCGCCACCCGGGTGCTGCTCGGCCTGATCGCCCATCTGCGCCTGGACGTGGACGACGAGGTGGCCGCCGAGGCGGAGTTCGACGCCTTGTACATCCCGGACTGAGCGGGGCGGCCGCTGCCGGCTGTGCGCGCTGATTCGGCGCCTAAGCCCGAGCGGTGGTAAGACTTCGCTGTGCCTGATCTCGCCGTGCTCAGCGAGTACTCGTTGACCCTTCCGGGGTCGGCGGGCCTTGAGCTGAGCGCGTGGACGTTGTTGCTGCTCGTGCTGGCGGGCCTGGCGGCAGGATTCGTGGACGCCGTGGTCGGTGGCGGCGGACTGATCCAGCTGCCCACCCTCCTGCTCATCCCCGGGATCAGCCCGGTGCAGGCGCTGGCCACGAACAAGGTCGGCTCGATCCTGGGCACCTCCACCAGTGCGCTCACCTATTACCGGCGGATCCAGCCAGACCTGCGCACGGCCGCGCCGATGGCACTGGCTGCGCTGCTCGCGGCGATCGGCGGCGCCGCGCTGGCCGTGTATCTCCCGGCGGAGGCACTGAAGCCGATCATCATCGTGGTGCTGGTCCTGGTGGCCATCTACGTGGTGGCCAAGCCCAAGGTCGGCACCGCCACCGAGCTGCGCTGGAGCGGGAACCACCACTACGGGATGGCGGTGCTGCTCGGTGCCGTGATCGGCCTCTACGACGGGCTGCTCGGGCCGGGCACCGGCAGCTTCCTGGTGATCGCGCTGGTGAGTGTGCTCGGCTACGCGTTCCTGCCGGCGTCCGCGTTGGCGAAGATCGTGAACTTCGCCACCAACCTGGGCGCGCTGGTGTTCTTCGTCCCGAACGGGGCGGTGCTCTGGGGCATCGGTCTGATGCTCGGGGTGGCGAACATGGTCGGTGCCTATCTTGGTGCGCGCACAGCGGTGGCCCGGGGCAGCCGGTTCATCCGGGTGGCGTTCGTGGTGGTGGTGACGGTGCTGATCGTGCGACTCGTCTGGGACGTGCTGCACGGCGGCTGAGTGCGCGGGGCGTGCGGGCGCGACATCTGCCCGGTCACCCGTTGGCCGCCCGCTCCGCCCGCCTGACGATCTGAGTAGTGGGGCTCGGCTGTCGCTGAGGCCCTTCCGGGCGGAAAATCGGGTTGTGGTCGCCTGTTTACGTCGCGGTACTTTGGTGGTTGACGCCGTGTCTGAGTAGGACGCTGGGAGGTCGTTGTGGGCCCTTCATTGTTGCTTCGAGCACGCGGGTCAGATTCGTTGGTGCCTGATCCTCCCCGGGCGGCCACGCCTATCGGGTTCTCTGGTCAGAGGTGGTGGTGGCGGTGTATGAGGAAGCTGATGATGGTGAGGTAGTTGTCGCGCGGGTGGCCGCGCTGGATGTGGGCAAGGCCGAGGTGGTCGCGTGTGTGCGGATCCCGGGTGAGTCGGGTCGGCGGGTCCAGGAGATCCAGTCTTATTCCACGATGACGGGCTCGTTGTTGGCGATGTGTGATCACTTCCGGTGCGAGCAGGTGTCTCTGGTGGTGATGGAGGCCACCGGGGACTACTGGAAGGCCCCGTTCTATTTGCTGGAGCAGGCGGGGTTCACCGTGTGGGTGGTCAACGCTCGCGATGTCAAGCACCTGCCCGGGCGGGCCAAGACCGACAAGCTGGACGCGGCTTGGTTGTGCAAGGTTGCTGAGCGAAAGATGCTGCGACCGAGTTTCGTTCCACCGGCACCGATTCGGGTGCTGCGGGATCTGACGCGCTATCGGGTCGATCTGATTACCGCGCGCACGGCGGAGAAGCAGCGGGTGGAGAAGGTCCTCGATACTGCCGGGGTCAAGGTCTCGGTCGTGGCCTCGGATATCTTCGGGGTCTCCGGGCGAGCGATGCTGCACGCGCTCATCGATGGTCAGCGCGATCCGAAGGCTCTGGCCGAGTTGGCCAAAGGCAGCCTGCGAGGTTCAGCCAAGCGGGCCGCTCTGGAAGAGGCCTTCACGGCCAGGTTCTTCACCGACCACCATGCCTTCCTGCTGGCCACGATGATGTCCCGGGTGGAGCGTCTGGATGCTGATATCGCTGCCGTGGAGGCCAGGATCGAGGCCGAGCTGGTCCCTTTTGCCGATCAGGTCGCATCCCTGGATGAGATTCCCGGGATCGGACGCCATGCGGCCGCGGCGATCATCGCTGAGATCGGGGTGGACATGAGCCGCTTCCCCACCGCTGGGCACCTGTGCTCGTGGGCCCGATACGCCCCGGTCATCTCCCAGTCCGCGGGTAGGTCCCACGGCAAGAACGCCACCGGTAAAGGCGATCGATACCTCGCCCGCGCCCTGGGCGATGCGGCCGTGAACGCGGCCCGGACCCACACCTTCCTCGGCGAGCGTTACCGCCGCCTGGCACGCCGGCGCGGGAAGTTGCGCGCCAACGTCGCCGTGGGACGCTCCATGCTCGTGATCATCTGGCACCTCCTGTCCGATCCCCAGGCCCGATTCAACGACCTCGGTCCGGACTACTACGAACAACGCATCCGCCCCGACCGGCGCCGCGACAACCACGTCCGCGCCCTACAACAACTCGGCTACTACGTCACCCTCGAAGCCGCCGCCTGAAACCCACCAACCCACCCCAGCACCCGGGTCACGACCCCGGGCGAACCACCCTGCACACCGAACCTACGATTTTCGGGTCAGTACCGTTTGCACATCTGAGGGCCGAAACTTCGGTACTCCGATGTCCAGGAGGTACTCAGATGGATTCGGCACCCGGCGGTGTTGCCAGTCAATCCACAACCCCGGCGGCTATCGCGGACCTGAGTGTGCCGACTGTGATGGCCTCACCTGATGGACGACCTCACACGCAGTGAAAGCAGCGGCGGGCGCGATCGATCCGTCGAGGACGGTCCGATCGGCTCGGCAGCAGAGCACCTTCCGGCCGACCCGCACGGTTTGATCGCCTATGCGGATGCTCTGAGAGCTGGGCAGACCCGCACCCTCTATACCCTGAACCGTGCTGGCTCCCTGCACCGGATCTGGCCCGGGGTCTATCAGGATCTGGCCGCGGGGCGGGGCAATCGTCCCGGAGCGGAAGCCAAGGCGCTGAGCTATCGTCGGCGAGTTCTTGCCGCAGCGCGGCGGCTGCGCGACCCGGTGTTCACCTCGTGGTCGGCGGCTGCCCTGCTGCGACTGCCGATCATCGGGGACTGGCCGGAGGAGGTCTATGTCCTCTCCGGAAGCGCGACCGGTTCCCGGCGTGGCGCCATCGTCCGGGTGGCGACGCGCTCGGGGGCACCGGAGGTGCGGGTCGATGGGGTGCGGGTGACCTCGGTCGAGTACACGATTATCCAGCTGGCCCGGCACGCCCGGCTCGGTGCGGCCCTCGTCGCAGCCGACGCTGCGCTGCGCGATATGCCGTTCCTGGGCGAGCCGCCGCTGACTACGAGGACCAAGCTGTTCGAGATGCACGATCAGCTGCGGCCCTACCACCGCTCCCGGCGGGCAGAAGCTGTGCTGCACCGAGCCACGCACCTCTCGGGCAGTCCGCTGGAGACGGTGAGCCGGCTGGCCATGGAGGAACTGGGATTCGCAGCGCCGCTGCTCCAAGTGTGCATTCCGCTCGAAGGCTGGGCGGACGCTTACCTGGACTTCTACTGGGACGATGATATCGGTGGTGAGTCCGACGGCGACAGCAAGTACACCGCTGGCGACGACAGCGCCGAGACCAGCGCGAGGCTGCTGGCGGAGAAGGCCCGTGAGGACGAGCTGCGGCGCCGGCTGAAGAAACTGGCCAGGTGGGGGTGGCGGGACGCCTGGACGGGCCGGCCGCTGGAACGCAAGCTGCTTCGTGTGGGTGTACCCCGGGTGCGGCCCGCAGTTCCGCGATTCTGGTGAGTCGGCGATCTGAGTCGGCCATCGCGCTGCAGTCTGAGTACCGTTTGCACATCTGAGGGCCGAAACTTCGGTACTCCGATGTCCAGGAGGTACTGACCCGAAAAGCGTAGGTTGGGTGTGCAGGGTGGTTCGCCCGGGGTCGTGACCCGGGTGTTGGGGTGGGTTGGTGGGTTTCAGGCGGCGGCTTCGAGGGTGACGTAGTAGCCGAGTTGTTGTAGGGCGCGGACGTGGTTGTCGCGGCGCCGGTCGGGGCGGATGCGTTGTTCGTAGTAGTCCGGACCGAGGTCGTTGAATCGGGCCTGGGGATCGGACAGGAGGTGCCAGATGATCACGAGCATGGAGCGTCCCACGGCGACGTTGGCGCGCAACTTCCCGCGCCGGCGTGCCAGGCGGCGGTAACGCTCGCCGAGGAAGGTGTGGGTCCGGGCCGCGTTCACGGCCGCATCGCCCAGGGCGCGGGCGAGGTATCGATCGCCTTTACCGGTGGCGTTCTTGCCGTGGGACTTACCCGCGGACTGGGAGATGACCGGGGCGTATCGGGCCCACGAGCACAGGTGCCCAGCGGTGGGGAAGCGGCTCATGTCCACCCCGATCTCAGCGATGATCGCCGCGGCCGCATGGCGTCCGATCCCGGGAATCTCATCCAGGGATGCGACCTGATCGGCAAAAGGGACCAGCTCGGCCTCGATCCTGGCCTCCACGGCAGCGATATCAGCATCCAGACGCTCCACCCGGGACATCATCGTGGCCAGCAGGAAGGCATGGTGGTCGGTGAAGAACCTGGCCGTGAAGGCCTCTTCCAGAGCGGCCCGCTTGGCTGAACCTCGCAGGCTGCCTTTGGCCAACTCGGCCAGAGCCTTCGGATCGCGCTGACCATCGATGAGCGCGTGCAGCATCGCTCGCCCGGAGACCCCGAAGATATCCGAGGCCACGACCGAGACCTTGACCCCGGCAGTATCGAGGACCTTCTCCACCCGCTGCTTCTCCGCCGTGCGCGCGGTAATCAGATCGACCCGATAGCGCGTCAGATCCCGCAGCACCCGAATCGGTGCCGGTGGAACGAAACTCGGTCGCAGCATCTTTCGCTCAGCAACCTTGCACAACCAAGCCGCGTCCAGCTTGTCGGTCTTGGCCCGCCCGGGCAGGTGCTTGACATCGCGAGCGTTGACCACCCACACGGTGAACCCCGCCTGCTCCAGCAAATAGAACGGGGCCTTCCAGTAGTCCCCGGTGGCCTCCATCACCACCAGAGACACCTGCTCGCACCGGAAGTGATCACACATCGCCAACAACGAGCCCGTCATCGTGGAATAAGACTGGATCTCCTGGACCCGCCGACCCGACTCACCCGGGATCCGCACACACGCGACCACCTCGGCCTTGCCCACATCCAGCGCGGCCACCCGCGCGACAACTACCTCACCATCATCAGCTTCCTCATACACCGCCACCACCACCTCTGACCAGAGAACCCGATAGGCGTGGCCGCCCGGGGAGGATCAGGCACCAACGAATCTGACCCGCGTGCTCGAAGCAACAATGAAGGGCCCACAACGACCTCCCAGCGTCCTACTCAGACACGGCGTCAACCACCAAAGTACCGCGACGTAAACAGGCGACCACAACCCGATTTTCCGCCCGGAAGGGCCTCAGCGACAGCCGAGCCCCACTACTCAGACAGCCGTCTGCCGCCGGCGCCCGCCGCCCAGCCACCGCCGCAGCTGCACCCGCACCCGCACCCACACCCGCACCCGGCCCGCCGCCACCGCCATGAGCACAAACTTCCCGGATGGCGGACGGCGAAGAGTCCACCCCTTGGTCCCCCTTAGAATCGAGTGTCTGACTCTCTAGCCCTCAACCCGGAGCGCCCGTGGCACTCATTGTCCAGAAGTTCGGTGGATCGTCCGTTTCTGATGCCGAGAGCATCAAGCGCGTCGCTAGACGGATCGCGCACACGAAGGCGGCTGGTAACGACGTCGTCGTGGTGGTTTCCGCCATGGGCGACACCACCGACGACCTGCTCGACCTCGCCGGGCAGATCACCCCCACCCCGCCCCAGCGCGAGATGGATATCCTGCTCACCGCCGGTGAGCGGATCTCGATGGCGCTGCTGTCGATGGCGATCCACGAGCTGGACGTCGACGCGCAGGCCTTTACCGGGCAGCAGGCCGGGGTGATCACCGACACCTCCTACGGCAACGCCCGCATCATCGACGTCTCGCCGAGCCGCATCCAGCGCACGCTGGACGAGGGCGCCGTGGCGATCGTGGCCGGCTTCCAGGGGGTCACCCAGTTCACCAACGACGTCACCACCCTCGGTCGTGGCGGCTCGGACACCACCGCAGTCGCGCTCGCCGCAGGGCTCGAGGCCTCGGTCTGCGAGATCTACACCGACGTCGACGGCCTGTTCACGGCCGACCCGCGCATCGTGCCTAGCGCACGGCGCATCGACCGCATCTCCACGGAGGAGACCCTGGAGCTGGCGGCCCACGGCGCGAAGATCCTGCATCTGCGCGCTGTCGAGTACGCCCGCCGCTACCAGGTGCCCATCCACGTGCGTAGCTCGTTCTCCGAGAACGAAGGCACGCTCGTGATCGATAACGACGAAGAAGGACCTATGGAACACCCGCTCATCTCCGGTGTGGCGCACGACAGCTCCCAGGCCAAGATCACCGTCGTCGGTGTCCCGGACGTTCCCGGCAGCGCGGCCCAGCTCTTCGAAGCCGTGGCCGCCGCGGGCGTGAACATCGACATGATCGTGCAGAACGTCTCCGTGCACCACTCCGGCGTCACCGACATCTCCTTCACTCTGCCGCACGAGCAGGGCGAGGCCGCGCGCACCGCGTTGGAGGCGATGGCCGCCAAGCACGGCTACGCCGACGTCAAGTATGACGACGGCGTGGGCAAGGTCTCCCTGGTCGGCGCCGGGATGCGGTCGCACCCAGGCGTCTCCTCCCGGCTGTTCTCCGCGCTGTACGAGGCGGGGATCAACATCGAGATGATCTCCACCTCCGAGATCCGGATCTCCGTGGTCACCCGCAGCGAGGACCTGCCGGAGGCAGTGCGCGCCATCCACACCGCGTTCGACCTGGACGCGTCCGAGGTCGAAGCCGTGGTCTACGGCGGATCGGGGCGATGAACATGGGCCTGACTCTCGCCGTCGTCGGCGCCACCGGGCAGGTCGGCAAGGTCCTGCGCGACCTGCTCGCCGAACGCGACTTCCCGCTGGAGACCATCCGCTACTTCGCCTCCGCCCGCTCCGCCGGTAAGACCTTGGACTGGCGCGGGCAGCCGGTGGTGGTCGAGGACGTGGCCACAGCGGACCTGTCCGGGATCGACATCGCCCTGTTCTCCGCCGGTGGCGCGACCTCCCGCGCCCAGGCCGAACGGTTCGCCGAGGCCGGGGCCACTGTGGTGGACAACTCCTCCGCCTGGCGGATGGACCCCGATGTGCCGCTCGTGGTGGCCGAGGTCAATCCGGAGGCGATCGATCAGGCCCGCAAGGGCATCATCGCCAACCCGAACTGCACCACGATGGCCGCAATGCCGGCGCTGAAGGTGCTCGACGCCGAGGCCGGTCTGCAGCGGCTGATCGTCTCCACCTACCAGGCGGTCTCCGGTAGCGGGCTGGCCGGGGTGAGCGAGCTCGAGGGTCAGCTCCGCGCGTCGATGGACCAGGACCTGACCGCCCTGGTGCGGGACGGATCCGCCGTCACCGTGCCCGAACCGGAGACCTACGTGGCACCGATCGCGCACAACGTGATCGCGCTGGCCGGCAAACTGGTCGACGACGGCTCCGGGGAGACCGACGAGGACCAGAAGCTGCGCAACGAGTCCCGCAAGATCCTCGACCTGCCGGACCTGCTGGTCTCCGGCACCTGCGTGCGGGTGCCGGTGTTCACCGGGCACGCGCTCTCCATCAACGCCGAGTTCGCCCGGTCGATCAGCCCGGAGCAGGCTCGGGAGCTGCTCGCCACCGCACCCGGGGTGGAGCTGGCCGATGTGCCTACTCCGCTGATGGCCGCGGGGAAGGATGCCACGTTCGTGGGCCGGATCCGACAGGATCCAGGTGCACCGGACGGCCGCGGTCTGGCGATGTTCGTGGCCGGTGACAACCTGCGCAAGGGTGCCGCCCTGAACACGATCCAGATCGCCGAGCTGGTGGCTGCGAAGCGCTGATCCGCTGTGCCGGCCGCTTACCGCACGATCACCGGCGAGGCTGTCGCCGAGATCGAAGCCAAGCGCTCCGTGTTCCGCGCGACGCTCGCCCGGGCCGGCTCCGAGGAGCAGGCCCGGGCGCTGATCGAACGGGTGCGCTCGGCGCACCGGGATGCCCGGCATCACTGCACGGCCATGGTGATCGGTCCGCAGGGCCGTCTGCAGCGCACTAACGACGACGGTGAGCCGGCCGGGACTGCCGGCTCACCGATGCTTGAGGTGCTGCGCGGCGAGGATCTCTCGGATGTGGTCGCGGTGGTCACCCGATGGTTCGGTGGCACTCTGCTCGGCACCGGGGGACTGGTGCGGGCCTACTCCGATGCGGTGCGGGCCGCGGTGGCGGGCGCCCAGGTGGTGCGGCGCGAGCCGGTGGAGATCTACCAGCTGGCCCTGCCGCATGCCGTCGCCGGCCGGGTGGAGCACGAGCTCCGCTCCCGGGGACTGGACCTTCGCGTGGACTATGGGGAGCAGGCTGTCCTCCGGTTCGGGGTGGGTGTCGAGGAGGCCGACGGCGTAGCCGCCCTGGTTGCGCAGGTCACCGGGGGAGGGGTGTTGGGTGATCCGGTCGATTGCGGCTGGACCGACCACCCTGTCTGACCGGAAGCCCCTGCCCGCCCTCTGCCTGGACGCCGTCTTCCTGGACGCCGTCTGACTGGGCGCCCCAGCCCGCCCTCTGAACGGGCGCCCCAGCCCGCCCCCAACTTCGGGGACGCCCCGCGGTGCGGCGTGCGAGCCGATCGTGCCGCGCGATCGAGCGCGTGCGCGGGGTGACTATATGTTCGTGTAAGGGCTGTGTAAGGACGCCCTGGCAACGTCGAGGATGCCAACATCGTCTACCGAAAGGAATGTCTGGTCATGACCGCATCTCGAGTGCGCCGAACCCTCACCGGGGTCTTGGCGTCCTTGGCACTTTCCGTGACTGCCGTCGTCGGAGTCTCGGGTGCCGCTCAGGCCCAGGATGGGCCGAGCGCGCAGGCGACTCACGGCTGCCCCAGCGGCGCCGTGTGCATCTATCCCGACGACAGCTGGAACGGCGGCCAGCCGTCGCACGCCTTCTACAGCTACGGGGGCCACAACTTCTCCAACCAGTTCGGAGACCACCGCGTCTTCAACAACCAGCACAGTGGCGCCATGGCGTGGGTGTGCTGGGGCCAGGGCGGGACGTCGTGCCCGACCTACATCTGGCCCGGCTACTACCGGGACATGAACCTGACCCCGTTCAACTCCGTGCTGCTGACTCGGTAATCGAACCTCACCCCTCGCGAGCTCTCGCCAGCGCGGCCGTACTGCGCGCCCATGCCGCGGGATCGAGCGCACGCGAGGGGTGGGCCAGGTCTACGCTCGACCTCCATGGCGACCTTCACCGGTGAAGACGATCTCGAACGGGCCCAGTTCCGCGGCACCAGCCTACGCGGGGCGCGGTTCGTGGCGTGCGACCTGTCCGGGGTGGTGGCCCGAGCGGTCGACCTGGACGGTGCCGACCTCGATTCGCCTTGGCTGATGGAGGGCGGTGCTTCGCTAACGGTCAATGGCGTGGATGTGGTGCCGTTCATCGAGGCCGAGCTGAACCGGCGCTTCCCCGGCCGGGAGCAGCGCCAGGCTGCCGACCCGGACGGGCTACGCAACGCCTGGGCGGCACTGGAACGGACCTGGACAACCACGATGGACCGGGCGGCGCAACTGCCTCCCGGCACCGTTGAGGTCTCGGTCGACGGCGAGTGGTCGTTCGCGCAGACGCTACGGCACCTGGTGATGGCCACCGACACCTGGCTGGGTAAGGCCGTTCTGGAGCTTCAAAGCCCGTACCACCCGATCGGGCAGCCGGACGCCTCGTTCGGTGATCCGAGCTCGGTGTTCGACTCCGGTACGCCGCGATACCAGGACGTGCTCGAGGTCCGGGCAGCGCGGCAGGCGATGGTGCGCGACTTCCTCGCCACCGTGACCGCTGGCGAGCTCAACGCCGAGCGGCGCAACCCGCACGCTCCGCAGTACCCCGAGACCGTGCTGTCCTGCCTGCACACTATCCTCGAGGAGGAGTGGGCCCACCACCAGTACGCGGTCCGGGACCTGACGGCGATCGAGAACGACGGCGCTCGCTGATCCGATCCGCCGGTGCGGACCGGACTGCCTGTGCGGACGGTGCTGTTGCGGACGGTGCTGCCTGTGCCGACTGTGAAGCATGTGCGGATCGACCCGATCGTGTTCGCACACACTCAGCCGGCAGAACCGACTCGGTGGCCCTCCTCCTGGGCGCCGGGAACCGGTGGAGCCGGCACTCTGCGGAGCAACAGACCGGTACCGATGGCCGCGACCGCGAGCACGGCCGCGCCCACCAGTGCGGCGACCGTGAAGCCCTCGGTGTAGGCGGTGAAGGCCTGCTGGAGGAGCGGCGTGGCGAGATGCTCCGGCAGCTCCTGGGCAACGGCAACAGCACCTCCGATGGTGTCGGCCGCCGCAGCGCTCACCTGCTCGGCCACATCGGGGTGGTCAGTCATCGAGGTGCGGTAGACAGCCCCGGTGACGGTGCCCAGGACAGCGATGCCGACTGCTCCGCCGAACTCGCTGCTCGTCTCGGCGAGCGCGGATGCGGCCCCGGCGTCCTCCGGTGGTGCGGTGGTCAGCACCAGGGAGGTCGCGAGGGTGGCGGTCAGGCCGACGCCGAGGGTCAGTGCGCTGTAGCCGGCGACGAGCATCCCGATGTGCGAGCTCGGGGTGACGAGGCTGATGCCGGCAAACCCACCGGCCGCGATCAGCAGCCCGAGCGGAACCAGCGTTCTGGCGGAGATCGTGCGCGCGAGCACGGAGGCACCTGCCACTCCGATGAAGCTGCCCGCCACCGTGGGCAGCATCCACACTGCGGCGGCGAACGGCGCGTAGTCCAGCACAGTCTGCGTGTAGCTCGCGGCCAGCAGCCCCATCCCGGCGGCGGCGAACACGACCGCACCATTGGAGATGATCGAGCCCGCGAAGGCGGGACGTCGGAGCAGCCGGATGTCGATCATGGGCCGGTCGGCCTTCAGCTGGCGAGCAACGAAGAGCCCGCCGAAGCCGGCACCGATCACGATCGGCGCCACTGCGGTCCAATCCGCACCACGCTCGGCTGCCGTTTTGATGCCGTAGACCACGGGCAGGATGGACATCAGTGACAGCACGGCGCTGAGGAGGTCGAACTTTCCTGGCGTCGGATCACGAGACTCGCGGATGAGTACCGGTGCCACGAGCAGCAGCAGCACCATCACGGGCACGTTGATCAAGAAGACCGAGCCCCACCAGAAGTGCTCCAGGAGGAGGCCGCCGACGATCGGGCCGACCGAGACCCCACCGATGAACGCACTGGTCCAGATGCCGACGGCGATGCGTCGCTGGGAGTCGTCGAGAAACATTCCGCGGATGAGCGAGAGGGTGGACGGCGCCAGGGTGGCGCCACCCAGACCGAGGAGCGCGCGTGCAGCAATCAACAGCTGGGCACTGGTGGCAAAGGCGGCCAGCGCCGACGCAGCGCCGAACGCCGCCGCCCCGATGAGCAGCAGTCTGCGCCGCCCGATCCTGTCGCCGAGGCTACCCATGGTGATCAGCAGTCCCGCCATCATGAAGCCGTAGATGTCCATGATCCAGAGGAACTGGGTGGCGCTCGGCTGCAGATCGGCACTGATCCACGGCGAAGCCATGAACAGCACCGACAGGTCCATCGAGGCCAGGAGCGCGGGGAGCACGAGCACCGCCATGCCGAGCCAGTCCCGGACCGAGGCCTGGGTGGGCATTGACCCGCTCATCGAGCACCGCCCGCGATGCTCTTTGCGGTCGCCAGCAGCCTGGCCCGTTCCTCGGGACCGATGTGGTGGCCATCGACCATGACGGTGTGGATGCGCTGGGTGTTGCGGATGTCGGCTAGAGGATCGGCATCAAGGATGAGCAGATCCGCGACCCGCCCGGCTTGGACAGTGCCTGCCCAGTGGTCGCGGCCCAGGTACCTGGCCGGTTCCAGGGTGGCGCACTGCAGCGCCCGGAGCGGGGACAGGCCGGCAGCGACGAGTTCCGCCAGCTCGGTGTGCAGGCTGAACCCCGGAATCAGGCCGGGCGCTACCGAGTCGGTCCCGGCGAGCAGACGCACTCCCGCCTGCTCCATCGCGCCCACCGTCGCGCGCCGCCACTGGAGCAGCTCGCGTCCCCGGGCCGCCTCCTGCACGGATCGACCACCGTTGCAGTAGATGTGCGTCCGCAGGAAGTCCCAGGACTCCGGGGTGTGCGGAACCAGGTACTCCATCCTGGGGTCGCCGAGCGTGATCAAGTCCGGCCGGTCGACCACTGCGTGCACGGCGAGGGTCGGCGTGTAGGCGACCTCCGCGGCGACCAGGCGCTCGAAGACGCCGGCCGCGCGGGCAGGGTCGTAGGCCGCGACCGCCTCCCACTCGATCTCGCTGACCCGCTTCATCCAGCTGCCCAGGTGGAACTCGGGGGACGTCTCGATCCGGGCCATGGCCGCCTCGAGCCGCTCGATCTGCGGCGAGGCCGCTGGCCAGAGGCCACCGAACATGTGCTCGAAGGAACGCTGACCAGATTCGATCTGCTCGCCGAACGGCACGTTGTCCGACCGGTGGCCGGCCACCACGATGTCTCGCCGGCGCGCCTCGGCAAGGATCGCCCAGTAGGCATCCGGGGCCAGCCGCGAGTACACCTTGATGAAGTCCGCCCCAGCCTCGATCGCCTCGGCCACCGCTCGGCGCGCCTGTTCGGGCGAGGTGATCGTCACCACCGGCGCATCAGGGACATCGGACCAGAGGGCGGGGGCGCCGTCGAGGAGCTGGCTGGCGATGGTCATCCGCGGCCCGAGCAGCTCGCCGGACTCGATCTTCTGCCGAATCTGGTGCAGCACCGGCCGCCCCCACATCTCCCGGACGGCGGTCACGCCGTTGGCGATGTACAAGCTGGCGAAGTGCCTGGGGTCCTCGGTCTCAGACTCACTGTGCACATGCATATCGGTGAGTCCTGGGATGAGGTGCTTGCCGTGGACGTCATGCACCTGCACACCCGCCGGGACGGGCACCTGCGCGGCGGGCCCCACGGTGGTGATCATCCGGTCGGCGACTATCACGGTCTGGTTCGGGCGCGGCGGGGCGCCGGTGGCGTCGACCACCGTAGCGCCCACGTAGGCGTGTAGTTGAGCGGTCATGCGTACACCGTATTGATGTACTAGCCCCGAACCAGAGGGAGGCAGTGCACCGCATCGGGCCTCCACCAAAGCGCACTATCAGCTGACCGGAACGGAGCTGGCCGCCGGCCAACTGCACTAGTACGATCGGGAGGGTGTCCGCACCGCACCAGCAGCCCTCGCAGCGCATTGCGGCAGCACTGCGAGAGAAGATCACCACCGGCGAGCTCCGCCCCGGTGATCGGGTTCCGTCCACCCGCCAGCTGGTCCGTGACTGGGGAGTGGCGATGGCGACGGCGAGTCGTGCCCTTGCCCTGCTCCAGGAGGAGGGCATGGTGACCTCCCGGACGGGTTCGGGCACAGTGGTCCGTGGCACCCCGGCGCCGGCTCCGCCACCCCTGACCCGCACGCGCATCCTCGCGGTAGCGGTCCGGCTCGCCGACCGCGAGGGCCTGGAGGCGGTGTCGATGCGCCGACTGGCCGGTGCACTGAAAGTGGCACCGATGTCGCTCTACCGGTACGTCGCCGGTCGCGATGAGCTGGAGACGTTGATGGTCCGGGCGGTGTTCCGGTCCAGCCCGCTGCCCGACCCGATGCCGCCAGGGTGGCGGCGGCGACTGGAAACGGTCTATCAGCTGCAGTGGCAGCTGTACCGGTCCCACCCCTGGCTAGCCGAGCTGACCTTGGTGACCCGCCCACCACTCGCGCCGGAGGCGATGCTGCACACCGAATGGACGCTTGAAGCGCTCGCCGAGCTGCCGTTGGACCGAGCGGCACGGATCCGCACGGCACTGGCCCTGCCGGCCCTGGTGCACGGCCTGGCGCTGGGAGCTCTGCACGAGGTCCGAGCCGAGCAGCTGAGCCACCTGCGCAACGAGGAGTGGTGGGCGACCATCGAGGCCGAGGCAGCCGAGATGCTCCTGGGTCCCGACTTCCCCCGACTTGGCGAACTCGATGCGTTCCCGGCCCACGCCTTCGGCCTCACCGGGCTGGACGAGGCGTTCGAGCTCGCGCTCGGGCACTACCTGGACGGACTGGCGGCCTGGCATCCCGCACCTTGACCGCGGCGCGGTACCTCGATCGCAGGGAGCGCTTCGCTCAGGGCTGGATCGGGCGCTCGCGCTCGGAGTCGCCGGCGGTGCCGCAGCGTCAGCCGCCGAGGTGCCGGGCCACGAAGTCGAGCTCGAGGTGCATCTGCCGCACACGCTCGTCGTCGACCATCGAGGAGTGCCCGGCATCGTAGGTGTCCAGCTCCACGGTGCCGCCGTGCTCGCGCAGCATGCCGACATAGTTCTCGATCTGCCGCAGCGGGCAGCGCGGATCGTTCTTCCCGGCCAGGATCAGCACCGGCGCTGCCACCTGGCCCACATAGGTCAGCGGTGAGGACCGCCGGTAGGCCTCCGGCGCCTCGGCCGGCGACCCGCCGAACAAGGACCGGTCGAACGCCTTCAACGACTCCGTCTCGTCGGCGTAGGCGGCCTCGTAGTCAGCCACCGGAACTCCCGCCAGGCCGAGCCGCCATCGCTCCGGCTGGATGCCCAGCCCCAGCAGCACCAGGTACCCGCCCCAGGAGGCGCCGGCCAGGATCGACCGGTCGCGGTCCAGCACCCCCTCAGCGCAGAGCGCTTCGTGCACGGCGGCGATATCGGCCAGCTCGGTGTGCCCCACCTGCCCGGTGAGCGCGTCCCGCCAGGCACTGCCGTACCCGGTCGAGCCCCGGTAGTTCACCGAGAGCACCGCGTAGCCGTGGTCCACCCAGGCCGCGGCATAGGGGGAGAAGGAGTCGGAGTCGTGCGCGCTCGGCCCACCGTGCACGTCCACCACCACCGGGCAAGGCGCACTCACCCCTGGCGGGCGGCGCAGCAGCGCATGGATCCGCCCGCCGGGGCCGTCCGCCCACACATCCTCCACGCCCACCGACGGCGGCACCCAGCTCCCGCTCAGCTGCACCAGCGCCTGCCCGCTGCGGCCGCTGATCACCTCCCGCGGTTCGCCCGCCGAGGACCGCGCCACCCAGACATCCCCGTCCGGGCGGGCGGTCGCCGCTGAGACCGTGCCGATCGCCGAACCGACCTGCCGCACCGACCCATCGGCCAGGTCGTAGCGGTAGAGCAGGGTCCGGGCCTCATGGTCGATCGCCACCAGCACCGACCGGCAGTCCGGGTACCAGTGCGCATCCGCCACATCTCCCGGCAACCCCAGGTCCAACGGCCGGAGCAGGGAGGTGGCGACGTCCCAGATCATCAGCCGGGCATACCCGGTGCGCTCATGACTGACCAGCAGCCGGGTATCACCCGGGCGCGGTGCGAACGCCAACGCCCACAGACCAAGGCCGGGTCCGTCGTCGAGCTCGGCCACCGGAGCACCGGTGTCCACCCGCAGCACCCGCAGCGCCGGGTGGATGGAGTCGCCGCGCTCGGAGTGCTCGATCGCCACCAGGTTGCCGTCCTGGCTCAGCGCTGCCACCTCGGCATCCTGCCGGTGCGCGTACAGCAGCCGCGGTTCGGTACCGGCCGAGACCGGGCCCACATACACAGCATGGATCTGCGTGCCGTAGCTCTCGTCGCTGCGGCCGATGACGGCGGTCCCGTCGGCGGCGAGCAGCAGTCCGGCGTCGTAGGCCGCGGGCAGGGCGATCGGACGCTGGGTACGAGTCTGTGCCGGGGAGTCGAACGGCTGGCGCCGCCAGACCCCGTGCTCGTTGCCGTCGGTGTCGTCGAACCACCAGACCCAGTCCCCGCGCGGGTCGATGAGGGCCTCGGTGGTGCCCTGCGGCCGGTCGGTGGCGCGCACCATCCGTTGCGCCGACGGCGTCCAGGAGTGCACCTGCTGCACCCCGCCCGCCGTGGCAACCACCACGGCGCGATCCGGATTCAGCGTGGCCCAGTCCGGCAGGGCGACCCGCCGGGCCCGGAACCGCCGCTCCCAGTCCGGCGGCGGCCAGTCGGTCACTGCTGCCTGCGCATCCGCACGATCAGAGCGGTGACGCCACCGATCACGGCCAGCGCGATGACCACGAAGATCGCGATCTGAGCACCGGATGTGCCGCCGTCGTCCGCGGTACCTGCCCCGGCCTGCGCATCGGCGGCATCAGAGGCATCCGCCTCGGCCTGGTCACCCTCGCTGCCGTCGCTGCCGTTCTCCCCAGCGCCGGCGTCCTCGGACGCCGTGGCATCGTCCGGGCTCTCGCTCGGCGGTTCCTCACTCTCGGCCGCCTCCTCAGTGGGCTCCTCTGCGCCGGCACCACCGGTCGCCGCACTCTCGGTCAGGGTGAAGGTCAGCTCGCCGTCGATCGGGTGCCCGTCCGCGGAGACCGCCCGCCAGGTGACGCTGTACTGGCCGGCGGCCAGCTCGTCGGACAGCTGCCGGGTCACCTCGGCACCGTCGATCTCGGTCTCCCCGCCCGCGGCGTCCTCACCGTCCGGTCCGGAGATCACGATGTCCGTGCCCAGATCGGTGATGTTCTCGTTGAAGGTCAGCACGACGGCGTCCGGCGCCTCGTCGAGCTCGGCCCCGTCCTCGGGGGTCGACGAGAGCAGAGACGAGTGCGCTGCCGCCGGGAGTGCGGTCAGCCCAGCGAGCAGCAGGGCGCCGAACGTCGCCAGAGCGAGCAGCGGGAGCAGCCGGAAGGTGGGCCGCTGGTGAGCGACAGCGGAGTGGAGGGCCATGGCACCAGCCTACGACCGACGGCGGGGGCCACTGCACCAGCCGACGACCGACCAAGGAGCCCACCAGTCGACGACCGACCGCGGGGGCCACTGCACCACTGAATCGAGACCCTCGCGCCACCCCTCCCGCGTTCGAACACCCTTAGCGCATGGGAACCAGGGTGTACAGGGTGGTTCGAATGCGCGAAGCGTGTTCCAATGCGGATCAAGAGAAGGGAACCCCATATGCCGATCACCCATGAGGTGCGCGTCCACCCCAGCTCCGCTGACCTGCCGCGCACCGAGCAGCTCGCCTGGCGCCTGGCCGAGCTCGCCGCCGACCCGGCGCCAGTGCCGGCGGAGGTCACCGACATGGTGATCAACCGGGTGATCGACAACGCCGCAGTAGCCACCGCCTCGCTGCTGCGCGAACCGGTGGTCGCCGCCCGCGCTCAGGCCCTGGCCCATCCGTATGCCACCGGCGCGACCGTGTTCGGGCGCAGCAGCGAGCTGAGGGTCAGCCCGGAGTGGGCGGCCTGGGCGAACGGGGTGGCGGTGCGCGAGCTGGACTTCCACGACACCTACCTGGCCGCCGACTACTCCCACCCCGGTGACAACATCCCGCCGATCCTCGCCGTCGCCCAGCACACCGGCGCCACCGGTGAGCAGCTGATCCGGGCGCTGGCCACTGCGTACGAGGTGCAGGTCGCGCTGGTGGATGCGATCAGCCTGCACAAGCACAAGATCGACCACGTCGCCCACCTCGGCCCGAGCGTGGCCGCCGGACTGGGCACCCTGCTCGGGCTGGACACAGCCACCACGTTCGCCGCGATCGGGCAGGCGCTGCACACCACCACCGCCACCCGGCAGTCCCGCAAGGGCCGGATCTCCACCTGGAAGGCCTATGCGCCCGCATTCGCCGGAAAGGTCGCGATCGAGGCAGTGGACCGGGCGATCCGCGGGCAGAGCTCACCCGAGCCGATCTACGAGGGCGAGGACGGCGTGATCGCCTGGCTGCTGGACGGCCCGGAGGCCCGCTACTCGGTCACCCTGCCCGCACCGGGCGAGCCGAAAACCGCCATCCTGCGCACCTACACCAAGGAGCACTCCGCGGAGTACCAGTCCCAGGCGCTGATCGATCTAGCCCGGCGGCTGCACCGCACCCACCCGGAACTGACCGATCCGGCCAATGTGGCTTCCGTGGTGATCCACACCAGCCACCACACCCACTACGTGATCGGCTCCGGCGCCAACGACCCGCAGAAGTACGACCCGCGGGCTACCCGGGAAACCCTGGACCACTCGATCCCCTACATCGTGGCCGTGGCCCTGCAGGACGGCGACTGGCACCACGAGCGCTCCTACGCCCCGGAGCGCGCCCAGCGAAGGGACACGGTGGACCTCTGGCAGAAGATCACCACCGCCGAGGACCCAGCCTGGACCCGCCGCTACCACAGCGAGGACCCCGCCGAGAAGGCGTTCGGCGGCCGGATGGAGATCACCCTGACCGACGGGCGCACCCTCACCGAGGAGATCGCGATGGCCGATGCGCACCCGCTCGGTGCCCGTCCGTTCGCGCGCGAGCAGTACGTGGCCAAGTTCCACACCCTGGCCGACGGCGTCGCCGAGCCGGAGGAGGTCTCTCGCTTTCTCGAGGTGGTCGCCCGGCTGCCCGAGCTCATGCCGGAGGAACTGTTCGGTCTTACGGTCACCGCCGCGCCCGGTCTGCTCGGCCGGGTGCCCAGCCCGCAGGGGCTGTTCTGATGTTGTCCGCCACCACCGGCCGGCCGGGCCAGGCACCCGCTCGGAGGGAGAGGTCCTGATGTTGCACGCCACCACCGCACCGGCGCAGAAGCGGCATGCGCTGCGCGAGTCGCTCGCCACCGGTGAGCTGCTCCGGTTCCCCGGCGCGATGAACCCGCTGTCCGCGCGGCTGATCGCCGAGCACGGCTTCGAAGGCGTGTACGTCTCCGGGGCGGTGCTCTCGGCCGATCTGGGCCTGCCGGACATCGGCCTGACCACGCTCACCGAAGTCGCCACCCGCGCCGGTCAGATCGCCCGGATGAGCGACCTGCCCACCCTCGTGGACGCCGACACCGGGTTCGGGGAGCCGATGAACGTGGCCCGTACCGTGCAGAGCCTGGAGGACGCCGGTCTGTCCGGCTGCCACATCGAGGACCAGGTGAACCCGAAGCGGTGCGGGCACCTGGAGGGGAAGCAGGTGGTCGAGGCCGAGACCGCCGTGCGCCGCATCCGGGCGGCGGTCAGTGCCCGCCGGGACGAGAACTTCCTGATCATGGCGCGCACCGACGTGCGCGCGACCGACGGCCTGGACGCGATGATCGAGCGGGCCCGCGCGTACGCCGACGCCGGCGCAGACGCGATCTTCCCGGAAGCCCTACGCGACGCGGCGGAATTCGAGAAGGTGAGCTCCGCCGTCGACGTGCCCGTGCTGGCGAACATGACCGAGTTCGGCAAGTCCGACCTGCTCACCACCAGCCAGCTCGCCGACGCCGGCGTGCAGATCGTGATCTACCCGGTCACCCTGTTCCGGCTCGCGATGGGCGCGGCCGAAGCCGGGCTCGCCGAGATGGCCGCCGAGGGCACCCAGCAGGCGCTGGTCGGCCAGATGCAGACCCGCGCCAGGCTGTACGAGCTGGTCGACTACGCCGGCTACGCAGCCTTCGACAACGACATCTTCACCTCCACCGACCCCGAACGCAGCACCTGGTCCTGACCCGAGAAGGTCCTGAATCGACCCGGGCCACCGGCCCCACCCGATGCGAAGGAGCACGACGATGAGCGAGACCCCCGAGATCCGCAAGGGCCTGGCCGGAGTGGTGGTGGACGTCACCGCCATCTCCAAGGTCAACCCGGAGACCAACTCGCTGCTCTATCGCGGCTACCCGGTGCAGGAGCTGGCCGCCGGGGTGAGCTTCGAGGAGGTCGCCTACCTGCTCTGGCACGGGGAGCTACCGACCCCGGAACAACTCGCCGAGCAGAACCGCGCCGAACGCGCCCAGCGGGCCCTGGACCCCGGGGTGATCGAGGCGATCGAGGCGCTGCCCACCACCTGCCACCCGATGGACGTGTGCCGCACCGCAGTCAGCGTGATCGGTGCGCACGACCCGGCCGCCGAGGACGACTCGGTAGCGGCGAACCTGGCCAAGTCGCTGCGACTGTTCGCCCAGCTGCCGGCCGTGGTGGCCTTCGACCAGCGGCGCCGGCGCGGGGAGCAGCTCGTGCCGCCGCGCGAGGACCTCAGCTATGCGGAGAACTTCCTCGCGATGACCTTCGGCGAGGTGCCCAGCCCGGAGGTGGTGCGGGCGTTCGAGGTCTCGCTCGTGCTCTACGCCGAGCACTCCTTCAACGCCTCCACCTTCACCGCCCGGGTGATCACCTCCACGTTGGCCGACCTGTACTCGGCTGTGACCGGCGCCATCGGTGCGCTGAAGGGCCCGCTGCACGGCGGAGCGAACGAAGCGGTGATGGCCACCTTCGGCGAGATCGGGTCTGCGGAGAACGTGCATGCCTGGCTGGAGGAGGCGCTGGCGAACAAGACGAAGATCATGGGCTTCGGGCACCGGGTGTACAAGAACGGCGACTCCCGGGTGCCGACGATGAAGGCTGTGCTCGACGATCTGGTGGCGCATTACGACCGGGCGGACCTGGGCGAGCTGTATGCAGCGCTGGAGGCCGAGATGGCCGAGCGGAAGAACATCAAGCCCAATCTGGACTACCCGGCCGGGCCGGCCTACCACCTGATGGGCTTCGACACCCAGACGTTCACCCCGCTGTTCGTCGCCTCTCGGGTGACCGGGTGGACGGCGCACATCATGGAGCAGCTCGCCTCGAACGCATTGATCCGGCCGCTGAGCGAGTACGTCGGCCCGGAGCAGCGGGAGGTGCCGGCGCAATAGTCCGGTGATGCGGTGATGCGGTGATGCGGTGATGCGGTGATGCGGTGATGCGGTGATGCGGTGATGTTGTGATGCGAACGACGCTCGACATCGATCCGGTGGTGCTCAGTGCCGCCCGCGCCAAGGCGGCCGCCGAGCGCATCTCGCTGGGGCGTGCGGTGGGGGAGGTTCGCAGCTCACCGGGGGCTGGCGGGCCGCCGCTGTCTCGTCCTTGACACGCAAGTAGCGACTTGCCTATCGTTGTTCCTGTGAGTGATGACCTGTTCAAGGCACTGGCCGACCCGACCCGGCGGACCATTCTCGATGAGCTCGTCGACACCGACGGGCAGACGCTGTTCGAGCTCTGTGGACGGCTGGCGATGAAGCACGGACTGAGTTCGTCGCGTCAGGCGATCTCCCAGCACCTGGGTGTGCTCGAAGCGGCCGGCCTGGTCAGCACTCGCCGGGAGGGGCGGTACAAGTTCCACTACCTCGACGCCACCCCGCTGCACTCGATCGCCGCCCGGTGGATCGACCCCACAGAGAGGACCTAGCGATGCCCCGTATCACCGTCAGCAGCGTGTTCGTCGACGACCAGGAGAAGGCCCGGCGGTTCTACACCGACGTGCTCGGCTTCCAGGTGAAGCACGACGTGCCGCTCGGCGACGCCCGGTGGCTCACCGTGGTCTCCCCGGAGGTCCCGGACGGTACCGAGCTGCTCCTGGAGCCGGACGGGCACCCTGCGGTGCGGCCGTACAAGGATGCTCTGGTGGCCGACGGAATCCCGGCCACCTACTTCGAGGTCGACGATGTGCGCGCCGAGGCCGATCGGCTGCGCGGGGCGGGAGTGCGGTTCACGCAGGAGCCGGCGGAGATGGGTGAGGTGATCGTCGCCGTCCTCGATGACACCTGCGGCAACCTCATCCAGCTGCTGCAGCACGCCTGAGCTGCCGATCAGCGGCCGCCCGCAGCGGCCGCTGGAGCACCGCGTCTGCCTCGTGTGTGCGATGGGTGGGGTGCTAGCCCCAGCGATCGCACACACGAGGCCGTCGACGACGCACCCCCGGGTGCGGTGTAGACTCGCCGCATGCACACCGCACGTTGGTATTGGCGCTTTGCGTCGGCTCCGGCCGCCGCGAGCATCTGCTGACGCGCGCGACCGGAGCCGACCCAGGCGTGGACCGACAGGTCCGCGCCTTCGCCATTTCAAGGCGGGCGCTCCGGAACTAGCGGTGGGTCCGCCGTCACGAGACGAAGGACCGAAGATGACCGCTACCACCGCTACTGAGCAGCGCACCGACGATCTCCGCGTGCTGCGGATGGACCCCCTCCCGACGCCGACCGAGGTGCGCACCCGCCTGCCCCTGCCCGCGCACTCGGCCGAACTGGTGGCCCGCACCCGCCGGGAGGCAGCCGATGTGCTGGCCGGCCACGACGACCGCCTGCTGGTAGTGGTCGGCCCGTGCAGTGTGCATGATCCCGACGCCGCCATCGAGTACGCCCACCGGCTCGCCGCCACCGCCGACCGGCTGTCCGAGGACCTGCTGGTGGTGATGCGGGTGTACTTCGAGAAGCCGCGCACCACGATCGGCTGGAAGGGCCTGATCAACGATCCGGGCCTGGACGGCAGCTACGACATCCCGCGCGGTCTGCGCCTTGCCCGGCAGGTGCTGGTGGACGTGCTCGAGGCCGGCGTGCCGGCCGGGTGTGAGTTCCTGGAGACCACCTCACCGCAGTACATCGCCGACACGGTCTCCTACGGCGCGATCGGTGCCCGCACCGTGGAGTCGCAGGTGCATCGCCAGCTCGCCTCCGGACTCTCCATGCCGATCGGGTTCAAGAACTCCTCCGACGGCGATGTGCAGGCGGCGATCGACGGTTGCCGTGCCGCCGCCGCTGCCCAGGCGTTCCTCGGGGTGGATGTCGAGGCGCGTGCAGCGCTGGTGGAGACCTCCGGGAACCCGGATGCGCACGTGATCCTGCGGGGCGGGCGAACGGGCCCGAACTACGGCCCCGAGCACATCCGTGCCGCCACCGAGAAGCTGGCCGCCGCCGGGCGGGAGCCGCGGGTGATGGTCGATGCCAGCCATGGCAACTCCGGTAAGGACCACGTGCGCCAGGCCGAGGTGGCCGCCGAGATCGCCGACCAGGTGGCGGCCGGTGAGCACGGGATCGCCGGGCTGATGCTGGAGAGCTTCCTCGTGGCCGGGCGGCAGGAGCCGGCACCGGCCGGCCTCACCTACGGCCAGTCGGTCACCGATGCCTGCATGTCCTGGGAGGTGACCGAGGGCGTGCTGGACCAGCTCGCCCAGGCCGCCGCCCGCCGTCGTTCATAACCTGGACCACCAGCCGGTCGAGGGAGGAAGCCCAGGGCGCGGACGAGGGGCTTCCCGCACTCGCCACCAGGACCCGGCTCTGACACTCTAGAACCGCGACCAGCGCACGCAGGCGATGGCAGAGAAGGGGTCAGCATGAACGACGAGTCCAGCAACACCTCCGGCGGCGACCAGACCAGCACGGGGTCGAGCACCTGGTACGAAGAGTTCAAGGTCTCCAGCGACAACCTGGTGGCGAAGGTGCGTGAGCTCATCCGCGAGGGCAACGTCCGGCGGGTCTACATCAAGAACGAGAGCGGTGAGACGCTGCTGGAGATCCCGCTGACGGCCGGGGTGGCGGTCACGGTGATCACTGCGGCGGTCGCTCCCATCCTGGTGGCGGTCGGTGCGGTCGCGGCTCTGCTCACCCAAGTCACCGTGGGCGTCGAACGGGGCGAGGATCCTGCGCCGCCTTCGCCTGAGGACGGCGCAGCGGGCTCCGGACCGACCGAGATCGGCCCACCCGCGGACTGAGAACCCCAGCGCCCGGCAGGCCGGCGCCAGGTCAGGCGTTCCTGCTGACAGGATGGGTGTATGCCTGTTCCTGAGTTCATCTCCGCGCTGCGCCGGCACGTCGGCACCGAGCTGCTCTGGCTCTCCGGGGTCAGTGCCGTGGTGCGGGACGAGCAGGGCCGGATCCTGCTCGGCCGGCGCGCCGACACTGGCCGCTGGGCGGTGCCCAGCGGGATCCTCGAACCGGGGGAGCAGCCCGCGCAGGCGATCGTGCGCGAGGTGCTGGAGGAGACCGGGATCCACGCGGAGGTGGAGCTGCTGGCCAGTGTGTTCACCGGCGAGCGGGTCGACTACCCGAACGGTGACCAGGCGCAGTACCTGGACCTGACGTTCCGGTGCCGGCAGGTCGGCGGTGCGGCGGTGGTGGGCGATGACGAGTCGCTCGAGGTGGGCTGGTTCGCCGCCGACAGCCTCCCCGAACCGCTGACCGAGTCTTCCCGGCACCGGATCGACGATGCGCTGAGCTACGACCCGGTGGCCGGGCCGCGGTTTGCCCGCTGATCGGCGCCCGTCGCGCGGACGAGGTCACGACGAGTCGGTCACCGGTGACCGGCCCTGCGCGACCGTGTCGAGCAACGCCGAGGGCACCAGCCGCAGCTCCGGCCGCACCGGGCGCCCCTCGATCGCGTCGACGAGGAGGGCGACGCCGTTGCTGCCCTGGGCCTGAGCGCTCACCGTCATCTGCGCGATCGTCGGCAGTCCGGCGGCCAGGTCGGCCGACTCGGTGAAGCAGCCGACGCGCACGTCCTCCGGGCTGCGCAGGCCGGCCCGGTGCGCCTCCTCCGCGAGGATCGGCGCGTGGTAGTCCTCCAGACCGATCACGGCATCGGGGTGGTCGGTACTGGCCAGCAGGTCCCGGACCACGCTGCGGGTCTCGTCGAGATCCTTGGTGCCCCGGACCACCACCGGCTCCCGGCCGTGCGCGCGGCACCAGGCCTCGTAGACGGCGCGGCAGGCGGCGGTGTAGGCATCGTCACCGTCGGAGGTCAGCAGCACCGGAGCGCGGTCGCGGTCGCCGGAGAGGTGGTCGCAGATCGCTGTCACGGCCTCCTCGTGGTCGAAGTCGACCCAGGGATCGCCGGCCCGTGCCGCGTTTGCCCGGTCGGCCACCACCGGCATACCTCGCCGGCGGGCCGCCGCCACGATCGGATCGGCGCGCAGCGGGTCGAGCACCAGGAGGCCGTCCAGCGGGAAGGACAGGACGAAGTCGGCACCGGAGTCCGCCGGCAGCACCGTGAGTGCGTAGCCGCGGTCGAGGGCGGCGTTCATCGCGGCGTCGATCGCGTTGGCGAAGTACGGCAGCCGGGTGAACGTCCAGGCCGTCTGGCCGTACTTGGTCACCAGCACACCCAGGAGCTGCGACCGGCCGGCGCGCAGGCTCCGGGCCAGGGAGCTGGGCCGGTAGCCGAGGTCCTGCGCCACACGGTGCACCCTGTCCCGGGTGGCTGGGCTGATCCGACCCTTGCCGTTCAGGGCGTCGGACACGGTGGTGACCGAGACCCCGGCTGCCACCGCAACGTCGCGGATTCCGGGGGCACTGGCACTCATGGGGGCATCGTGGCACATGGCGTGGTGCGCGGCGGCCGGAGGGGCCGGCTGCCGCGCACCCGCCGGTCCTCAGTCGAGAACGTCCAGCCGGGCTCGGAGGTCGTCCTTCACCTGTGGCGGCGCCCAGGCGATGTCGACGGCGTTGCGCTGCAGCTGGATCAGGTCCGTCTCGGTGAGTCCGGCCTCCTCGGCGAGCACCGCAAGGTTCTCCTGGACGTACCCACCGAAGTAGGCCGGGTCATCGGAGTTGATGGTGATCTTCACCCCGCGCCGAAGCAGCTCGGCGATCTCGGCGGCCTTGGTACCGTCGCTGACCCATCGGTTGGAGATCGGGCAGGAGGTCAACCCGATACTCCGGTCGATCAGCTCCTGCACCAGCGACTCGTCCTCCAGCACGTTCGTGCCGTGGTCGATCCGTTCCACCCCGATCTCGTGCAGCACTTGGCGGATGTGCTCGATCGACCCGTCTTGGTCCACATCGCAGTGCATGGTGAGCCGGTAACCCTCCTGGCGCGCCCGCGCGAACACGGCAGCGAACTTGCTCGGCGGGTTGCCCCGCTCGTCCGAGTCCAGTCCCACGCCGGTGATCCACTCGCGGTAGGGCAGCGAGGCCACCAGTGTGGCCATCGCGAACTCCGCCTGGAAGTCCCGGAGGAAGCACATGATCAGTGCGCTGCGGATCCCCAGCCGGTTCTCGGCATCCTGCTGGGCCCGGCGCAGACCTCGGATCACCACATCGAACGGCACACCCCGGGCGGTGTGCGCCTGCGGGTCGAAGAAGATCTCCACGTAGGCGAGGTTCTGCGCGGCCACCCGCTCGAAGTAGGTCCGGGCCAGGTCGTAGAAGTCCGGCTCGGTGCGCAACACCTCCATCCCTGCGTAGTAGCTGGCCAGGAACGAGCCGAGATCGTGGAACTGGTAGGAGGCGCGGACCTCCTCCGGTGTGGCGTACTCGAGCTCGATCCCGTTGCGCTCGGCGAGCTCGAACCGTAGCTCGGGCTCGAGCGTGCCCTCGATGTGCAGGTGCAGCTCGGACTTGGGCAGTGCGGCGAGAAACTCGGCGCTGACGGTCATGGTCGTCCTCTCTGTGGGTCGCGGCTCAGGTCGCAGGCTCAGCTGCTGGTGGCTTCGAGGACCGGGCTGACCGGCTCCAGCACGCGGCAGTCGATCAGCCCGAGGTCGGTGATCGCATAGTCCGGGATCGCGGTGATCGACAGGAACATCAGGTACCAGAACGGCGAGGGCAGCGTGCTGCCGAGCCGCTGGGCCTTGGCGTCCAGGGCGCGTTCGCGTGCGGCCATCTCCTCGGGCTGCAGATCGGCGACGATCCCCCCGACCGGGAGCGGGAGCAGGTCGAGCACCTCACCGTCGGCCACCACCACCTGGCCGCCGCCGGCCCGGCCGAGCTCGTTGATCGCCAGTGCCATGTCGTCACGGTTGGTGCCCACGCAGACGACGTTGTTGTCGTCCGGGGACGCCGAGGTCGCGATCGCGCCGCGGCTGAGCCCGAACCCGTGCACGAACGCCACTGGCAGGTTGTCGGTCTTGCCGTACCGCTCCGCGACCGTCACATAGAGCACGTCCTGGTCGGTATCGGCACAGATGGCACCATCGCGCACCGGCAGGCGTGCGTCCTTGCGGGTACGCACGAACGCCACCTCCGCACTCAGTGCCATCGCCAGCACCGACGCGCTGTCTCCCTCGGCCGGCAGGCGCAGATCGTCGGCAGCCACCGGTC
The DNA here is from genome assembly GCF_008000995.1 of Ruania zhangjianzhongii. NCBI lineage: Bacteria > Bacillati > Actinomycetota > Actinomycetes > Micrococcales > Ruaniaceae > Ruania > Ruania zhangjianzhongii. The sequence goes on from NZ_CP042828.1 coordinate 835,324, forward strand.
GGCGCTTCATCGACTCGAGCAGGACGGCGGAGCGCTCCGGTGCCTGTGCCTGCTGCAGCGGCGCCCCGTTCTCGGCGATCACCCGCCCGCCGGCGACCACCCGCTGGGCACGGAAGTCCGCCAGGTCGTCCACCAGCAGGACGTCGGCGAACCGGCCCGGGGCCAGAGACCCGACGTGCTCGTCGATCCGGTACATCGTGGCGCAGTTGATGGTGGCCATCTGGATGGCGGTCATCGGCGGCAGGCCGATCTCGATGGCCTGCCGCACCAGGGCGTCCAGGTGCCCGTGGTCGAGGATCTCGCTCGCAGAGACGTCATCGGTGCAGAACGCCACCCGGCCCGGCTGGGCCCCGAACTCGGTGATCACCCGGATGTTCTCCGCGAGGAACGGCGCCGCCGTGGACTGGCGGATGATCACGTTGATGCCGTTACGGAGCTTCTCCAGCGTTTCCTCGGCCGAGTAGGACTCATGGTCCAGGGCGATGCCGGCGGCTGCCTGTCCGGCGATCCTCCGGGCATCGGCCAAGGGTGCACAACCGAACGGACGCAGCCGGTTCTTCCGGCCCATGTCGATCGCGGTGAGGACCTCCTCGTCACCGTGCTCGATGAACTCCTGCACCGTCTCCCACAGCCCGTAGCACTCCTCCCAGGTCTGCGCGATGCGGTGCTCCTCGGGACCGAACCGGTGGCCCACATTCGACTCCGGCACGGTGTAGGGAGCCTTGGCGGGGGCGCCCCAGAAGATGCGGAAGTCAGAGTCGCGGGCCTCGTCGAGGAACTCGCGCACGCCGTCGAGGCCCGCCACCACGAGGACCTGGTCGAGACCGGAGAGCGCGCTGGTGGTGCCGTATCGGGAGACCAGGCTGCCGAACATGGTCACGGACAGCTTGCTGCACTCGACGTGCAGGTGCCCGTCGATCAAGCCCGGCACCAGGTACTGGCCGGTGGCATCGATGATCGCGGTCTCCGGCCCGCGCCGGTCGGCCACATCACCCGTGGCGGCGATCCGCCCGTTGGTGATGGCCAGGTCCGCAGCGTAGATCTCGCCGCTGAGGACGTTCACCAGGGTGCCGCCGGTGATGAGGGTATCGGCGGGGGCGCGGCCGAACGCGGTGTCCAGCAGTGCGGTGTCGGTCATCAGTGTGCTCCTTCGGTCTGCTTGGGGGAGGGCTGGGCCTGCTCGTGCTCGCGTCGAGCCAGCAGCCAGTAGAGGAGGGCCGCGACCGCGATGCCGGCAGGGATGCTCAGGTCGGCGCCGCCGGTGAGGGTGGCGAGCGGGCCGACGTAAGTGGTCGTGTTCACCCAGAGCGCGGCCACCACCATCCCGACCGCTTGGGCCACCAGTCCGGACAGCCGATATCCGCCTCGGCCCCAGTACCGGCCGCCGGTCTCACTGGCCAGCGAGGGCAGGTCGTATCGACCCCGGCGCATCAACCAGTCGGTCACGTAGATCGCCACCCAGGGAGCGAGCCAGATCACCAGCAGGCTGAGGAACGCGTTCAGCAGGTCGTAGAACGATTGCCCGACGACGGCGATGTAGGTGATCACGGCGCAGATCACCGTGTCGATCACCACCATGGTCACGCGGGAGACCTTGATTCCGGCGGTCTGCAGGTTGAGGCCGGAGGAGTACAGGTTGGTGCTGTTCTGCACCAGCAGCGAGACCATCGCCAGGACCAGGTACGGCACCACGAACCACGCCGGCAGGACCGCCGGGAGGCCGGAGATCGGATCGGCGACATCCAGGGTGATCGAGGCGGTCGCCGCGCCGAGGATCTGGAGCAGCACGTACGGCAGGAACCCGCCGACAGCGGCATAGGTCCCGACGGCACGCTTGGAGCTGCCTACCGGCAGGTAGCGGGAGAAGTTCGACCCGGCCGGTGCCCAGGACAGCCCGCCGGAGGCCATGATCAGCGCGATGCCGACGATCATTGTGGACGCCGAGGCGCCGGACCCGTCGGTGCTGCTCAGCTCGACCTTCGGCAGCACGAGGATGGCCATCACCAGGAAGGCGAGCGCGAAGATCGCGGAGAAGTACTTCTGCGCCCGCATCATCACCGAGTGCCCGAACAGCGGCAGCAGCAGCTGGACCCCGGCAAGGACCACGATGGTGAGGATCTGGACCGGGGTGCTGGCCGCGATCCCGGCGCCGTCGAGCAGGGTGAGCGCGGCGAACACCACCAGGATAAGGCCACCGGCCTCGAAGCCAACCAGGGTCAACCAGGCGAACACGCCGAGGATCCGGCCCCCTCGCGGGCCATAGGACGAGCGGGAGATGGTCAGCGTCGTCGTCCCGGTCCTCGGGCCCTGCACGCTTGCCAGCCCGAGCAGCGGATAGGCGAGCAGGTTCCCGATGATGATCACCACGACGGACTGCGCGAAGCTCAGCCCGAGCGCCACCACGAAGGCGCCGTAGACCACGGTGAACACGGTGGTGGTGGTTCCCGCCCAGAGGAACATCAGGTCTCGCGGCTTGCCGTATCGCGCGGACTCTGGGACGAGATCGATACCGCGTCGCTCGATAGATCCCTGGCTGTCGGTCATCTGGGCTCCTTTGCCATCGCTGGTCGTGGCGAGACTAGGTGAAGAAACGTTTCGGCACAAGCATGGCAGAAGTGGCTCGGTCGTTGCTGTGGTGTGGCGATGACCCGGGGTCTGGCGTGGGGCCCGCACGCCGCGCAGATAGGGTCGTGTGGAGTCGGTCACCGGTGACCGACCCTGCGCGACCTTGTCGAGCAGCGGCGAGGGCGCCGGCTGGAGTGCGCCCGGTACGATGCCGGGCGGGCCACGGGGCGTGGCCGACCTATCTGGCCGGACAAGACACTGAGGTGAGTCGTGGCGATCTGGACGCTGTACCGAGATGGCAAGACCATCGTCCCGGGTGAGGTGGTGGCGCCAGGGCAGCGACTCTCCTGGCCGCGCACTATCGGCATCGGGGCGCAGCACGTGGTGGCGATGTTCGGGGCCACCTTCCTAGTGCCCCTGCTCACCGGCTTCCCGCCCGCCACCACGCTGTTCTTCTCCGCGATCGGCACTGCCGGCTTCTTGCTGATCACCCGCGGGCGGGTGCCCAGCTACCTCGGCTCCAGCTTCGCCTTCCTCGCCCCGATGGGGGCAGGCACAGCCGCGCAGCTGCCGATGTCGGTGGCGCTCGGCGGGATCCTGGTCACCGGTGTGCTGCTGGCAATCGTCGGTCTGGTGGTGCACCTGGCCGGGGCGAAGTGGATCGACATCGCGATGCCGCCGGCGGTGACCGGCACGATCGTCGCGCTGATCGGGCTGAACCTCGCGCCCACTGCCTGGACCAATGTGCAGGAGGCACCGGTGACGGCGGTGGTCACCCTGGGCTCGATCGTGCTGATCACGGTGCTGTTCCGCGGCATGATCGGGCGGCTCGCCATCCTGCTGGGCGTGCTGGTGGGGTACCTGGTGGCGGTCCTGCGCAGCGAGGTGGATTTCACTGACGTGAGCAACGCCGCCTGGGTCGGGCTGCCGCAGTTCACCGCACCCACCTTCGACGTCAGCGTCCTCGGGCTGTTCGTGCCGGTGGTGATGGTGCTGATCGCCGAGAACGTCGGCCATGTGAAGTCGGTGGCCGCGATGACCGGGGAGAACCTCGACGGCGTCACCGGCCGGGCGCTGATCGCCGACGGGCTGGCCACGACCTTTGCCGGCCTGGGCGGCGGCTCCGGGACCACCACCTACGCCGAGAACATCGGGGTGATGGCCGCGACCCGGGTTTACTCCACTGCCGCCTACGGGGTGGCTGCGGCCTGTGCCCTGCTGCTGAGCATGTCCCCGAAGTTCGGTGCGCTGATCGCCACTGTGCCGGCCGGGGTGCTCGGCGGGGCCGCCACCGTGCTCTACGGCATGATCGGCATCCTCGGTGCTCGGATCTGGGTGCAGAACAAGGTGGACTTCTCCGACCCGGTGAACCTCACGACGGCCGGTATCGCCCTGGTGGTGGGCATCGCGAACTACACCTGGGTGGCCGGCGGGCTGCGGTTCGAGGGCATCGCGCTCGGTACCGCCGCGGCGTTCGGGATCTACCACGTGATGCGGGCGATCGGCCGGTGGCGGGGGACCACGGCGCAGCCCGCATCGCCGGCGTCGGTGCCCGACCCGCCGGACTGACCCCGCGCCAGTGCTGGTCCGCGGGACTGATCCCGCGCCAGTGCTGGTCCGCGGGACTGATCCCGCGCCGGAGGTACCTTGCGGGATCGGAGTCAGTCTCTACCTTGGCTCCGATCCCACAGGTTGCCTCCGTTGCCGGTGGGCGGGGCGAGTGGGTGCGGGGGTGGTGGTGCGCGAGTTCCGGGTGTGGTGTTGCGCGAGTTCCGGTGCCGCGAGCGGGTTCCGGTGCTGGTGTGGGGGCGCTGGTGCCGGTGCCGGTGCCGGCACCCCGGTGCAGGGTGGGTCAGTCCAGGCCGGCGTCCCGGATCAGCAGCGCCACCTGGGTGCGGTTGTTCAGATCCAGCTTGGTCAGGATCCGGGAGATGTGCGCCTTGACGGTGGCCATGCTCATCAGCAGCGCCGCCGCGATCTCCGCGTTCGACTGCCCCTGACCCACCGCCACTGCCACCTCGCGCTCCCGCGGGGAGAGCCGGCCCAGTGCCGCGCGCGCCTGATCGGCCGATCCGGAGCTGTCGATCGCTTGGTCCATCAGCCGGCGCAGCACCCCGGAGGAGAGGATCGGCTCACCGGCTGCCACCCGCTGCACCGCGGAGACGATCTGCTCCGGCGGGGCATCCTTGACCAGGAATCCGCTGGCCCCGGCGCGCAGCGCCCGGAGCACGTTGTCGTCGGAGTCGAAGGTGGTCAGCACCACCACCTCCGGCGGGTTCGGCCGGGCCCGGAGCCGGGCAGTGGCGCGAATCCCGTCCACCTGGGGCATCCGCAGATCCATCAGCACCACGTCCGGGTGGTGGGCATCCACGGCAGCGGGCACCTCGGCGCCATCGCCGGCCTCGGCCACCACCTCGATTCCGGAGTCCCCACCGAGCAGCATCGCCAGCCCGGCCCGCACCAACGGGTCGTCGTCCACCAGCAGCAGCCGCACAGGGGTTGTCATCACCTCCACGGTAGCCGGGCCTCCACCTCGAAGTCCTGCGGGCCGGCCCGGTGCTCCAGCTGTCCGCCGACCAGGCGGGCACGCTCGGCCAGCCCCACGAGTCCGGTACCGGACCCGGGAAGGCGAGCTCCGCCGTCGGCGATCAACCGATTGCTCACGCACGCAGTGAGCTCGCCCTGCCCGGCATCGCCGGCCAGCGTGATCGCCACCGGGGCGCCGCTCGCGTGCTTGCGGGCATTCGTGAGTGCCTCCTGCACGATCCGGTAGGCGGCTCGTCCGATCGTCGACGGCGGATCCCCCGTGGTCTCGTCCGTCACCGTGACCTGCATGCCGGCGTTGCGGCACTCGGCTACCAGGGCGGGCAGGTCGCCGAGCGTGGGCTGTGGGCGGGTGCCGTCTTCGCCTGCCTCGGCGGGGTCGTCCCGGAGCACGGCGATCACCTCCCGAAGCTCCTCCAGGGCCTCGTGCACGCCGGTCCGGATCACCCCGGCCGCTTGCGCGCGCTGCTCGGCGGGTGCGTCCGGGCGGTACTCCATCGCACCGGCGTAGGTGGCCAGCAGCGACAACCGGTGCGCGAGCACGTCATGCATCTCCCGGGCGATCAGCGTGCGCTCCTGGGCCCGTGCCTCGGCGACCCGCCGGGCCTGCTCCGTCTCCGCCCGCCGGGCACGCTCAGCGAGCGAGGCGATCAGGCGCTGACGGACGCGCGCCTGGGCGCCCCAGCCGAACAGTGCCGCATGCGCCGCGAGCACCAGGATCACCCACCAACCGAACGTCAGGCCCGGATAGGGGCGCCAGATCCAGCGCAGCAGGTGCGCGGCCACCCCAGCGGCGGCCAGGGCAGCAGCCGGCCAGAACCGCTCCCGCCAGGCAGTATTGATCGTCGCGATGGTCGAACCCGGAGTACCCGCAGGGGAGAGCGCCGCGAGCACCGCCTGCAGGCCGGCGCCGAGGAGCCGTCGGCGGTTCAGCACCGGCATCAGCGCCACCGAGACCCCCAGCACGGCACAGTCCAGAATCAATGGGGCGGCGGCGGTCTGAGCCCATTCCCCGATCAGGGTGAGCACCCCGAGAACCAGCGTGGCACCAATGAGGATCGCATCGCCGGTGGTGCGTGCGGCGCGGGCTGACCGGGCAGAGCTGGGGTTCATGACCTGGTTGAGACTAGGCGGTGCGGGCCGGGGCGACTACAGCCGAAAGTCGGTAATGGCCCCGTCATGAGGCGCGCCGCGATAGCCGGGTGACCGATGCCGCCTGCCTGGCCTGGGGAACAGGGTGAGGACTCGTCACACCCCGTGCACCGCCGTCACTGGTGCCAGACCTGAGGAGATCGACCATGACCACATCGACCACTACCGCGACCGCCACGCGTACCGAGCACCGTGGCCGTCGCCGGCTCGCTGTGCTGGGCGTGACCGTGCTCGCCGGCCTGCTCACCTGGGCTGTGCTCGACCCGCTGCTCGGGATCGACCTGCGCGCTCAGACCGGATCGGCCATCAGGGCTGTGGGTCCGGCGGCGATCGTGTTCGCCGCGCTGCTGGCCGGGGCGGCCGGATGGGCGTCACTGGCTCTGCTGGAACGGGTGACGATCCACGCTCGCCGGGTCTGGACGGTGCTTGCCGGCGTAGTGCTCGCCGGTTCGTTGCTGGGGGCGCTCGGTGGAGTCAGCGCGGCCGCGATCGGCGGGCTGATGGCCCTGCACCTGGTGGTCGGGCTGACGGTCCTCCTCGGGCTGCGCGGCCGGGCTCGGAAGTGACGGAACGCCCGGTTCAGGACGCCAAGTGACCCGTCGCTGTGGAAGCCGCGCCCACCTCCGCAGGCCACCTATCGAACTGGGGGTACCTACTTCGGGGTCGGAGCTACGGTGCCGGACGGACGAGGTCGCCCGGAACCACGGTGATCGGGAACGGCCGGTCGAGGTCCGCGCGATCCGTGCCGCGAACCTCGATGCTGGTGACGTACCTGTCGTCGTCGAGGTCGAGCGCGAGCAGGGACGGCTCGACCGGGTCGATGATCCAGTAGTGGCTCACCCCGCACTCCTCGTACTTCGAGCGCTTCAGCACGAGATCCTTGCGCCGCGTGGACGGGGAGAGGACCTCGACGGCGAGCACCAGGGGAGCGGTGACGTTCGCCGGCCCAACGTCCTCGTTGCGCACCACGAGCAGATCGGGCTGGAGCGAGGTGCGCAGATCCGGGCGCCAGTCCAGCGGCGCGAGGAACACCTCGTACCCCGGCGGGCAGGCAGCCCGCAGGAGCAGATAGAGGTTCCCGATGACGCGCTGATGAACCGGGACAGGTGCGGGCGTCACGAGCAGCAACCCGTCGAGGAGTTCGTACTGCAGGCCGTCGTCGGGGAGGCGGTCGAGGTCATCGACCGTCCACTCCCCGCCCGTTCGCGGCATCACCGTCATGACACCCATGGTGCTCCTCGTCGGGTCGGCTGTCACTCTCTCCCACAGGACCACTGTGGCGGTGTGACACCCGACGCCGCAGCGGTGGACGGTGGGGGCTGTGGATAGCGGGGCATCGCTTGCGGAAGCGCGGGGTGACAGGAGCCGTCGCTAGCGCTCCGGCTCCTGCAGTGCCACAAAAGGCTGAGGACCACCCTCGTTCCTCGGGTGGTCCTCAGCCTTATCAGTCGGGGTGACAGGATTTGAACCTGCGACCTCCTCGTCCCGAACGAGGCGCGCTACCAAGCTGCGCCACACCCCGATGCAGCCTGGTCAGGATAGCGTCTCTGCACCCTCGGAGTGAAACTGGCCTGTGGTCGGGATCACATGGTCAACTCGTGAGTGGGATGACTGGTGTCATGGCACCAGTAATCCCACTCACGAGCTGGGCGCCGTCAGCGTCATCAGGGTCACGCTGGGGCGGCAGGCGAGGCGCACCGGGGTGTACGGATTGGTGCCCATCCCGTTGCTCACGTGCAGCCACAGGTTCCCCGGCCCAGGCGCCTCGCCGGGCCATGGGTGCAGGCCACTGGCGCGGCCGGTGTTCAGATCGCAATTGGTCACGACGGCGCCGTAGCCGGGCAGGCAGAGCTGGCCACCGTGGGTGTGGCCGGCCAGCACCAGCTCGCAGCCCAGCCCCTGCATCCCGCGGAGCACCCGCAGGTAAGGGGCATGAGCCACACCGATACGCAACGCTTCCTGCGCTGGCACGGAGGTCCCGCTGTCGCCCGTTTCCGCCCGGGCCGGCCATGCCTGGGGCAACTCATCTCGATCCAGGTGCGGATCGTCCACACCGATGAAGTCCAAGCGCTGACCGCGTACCTCGAGCGAACCCGACTGGTTGGTCAGGTCCTGCCAGCCGCATGCCGCGAAGGCATAGCCGAGCTCCCGCCCGGGCAGGTCCTCGGCGCGCTCCTCGCCCTGCTCGTCATCCTGCCGCCGGCGCGGGTCCGGCAGCAGGTAGCGGGCCGGGTTGCTCGGTTTGGGTGAGAAGTAGTCGTTCGACCCCATCACGAAAACGCCGGGCCGCTGCAACAGCGGCTCCAACGCCGCGAGCACCGCCGGCAGCGCCTCGCGGTGGGCCATGTTGTCACCGGTGTTGACCACCACGTCCGGCTCCAGCGCCTCCAGATCGCGCAGCCAGCCGATCTTGCGGCCCTGGCGGGGGAGGAGGTGCAGATCGGACAGATGCAGCACCCGGATGGGGTCCGCCCCCGCGGGCAGTACCGGGACGTGCACTCGGCGCACGGTAAACGCCTGTGCCTCGACCAGTGACCAGGTCAGGCCGACTGCGGCAGCACCGGCCAGCACGCCGGCGGCTCGCCGAAGCGGCCGGCCGGGGAGAGCACTCAGCACGGTGCGGCGAGGTCAGTCATCGTCCCTGTTCCCGCCGTTCCCGTTCCCGTTATTGCCATTGTTGCCGTTGCCCCCATTGCCATTGCCGTTGCCATTGCCGTTATTGCCGTTGCCCCCGTTGTTGCCGTTGCCGTTATTGCCGTTGCCGCCGTTCCCGTTCCCGCCGTCGTCATCGTCATCGTCGTCCGGTTCGGGTCCGGAGCTGATCGTCATCGTGACAGTGGAACCCGGCGACACCCGGGAACCGGAGGACGGGCTGGTGGAGATCACCGAACCTTCGGACACGTCGTCGCTGTGCTCGCTGTCGCCCTCCTGGGGGTTGAAGCCAGCCCCACTGAGCCGGTCAGCAGCGTCATCACTGGACATCCCGGCGACACTCGGCACCGGTTCCCGGTCGCCGTAGACCTCATCGTCGTTCGGGTCCTCGAACTCCTGGACCTCCATACCGTCGGTGACCTCGCTCATGTAGTCCTGCCAGATCGGGGCAGCGATCCGGCCACCGTAGACGAGGTTGTAGAACGTGCCGTCGATGGTCGTGTCCATCATCGAGCCGGTTGCCTCGGAGTATCCCACCCAGACGGCAGTGGCCATCTGCGGGACGTATCCGACGAACCAGGCCGCGGAGTCGTCGTTTGCGGTACCGGTCTTCCCGGCGGCCGGGCGGTCGTCGAGGACGGCGTTCTCACCGGTAGCACCGTCGGAGACCACGTGGTTCAGCGCATAGTTCATCGCGTTCGCGATGGACTGGTCGAGCGCCCTTTCGCAGCCGGCTTCTGGCACCTCGAGGTCTTCACCATCTGCTGTGGTGACGGAGTCGATCGCGATAGGCCGGCAGTGGATACCACCGGACGCGTAGGTGGCAAACGCTTCCGCCATCGTCAGCGGCGCCACCTCGTTCGCGCCGAGTGCCATCGACGGGATGACCGCCATCGAGTAGTCGCCATAGGTGGCCCCGGAGGAGGTGACGTACTGTTCGCCCGGGTTGACCGTCGCGTGGTGGTAGCCCATCGACTGCACCGTGTCGGCGATGTCGCACTGGTTCATCTGGTTCGACATGTTCACGAATGCGGTGTTCACCGACTCTTCGGTGGCCGCGAGCACTCGCATCGGCCCGGTCCCGATCCCTTCCAGGTTCTTCGGGTCGTAGTCGTCGGCGTGCTCAGGCAGACAGGTGTCCCAGGATGATCGGGAGAAGTGCTGGCCCTGCGAACCATCCACCATGTCTTGTAGCGAGTGCCCGTCGATGAGCCACTGGGTGAGGATGAACGCCTTGAACGTCGACCCGGTCTGGAATCCTCGGGAGCCACCGTGTGCCTGGTCGCCGTTGTAGTTCACCTGGGTGGCACGTGGATCGTCATCGGTAGGCGATCCGTAATGCGTGTTCTGTGCCATCGCGAGGATGCGTCCGGTGCCCGGCTCCACAGTGGACATCGCGTTGGAGATCCCGGACTCGTCGTCGACCGGGATCGCGTCTCGCAGCGAATCCCACGCCTCGTGCTGCATCTCCGGGTTGATCGTGGTCTGGATCTGCAAGCCGCCGGTCTGCAGCAGCTGCACCCGCTCAGCTCGAGTCTCCCCGAAAGCGGGGTCGGAGAGGATCTCCGCTCGCACGTAGTCGCAGAAGTACGCGGCACTGCCGGCGGTGTCGCACCCACGCGGTGTGGGGTTCACTTCCAGCATGTCATCGATCGGGATCTCGATCGCCTCGTTGTACTGCTCTTCGGTGATCATCTCCTGACCGAGCATCAGACCGAGAACGGTGTTCCGCCGCCGCTCGGCATTTTCCGGGTTGCGCACCGGGTCCCACTTTCCCGGCGACTGGGTGATGCCGGCGAGCAGCGCGGACTCAGCGACCGTCAGGTTCGCGGCGCGGTGGCTGAAGTAGTAGCGCGAGGCCGCCTCGACCCCGTACTGCGACGGGCCGAACTGGGCGATGTTCAGATAGCCCTGCAGGATCTCGTCCTTGCTGCGCTGCTGTTCGAGCGCGATCGCCAGCTTGGCCTCGCGCAGCTTGCGCCCCATGCTCGTCTCGGTGGCCGCTTCGATCGCCTCGGCGTCCTCGGTGCGCCGGCCCGCCTCGATCAGGACGTTCTTCACGTACTGCTGGGTGAGCGTGGAACCACCCTGCGTGCTGGTGCCGAGGAGGTTCTGCACGGCGGCGCGCATGATGCCCTCCGGGTCCACGCCGCCATGCTCGTAGAAGCGCCGGTCCTCCGTGGCCACCACCGCGTCCCGCATCGGCTCGGCCACCTGGTCGAGCTCGACGCTGATCCGGTTCCAGTCCCAGAGCCGGGCAAGGACCGAGCCATCGGCGGCGTACATCACCGTCTGCTGCGACATCTCCTCGCTGCCCAGCTCTGTGGGCAGTTCCTCGAACAACCGGTCACCAGCGTCGGTGGCCGCACCCAGCGTCGCTACCGCCGGCATCATGAACCCGGCGGAGAGGACGCCACCGACCCCCGCGACCATCAGGAACGCGAGGAACATCGAGACCAGCTGTGCGGAATTGACCGTGCGAGAGGTCGATCGCGACGTAGGAGGCATGGCCTCTAGGGTACGGCGCAAAACTGGGAACCCCGTGCAGGAACTGACAAACCCGCGAGAAAGGTGTATAACGCAGAGACCAACAAGGGGGCAGTTGCACCAAGTGGCATCTCATCCCCTAGAATCAGTCAAGAAGTTGCCAAGGAGGGGCCTTGGCACAAAAGCCGCTCAACGTAGAGAGGTGGGGAAGTGAACGCGAAGTTCGATGAGGAGTGGACTCTTCGGGCCGCCTGCGCCCAGCGTTCTCCGGACGACCTATTCGTCCAGGGAGCAGCGCAGCGCCAGGCCAGAGAGGTCTGTTTCGACTGTCCGGTGCGGTTGGAGTGCTTAGTCGACGCCCTGGACAACCGGATCCAGTACGGAGTCTGGGGCGGGATGACCGAACGGGAGCGTCGCGCACTGTTGCGCCGCGCGCCCGCAGTGGAGTCCTGGCGGAGCACCCTGGACGGGGTCGATCGGACCGAGATCAGCGAGGAGATCGGCCGACGGTGGCCGGCTCCTCGCCCGCGGCGCCGTACCGATCCTGCGTCGCCGGCGGCCTCGGATTCGGGGGCGCCGCCGGGATCGGCGACACCGCCGTTGTCGGACGTACCGGCGGCCGTCGCGCGGGGTGCGTAACATCACTGGCATGACACGCTGGGAATACGCAACTGTTCCGCTGATCATCCACGCCACCAAGCAGATCCTCGACCAGTGGGGTGAGGACGGCTGGGAACTCGTTCAGGTGGTGCCCGGGCCCGACGGCCAGGGCCTGGTCGCCTACCTGAAGCGGGAGAAGCAGTGAGCGTCGCCGCACGCCTCGCGGAGCTCGAGCTCACCCTTCCCGAGGTGGTTCCGCCGGTGGCTGCCTATGTGCCCGCGGTGCGCCAGGGCGACCTGGTCTACACCGCGGGCCAGCTCCCGATGGTCAACGGTGAACTGCCGGCGACCGGGAAGGTCGGGACCGGGGTGGGCCTGGTCGACCCGGAGCAGGCACAGGCCCTGGCCCGCCAGGCTGCCCTCAACGGTCTCGCCGCGGCTGCGTCTTTGGTGGGGGACGTGGAGAAGATCACCCGGGTGGTCAAGGTGGTCGGGTTCGTCGCTTCCGACGTGACCTTCACCGGACAGCCCCAGGTGATCAACGGCGCCTCCCAGGTGCTGCAGGAGATTTTCGGCGACGCCGGAGTGCACGCCCGCTCCGCCGTCGGCGTGGCTGTGCTCCCGATGGACGCACCGGTCGAGGTGGAGCTCATCCTCGAGGTGGCCTGACCGGGGCTGTGCGCTCGCGACAACAGGTCGTGACTCGGTGCGCTCGCGACAGCAGGTCGTTACTCGGCCCGCCCGTGCGTTACCGCAATGCACGACCGGGCGGGCCAACTAACGAGCGAATGGATTCAGCTGGCGGGTAGGCCGAGCTGGGAGGCTGGTGCTCAGCGGGCCCGGTGGGTGAGCCGGTCGATGTCGACCAGCACCACGGTCCGGCCCTGGAGCTGCAGCCAGCCGCGGTTGGAGAACTCCGCCAGCGCCTTGTTCACCGTCTCCCGGGTGGCACCGACCAGCTGGGCCAGCTCTTCCTGGGTGAGGTCGTGGGTGACGCGCAGCCCGGACTCGGTGCGCTCGCCGAACCGGCGGCCCAGGTCCAGCAGCGCCTTCGCCACCCGGCCGGGCACATCGGAGAAGATCAGGTCGGCGACCTTGTTGTTGGTCCGCCGCAGTCGCAGGGCGAGGGAACGCAGCAGGTGCTGGGAGACCTCGGGTCGAGCGTCCAGGATCTTCAGCAGACCCTGGTGGGAAAGCTCGACCAGCCCGCTGGTGGCCAGCGCGGTCGCGGTCGCAGTGCGCTTGCCCGGGTCGTACAGAGACACCTCACCGAGGATCTCCCCGGGACCGAGGATGGCGAGCAGGTGCTCGCGCCCGTCGGGCGCCATATGACCAAGCTTGACCTTCCCAGACCCGATCACGAACAACCGGTCACCTTGGGCGCCCTCGTGGAAGATCTCCTCGCCACGACGGAACGTGAGTTCGGTGGTGCGCTCCCGGACCGCGCGATAGCTCTCATCGCTGAGCTCGGCGAAGAGCGGAGCGGATCGGACCACGGCCTCGTCCATCGTGAGGTTCCCTTCGTCTCGGTGTGAGGTCAGCCACAGTCTGCCATTCTTCCAGCCTGCGGGCTGCCCGCAACGCTACAGGCACCGCGACTGAGGGCGCTCGATCATCGAGCGACGCCTGCGGGGCGAGTGGTCAGTCCAGACCCTCGAGCCACTCGGCAAGCAGCTCGGTGACCTCCTCCGGGGCCTCTTCGGGCAGGAAATGCCCGGCACCGTCCACACTCACCTGGGAGTAGCGGGCGCGCACATAGTCCTTGTCCCGGTGATAGGCACCGCGCCGGTAGACCGGGTCCGCACCGCCGTACAGGCTCAGCACCGGCACCGTCACCGGCCGGTTCACCGCCGCGAGATAGCGCCGCCCATCCAGGCGCGGGGTGGACCGCACCGACCACCGCAACTGCTCCATCGCACTGTGCGCCACGAACGGCAGCCGCATCGCGTCGGTGTACAGGTCCACGTGCTCACAGCTGTGGCCAGGGGCGCTCCAGTCGGCCAGCAGCCGAGCCACCAGGTCCCTCTGGGTGATCGAACGCTCCGGGAACCAGGGCACCTGGAAGTAGCTGAGCGTCTTCATGGTGGCCGAGGTGGCTACTCGGCCGGTCTGCCGGTGCAGCGGCACCGGGTGCGGGGCAGAGAGCACGCCGACGGCGCGGGTCACCTGGGGTGCGATCGCCGGCATGGACCAGGCCACCTGCCCGCCCAGGCCGTGACCGATCACGACGGCGGAGGCCGCCCCGAGCGAGCGGATCACCCCACGGACGTCGGCCGCCATGGAGGGCACCGCGTACGCCGAGGGCGGCTTGTCCGACCCGGCGTATCCCCGCAGGTCCATCGCGGCGACCCGGTAGCCCCGTGCGGCCAGACCGGCCAGCTGGGCCCGCCATGCCCACCAGAACTGCGGAAAGGCGTGCAGGAGCACCACGAGGGGAGCTTCGCCGTCGTGCGCACCGGAGACCGCCAGGTGGAACCGCCCCCCGTTCGCGGCCACCATCCGGTGAGACCACGGGCCCTCCCGCAGAATGATGGACGGATCGACGCTCACAGGTGCGAGGTTACCCGCGCGGGTGGTGGCGGGGAATCAGCCGCCAGGTGGATCCGCCGTCGGCCGAAATGACGAGGCCGGCACCCGGACGAATCCGGGCACCGGCCTTCCGCCGTGGGGAGGCGGGTCAGTCGCCGCCGCCGGCCATCCCGGCAGAGATGGAGTCCATCACGGTGCTGTCAGCGAGCGTGGTGACATCGCCCACCTCGCGGTTCTCGGCCACGTCCCGCAGCAGCCGGCGCATGATCTTGCCGGAGCGGGTCTTCGGCAGCTCGGCGACCACCAGGATGGAGCGCGGCTTGGCGATCGGGCCGATCTCACCGGCCACGTGCGCCCGCAACGCGCCGACCACCTTGTCCCCGCCCTCGGCCTCGGCTGCTTCGAGCGCCTCGCCTCGCAGGATCACGAACGCCACCACGGCCTGACCGGTGGTGTCGTCCTTGGCGCCTACGACAGCGGCCTCGGCCACCCACTCGTGCGAGACCAGCGCGGACTCGATCTCCGTGGTGGACAGCCGGTGCCCGGACACGTTCATCACGTCGTCCACCCGGCCGAGCAGCCACACGTCGCCGTCGTCATCGAACTTCGCACCGTCGCCGGCGAAGTAGGTGCCGGGGAAGCGGGACCAGTAGGTCTCCTTGAACCGTTCCTCATCGCCCCAGATCCCGCGCAGCATCGACGGCCACGGTTCGTTGATCACCAGGTAGCCACCGCCACCAGGACCGACCGCCTTGCCCGCGTCGTCCCAGATCTCCACCTCGATACCGGGCAGTGCGGTTTGGGCCGAGCCCGGCTTGGCGGCGGTGACACCGGGCAGCGGGGAGATCATGATCGCCCCGGTCTCGGTCTGCCACCAGGTGTCCACCACCGGGGTCCGGTCGCCGCCGATTACCCGGCGGTACCACATCCAGGCCTCCGGGTTGATCGGCTCGCCCACGCTGCCCAGCACCCGCAGCGTGGACAGGTCGAACTCCGCCGGAACGTCCTCGCCCCACTTCATGCAGGTGCGGATCGCGGTCGGGGCGGTGTAGAGGATGGTCACCTTGTGCTTGGCCACGATCTCCCACCAGCGGCCCTTGTGCGGGGTGTCCGGGGTGCCCTCGTAGATCACCTGGGTGGCGCCGTTGATCAGCGGTCCGTAGGTGACGTAGGAGTGGCCGGTGACCCAGCCGACGTCGGCGGTGCACCAGTACACGTCCGACTCCGGCTTGAGGTCGAAGGTGTAGTAGGTGGTGTAGGCCGCCTGGGTGAGGTAACCACCCGTGGTGTGCAGGATGCCCTTGGGCTTCCCGGTGGTGCCGGAGGTGTAGAGGATGAACAGCGGGTGCTCGGCCTCCACCGGCACCGGGGTGTGCTCGGCCGAGGCCGCCTCGAGCGCCTCGTGCCACCAGATGTCGCGCCCATCGGTCCAGGCGACGTCCTGCCCGGTGCGGCGCACCACGAGCACGTTGGTCACTGTGGTGGTGCCCTTGGTCAGCGCCTCGTCCACTGCGGGCTTGAGCGAGCTGGGCTTGCCGCGGCGGTAGCCGCCGTCGGCGGTGATCACCAGCTTGGCGTCGGCGTCGATGATCCGGGAGTACAGGGCTTCGGCGGAGAAGCCGCCGAACACCACCGAGTGGGTGGCACCGATCCGGGCACAGGCGAGCATGGCGATGACCGCTTCGGGGATCATCGGCAGGTAGATGGCCACCCGGTCCCCGGTCGTCACCCCCAGCGCCTCGATCGCGTTGGCCGCCTGGGAGACCTCACGCTGGAGGTCGGCGTAGGTGATCTCGCGAGTGTCCCCGGGCTCACCTTCGAACAGGATCGCGACCCGGTCCCCGTTGCCCGCCTCCACGTGCCGGTCGACGGCGTTGTAGGTCGCGTTCAGCGTGCCGTCACCGAACCAGCGCGCCTTCGGCGCATCGGAGAAGTCGAGGACCTCGCTGAACGGCTTGTCCCAGGTGAGGAAGCGCCGGGCCTGGTCGGCCCAGAACTCGAGACGGTCCGCCTTGGCCTGCTCGTACAGCTCCGGCGTGGAGTTCGCCTGAGCGGCGAACTCGGCACTGGGCGGGAACGAGCGGGTCTCCGTGAGCAGGTTCTCCAGAGCGGGGTTGTGGTCGGTCACAGTTCCTCCGAGCAGCTTCTGTGGTGCGTGTGTGTACCCGCTCAGCCTATGCCTGATGGCGCCGAGACCGAAGTGCGATCGTCCGAAGGCCGCAGGACTGCGGCCGGTGGCCCCGAGGTTGCGTCCGGCGGTCGGCCGCGAGTGGTGCCTCAGACCTTCACCGGGCACGGCCAGGTGAGCGACCCGCGGCCGTGAAACGACAGCAGGCCCTGCCCGCAGTCGGGCAGGACCTGCTTCTCCAGAGCGGTCGAACGGTCAGAGACCGAGGGCGGCCCTGCGGCGCTCCTCGCGCCGCCCCTGCCGCCGCGCCCCGTGGGAGACCACGCCGATGAAGATGAACGCGACGCCGTAGACCAGCAGCCGGCCGGAGTGCCCGTCGGCGACGAGGTGGTCGAAGACGTTCGTGCCGAACTGCCCGAGCCGGTCGAAGATCATCGACTGGGAAGCGAGGAAGTCGGCCACGATCTGCGGAATCACCAGGAACGCAGCACCGATCAGGGCGCCGATCGAGCCGATGATGATCGAGCCCACGGAGGACCACCGGGCCGCCATCAGCAAGAGGATCAAGGTGAGCAGTCCACCGCCGAGCTCCACCAGCCCCATCACGTTGATCGACTCGAGGTTCTGGCTGAGCGCGTAGGAGATCCGCTCGCCACCATCGGCGATCAGGTACCAGGTGACCGGCCCGAACACCACGGCGATCAGGATGCCCCACCAGTGCGCGGCGGCACGGGAGCGTGGCCCCTCGTCGAAGTCGCGGAACGGGTCGTCATCCTCCGCGGCGACAGCAGTGCCGTCGGCCGGGAGCGCGGTCGTCCGGTCGGGGTCGGAGGCCGCTGCATACCCGACACCCGCACCCGCTCCTGCGCCCGCGGCAGCGCCACCAGCCACGACCGTGTCCGAGTGGTCCGACTCCACGGGGTCACTCCCGGAAGAGGCGACTCGGCCGAACCGGCGCGCACGTTCGGCGCGCAGCGCCTCGTCCTCCTCCTCAGTGGGGAGCTGACGGGTAGCCGGATCCTCGCGGATCGGCGCTGGCGTCCCGCCAGTGGGGACGGCTGCGGTCTCCTCAGCCGGGAAAGCGCTCGTGGCCGGCTCGCTCGCGGTGGGGTCGCTCGCGGTGGGGTCGCTCGCGGGCGGTGCGGCAGCGTGCACTCCCTCGCCAGGGTGCACGCCCGCACCAGCACCCGCACCAGGGTGCACGCCCGCACCAGCACCCGCACCAGCGGGCGCAGCGGGAGAAGCCGCCGCGGGCAGATCGTTCTCCGCAGCACCCGGAGCAGATTCGGGCGCGGCTGTTCCCGGGATCTCCCCGGCCGGCGGTTCCTGCGTCGGTGCCGGCGGCGCGGGCGGCGGGACGGCCGACGTCTCCGGGGCGACGTCGGGCGTCTCGTCGGGGTCGTTGCTGTTCGGCGGGACGGTGCTCACTGTGTCCTCCACGGTGGGTGATGCAATCACGGTAGCGACGCATCGGCCGAGGACGGGCAGGGGCGCGCCGGTGGGCTGCCATCGCCGCCGAACGGCGCGGACGGCCCCGAGCGCAACCAGCGGCCCGGAACGCAACAACGGCGCCTCGTGCGAAGCGCCGTTGTCACCTTCACTGGTGCGGGCTATCAGGCGTGCATCCTCAGGTGGTCGTACCGGGCAAGCCCGCTCGACCGGTCCTTCACGTGGACCAAACGCGCGTGGGTTCCCACTCCCAGATGAAGTTGTTCTTCTTGTATACACCCTCCCTACCCCGTGCGAAAGAGGAACGGAGCAGACCACCTCCACCTCCGCCGTCGTGCCACGTTGTCCACAACCCCCTCGCAGCGATCCGCACGGTCCGCCCGGCCCCGGCCATCCTGAGATCGGCACGCAGCAACGGAACGGGAGATCCGATGGACCAGACGGCAGGAGCAGTAGCGCTGCGTTCGGCGGATGCCGAGCTGATCGAGGAGGTGCGGGCGGTGCTCGCGCTCGCCGATATCCCGGTGGTGATCCATCCGCCCGGGTCCCTGGCGCCGCGGGCCGCGCTGCTGCTGGACAGCGCCGCCGAACTGCAGGCCGAGGACGAACTCTGGGTTGCCCCGGGCCGGCGCGCGGTGTGGGTGGGTCTGTCGGAGCTCACCATGCCCGACGGCGGTCGCCCGCTTGCTCTGCCCGCGCAGGCGGAAGAACTGCTCACCCGGGCACGCTCGGCCTGCCAGCCGCGCCGGGCCACCGTGGTGGGGGTGGTCGGCGCCCGTGGTGGGGTCGGGGCCTCCTCCCTGGCGGCAGTGCTCGCCCGGGCCTGCGTGAACGAACAGCTCGCCGTCGCCCTGGTGGACCTGGACCGCAGCGGCCCGGGGCTGGACCTGACCCTGGGCATCGAGCACGAGGGTGGGTTGCGCTGGGCGGACCTGGACGGCAGTGACGGCACCCTGCCCGGCCGGGCGCTGGAGGAGGCCCTGCCGGTCTGGCGCGGGGTGCACGTGCTCTCCGCGGACTGGCGCGGCGGCCCGGCGCAGTCGCTGGCGCTGGGCGCGGTCGACGCGCTCGCGGCCGGGCACGACGTTGTGGTGTTGGACGTACCGCGAGCGGACGCGCACTGGGCGATGCACTGCGCGCTGGTGCTGATCGTCGCCACCTGCGATGTGGTGACCGGTGAGGCGGTCCGCGCCGCCCGCAGCGCCTGGGAGGGGGTCCAGGCCCGGCTCGTGGTGCGCGGGCCAGCACCCGGCGGCCTCACTCCGGCCGAGATCGCCGAGGCGGCCGGGGTGCCGCTCGCCGTGGCGATGCGCCCCGAACGGGGCCTGCAGGCTGGAGTCGAACGCGGGGTGGCACCGGGGGACAACCGGCGCGGAGCGTTGATCCGTGGCGCTCGCCGGTTGGTCGCCGACCTCGGGCTGGCCTCCTGATGTCCGGCTCCGGAATCGAGCAGGTGCGCCGGCGTGTGATCGGTGCTGGTGGTCCCGGAGGCGGCGGATCACCACCGGGCCCGGGTGCGGTCACCCGGGCGGTTCGCGCCACTCCGGGGGTGCGTACCGATGCCGCTCAGCTCGACCTGGACCGGGCGGCGCGGACCGAGCTGCTCGGGGCGGGGCCGGTGGTGCAGCCGCTGTTGGAGGATCCGGCCGTGACCGACGTGCTGATCAACGGTGACGGCAGCGTGTGGGTGGACCGCGGCCGGGGCCTGACCGTGGAGCGGGACCGGCTGCCGGACCCGCGGCGGCTGGCCACCCGGTTGGCCGGGACCGCCGGCCAGCGCCTGGATGACGCGGCGCCAGTCGCAGAAGGCAGGCTGCCGGACGGCACCCGCCTGCACGCCGTACTCGCTCCGCTCAGCGCCGAGGGTGCGGTGATCTCGCTGCGCACGATCCGGCGCCGGGCGTTCACCCTGCCCGAGCTGGCCGAGGCCGGTCTGACTGGGCCGCGCGGTGTGCAGGTGCTCGAGGCGCTGGTGGCGCTGCGCGCGAACGTGCTGGTCAGTGGCGCCACCGGGAGCGGCAAGACCACCCTGGTGGCGAGCATGCTCTCCCGGGTGCCCAGCACCGAACGGATCATCTGCATCGAGGAGGCCACCGAGCAGCGCCCCACCCACCCGCATGTGCTGCACCTGCAGGTCCGCCGCGCCAACGTGCAGGGCGCCGGCGAGGTCGACCTGGCGCAGCTGGTGCGCACGGCGATGCGGATGCGCCCGGACCGGCTGGTGCTGGGGGAGTGCCGCGGCGCGGAGGTGCGGGAGGTGCTCGGCGCACTGAACACCGGCCACGACGGCGGCTGGGCGACAGTGCACGCCAATGCCGCATCGGATGTGCCGGCCCGACTGGTCGCGCTCGGTGCACTGGCGGGACTCTCCCCGTCGGCGGTGGCGGTCCAAGCGCTCAGCGCGGTCGATGCGGTGCTGCACCTGCACCGGGACGCCCAGGGTCGCCATCTTGCTCAGGTGGCGGTGTTCACCGGCGACGGCGCAGGTGGGCTGCGCAGCGACCTCGCCCTGGTCCGGGGTCAGGCAGGCGATCTGGAGCCCGCCGCGGCCTGGCAACAGCTCGCCCGGCGATTGGATGCGGCCACCTGGGCGGAGGCGGGATGAGTACGTGGCTGCCGGTGCTGCCGGTGCTGCTGGTCGCGGTGGCCGTGGCGTTGCTGACGGCGCCGGGGCGGCGGGCCCGGTCGGCCGCCGGAGGTGTGCAGCAGCGGGCGGGACGGGCGGCGACTGTGCCGATCGGCTCCGACGCTGCTGCTTCGGAACGCGGGCGTCGGGGGCCTCTCTGGCGAAGTGGTCGGCGTGGGCGGGGTGGACAGCACGGTGAAGCTGACCTGCCGTTCGGATCGGTGCTGGTGGAGGTGGCTGCCCGGCTGCGCACAGGAGCCGCGCTGCCGGCGGCCTGGCAAGCCACTCTCGCGGGGCAACCGGGCGCTCCGGCCACGCTGGCGGAGCTGGCCGATTCGGTTCCCACCGGGCCGCGCGCTGATGCGGTGGCCGGGGCGCGCACCGCGGTGGCAGTGGCCGACCGGCTCGGCACTCCGGTGGCCGATGTGCTGGAGTGCTGCGCCCAGGGTCTCGCCGAGGCGGAGGAAGGCGCCGGCCAGCGGCGCACCGCGATGGCGGCACCTCGCGCCACTGCCCGGCTGCTCGCCTGGTTGCCGCTCGCCGGGCTCGGCCTCGGGGTGCTGCTCGGAGTGGATCCGATCGCCGTGTTCGCAGACGGTGGGTCCGGCACCGCCAGCTTGCTGCTCGGGTTGGCGATGATGGCACTTGGCCGGAAGTGGTCCGCGGCGCTGGTGCGCCGGGCCGAGCAGGCAGGGATCTGATGTCCACGGTCGCGGCGGTCGCGGTGGTGCTGCTGAGCGCCCTCGCCGTGCTGCCGTGGGCGTGCGGGCCGCGCTCGCTGGCCGAGCAAGGAGTGCCGGGGCAGGGCCGGCCGAGTGAACCGGCGCGGCAGGTCGATGCTGCGGTCCTGCTGGATATCACCAGGGCCGCGGTGGTCGCCGGCGCCAGCGTGCCTGGTGCCCTGGCGGCGCTCGCCGAGGCACTCCCGCCGGCGCAAGGCGGGCCACTGGACCGAGTGGTGACGGCACTACGGCTGGGCGCGTCCTGGCCGGAGGCCTGGCACGGGACGCCGCAGGGATACCGGAATCTGCAGCACGCCCTGGAACCGGCCTGGACCGGTGGCGTCTCTCCGGTGCCGTTGCTGCGTCAGGCTGCGGACACAGTTCGGGTGCGGCGCACCTCCCGGGCGCGGGAGGCAGCCGCTCGGCTCGGCGTCCGGTTGGTGCTGCCACTCGGCCTGTGCCTGCTGCCGGCGTTCGTGCTGCTCGGGCTGGTCCCGGTGCTGCTATCCACCGGCGCCGGGCTGTTCGGCGGCTGAGGCGGTGTGGTCCGCTGCCGCCGGGAGATTCGGCGGCTGAGGCGGTGTGCTCCACCGCCACCGGGAGATTCTTCGCTGGAGACCAGCCGGACGCGACATCGGCACGGTATGCCCCCGGACCTGTGGTCAGAGTCCGTCGTGGTCGTGCCGGTGCTCCTGCCAGCGCCAGTCAGAGTCCGTCGTGGTCGTGCCAGTGCTCCTGCCAGCGCCAGTCGATCGGCTCGTCCAGCCGCTGGTAGCGGATGTCGGTGGAGAGCCGCATCCGGCCAGTCGTGTCCACGTTGTCCAGGGCGGCGTGCACCAGGTGAGCCGAATGCACCATCACATCGCCGGCGCGGTAGTCGGTGACCAGCCAGCGGGCGCCGTACTCCTCGGCCAGTCCGGGCAGGTCGGCCGTGATCGAGGCCGCCGGCCGCTTCAGCCGGCCCTCGCGCTCCTCGGCCATGATCGCGTGGTGGGTACCCTCCAAGTAGGTCAGCCCGCCGAGCGAGGTCGGGCAGTCGCCGAGCGGGATCCACATCGACAGCACCCGGTCGGTGCCCTCACGCAGGTAGACCAGGTCGTAGTGCGCCTGGGTGGCCGTGCCGATGCCGTTTTCCCCCGGCTGGGTGTGGCGCAGGATCTTGCGCCGGTGCAGGTGCACGTCACCGGCAAGGAACCAGCGGAACCAGCCGCCGACCGCCGGCGAGGCACAGAACGCCTGGTACTGCGGCGATGGGACTATCTCGTCGAACAAGATGCGCCGGTAGGTGGCACTGTCCACCGGTCCGGCGCCGGCGATCCCCTCGACCGGGTCGGTCGTGGCGTCCAGGACACCGGTACCGTTCAGCGCGGAGAAGTAGAAGTCCCGGAAGGCGAGCACGTCTTCGGTCGGGATCTGGTCCCGGAGCAGCAGATAGCCCTGGGAGCGCAACCGCTGCCACAATCCGTCTCGATCGTGGCGTTCGGCGTCGGGAGTCTCGGTGAGGCTGCCGAGTCGGTCGGGGCGCTCGTCCAGCACATAGCCGTTCGAAGTGAGCATGTCGGCAGCCTAGGCTGGTCACCCGAGGCAGGACATGGGTGATCGAGGAGCAACACTTGGACAATTCAGGGCTGGGTTCCGCTGACGAGCTCCCGTGGTCTGCCTACCTGAACGTCGCGCGTACTTTGCGGGACAGCGGGTTGAGCTGCCGTGGCGCTGGGCAGCAGTGGGGACGTCCGATGCCCGAACCACGGTTTCGCCGGCTGTCCACGCACGCACTGGTGTTCGTGACCGCGGGCTCCGGGCGTTATCTCGACGAGAATCGCAGGAACGGACTCGCGGTGCCGGCGCCGTCGATCATCTGGCTGACACCCGGGGCGGCCCACGCCTACGGGCCGGGCCCGGACGGGTGGCGGGAGCACTGGGTACTCTTCGAGGGCACGATGACGCGCGTGTTCGACGGCGTCGACGGCTGGCCGCCCAGCCAGCCGGTGCGGCCCGCTGACCCCGGGAAGCTGGCGGGACTGCGGGAGGCGTTTGCTCGACTGCGCCAAGCGCTGGCGCTGCCGAACCAGCGCTCGCAGCTCGTCGCAGCCACCGTGGTGGCGCAGCTGGTCGGGATGGCCTTGGACGCCACTGCTCGGGGACCGCGGCAGCGCGCCAGGTCGGCTGTGGACGGGTTGCTGGAGTCGGCCTTCACGCCGCTGTCCGTAGCCGAGCGTGCCGCCGCCCTCGGGCTGACTGTCGACACCCTGCATGCAGTCATCCGCGAGGCGACCGGCCTGAGTCCGCACGAGTTCATCATCCAGACCCGGCTCGGCCGTGCCCAGCAACTGCTCGCCGACACCACCAGCGATGTGGCAGCGATCGCCGCCCAGGTGGGCTATGACGATCCGGCCTACTTCTCCCGACTGTTTCGCCGCCGGGTAGGTATCTCACCGGTCCAGTTCCGGCGGCAGGAGGCCGCGCGCCGGAGCTGAGGCGACCGACCGCTACCGCCTTACGGAGTGGTTCCGACGTACCCCGTAAGTTGAAGGCACACCGTAAGGACTCTCACCGCTACCGAAGGAATGCGATGCGCCCGGACTGGACCTTTCACACCGTGGACTCGTTGACGAAGGTGTTTGCCGACGAACCACCCCGCCCGGCAGCGGCCGGCGCCAGCCTCTCCGGGTTCCTCGGGGAGGTGCTGTCGGTACAGATCGCGTTCCTGCCGCCGGCAACGGAGAGCCTGAACGCCCTCCCGGCGCTGCGGGTGAGCCTGGGCGGAGCCGTGGCCGAGCACGTCCGGCTGAGCACGGTGGAGCTGGTACCGGCCACGCTGCTCGCCTTCGACGGCCACGACGAGGGCTACCTGCGGGACACTCCGGGGCTGTATCCGGACCTGCTCCGACCGCTCGGGCCGGAGGCGACGATCCCGCCGGCGATCGGTTACTGGCGGGCACTGTGGATCGACCTGTGCGTCGACGACGAGGAACTCGCCGGGAGCAGCGAGCTGACGGTGCAGCTCTCGGATGCGGAGTCCGGCGCCGTACTCCACCAGACGACGATCCCGGTGCAGGTGCACCCGCACCGGCTGCCGGAGCTGGACATCGTCAACACCCATTGGCTGCACGCGGACTGCCTCGCCGACTACTACCGCGTGCAGCCGTTCGGGGAGGAGCACTGGCGTGTGGTCGATGCGTTCATCGGCGCCGCGGCCGGCATGGGCGTCAACTCGGTGCTCACCCCCACCTGGACCCCGCCGCTGGACACGGCCGTGGGGCACACCCGCACCCCGGTGCAGCTGGTGCAGATCTCCCACGACGGCGGTGGGTACCAGTTCCGGTTCGACCTCCTGGGCAGGTGGTTGCGTCTGTGCGTGAAGCACGGCATGCGCGCGGTGGAGATCGCGCACCTGTTCACCCAGTGGGGTGCCACGGCTACTCCCGCGATCTACGTGGACACGCCCGCGGGCACCGAGCAGTGGTTCGGCTGGGAGGTGCCGGCCACTGACCCGCGGTACCGGGAGCTGATGGCCGCTCTGCTCCCGCAGCTACGCGCCTACCTCGCCGAGCACTGGAGCGGTGAGGTGATCTTCCACATCAGCGACGAACCACGTGAGCAGATGCTTCCCGACTACCGAGCGGCACGGGAGGTGGTGGCGGATCTGCTCGACGGGGCGCTGGTGGCCGATGCGCTCAGCGACTATGCGTTCGCCCGGGAGGGGGTGGTGGACACTCCGATCGTGGCGACCAACCATGTGGGGGAGTTCCTCGCCGCCGGGGTCAGTCCCTGGGTCTACTACTGCGTCTCCCAGCACCGGGACGTCGCGAACCGGTTCATCTCGATGCCTTCACTGCGTAACCGGGTGCTCGGACGGCAGCTGTTCGCCGCCGCTGCACCAGGCTTCCTGCACTGGGGCTTCAACTTCTGGAACGCCCAGTTCTCCCTCGGTCAGGTGGACCCGTTCACTGACACCAGTGCCCGGGGAGCGTTCCCGGCGGGCGATGCGTTCATCGTCTACCCCGGCGAGGACGGCACCGCGCTGGCCTCGATCCGCTACCGGGTGTTCGCCCAGGCGATGGCCGACCA
Organism: Ruania zhangjianzhongii; assembly: GCF_008000995.1. Classification (NCBI taxonomy): domain Bacteria; kingdom Bacillati; phylum Actinomycetota; class Actinomycetes; order Micrococcales; family Ruaniaceae; genus Ruania; species Ruania zhangjianzhongii. Next base: position 860,849 of record NZ_CP042828.1, read on the forward strand.
TCGGGCGCTGCAGCTGCTCCGGGACCTGACCGACACCGAGACCGCGCGGGCGATGATCGACCAGGACGGCACTCTGGGCTATGACACGTTCAGCTACGACTCCGAGCACTATCTCACCTCCCGGCGAGCGGTCGACGAGCGGATCGTGACTGAGCTCGCCCGGCGGTAGGGCGCATCCTGGGCCCGGCGGTTCGGCGGTTCGGCGGCTCGGCGGCCACGGGGCACGAATCGTCGGAGTGGCTCTCCTTCGGGCCCTCCGGGGGCAATCGCCTGCAAGACTGGCGCGATGACCGACGCCGGGGGTAAGACGCGCACGCCCGCAGCGAGCCTCTGGGTGACCTTTCGATCCGATGGTGCGCTGCTGCTCGAACTACTCGCGGACTGGTACACGATGCTCGGAATAGCCGAGAGCCACGTCGAGGATCCGGAAGGTAGTGCGGCGGTCCTGAGGTCGTGGGCGCAGGGCCCGCGAGTCGAAGAGCCTTCGCGGCACTATCACGGGCCTGGTCTGCGCCGCTCGGACTTCGCCGAGTTCCAGCACGCCTACTCACGAGGCGTCCCGGTCGCATTCGTCGGCGCCGAGCAGCGCGACAGGTCCGCGATGGGTGGCTTCTACCGGGACGCGGAGCTCTTCGTGGAGGTGTTCGGGAGCCAGAGCCCTGCCGATGAGAGACGCCTCGAGCGATTCGTGGTCAGACTCACGGGCGAGATGCGCACCTTCTTCCGGCGTACGCGCACCAAGGCAGAGCATCGGCTCGCCGGAGGCGCGTACTTGGCCGTCCTGACCGGCTATCTCGACGAGCTGCGCGCCATGCGTTCCGACCCGTCTGCCTATCGGCTGCTCGAGCACACGCTCCTCTCGATCATCAAGGAGGAGCGCTACCTGCACCTCGCCGAGGACGGTCGTGCCCGAGAGCTCATCGCGAAGCTCGACGACGAAGTGAGCGTCCTGTACTCGCGGTACATGGACTTCGAACACGGTGGCCAGGTGCGCTGACCCCCGATGCCAGGTTGTCCACACCCCGGGGGAGTGGCCCCGGCGGCGATCCGGCGGAGCGGTCAGGCTCGACCTCGTGGGACCAACACCGGTCCCGCAGAGGAGAGGAGAGCCGATGAATACCGATTGCGGACGTTCCGCGTGGCGGCGCCGGATCCGAGCTGCCGGCCGGCAGCGGTGGTCGGTGGTGCGCCGCACTGCCGAGGCTGGGATGGCAACCGCCGAGTATGCGATTGCCACGCTCGCCGCGGTGGCGTTCGCTGCCCTGCTGATGACCGTCCTGCGCAGCGACGAGGTCCGGGGAATGTTGCTCGGCATCGTCCGCCAGGCGCTGTCGATCGGCGGCTGATATGGGCCGCGTCCGCGCGCCGCACCCTCGTCGGTACGCCCGGCGCCCTTCATCCGGCAGTCGCGACCGGGGCTCGGTGACCGCTGAGCTCGCGGTGCTGCTGCCGGGGGTGGTGCTGGCGATCGTGGTGATCCTGGTGGTTGCCTCCGCCGGCGTGATGCAGGTGCGGTGCGCGGACGCGGCACGGGCCGGCGCGCGTGCTGCCGCCCTGGGCGAGGATGAGGCAGAGGTAGCCGCGATTGTGCAGCACCTGGCTGGCGACGACGCCCAGGTCACCATCACCCGGTCCGAGGAGTGGGTGGATGTCCGAGTCTCGGCCGAGGTGCCACTCGGTCCGCTGAGCGGCGTGCTGCACACCGATGTGGTGTTCTCCGCGCTGCCCGAGCCCACGGGGTCGTCGCCGATCGGGACCGCAGGGGGCGGAGACGGCGGATGACGTGGCCGAGGCGGCAGGTGAGGAGGCCAGGTCCGCCTGGGGCCGGCCGGGATCGTGGATCGATGACCGTGCTGATGCTCGGCGTGATCGCCGGCGCCTTGGTGCTCGCCGTGTTGGTGGGTGGCTTGGTGCGCGGCATCACCGCACGGGGGCAGGCTCAGGCCGCCGCGGACCTCGGCGCGCTCGCGGCCGGAGAGGTCGCCGCCGTCGGCGGGCCGAGCCCGTGCGACGTGGCGAGCCGAGTGGTGGAGCGAAACGGTGGCGTGCTCGCGGCCTGCGAGGTGGGCGACGGCGGAATGGTCCAGGTGACCACGACCGTCGCCGTGCAGCCGCTCCCCGGGTGGCAGGAGATGGCGCGCGCCACAGCCCGCGCCGGGCCGGTCGGGTAGGGACCCGGACCGGGCGGGCAGGGATAAGGGTGCTCTGGAGTGTGGATCGACCTGCAGAAAACTAGATGTGTACACAGTTTCAAGAATGGACGAAAGCGCTATGATCAGGAGATGGATACCGTGAGCCAGGAGGTCTCGACTCGAGAGTTGCGCAACCAGCTCTCAGACGTGCTCGGCCGCGCCATGTATGCGGGCGAACGGATTGGCGTGACCCGTCACGGCAAGCTCGCCGCGGTGGTGATCAGCGTGGCTGACCTGGAGGCGCTCGAGGCGTTCGAAATGGCACAGGACGTCGCGGCCTATCGTGACGCGATGGCTGCCGATGACGGCGAGCGAGTGTCGCTCGAGGAACTTCGCCGCGACCTGGCGCCGTGACCCATCGGGTCCAGTTCACTACCGCAGCAGCTCGGCAGGTGCGAAAACTCCCGCTTGATCCTGTGGGGGACACGCGGGCTGCATCGTTCCCCTCCCCACCACAGAACCACAAGATCGAAGCGACTACCGCCCGCGCGTCACCGACAGCGGTCACCTCCACAGTGCAGCTGGGCCGCTACGGCACGACGCCGGCCACGTCTGGCATATCCCGGGCGTTGACGAGCGGGTGTACGCCGCCAAGACTCGCTCCCCGGAGAACGCCTTGCTCGATGGCTGGAACAGCCGGGGACGCTATCCGGGCAGCCACGCATGTCGCGCCCTTACTTAGCGACAAAAAAGACCCGCCCTCACGAGGAGGACGGGTTGGTAGCACCGAGCATACAGCAGTTCGGCCCGCGCGTCACCACGTAGGAGGCTTTGAGATCGAGCCCACACGATCCGGCATCTGGCACTGCTGTAGGGCTTCAGTCTCAAGCCTCACCCACCAGTGCCGGCCGACGCCGTCGCTCGGGTTCCCCTTCAGAGCTCCCGCGAGGGGCTTCGACTTCTGCGGGTTGATCACGCCTACCGGGACATAGTTACGTGCAGTGCGGATGGGCAGCGCCAGGTCGGAGTCGTTCGAAATGACGATCGCGGCATCCACCGCACCCGTCAGCACGTCGGTCAGCAGGTGGGTGGCAACGTTGACGTCTGATCCCTTCTCTTCCCGCTTGCGTACCGTTGCGAACATCAGCCCTGCATGATTGCGGCGAAGGCGCAGCTCGGGGGACCATGAGAAGGTAGCCGCAGCATCACGGAACGGTGTGGGGGAGCGGGTACCAGGGGGATCATGAGTCATGACCTGTTCTTTGGCCCAGGAAGAGTAGTACCCCTCTTCAATCACGTCGACCGACCCATACGCTCGGAGCGCATCGAGGTACAGGGCCTGCCGTTGAGTCTGATTCAGATCGTCGGGATCGTTGACGCGCGCCGTGCAGTACACGACTCGGTGCACCTCAGCGTCTCGCCACCTCGCATACCAACTCACGAGAGCGCGAAGGTTCATCCACTTCCAGCCGGTGCCCGCAACTCCCAGGTGGGATCGGCCGCCGTAGTAGAGATTGAACCCATCGATATACGCGCCAACTCGCATGGACCGAATCTAACGCACCCAAAGTGCAGCTGGTTCGGGAAACGATCGATTCGGAGCCACTGTCCAGCCTGTGTGCGACACGCGCGCCGCAGCGAGGCGGCGACCGCAAGTTCTCGCGGCCGCCCGTGTAGGCGTGTGTGCGGATTGGTCACCTTTTGGGTTCGTGTGGTGGCGAGGTGACACCTTACTCGCCAATCCGCCTGCGCATCGCCTGGCCCTGGTGCTCCACCTGCGTGTGCACTCGGAGTGTCGGAGGGGTCGGAATCTCGGAGACGATCAAGCAGACCTTCTTCGCCTGCGGCAGCGTTTGGGCCAGCCTCCAGGCGATCTTGTGATCTCAACGAACCATTCCAACGTGGGAGGGCAGTGATGGACTACGGTTTTCTGATCTACGCAACTGTCATCGCGGCCGCGGCCGCGGCCGTGGTGGTGGTGCTGGGTGTTCGGTTCCTATTCAAGCGGAGCCGCGCACGCACGCAGGACAACAACTCCAGCGTGCAGTAGCTGCTCCCAGAGATAGAGACGCCGTAGCAATTCTGCATCATGCGCGAGAGCGGGTGCTGGCGGTGGCGGTGCTTGCCGACGAACCGAGGCCACCCGGCGCGACAAACCTTCGTCGGTGAACGCATCCGCCTGGCGCCTCCGGGTGGGAGAGTTCCGAGTGATCTACGACGTGGTTGCCGAGAGCCCCACGGTCACACTGGTACGGGCAGCTCACCGGCGCGAGGTGTACCGGCGGTAGGAGGTGTCCGGCGTGACCGGGCACCGGCGGACCGGGCTGGCGCGTCGGTACCGGCTGCCAGAATGCTGGTGTGGATGCCAGCACTGGGAGCAGCGAGCGAGACACCCTCGCCACGCTGCTCACCCCGCTGCGGGCGCAGGACTGTCTGGTACACACCCACCACCTGCTGCCGCAGGACGGCCAGCACGCCGACTGGCCGGACTGGGCCGATCCCGAGCTGGTGGCTGCCTACCGCAGGCGGGGCGTCGAGAAGCCCTGGCGGCACCAGGTCACCGCGGCCGAGGCCAGCTGGGCCGGCCGGCACGTGGTGCTGGCCACTGCCACCGGCTCCGGGAAGTCCATGGCCGCCTGGCTACCGGCGATCAGCGCGATCCGCTCCGCCCAGCTCGGCACCAGCATCGCCAGCCTGCAACGCCGGCCCAGCGTGCTCTACCTCAGCCCCACCAAGGCGCTCGCCGCCGATCAGCTGCACGGTCTGCAGGCCGTACTGACTGCCGGCCAGATCACCGACGTGCGGGTGGCTACCTGCGACGGCGACACCCCCACCGACGAACGCACCTGGATCCGTGACCACGCCGACGTCGTGCTGTCCAACCCGGATTTCCTGCACTTCTCCCTCCTGCCCGGCCACCGGCGCTGGCAACGGCTGCTCCGCGGCCTGCGCTACGTCGTCGTGGATGAGTGCCACGCCTACCGGGGGGTGCTCGGCGCGCATGTGGCCCTCGTGCTGCGCCGCCTGCTCCGCCTCGCGGAGCACTACGGCGCCTCCCCGGTGGCCGTGCTCGCCTCCGCGACCACGGGCGAACCCGAGGTGAGTGCCGCTCGACTGCTCGGCGTCGACCCGACGACCGTGACCGCCGTCGCCGAGAGCAGCGCACCCCGTGGCCACACCACGGTGGCGCTGTGGCAGCCGGCGATCCTGCCCGGCGCCGAAGAACAGGTGTGGGCGCAGGAGAGCCCGGGCGGGCCGCCCGCGTGGCGCCCCAGCGGCACCCCGGAGGATGTCCCGCGCCGCTCCGCGCTCGCCGAGACCTCCGAGCTGCTCACCGATCTGGTCCGGGCCGGCAAGCGCACTCTGGCATTCGTCCGCTCCCGCGTGGGCGCCGAGGCGATCGCCGACCAGACCCGCTCCCGGCTCGCCGACCGGTCCGGGCCCGACCTTGCCGGCCGGGTGGCGGCCTACCGTGGCGGCTACCTGCCCGAGGAACGCCGCGAGCTGGAGCGCGCGCTGCGCACCGGGGACCTGCTTGCCCTGTCCTCCACGAACGCCCTCGAGCTCGGCGTGGACATCTCCGGGCTGGACGCGGTGCTGATCGCCGGCTGGCCCGGCACCCGGGTCTCGCTCTGGCAGCAGATCGGCCGGGCCGGACGTGCCGGCGCCGATGGCCTCGCGGTCCTGGTCGCCAGCGACAACCCGTTGGACACCTACCTGGTGCACCACCCGGAGGCGATCTTCGAGACCGGGGTGGAGGCGACCGCGTTCGACCCGGGCAACCCGTACGTGCTCGCCCCGCACCTGTGTGCCGCGGCCTCCGAAACACCGCTGCTGCCGACGGATATCGACCGGTTCGGTCCCGGCACCCCTGCGCTGCTGCGGGATCTGGTGGCTCGCGGGTTTCTGCGCGAGCGCCCGAACGGGTGGTACTGGAACTACTCCCGGCCGGAGGCGCCCACGGACCTGACTGACCTGCGCGGCGGGTCCGGGGCACCGGTGCAGGTGGTGGAGGCCGGGACCGGGCGGGTGCTGGGCACAGTCGACGCCGGCCGGGCCGATGCCACTGTGCACACGGGTGCGATCTATGTGCACCAGGGCCGCACGTTTCGGGTGGAGTCCTACCAGGACGACGTCGCCGTGGTCACCGAACAGTCCGTGGGGTACCGCACCCGCCCGCATGTGGACAAGCACGTCTCCGTGGTGCGGACCGGGACTGAGATGGCCTGGGGGCCGATCACCTGGGGGTACGGGGTGGTGGACGTGACCGAACAGGTCACCGGATACGACCGACGGCGGATCCCCGGGATGGACCTGATCGGCACCTATTCGTTGGAGCTGCCCACGCATACGCTGCGCACCACCGCCTGCTGGTGGCACGCCGACCCAGGGGTGCTCGCCGAGGCCGGAGTGGCCCCTCGTGACCTGCCCGGGGCGCTGCACGCCGCCGAGCATGCTGCGATCGGGCTACTCGGACTGATCGCCACCTGCGACCGGTGGGACATCGGCGGACTGTCCACCGCCGTGCATTCCGACACCCTGGAGCCGACAGTGTTCGTCTACGACGGCTACCCCGGCGGGGCCGGCTTCGCCCAGCGTGGCTACTCGGCCGCCGCCCGATGGATGGCCGCCACCCGGGACGCGATCGCCTCCTGCCCGTGTGCCACCGGCTGCCCGAGCTGTGTGCAGTCACCCAAGTGCGGGAACAACAACTCTCCGCTGGACAAGGCTGGCGCGTTGCTGCTGTTGACCATGCTTACCGGTTTCGCCCCGGGAAGCTGAGCCGCCCGCGCATCCGCCACCGGAAGATCGCCCGCGGAGCGCGAGCTCATCCGCCGGGCCGGGGAGTCAGGCGGCGCCGGGGAGCAGCGCGAGCGCGTGCAGCGGGCTGGAGAGGCGGGTCGCGAGTGCCGCATCGTGTTCAGCGACCTCGGCAGCGAACAGGTCGAGCAGCCTGCGGTGGGAGCGGGCCAGATCGGTCACCGAGGTCGAGGTGGCGTGGGCATCAGCGAGCCCGGCCAGCAGATCGGCCGGGAGTCGATCTGCCTCGCGGCCGTGGTGCGGGTTCAGGTCGAAACGGACGCAGGCGAGGGCGAGCAGCTGGTCGCGCAGATGATCGAGCATCATCACCGCCTGCCAGGTGCGGGACCGGGCGATGGCCGAGCGTGCATGCAGTGCATACAACCAGGCCATCCCCACCAGGTGGCCGACGTCCGGATTCTTCGGGGAGGTGGAGGGCTGCGGTGTCCCGAACAGCAGCTCGAACTCGGGCTCGGTGCCGCGGAACTCGTCCTCCGGCCAGAAGGACAGATCCACCTGCAGTGACGAGGCGAGCAGGAACACCCGGTACAGCACCCCACCGGCGATCACGTCCAGGTGGTCGGCCGCGCCCTCGCGGTAGAGCCGGTCGGTCCACCGCGCCGCCACCGCGTCCGGGTCGGCGTCCCGAGCGATCTGCAGCACCAGGTCAATGTCCGACCAGACATCCTCCCGGCCGGCGGCCGCGGACCCGACGAGAGCGGCTCCGACCACCTCCGGGTCGTCGTGGGCTGCCTCGATCAACGCCTCGCGCAGCCGGGTTCGTTCGGTCGGGGTGAACATGGGCGCACGCTACCGGAGGCAGACGTGCTGTCGGGGCGCCCGCCACACGTGCGGCGGACGCCCCTCCTGCGTCCGCCGCACGTGCGCCCTGGTCCGGGTGACCGCCCCCGCGGGTCGCGAATGCTCTCCGGTGCGGCCAGACCAGCAGGTTCAGCCGCTTCATCGAGCCTTCGCGACGGGGGTGGTCACTCGGTCACTCGGTCACCTCGATGGTCTGCCCCTCGGTGACTGCGAGCACTGCTCGCTCGCCGCTGTCCCAGTACGGGCCGGCGTCCAGCAGCAGCACGTAGGCGGTGTACGCACCGGCCGGCACGCTCGGCCCGACCCCGTTCCAGGAGTCGTCGCAGACGTCCCACAGCTGGTGACCGCCGGACTGGGTGATCTCCGCACCGGGCGGCAGGCTGGTCTCCACCACATGGTCGCTGCCGAGCATCGCGGGGGAGACCACCGTTCCGTCCTGAACCAGCACCACCTGGGTGTAGGTGTCTGCGGTCAGCTCCTCCGCGGAGGTGTTCGCCAAGGTGAGTTCGGTGCTCAACCCGCCGGTCGATCCGTCCGGGGACGCCTGGTAGGGCCCGGAGTCGAAGTCCGCGGTCACGTCCCAACCGGTGTTGCCGGTGGGCGGCTCCCACGCCTGCCCACAGGTCGGCTCATATGACTCCGGCGCAGAGATCTCCGCACCCGAATCGGGCGACTCGCTCTCGTCGTCGGAGGCGTCGGAGTCGTCCGAGGTGTCCTCCCCCGACTCGTCGCGGGTGGCCGTGATCTCGCCGTTCTCGAACGTCATTTCGATCGGATCGGCGAGCTGCCAGGTGCCTCCGGCATCGGTGGCAAAGGCATCGGTGGAGAACGTGCCCACCGCCAGCTCTGCGGTCCCGGAGAAGCCGTCTTCGCACAGCACCAGATCATCCAGACCGCGGGTGAGGGAGGCACCCTCCCCGGCAGAGAGCGCGAGCTCCCCGTCGGCAGCACCCTCGGAGTAGGCGATCACCTCGTTGCTCCCGGGCGCGGTGACCGCCAGGTCCACCGCCGGGGACAGGGTCAGCTCGTGCTCCGAACGGATGGTGATATCCAGGGTGAGGTCACCGCTCAGCTGTGCTTCGCCGTCGAGAATCTGTGCATCCCCGGCGATCGAGTCCAGACCCGCCCCGCACCAGTGGGCGTCCACCGGTGCAGTGCTCTGCTCCTCGGTGGGCGCCGGAACCGGCGGGTCGGTGGCCGGCGGGGGAGCGGGCCGGTCCCACGGCCCGCCCACCTGCCAGACCACCAGGCCCGCGGCTACCACGGTCACCGCACCAGCCGCCTGGGTGGCGGCCCGGCGCCGGCGGCGGCGCCGCACCCGGTCCACCAGGCCCCCGAGCCGCGCTTCCAGCGGGTTGCCGGCATCGCGCTGGGCATCGGCCTGCAGCCATTCCTCGATGTTCATGCCCGCTCTCCTTCCAGCTGCAGCTGGGCAGCCAGCCGCTGGTTCGCCTCGTGCAGGTACCGCTTCACGGTCCCGGTCGCCAGCCCCAGCTCGTCCCCGGTCTGCTCGATCGTCAGATCGGCGTAGAACCGCAGCACCACACAGGCCCGTTGCCGTGGCGGCAGGGTAGTCAGCGCTCTGGCCACGTCCACCCGGGTGCCCGCCGACTCGTCGTGGTGCTCCTGGCCCGAGTCGAACAGGTGCTGTACCGCCCGCCAGCGTCTACCCCGGCGGTAGGTGTCCAGGTACAGCGTCATGATCGCGCGGCGCACGTAGGCCTCGGCGTACTCCGGTCCCTCCGCGCTCTGGCTGCGGCGGAACCGGGTGAACACTTTGGTCAGCGCCTCCTGCACCAGGTCCTCGCCGTCACTGGTGTTCCCGCACAGCAACGCGGCGTACCTGGTCAAGGTTGCTCCCCGGGCGCGCACCAGTTCGGTGAGCACTCCCTCCCAATGTGCCAACTCCCCCTCCTCGGGTCAGCCGTACGGGCTTTCACTGAGGTCAACGCTCAGCTCGACGCGATGGTTGGGTCTGATTCTGGATCAGTTTCCACCGGGTCCGCCCGGTGATTTTGCCCGCGGCGTGCCTGCTCGACGACTCGCGCTTGGCGAACAATGGATTCAGGCACCCCGATTTGGTGGATACACTCGCACCGTTCCCGGATTTCCCCGGGGGAGAACCCGGTTTCGTCGAGGAGGACGGATGCTCACGCTCGGAACCACGAGCCTCGTCATCGTGTCGGTGATCGCAGCTATCGCGATCGCAGCCCTGGTCTTCGCTGTCGCCCTCCGGCGGCAGGTGCTGGCCGCAGGGGAGGGCACCAGCGCGATGCAAACGATCGCCACTGCTATCCAAGAGGGCGCATCGGCTTACCTGAACCGACAGTTCCGCACCCTGGCGCTGTTCGCCGTCGTCGTGTTCGGCCTACTCTTCCTGCTCCCGGGAGACACCGGGATCAGGGTCGGCCGTTCGATCGCATTCCTCTTCGGGGCCGCGTTCTCAGCCGCGATCGGTTACCTCGGCATGTCCCTGGCCACCCGCGCGAACCTGCGGGTGGCCGCGGCGGCCACCGGCAAGAACGGGATGGCCGAAGGGTCTCGAATCGCGTTCCGCACCGGCGGAGTGGTCGGGATGTGCGTGGTGGGCCTCGGCCTGCTGGGCGCCGCAGCGGTGGTGCTGATCTTCCGTGGCGACGCGCCCGCAGTGCTGGAGGGCTTCGGCTTCGGCGCCGCCCTGCTGGCAATGTTCATGCGGGTCGGCGGCGGGATCTTCACCAAGGCCGCCGACGTCGGTGCCGACCTGGTCGGCAAGGTCGAGCAGGGTATCCCGGAGGACGACCCGCGCAACGCCGCCACTATCGCCGACAACGTCGGCGACAACGTGGGCGACTGCGCCGGGATGGCTGCCGACCTGTTCGAGTCCTATGCGGTCACGCTGGTGGCCGCCCTCATCCTCGGTAAGGCCACGATGGGCGAGGCCGGTCTGGTCTTCCCGCTGATCGTCACCGCGATCGGCGCCCTGGTCGCCGTGCTCGGTGTCTTCATCACCAAGGTCCGCGGCAGTGAGAACGGTCTGACGGCGATCTACCGCGGCTTCTACATCTCCGCCCTGATCGGGGCGGTGCTGGCGGCGATCGCGGCGTTCGTCTACCTGCCTTCCAGCTTCGGCGCGCTCGACGGTGTGGGTGAGGCGCTCGCCGACCACGGCGGCGATCCTCGCCTCGTCTCGGCGCTCGCCGTGGTGGTCGGCGTGGTGCTCGCCGGGGTGATCCTCGCGGTCACCGGGCACTTCACCGGGACCACCTCGAAGCCCACCCGCACCGTGGCCGCCACCTCCAAGACCGGTGCAGCCACTGTGGTGCTCTCCGGCATCGGAGTAGGATTCGAGTCCGCGGTCTACACCGCAGGCATCATCGCCGCCGCCCTGTGCGGGCTGTTCCTGCTCGCCGGCGGCTCGGTGTGGCTGTCCCTGTTCCTGATCGCACTGGCCGGCTGCGGTCTGCTCACCACGGTGGGCGTGATCGTGGCGATGGACACGTTCGGCCCGGTCAGCGACAACGCCCAGGGCATCGCCGAGATGTCCGGCGATGTGGACGAAGAGGGCGCCCAGATCCTCACCGACCTGGACGCCGCCGGCAACACCACCAAGGCGATCACCAAGGGCATCGCGATCGCGACTGCCGTGCTCGCCGCCACCGCACTGTTCGGCTCCTACGGTGACGCGGTCAGCACCGCGATCGCCTCCGCCGGTGCGAACGTGGCCGATATGTCCGATGGCATGATCGCCGCGATGGTGAGCTACGAGATCATCTCCCCGGTCACGCTGGTCGGGGTGATTCTCGGCGCGGCCGTGGTGTTCCTGTTCTCCGGACTGGCCGTGGATGCGGTCACCCGGGCGGCCGGCGCGATCGTGATGGAGGTGCGCCGGCAGTTCAAGGAGCACCCCGGCATCATGACCGGCGAGACCCGCCCCGAGTACGGCCGGGTGGTGGACATCTGCACCAAGGACTCCCTGCGCGAGCTGGTCACCCCGGGGCTGCTGGCTGCGTTCGCACCGATCGCCGTGGGCTTCGGCCTCGGGGTCGGGCCACTGGCCGGGTTCCTCGGTGGCGCGATCGCCGCCGGTGTACTGATGGCGGTGTTCCTGGCCAACTCCGGCGGCGCGTGGGACAACGCGAAGAAGATCGTCGAGGACGGGCACTACGGCGGGAAGAACTCCAGCGCGCACGAAGCCACGATCATCGGTGACACCGTCGGTGACCCGTTCAAGGACACCGCTGGGCCGGCGATCAACCCGCTGATCAAGGTGATGAACCTGGTGTCGCTGCTGATCGCCCCTGCAGTCGTGGTGATGAGCGTGCCGGCGGATGCCAACCACACCCTGCGGATCGTGATCGCGCTGGTCGCCGGGCTGATCGCGGTCGGTGCGATCGCCGTCTCCAAGATCCGGGGCACCGGTGTGGTGCTTGAGGACGGCGTGGACGAGAAGGCCGGCGCCCGCCCCTGACTGGCCCGGCCGCCCACCCGGTGGGCTCGCTGGCGCCGGGGCTCGCCGCCGAGTGGGGGAGACTGGGGTGGTGAGTGCTCCCGTCCCCGCTGCCCGCACCGCCCTGGTCACCGGCGCCTCTCGCGGGATCGGCGCCGCACTGGCCCGCAGCCTCGCGGCCGCCGGGCTGGACGTAGCGCTGCTGGCCCGCGATGCCGACCGGCTCACCGGCGTGGCCGCGGAGGTCGAAGCGGCCGGCCGGCGGGCGGTGGCGCTCGCCGCCGACGTCACCGACCGAGTGGCCGTGGAGGCGGCGGTGAACGAAGCCGAGTTCGCCCTCGGCAGCATCGACCTGCTGGTGAACAACGCCGGGCTGGTCGACACCGAGGTCCCGCTCTGGGAAGCCGACCCGGAGGAGTTCGCCCGGGTGCTCACCACCAACGTCTACGGTCCGTTCCTGCTCGCCCGCGCCGTGGTGCCAGGAATGCTGGCCCGCGGCGGCGGCCGAGTGGTGGACCTCAGCTCCGGCTCCGGCACCCGCGACTCACCGGTGATGCCCGGCTACAACACCTCCAAGACCGCCTTGTTCCGGATCGGCGGTGGGCTGCACGCCGCCGGCTTCGATCGCGGGCTGCGTGCCTTCGAGGTCGCACCTGGGGTGGTGGCCACCGATATGTCCACCGGGATGGCGATGCACGCCGACCGCACCGACTGGACCCCGCCGGAGGCCGTCGGCGAGCTCGTGGCAGCGATCGCTGCCGGTGACCTGGACCCCCTGTCCGGCTGCTACCTGCGCGCCGGTACCGACACCCTCGCCGCACTGCGCGAGCGTGCCGCTGCCGGCCCTCCGGCCGGGCGGCGCCTGGTGGTCACCGACTGGGATTCTCCGAGCTGACCTTCACGAACAGCATCAGCACCGCCCCCACGGCCAGCACCAGCACGATCCCGAGGATCCCCCAGTACTGCGCCTCCTGAGCGGTGGCCAGCCCGGTCACTGCCATCCCGACGGTGATCGCCACCGACCACATCCCCGGGGCCATGAAGCTCACCGCCCGGCCGGTGGTGGCGTACAGCCCGAACACCTCCCCTTCCCGCCCGGCCGGGATAAGCCGCGCGAGGAACGTACGGGAAGCGGACTGCGCCGGCCCCACACAGACCGCCATGATCAGGCCGAGGGACCAGAACACGGTAGGTCCGCCGTCGTGCAGGATAAAGATCGCTACACCCAGGATCACCATCGTGATCAGCGAGGTGAGGATCACCACCCGCGGCCCGACGGCGTCGTCGATCCGGCCGGCGAGGATCGTGGCGATCCCAGCCACCACATTGGCCACCACACCGAAGATGATCACGTCCCCCGCGCTGAACCCGAACGCCCCGGCGGCGATCACCCCGGCGAAGGTGAACACTCCGGCCAGCCCATCGCGGAACACGGCCGAGGCGAGCAGGAAGTAGACCGTGTTCCGGTCCGCCCGCCACAGGCCGACGATGGTGCCCCACAGCCGCTGGTAGGCGCCGATCAGTCCCACTTTCTCCCGGGTGCGCGACTTCTCCCGAGCATCCTTGACCACCCGCAGCACCGGGATGGAGAAGAGCAGCGTCCAGGCGGCGCAGAACAGCATGCTCACCCGCACGTCCAGACCGTTCTCCCCGGTCACGCCGAACAGGCCCACGTCCGGGTTGATGAACCCGAAGTACACGAACAGCAGCAACACGATGCCGCCGAGATAGCCCATTCCCCAGCCGAGCCCGGAGACCCGGCCCACGTTCTCCCGGGTGGAGACCTCGGACAGCATCGCGTTGTAGTTCACCCCGGCGAACTCGAAGGCGATGTTTCCCGCCGCCAGCAGCACCAGGCCCAGCCAGAGGTACTCCGGAGCGGGCAGCACGAAGAACAGACCCGCGGAAGCGAGGATCACCAGCACCGTGTTCACCCCGAGCCACAGGGTGCGCCGCCCGGCACGGTCCGCGCTCTGCCCGGCGACCGGGGCGAACAGCGCGATCAGCAGCCCGGCGCCGGCGAGCACCCAGCCCAGGTTCCGGTCCGCCTCTGGCCCGAACGCGTCCGAGGTGATGTACACCGTGAACACGAACGTGGTGATCACTGCGTTGAACGCCGCCGACCCCCAGTCCCACAACGACCAGGCGAGCACCGGAACTGTGAGCAGCCGGCGGGGGCGGGTCGGGTCCGCGTCCGCCGAGGAGGGGGTGGTCATGCCCCCACCGTATGGACCGCGGGCACCGATCGGGCCAATTTGCCCCCGACATCCGGTGAACGTGCTCCTCGATGTGGCTACGCTGCAGCGACCAGGCCGTGCAGCAACGTCAGAAGGGGGCAGGCGATGGATGGGTGGCAGGACCGCCCCGTGGAGCTGGGACGCGCGCTGCGCGAGGACTTCCGCGCCGCGGACTACACCGTGGACCGGCTGGCTGAGCTCCTCGGCGAGCCGGCCACCGCCGCGATGGGCCGCGAGCAGGTGATCCCGGCGGTGCGCCGCGCCCGCACCCTGACCGACCCGGCGGCCACCCTGGCCCGGCTGTTCATGCTCGGCGACGAGATCCGCCCCAGTGACCTGCGGGCCGCCCTACCCCGCAGCGCTGACCACGCCGTGGAACTCGGCCTGGTGGCCCCGCGTGCCGGCGGTGCGCTGCGCGCGCTGATGGACCTGCGCCCGGTGGAGCTGGGGGAGGAGCCGCTGTACCTCGCCGCCGACCTCGGCGAGGCGACCACCGGCCAGGCCGTGGCCGCTGAGCACGTGCTCGGCCTCGGCGGCGCCTCTCGGACGTTGGTCGAGCTGACCGTGCCTGGTCCGGCCGGCCGGGTGCTGGACCTCGGTACCGGCTGCGGGGTGCAGGCACTCACTCTGGCCGCTCGCGCACGCAGCGTGGGGAGCGTCGGGGATGTCGGTCCCGCTGGCGACCCCCGCGGCGCCGGCCGGGTCACCGCCACCGACCTCTCCACCCGGGCGCTGGCCTACGCCGGGTTCAACGCCGCCCTGAACGACCTCGACCTGGACCTGCGGGAGGGGTCGATGCTGGATCCGGTCGCCGGCGAGCAGTTCGACCTGGTGGTCTCCAACCCGCCGTTCGTGATCACCCCGCGCACCCCCGGCGCCCTGCCCGCCTACACCTACCGGGATGCCGGCGGCACCGGGGACGCGATGGCGCGCGACCTGGTCACCGGGCTGGCCGACCACCTGGCGCCCGGCGGCATCGCCCAGCTGCTGCTGAACTGGGAGATCCACGATGCGGGCGACCCGTTCGCCCGAGTGCGCGCCTGGTGCGAGGCCTCGGGCCTGGATGCCTGGGTGATCGGCCGGCAGCGGACCGACCCCTGCGAGTACGCCGAGACCTGGCTACGCGATGGCGGCATCACCCCGGAGCGGGATCCGGAGGCCTGGCAGCGCGGCTACCTCGCATGGCTGGCGGACTTCGAGGCTCGCGGGGTGGCGGAGATCGGCTTCGGCTACCTCACCCTGCACCGGCCCGACCATGGCCCGCACCAGCCGCGGCCGCAGTGGCTGCGCACCGAGGAGGTCGGCCACCGCCCGCCCGGGCCCCTGGGCCACACCATCGCCGCCACTCTGGCCGCCAAGGACGCCCTCGCGGGCCTGGACGACCGGGCGCTCGCCGGTCTCGCCCTCACCGTGGCACCGGACGTCACTGAGGAGCGGCACTACCGGCCGGGCAGCGCCCACCCCGAGGTGATCATGCTGCACCAGGGCGGCGGGCTGGGCCGGAGCGTGCGCGCCGACACGGCGCTGGCTGCCGTGGTCGGGGCCAGCGACGGCGACCTCACCGTGACCCAGATCGCCGCTGGTGTGGCGGTGCTCACTGATACCGACCCGGAGGCGGTCGCAGAGAGTGTGATTGCTGACATTCGAGGCCTGGTGCTTGACGGATTCCTGCACCTGCCGGGTTACCGTGAAGAATGACCACTGTGCTACCGACCCGGGCGAACGCCGCACCGCCGAGTCCTGAGCGCCACCCCTCGTGGGCTCAGGTCGTCGCGCGGCTGTGCGCTGCCGTGGTCTCTGCCGGCGTGGTGCTGGTGCTGCACCAAGTGTTCGTGGCCAGCGGTCAGGGGCAGCACTGGGACGAGTCGGGGGCGGCCACCGCGGCGAGCGACCAGGGAACGCTGGCCCGTGTCGGCGCCTTCTTCCTGGAGGATGTGACCGTACCGGTGCTGCTCGGCGGTCTGGCCGTAGCGGTGCTGGTGGCACTGGTCCGCCGCCGGGTGAGTGCCGCGATCGGCGCCGTGGTGCTGATGGCCGCCGCCAACCTGACCACGCAGGTGCTCAAGCACGTGCTGCTGGACCGCCCGGACCTGGGCGTGACCTATGACCTGGCGAACTCCTTCCCCTCCGGGCACACCACCGCCGCCGCCACTGTGGCCGCCGTGCTCGTGCTGGTGACCGCACCACGATGGCGCCCGCTGGTGCTTCTCGGCGGTGGCGCGTACGCGGTGCTCTGCGGCTGGGCCACGCTGACCAACGGCTGGCACCGCCCTTCGGACGTGCTCGCCGCGTTCGCGGTGGTGGCCGCCTGGTACTTCCTCGTGCGGGCCGCACTGCTGTGGATCTCACCGGAGCCGGCCCGACGGCGGTAGTCGCCGTGCTCCCTGGCCGTAGCCCTGGTCTGGTGTAGAGCAGGTGGACAGAGCGCGTATGGTGTGAACCGCTCCCCAGGATGCGACCAGGGTCGGTAGACCCGCCGGGTTACCGATCCGCATCGGGCCGCGATGGCATCTGCGTTGTACTGTCGGCCGCTAGGAGCGCCCCCGTCGTGCCGGGCCGGCACGAAGCCTGGAGTGAGGAAGGTCCGCGTGAGCAGCACTGCCCGCAAGCTGGTGATCGTCGAGTCCCCGGCCAAGGCACGCACGATCGCCGGTTACCTCGGCTCGGGTTTCGAGGTCGAGGCGAGCGTGGGCCACATCCGTGACCTGGCCCAGCCCTCGGAGCTGCCCGCGGAGATGAAGAAGGGGCCGTACAAGAAGTTCGCGATCGATGTGGACAACGGCTTCGACCCCTACTACGTGGTGGACGCGGACAAGAAGAAGAAGGTCGCCGAGCTGAAGAAGCTGCTCAAGGAGGCCGACGAGCTCTACCTCGCCACCGATGAGGACCGCGAGGGGGAGGCCATCGCGTGGCACCTGCTCGAGGTTCTCAAGCCGAAGGTGCCGGTCAAGCGGATGGTCTTCCACGAGATCACTCGGGAGGCGATCGACCGCGCCCTGGCCTCCACCCGGGACCTGGACACCCGGTTGGTGGATGCCCAGGAGACCCGCCGGTTGCTGGACCGGCTGTACGGCTACGAGGTCTCCCCGGTGCTCTGGCGCAAGGTCCGCCAAGGCCTGAGCGCGGGCCGGGTGCAGTCCGTGGCCACTCGGATGGTGGTCGAGCGCGAACGCGAGCGGATGGCCTTCCGGTCCGCCGAGTACTGGGACGTGCGCGGGGAGTTCACCGGCGGCCGGGGGGCCACGGCCGGCACCACCTTCGGCGCCCGGCTGGTGAGTGTGGACTCCCAGCGGGTCGCCACCGGTAAGGACTTCCGCGACGACGCCACCTTGCGCTCCAGCTCCGTGCTGCACCTGGATGAACAGGCTGCGCACGCCCTGGTGACCGCCCTGGAGAACACCCAGGTCGCCGTCACCTCGGTGGAGGAGAAGCCCTACACCCGCCGCCCGGCGGCACCGTTCACCACCTCCACGCTGCAGCAGGAGGCCTCCCGGAAGCTGCGGATGAACTCCCGCCAGGCGATGCGGGTGGCGCAGGGCCTGTACGAGAACGGGTACATCACCTACATGCGTACCGACTCGGTGGCGCTGTCCGGGCAGGCGATCAACGCCGCCCGCCGCCAGGCCACCGAGCTGTACGGCGGGGACTTCGTGCCGGAGAAGCCGCGCTTCTACGCCTCCAAGTCCAAGGGGGCGCAGGAGGCACACGAAGCGATCCGGCCCGCCGGGGACTCCTTCCGTACCCCCGCTCAGGTCTCCGGCGCGCTGCGCGGGGACGAGTTCCGCCTGTACGAGCTGATCTGGAAGCGCACCGTCGCCTCGCAGATGGCCGATGCGAAGGGCTCGACGGCGTCGGTCCGGCTGGCCGGGACCGCTGCCGATGGCCGCGTGGCCGAGTTCGCCGCCTCCGGCACCGTGATCACGTTCCGCGGTTTCCTCGCCGCTTACGAGGAGGGCCGGGACGCCGGCCGGTACGAGGAGGGCGACGGCAAGAATGCCCGGCTGCCCGACCTGCAGGCCAAGGACGAGGTGGCCACTGAGTCGCTGACCGCAGACGGGCACGAGACCTCCCCGCCGCCGCGGTACACCGAAGCCAGCCTGGTCAAGGCGCTGGAGGAGCGCGGTATCGGCCGTCCGTCCACGTACGCGGCGACGATCTCGGTGATCACCGACCGCGGCTATGTCCTCCGACGTGGGCAGGCGCTGGTGCCCAGCTGGGTGGCGTTCTCCGTGGTGCGGCTGCTCGAGGCGCACTTCCCGCGGCTGATCGACTACGACTTCACCGCAGAGATGGAGTCCGACCTGGACCGGATCGCCGCCGGCGAGGCGGACCGGGTCGACTGGCTGGCCGGCTTCTACTTCGGCCACGACGGCGCCGAAGGGCTCCAGTCGCTGGTGGAGGACCTCGGGGAGATCGACGCCCGAGCGATCAACTCCATCGATCTGGGCGACGGCATCACCCTGCGGGTCGGGCGCTACGGTCCCTACCTCGAGGGGCCACCGGCCGAAGAGGGCGGGCAGGCCAAGCGCGCTTCGGTCCCCGATGACATCGCGCCCGACGAGCTCACTCTGGCCCGGGCCGCCGAGCTGTTCGAGGCGAGTGCCGAGGACGGCCGCGAGCTGGGCACGGACCCAGGCACCGGGCACACCATCATCGCGAAGAACGGCCGGTTCGGCCCGTACGTGACCGAGGTGCTCCCGGAGAGTGCGGAGCCGGCACCGGCGAAGGGGTCGAAGAAGGCCGCCAAGGCCAAGCCGCGCACCGCGTCCCTGTTCAAGAGCATGGACCTGGCGACCGTGGACCTGGAAGCCGCCCTGCGGCTGCTGTCCCTTCCCCGGGTGGTAGGTACCGATCCGGAGTCCGGGGACGAGATCACCGCCCAGAACGGCCGCTACGGCCCGTACCTGAAGAAGGGCACCGACTCTCGGTCGCTGACCAGCGAGGAGCAGCTCTTCGACCTGACGCTGGCCGAGGCGCTGGAGATCTACGCCCAGCCCAAGCGCGGCCGGGGAGCGAGCAGTGCCAAGGCACTCAAGGAGTTCGGCGAGGACCCGGTCTCCGGTAAGCAGGTGGTGGTCAAGGACGGCCGGTTCGGCGCGTACGTGACCGACGGCAGCACGAACGCGACGCTGCGGCAGGCGGACCCGGTGGAGACCCTCACCGCCGAGCGGGCCTATGAGCTGATCGCGGAGAAGCGGGCCAAGGGGCCGGCGAAGAAGCCAGCCAAGAAGGCACCGGCGAAGAAGAAGGCACCGGCGAAGAAGAAGGCGTGAACTGACGGATATACGGCACGCTGTGCCACATATGGCACACCCTGCCGTATATCCGTCACTTTGCCGGTCGCGGAGGCTGACGATGCCGCGCCTCGCGCCTCGAGCTCGCGGGAGGAGAACACTCCCACAGCAGCTGCGGGGCGCGAGGGTTGGACCATGGTGCTCAGCGTGCCGGACCGGCGCCCCCGCTGCGGTGGGCCTGTGGACAGCCGGCACGGGTCAGCCCGACCACCCTAGGTCGCGAGCAGCTCCTCGAGCCGGTCGAAGCCGTCGGTCATCCCGGTCTCCATCCCGGAGGAGACCATGCCGTCGCGCGCCTCCAGCGAGGGGTAGACCGCATGACCGCTCAGCTGGGTGCGCCCCTCCCCGAGGTCCTCGAAGCGGAGGGTCTCGATGCTGACCACGTCCGGGAAGCCGAGGAACTCGAACGTCTGGATGGCGATCTCGTTCTCCCGGACCGTGTGCAGGCTGCCGCGGAACTGGTACTCGTCGCCGCTCGGGTCGACGTGGGTGTAGGCGTAGGAGCCACCGGTGTGGAAGTCGTAGTGGTCGACCCGCATCTCGTAGCCCCGCGGGCCAAGCCACTGGGAGACCCGGTCGGCGTCGGCGTAGGTGCTGAACACCTGCTCGACCGGGTAGTCGAACTCCCGGGTGAAGTCGACGAACGGGAGGCCGTCGGGGGCGGTGACGGTCAGTGCGTTGCTCATGATCTGCTCCTTGGTGTGTCCGGGCCGCTGGTGCGCCCCGGGGTGGTGTCGGTGTCTCGTGCGAGGACCGCATCGAGGTTGCGGAACTGGCTCTCCTTGACCAGCCGGTACTGATCGATCCAGGAGGTCATCGCCTCCAGTCGCGCGGGGTTGAGGTGCACGGGCCGGCGCTGCGCATCACGAGTGCGGGTGACCAGGCCGGCTTGTTCGAGTACCTGGATGTGTTTCGAGACCGCCTGGGTGGAGATGGGGAACGGCTCGGCGAGCTCGTTCACTGTGGCCGATCCCCGGCTCAGGCGGGCGATGAGCTGCCGCCGTACCGGATCGGCGAGCGCCATGAACGTGCGGTCCAGGCTCTCGTCGGTGTCGCCACTGTCGGCCATGACATCGTATCCAACCTGCTAGTTGTTCAACGGCTTGATTGAATAAGGATGGCGCGGGCGAGTGCCGATGTCAAGGGGTAGTGGCGCGGGTAGGTGCCGATGTCAAGAAGTAGTGTGATGAGATGCCGGGCCACGTTCTCCCCCGGCCGCTCTACCCTGGGCCCTATGCCGAGCCATGATGCTTCCTTCGGTCCTGCCCCTGCCGACGCTCCGCCACTGCGCTGGGGCATCCTCGGACCAGGTGGGATCGCGCGCCGGTTCGCCGGCGACATCCCCGTCCACACCGCCGCGCAGATCGTCGCCGTCGGTTCCCGCAGCGCAGCGCGAGCGGCCGCGTTCGCGGCCGAATTCGACATCCCGACGGCGTACGGCAGCTACGCCGAGCTCGTCGCCGATCCGGGCGTGGAGGCGGTCTATATCGCCACCCCGCACTCTGAGCATCTGGAGCATGCGTTGCTGGCGCTCGCGGCCGGCAAGCCGGTGCTGGTGGAGAAGTCGCTGACCCGGAACGCTGCCGAGGCGCGGGCGTTGTTCGATGCCGCCGCCGAGCGGAACCTGTTCGCGATGGAGGCGATGTGGACCCGGTTCCTGCCGCACATGATCGCCCTGCGCGCGATCATCGCCGCCGGGGAGATCGGACAGGTGCGCATGCTCACGGCCGAGCACGGGCAGGGACTGGACCACGTGGCCGATACCCACCGGCTGAAGAACCCGGCGCTGGCCGGTGGCGCGATGCTGGACCTGACCGTCTACCCGGTCTCCTTCGCCCACGACGTGCTCGGCGTCCCGGACGAGGTGAGGGCACTGGGCACGCTCACCGACACCGGCGTGGACGCCAGCGAGGCGATCACCCTGCGCTACGGCGACACCGCCCTGGCGATCCTCGGCGCGAGCCTGACTGCGGCCACACCGAATGCCGCAGCGGTGACCGGGAGCGCTGGACGGGTCGAGATCGCCGGGACCTTCTACGCCCCCACCACCCTGACCATCCGCCCCCGGGAGGGCGAAGAGCGGCAGCTGTGCCCCGCCGTCGGCAGTGGCTTCGAGTACCAGGCGGCCGAGGTGGCCCGCCGGGTGCACGCCGGTGACCGGGAGTCGCCGCTGCACACCTGGGCCGGGACGGTCGAGGTGATGGCCACGATGGACGAGGCGCGGCGTCAGCTCGGGGTGCGGCTGCCGGGGGAGTGACGGCCTGGGGCGGAGCGGACCGAGTGTGGGCGGTTCCGGTTAGGGTGCTCGGGTGAGCGGACTTTTCATCTCCTTCGAGGGCGGCGACGGCGCAGGGAAGACCACGCAGTTGACCCGCCTGGCCGAGTGGGTCGCCCAAGCGACCGGTCAGGAGGTGGTGCGCACCCGCGAGCCCGGCGGTACCGAGCTGGGCCGCTCGCTGCGGCAGGTGCTGTTGCACGGCTCGGAGATCGACGCGCGCACCGAGGCGCTGCTGTTCGCCGCCGACCGGGCACACCACGTGGCGGCGCTGATCCGGCCGGCGCTGGCGCGCGGTGCCGTGGTGCTCACCGACCGGTACCTGGACTCGTCGGTGGCCTACCAGGGCGGCGGTCGGGAGCTGTCTGCGGAGCAGGTGGAAGAGCTGTCCCTGTTCGCCACCGACCACCTGCTGCCGGCGGTGACCGTGCTGCTGGACCTGGACCCGGTCCACCTGCCCGAGCGGCTCACCGGTGACCCGGACCGGCTGGAACGCGCCGGCGGCGAGTTCCACCGGCGCACTCGCGCAGCGTTCTTGGACCGGGCCGCACGGGACCCGGAGCGTTGGCTCGTGCTGGACGCCGCGCAGCCGGTGGACGTGCTGCACGCGCAGATCCGCGCACGGGTGGCGCCGCTGCTGGGGGGTGACCAGTGAGCGTCTGGGGCGACCTGGTGGGGCAGGACCAGGCGGTCAGCACCCTGAGCAATGCGGTAGCCAATCCGACCGCGATGACCCATGCCTGGCTGATCACCGGCCCGCCCGGGTCGGGGCGGTCGGTGGCCGCCCGTGCCTTCGCCGCTGCCCTGCAGGACCCGGCGGACACGGCAGGGGAGGGCCACCAGGTCCGCACCGCGCTGGCTGGTACGCATGCGGATGTCACCGTGCTGACCACGGACAAGCCCAGCTTCGCCATCGACGAGGTGCGCGACTGGGTGCTGCTCGCGCAGCGGTCGCCGTCCCAGGGGCGCTACCGGGTGCTGATCGTGGAGGATGCCGACCGGATGCTCGAGCGCACCTCGAACGTGCTGTTGAAGGCGATCGAGGAGCCGCCGGCGCGCACGGTGTGGATCCTCTGCGCACCGAGCCCGGTGGACGTGCTGCCCACGATCCGCTCCCGCTGCCGGCTGGTGAATCTGCGCGTGCCTCCGGTGCAGGCGGTCGCCGATCTGCTGCACACCCGCGATGGCGTGGACCCTGAGCTGGCGCTCGCCAGTGCCCGCGCCGCGCAGAGCCACATCGGAGTCGCCCGCCGGCTCGCACTTCACCCCGAGGAGCGTGCCTACCGTGGCAAGGTCCTGCACCTGGCCACCGGGATCCGCGGGGTCGGGGATGCGGTGCTGGCCGCCCAGGAACTGGTCGATGACGCCACGGAGCAGGCCAAGGCAGCCACCACCGAACGGGACGCGACAGAACGGGCTGAGCTGCTGCGGGCGCTCGGTGTGGAGCACGGTGCCCGGGTGCCGCCAGCGCTGCGCGCTCAGGTGCGTGGCCTGGAAGAGGATCAGAAGCGCCGGTCCAAACGCGCGCTCACGGATCTGCTCGATCGGTCGATGGTGGATCTGCTCTCCTTCTACCGGGACGTGCTGGTGATCCAGCTGCAAACGGGGACGGAGCTGGTGAACACCACCGAGGCGGATGCTGTGGCCGCACAGGCGCGCAGCACTTCTGCCGAGCAGTCGCTGCGCCGGATGCAGGCGGTGGGGCTGGCCCGTACCAGGATCGCCACGAACGCGGCCCCGCTGCTGGCGATGGAAGCGCTCGCCGTGGCCCTGCGTCCGCAGGGCTGAGTCCGCATGCATAGACTGCGCCTGTGGTCTTGAGAAACTCGCGCCCCGTCACCGCCGCGCTCGCAACTGCCGGGGTGATCGCTCTGCTCGCTGGGTGCGCGACCTCCGCTCCGATGATCCAGCCGACAGCGGATGCTGCCCCGGTGCCGGAAGGCCTGGAGACCTACTACACCCAGGAGGTGGAGTGGAGCGAGTGCGGGGACGGGTTCGAGTGCGCGGACGTCACCGTGCCGATGGACTACGAGGAGCCGGAGGGGGAGACCATCACCATCGCCCTGAAGGTGCTGCAGGCCTCCGGGGAGTCCCGCGGATCGCTGTTCATCAACCCGGGCGGGCCCGGTGGTTCCGGTGTCGAGATGGTGGAGACCGCGGGGTCGTACTTCGGGGACGCGCTGCTGAGCAACTACGACATCGTCGGCTTCGACCCGCGCGGAGTGGGGGAATCGACAGCGGTGCGCTGCTATGACAGCGCCCAGCTGGACGAGATGTTCTCCCGCACCTACGACCTGACCACCAATCGCGGCTTCGACCGCTACGAGGCCGACCTGACTGCCTATGGCGAGGCCTGCGAGGCGAATACCGGCGAGCTCATCCACCACCTGGACACGGTGACGGCCGCACGCGACCTGGACGTGCTGCGGGCAGTGATGCAGCAGGCCACGCTCACCTACCTCGGCTTCTCCTACGGCACCTTCCTCGGCGCGATCTACGCCGAGCACTTCCCGGACAGCGTCGGGCGGCTGGTCCTCGATGGTGCCGTGGACCCGGCGCTGAACTACAACGAGATCACCCAGGGGCAGATCGGCGGGTTCGAAGTGGCCTACCGCTCCTATCTGGAGGACTGCCTGAGCGGGACCGACTGCCCGTTCACCGGTGATGTGGATGCGGCGATGCGCCAGACGGTCGAACTTGTCGCGCAGCTCACCGACACCCCCGCCGACAGCGGTGATCCGGACCGGCCGGCCACGGACTCCGACCTGTACAACGCGATCGTGATCGCGTTGTACAGCCCGCAGTCCTGGCAGGTACTCACGAGTGCACTGACCGCGCTGATCCAGGATGACGACGGTTCCCAGATCCGATACCTGTCCGACTTCGCGATGGAGCGTGACGACAATGGCGAGTACCCGGAGGACGAAGGCGCGTTCCGACTGATCGACTGCTCGGACTACCCGGTGGAGGTCAACCGTGCCGAGAGCCGGCAGCAGGCCGAGGCGAATGCGGAGCGCTCCGAACTTTTCGGCGAGGCGCTGAGCTACGGCGAGGTCGGCTGTGCCGCGATGCCGGTCGAGTCCGATGCAGTGCGCGAGCCGATCCACGCCGAGGGCACCCCGCCGATCGTGGTGGTCGGCACCTCCCGTGACCCGGCCACCCCGTATGAGTGGGCGGAGTCGATGGCCGAGCAGCTCGAATCCGGGGTGCTGATCAGCTACGACGGTGACGGGCACACTGCCTATGGCGGCGCGAGCCAGTGCGTGGACGAAGCCGTTGAGGCCTACCTCGTGGACGGTGTGGTGCCGGAGGACGGGCTGGCCTGCTGAGGAGAAGTGTGGGCAGGCTCATGCTGAGCCGTTTTGCTCGGCGGTCTGGCCGCCAGGTACAGTGAGGCCCGCTGTTCTCAGCGCCGCCTTAGCTCAGTCGGCAGAGCGATTCACTCGTAATGAATAGGTCATCGGTTCGATTCCGATAGGCGGCTCCACCTCTGATCGGCCCGGTCACTGACGAGAGTCAGGACCGGGCCCGATTTTCATCCCGGCCTGACGGTCAGGTCTTGTTGTGGCGCGACCCCGTCAAGTCGATCACACGAGCAGTTGGTCAGGTGTACTGTGTCCCTCCAGGCAATGGAGCCTTAGGAGGATCACCATGAGTACGGGTCCCTATCAAGCGATGCCGCCACCGCAGTCGCACCCGCCCCTACCGCAGCCGCCACCGCCGCCCGGCAAGACGCATAAGACGCGTAACCGCGTGGTGGTCGGGATCGCCATCTTCTTCGCGTTCCTTCTCGGGATCGGAATTGGTGGCGCACCACCCGATCCCACTGCCAGCGCCGAGTATCAAGAGCTCGAGCGGGAGCTCATGCAAGCGCAGACGGCGTTACGAGCTGCCGAGGGTGAAGTCACCGAACTGTCCGAGTCACAGCTGGCTGCCCTGCAGGAGGCAGAGGACGCACAAAGTGAAGCCGCGTCGATCGAGTCCTCCGTCGAAGTTCGCCAAGCGGAGCTGGACGAGCGTGAGGGCGAGCTGGACACCCGCGCCACAGAACTCGACGAGCGAGACTCCCTGCTCGAAGAGGCTCGGCTGGAGGTCGACGCGCGGGAAGAGGCAGTGGAGGCCGCCGAGGCAGCGGCGGCGAGTGCTCCGTCGCAGCCAGAGTCGTCGGACACGTCAGACACCTCGGACACGTCAGACACCTCGGACACGCCCGATGCGTACTACGAGAACTGTGACGCGGCCCGTGCCGCAGGTGCTGCCCCCGTCTACGCCGGCGAGGCCGGTTATGGCGGGCATCTCGACCGGGATGGCGACGGCGTGGGTTGCGAGTAGCTGATCGGGGCGGGGATGCTCAGTTGCTGGCTTGCGACGGGACGGTGCTTGACGCGCGTCGGTCCGCAGCCGCCGCACCGCGGCGACAGTGGCCATGAGGCCCAGGCTCCGCGGGGCTGCCGCTGAGTTTGTGTGTATCGTTCTCGGGGGTGAGGCCGATGAAGGAACCCCGACTGGCAGTCATGGCGCGGGTCAGCGACCACGAGCTCAACGAACTGCACGCTGCGGCTTTCGAGCACGAGTTGGCTGCGGTCCCGTGGAATGAGCGGTTGAAGCGTCACAGTCTCTTTTGGGTCACTGCCCGGTGGCAAGGATCGTTGATTGGTTTTGTGAACGTCATCGGTGACGGTGGCGCGCACGCGGTCCTTCTCGATACCTGCGTGCATCCCCACTCTCAGGGCGAGGGCATCGGGCGGGCACTCGTCCGTTCGGCAGCGGAGGAAGCCCAAC
Organism: Ruania zhangjianzhongii; assembly: GCF_008000995.1. Classification (NCBI taxonomy): domain Bacteria; kingdom Bacillati; phylum Actinomycetota; class Actinomycetes; order Micrococcales; family Ruaniaceae; genus Ruania; species Ruania zhangjianzhongii. The sequence goes on from NZ_CP042828.1 coordinate 887,620, forward strand.
GTCTCGGCTGCCATTGGCTGCACGCCGACTACGAGCCTGACCTCGTCGACTTCTACGAGCGCGTGAGCGGTCTGAGTCATACCGAGGCAGGTCTGCTCAGGCTCGGATCCGGGTAACGAGAGAGGAGTCTTCGGCCGATCGCCATGCCCCAGTGGCACCGGTTGAGGCTCGGGCACGCTAACTGTCGAGGGCACTGGGCGGTGGCGTCGAGAGTGCAGCACCCGGACGACGAGTAGGTCGCCAGTGGGAGTCTGCAGGTAGAAGATTCCGTAGGGGAATCGCCGCATCCGGGCCCTGCGGAGCCCGTCGAACCCTTCAACCACCGGGGCTCCACGAGGGAACATCACCATCCGCTCGATGGCCGCGTCGACGTCCTCGGTGAAGCGTGTGCTGAGCTCGGGGTCGATGCCGGAGTAATAGTCATACGCCTCTTCGACGTCGCTCGCCGCGTGCCGGGTGAGGACGACCCTCACTTTTGGCCGGTGAGGTCCTTGCGGACGTCGGACCACTCGCGCAGTGACTCCGGGTCCGCCTGGGCAGCATCCAGTGCCGCAACGAGAGCCGCACGTTCCTCGTCGGTCGGCCGGTACGTCGGCTCACCGAAATGGGTGCGTAAGGCCTCCTGGATGATCTCCGAACGACTGCGGTGCTCTACCGAGCGAGCCTGCTCCACCAAGGTGTACAGCTCCTCGGGGAGCGTCACCGCTACCTTGCGCACCGCCATGCCTACCTCCTCAGTATGACTTGATCATACCCACCGATGCCCTGCTGTGCTGGCGCGACCGGGGTCGGCGATGGCGTGGGCTGCGAGTAGCCCTGCTGTCGGCGCAACCGGTCTCACCGGACGAGACGGCCGGAGAATCAACGAGTGCGGCAGCCCCGACGGTGTTACCGTTTTGTTATTCACGGGGGTACACCAAGCGTCCCTCCCGGCCGCAGGTGGCCGGGAGGGACGCAGTTTTTTGCTCAGCCGCTCCGGTCCGTACGATCCGAGCCCCGGGGCGACCCAGTCGGTGCAATCTCGGCCCCACCCGCCCCCGGTCACCTCGACCCAGGCCGCACCACTCCGGACTCGTAGGCGAGCACCACCGCCTGCACCCGGTCGCGCAGCCGCAGCTTGGTCAGGATCCTGCCCACATGTGTCTTCACCGTGGTTTCGGACAGGTACAGCCGCGCGCCGATCTCCGCATTCGACGCCCCGCGGGCGAGCTCACCGAACACCTCCTGCTCGCGCTCAGTGAGCATCTGGAGCACGGCCGTGGGATCGGTCTCGCGCTGGTCCACCAGCTGCGCGACCAGCCGACGGGTAGTAGCCGGAGCGATGATCGCATCGCCGGCGTGCACGTGCCGGATCGCCGCGATGATCTCTTCGCCCGGGGCATCTTTGAGCAGGAACCCGCTCGCCCCGGCGCGCAGCGCGCCGAGCGCATGCTCGTCCAGGTCGAACGTGGTCAGCACGAGTACGCGCGGCGGTCGGCTCAGCTTCTGGATCTGCGCCGTCGCCCGGACCCCGTCCATCCGCGGCATCCGCACATCCATCACCACCACGTCCACCGCCCGGCTGGCAAGGACGTCGAGCGCCTCCTGCCCGTCGCCGGCCTCGGCCACCAGCTCCAGATCGGGCTGGGAGTCGATCACCATCGCCAGCCCACGGCGGAGCAGCTCCTGGTCGTCGACGATCATCACCGTGATCACCGGCTACTCCTCCCGTCATACGGCAGCGTGGCTCGCACCCGGAAGCCCCCACCGTCGGGCGCTTCGGCGTCCAGCGTGCCACCTACCAGGCGGGTCCGCTCCCGCATGCCGGTCAGGCCCACTCCCGCGTGCAGCACCCGAGCACCTGCGCCGTCGTCGGTCACGGTCAGCACCAGTTCGTCCTCCTGCCAGGTGAGCATGACCTGTGCCTGGACCCCCTGACCGGCATGCTTGAACACATTCGTGAGGGCCTCCTGCACCACCCGGAACGCGGCGAGCTCGGCCGCCGGCCGCAGCTCCCGGGGCGTGCCGTGATGCTCCACGGTGACCGCCAGCCCCGCGGCCGTCACGCGCTCGGCCAGGTCCGGAACGTCGGCCAGCCGCGGCTGCGGGTCGGTGCCGGTGGCCGTCTCTCTCCCGGCGGCCGGCTCGTCCTGGAGCACACCGAGCAGGGCGCGCATGTCCCGCAAAGACTCCCGGCCCACCTGGCCGATCGTGGCGAACGCCCGCGCACCCGGCCCGTCCGGATCCTGCAGCCGGCCTCCCTCGGCATGGCTGACGATCACCGCCAGCGAGTGTGAGACCACATCGTGCATCTCCCGCCGGATCCGGTCCCGTTCGGCCCGCGCCGCCTCCGCCCGCTCTCGCCGCCGGTCCTGCTCAGCCCGCTCGGCCTTCTCCCGCAGCCCCTCCAGGAACAGCCGCCGGACCCCGCTGAGCCGCCCGAGCGCCCACAGCGTCGCCACCACGGCAGCGAGCGCCACCCCGAGCCCGAACCGCCACACCCACGGCTCGTAGCTCCCGGTCGACCCACCCCAGGATGCCGGATCCCACAACCGCACCAGCACTGCCACCACACCTACCAGCGCGACGCCCAGCGCACCGAGGGCCACTGTGCGACCCACCTGACCGGCCACGGTGTACAGCATCAGGGCGAACACCATCGAGCTGGGCAGCAGCACCGTGGCGTAGGCGAACCCGGTCGGATCCTGCAACGGAGGCAACAGCACCAGCACCAGCAGCGCCGCCGCGGCCACCAGGTACGCGATCACCGGGGACCGCCGCCGCCAGAGGATGCACCCGTGCAGCACCAGCAGGCACCCGGCCGCCACCGGCACCACCGGCTGCGGATTCACCGCACTGCGCAGCAGGCTCGCCGACATCGGGCCAAGCACCACCGCAAGCAGTACGGCCAACGCGGCGTCGGCGACCATGGGGCGGGCGAGGAGCGCATCGAGCGTCGCTCCGCGGCTGGCAGGGGCGGTCATCGGCCCCATTATCGACTGTCACCGCTGAAGTACAGGCCGTGGCCACGCCGGAGCAGGTAGGCCAGCGCGGCCACGGTCAGTGCCGCGGCCCAGATCGGCCAGAGCATCTCCGGCAGCCAGGCACCCAGCTCCGTCTCCGCGCCCGGAGGGCCGATCTGTACACCGGCAATCACCTTGCGGATGTACATCAGGCCCGCCGCCGCGATCGGCACCGCCACCGCCAGTGCGGCCCACGCCGGCCCTCGAGCCGGGATCTCCCGGCCACGCAGCACCGGGACCCACCGGGGCCAGACCTCACCCCACCGCTGCACCAGGCCAAGGGTGAGTACAGCGCCGATCAGGGCGAGCGTGCCCAGACCTGCACCGATCGGAGTGATCTCGCTGATCGTGGCCAGGAACTCCTCACTGATCCCGACCGGGACACCGAGCAGCCAGCCGAGCCGCGTGGTCGCATACCCGATCGGCACGACCATCGCCACGGCCACCGCCACCCGACCGACCCGCAGTGCACGAGCCGGATCGACGTTGTGCAGGCGCGCCATGACCTGGCGCATCCCGAGCACGGTCAGGCTCACTCCGGCGACCATCATCAGCAGCAGGTTGACCGCGGGCCAGTTCGCCATCGCCGCGATAGTCGCACCGTCGATGCTGCCAGTGGCCAGCGCCACCAGCATCACCGGGAGGTAGCCCATGGTCATCAGGATCCGCACGTCGGTGAGTACCACGGCCAGCACCAGGCCGGTGATCACGGCCAGCACCGCGGTGGCCCGGTCGGTGTGCCCACGTACCAGCCGGAGGGTGAGGATCCCCATCCCGACGGCGATCCCTGCGATGGTCAGTCCGCTCACCAGGGCGGTGGTCTGGTCGAGCAGGCTGGTCGCCGGAATGAGCGTGCTCTGCCCGGCGAACGGGTATCCCGGGCCGCCGAACGCCCAGACGATGCCGAGCACGGCGTAGGCCAGCGACCAGGCGCCGGCGACCAGCGCCGGGAGGCGGCCGCGCCGGTCCGTGGTGAGGCGGACGGAGGGCGCCCGATCACGGCCGGCGCGGCGTGGAACAGGGGTGGTGGTCTTCATGTCTCCACCCTCGCGACCGGCCGCCGGTGGGCACATCGTCACCGAGTACCGACCCCGTCCTCCGCAGGAACGACCCGCACCCACCGGCGAGGCTGACCCATGCCGCGAACTCGTGTGATGTCGAACCCGGTGTCAGAGTGGGGGCAGCGCTCCGCTCCGCCTCCGACCACGGAGCAGCCGGGGCGCGCCGATCCCTAGGAGAAGAAGATGACCCATGTTGACCTGCTGATCGCCGGGGCTGGACTGGCTGCCGCATCGCTGATCGACGAGCTCCGGGATCGGGGCGACGACCGCTCAGTACTTCTGGTGGGTGACGAGGGCGAGCGCCCCTATGAGCGGCCACCGCTGTCCAAGGAGGTACTGCTCGGGCAGGAGCCGGTGGAGTCGGCCTACGTGCACGATCTAGCGCACTACGAGACCCACGGCGTGCAGACCACCTTGAGCGACGCCGTCGCCGGTATCGCCCCGGACAGCCGGAGGATCCAGCTGGCTTCCGGTACCGAGGTGGGCTATACCGATCTGGTGCTCGCCACCGGCGCCACCCCGCGCAGGCTGCCGATCGACGGGATGGATCTGCCGGGAGTGCACACGCTGCGCCGGATCGGTGATGCCGAGGCGATCAAGGCGACCTTCGGCGAAGGCAGGCGTCTGGTGGTGATCGGTGCCGGCTGGATCGGCCTCGAGGTAGCCGCGGCCGCCCGGCAGGCGGGTACTCAGGTGACCGTGCTGGAGGCGGCAGACGTACCGTTGCAGGCCACGATGGGTGCCGAGCTCGGGAGCTACTTCGCTCGGCTGCACACCTCCCGCGGCGTGGACCTGCGCACCGGGACCGCCGCAACCGCGATCGAGGGTGCGGACCGGGTCACCGGAGTGCAGGTCGACGGAAAGACGCTGCCGGCCGATACCGTGCTGGTGGCAGTCGGCGCGGCCCCGAACACCGGACTCGCCGAGTCGGCCGAGCTGGATGTGGAGAACGGGATCCTGGTGGACGAACGGCTGCGCGCGGCGGACCACATCTACGCGATCGGGGACGTGGCCCATGCCGTGAACACCGCACTCGGGCAGCGGGTGCGGGTGGAGCACTGGGACAACGCGATCCGGCAAGGCAAGCTCGCCGCGAAGGTCTTGATCGGCACCGACGAGGTCTACGACTGGCAGCCCTACTTCTTCACCGACCAGTACGACCTGGGGATGGAATACGTCGGTCGTGGACTGCCGGAGGACCGCGTGGTGATCCGCGGTGAGCTTGAGTCCGGGGAGTTTCTCGCCTTCTGGCTGCGCTCCGGGGTGCTCACCGCCGCGATGAACGTCAATATCTGGGACGTCTCCGATCAGCTGCGCGCGCACATCGGCCGCGAGATCGCACCGGAGCGGCTCGCCGATGAGGCGGTTCCGCTGGCCGACCTCTAGCCGGCCGCGCCAGGGCGCAGATGATCGAGGGGGAGTGCACGTCCGGTGTGGTTGTCCACCGCGGCCCTTCTCGGCTCGGCGTGCCAGAGGCTCGGGTGGGCCGGTGCGGGAACGGCACCGGAACCGTCGCGGTGCACCACGTTGAACCAGCCTGCGGGTGAGCCCAGCACGTGAAACTGCTCGTGCAGCCGCACCGGCGCCCCAGGGCAGAGCACGTCGGTGAGGGCGGTGTGGGACCAGATGCGGGGGTGGGCCTCGGCGTCGAGATAGCTCAGGTGCAGCCAGCCACTCTGCATCCCGCGGAGGACGGCGTCCCGCCAGCCCCACGGTGTCTGCGCCACCAGCTGGGCCTGGATGATGTGAACCCGGTGGCCGGGCCGGTAGCTGGTGCAGCGCGGCTCGACGCACTTCGTGGGTGCGGCGGCGGTCTGCGGGGTGTTGGCAACGTTCGCCATGTTCCCGGTGTTCTCCGGCATGGTCGTACTCCACGTGGTCGTGGCTCCCGGCGCCGCCGGGACCCGTCGTGACGTTGGCCGGACGGCCCGCGCCCAGGTCTTCTCCGGAAGGCACCGTGCCAGGTGGCGCGGTTGCCGCTCGACCACGTCCGGAGGCGTGCGGCCGAGGCTCTTGACCAGTGGGATCGAGGGTAGCTCGAGGGCCCGACATCGACGGCGGAGCGGTCCTGCACCAGGTGTGCGTCAGTGGGTGGTGTCTGGACCCAAGGGTGCCCGGCCCTGCAAGCCGGCGGGCCGGAAGCGGCGACTCGTGGACCCGGTAGCCGCCGAACGGGTCGCTACGGGGTGATTTCGACGCGCCCGGTACGTCAAAACGACACCACAGCTCGATGAACGCCGAACGCGCGAGCCCCCACTCTCTGCGGAACGACCCCCGGTGGGTGTCCTCGCATCGGATGGTGGAGTGGACCACCACGATGGGCGCTGACCTGCGCACACGCTCACGCACCACATCCATGACCCACACCCTCCTGCACTAGTGCGCCATCCGGGCCCCGTGCAACGATCGGGACCGCGAGGACATAGACACGATGAGGTCTGTGGTCGAGCGGAATCCGGGGAGGTGGCGATGACCGACGCCGAGGAGGCCGGCGCACCGCCCCACCCTGCCCGCGCCGGGGGAGTGCGCGAGCGAGCCTGGTTCGACGACCTGTTCGCCACGCATGTGGACGCCCTGCACCGATACTTCGTGCGCCGCGGCGCCGGGCCGGATTCCGAGGACCTGTGCGCCGATGTGTTCGCCACCGCATGGCGCCGCCGCGCCGACCTGCCGGACGAGCACGAGCTGGCCTGGTTGTACCGGACAGCGGGCTACCTGCTGGCGAACTTCCGGCGCAAGGGTCGGCCCGAACCGATGGAGCACCTGCCCGAGGACGACGACAGCGAATACGCTGCCGACCCGGCCGACCTTGCCGTCGAAGACGCCTTGGTGCGGGAGGTCCTCGCCCAGCTCAGCGCGAAGGACCGTCAAGTGCTGCTGCTGCACGCCTGGGAGGGGCTCGACGGCGAAGGGTTGGCGCACGCTCTTGGCCTCACCAGGGGTGGAGCGGCCGCTGCGCTCTCCCGGGCGCGAGCGCGGCTCCGTCGGGCATGGCGGGAGCAGGCCGGCTGAACGTCGCGCTACCGGTCGCGGGGGTCAGGACTGGCTGCCGACCGCGAGGGGGTAGGACTGGCTGCCGACCGCGAGGGGGTAGGACTGGCTACCGACCGCGAGGGTCAGGGCCGGCCGGCCCGGGGCGTGCTCGCACTCGACGAGCACGCCCCGGACCGGGTGCGGTCATCGCGGCTGGACGGGACGACCGGTCCGGGCCGAGGTGTACGCCGCCTCGATGAACGCCACGGCGGCGCGCGCTTCCGTCGAGCGGACCAGCGGCGGAGCGCCGGTGGTGACCGCGGTGACAAAGTCCGTCAGCTGACCGAGCTGCTGGTCCACCGGTTCGAACTCGGGGATGTCGGCGCCGTCCTGGGTGATGAGGTGGGTGAACTTCTCCGAGAGCGTGACTGCGGTGCCGCCATCGCCCATCACCGCCACCCGCAGCGGCAGGTTGCCGTACGCGGTGGTAGTGGCCAGGAAGGTGAGCATGGCGCCGCTGGTGAACCGTGCGGTGATCGTGATGGTGTCCTCCACCTCGATCCGCTCGTGCGCGAGCAGGCCGCTGTGCGCGTAGACCTCTTCGACGTCGCCGAGCAGCCACAGGGCCAGGTCCACCAGGTGCACGCCCTGGTTCATCAGCGCGCCGCCGCCGTCCAGGGCCCAGGTGCCGCGCCAGGCGCCGGAGTCGTAGTACTCCTGGGTACGCCAGAGGGCGATCTCGATGCTCGCTGCGGTCGGCCGGCCCAGTCGCCCGGACCTGATGGCCTCGTGCAGGAACTGGTTCTCCGGGGCGAACCGCCGCTGGCTGACCACGGACAGGGTCTTGCCGGAGGCCTGCTCGGCGGCGATGATGCGGTCCGCAGCGTCCACGGTGACGTCGATCGGCTTCTCCAGGAGCACATGCTTGCCTGCTTCCAGTGCGGCGATAGCGACGTCGGCGTGCAGACCCGAGGGGATCGCGATGATCACCGCGTCGACATCGTCGCTGGCCAGCAGGGCGTCGACGGACGCTGCCACCGGGGCGCTCAGGTCGGCCCCGACCGCCTCGGCCGCCTCGGTGCTCGCATCGGCGATAGCGATCAGCTGTGCGGGCGAGGCGTCGGACTGCAGACGCTTGATGTGCGCCTTGCCGACGACCCCGACGCCGATGACGCCGAGACGGAGCCGGTCGGTGGGTGCTTGCGCTGTGGACGTGGTGGTAGTGGCAGGTGTAGTCACGGGAGGTCCTTACTCGTTGGCGAGGGCGTCGGCGATCGCGCTCAGCACCACGATTGGGCTGAGCAGCTCGGCGGCAGACATCGGGGAGCTGCCGCCGGAGATCGCGTCGACGAAGCGGGCCACCGACGGGGCGTTGTAGTCCGGGCCGAGGACCAGCTCGCGGGCAGTGACGCTGTCGGTGCGGGTGGCGACGGCGTAGAACGGCACGCGGACGCCGTCACCGGGCACGACGAAGGTGAAGGAGACCTCCACGCCGGCGATCCGGGTCAGCGCCACAGTGGTGTCGCCGTGCCGGGAGAGGTGCACCTGCACGGAGCCGGGCTCGACGGTGGGGTTGCCGACGATCTCCAGTGCCGCCTCGACGTGGTGGATGCCGTAGAAGAACAGACCCGAGTACGGGCTGTCCGGATCAGCCGGGCCGATCAGGCTGAGCTGACGCAGGGACTCGGTGCCACCCTCGCTGACCTCCGCGATCTGCGGCAGAAAGCGCAGTGCGGAGCTGGACAGCAGCACCGAGCCCGACTCCTGACCCGCGGCGATGATCGCCTGGGCGTCCTCGACGCTGGTGGCGAGGGGCTTGTCCACCAGCACCGGCATCCCGGCCCGCAGCAGCGGTTCGGCCTGCTCGCGATGCAGTGCTCCGTCCCGGGTGGAGATGATGGCGGCGTCGACCTTGCCGATGAGATCCTCCGGCGCGTCCACGATGTCCAGCTCGCCGCCGGCCGAGAGCTTGTCATTGCGCTCGGAGGCGCCGCCGGCGAGTGCGGCAGCACGGAAACCGGGGTGGCGGGCCTCCGCGTTGAGGAACCGGATGAAGTGGTCGGTGTGGGAGTTTTCCGTGCCGATGAAGCCGATGCTTGTCACGGGCGAGCGATCCAATCACGATCGGGGATGAATAGAACTAGCCTGGCTTGCAATCGGTTGCACGTCAAGCCTCTTCGGTGACGAATCCGTCGCCACGATCTCCGCCAGCGGTCGGCTAGCCCAGGGCGAGCATGGTGCCGTCCCGGAGCACCACCGTCAGTGTGCCGGTCACAGCGGCACCGACGATCGGCTCGGAGAACCGCCAGCGGCCGGTCTCGGCGCCGTCGGTGTCGAGGCGGACCAGGAGCCCGTGATCGGCCAGGGCCAGGTAGCCCTCGCCGGGAAGTGGGATCACCTGCAGCACCCGGTCACCGATCGGAGTGCGGAACCGGGGAGCTCCCTCGACATCCAGCGACCAGACGTGGAAACCGCTGGTACCGAGCACGATCTCGGCGCCGACCGAGTCGTGAAAGATGCCGCAGCGCAGGTCGTTGACCTGGCCGCCGACGTTGTACTCCCAGACCGGGTCGGGCCGGTCCCCGGAATAGGTCACGGCACTCACGAGGCTCTGCTTGGTCCCGTACACCACCAGCGGTGCAGCCTCGTCGGACAGGTGCACGCCGACGCTGGTGAAGCCCGGCCCCTCCGCAGAAGCGCCCCGGTGCTCGACGTTGTCGTCCCAGATCGAGGTATTGAAGTATTCGAGCGCGAAGGCGCCTTCGTCGACACCGTCACCGTCCAAATCGGCGAACACCGCATCCTCGATGCCGTAGTAGTACAGCATCATCTCGTTCTGGATCTCACCCGCGAAGTCCACGGTGTAGACCCAGCGGAACTGGGTGCCGACCATCAGCGACGGCGCCCGGTCCTGACCGTTGACATAGCCGGTGCGCACTGCGGTGATGCCGAGCAGGTTGCCCTTGCGCTCGCGGCGGCCGGGGTCGTCGGGGATGGCGCACACCCAGCGCTGGGTGCCGTCGCGGTTCAGCGCGTGCACCCGGTAGTCCTCGGTGGCCACCACGATCAGCTCATCCTGGTCGTGGACGTGGTGGGTGATCTCGTTCACCCTGCCCTGCACGGCTGCGGTCCACTGCGGCGTGCCATCGAGGCTGACGGCGCTCACCTGACCATCGGCGGTCCCGGAAAGCAGCAGCGCGGGCGCTGAACCGGTCGCCGGGATCTCGGTCATCTCGGTGACCGTGCCGGCCACCTGCCCGAGCAGCGACCAACCGCTCGGAATCTCCGCACCCACGGGCAACCCGCGTTCGCCCGGCCGCCAGGGTCGTTCCGCTGCCCGCACCGCCCCGACCACGCGCGCGGTGCTGCCGGAGGACCAGGTCAACGACCCCTCGTCGACCGGACCAGGCCGGATCGGTTCGCCGACCTCGTCATAGTGCACGTGGTCACGGCGCACCGGGTACGCCGCCCACCGCTTCGTGGTGGTGTCCAGGTGCCACACCACCGGTTCGTCGAAGGTGTAGCTCGACGTGCCGATCGTGACCCGCTTCGCCCCGGACAGCGTGATCCGGTCCGGCCCCAGGACCGACAGGGCGGCATCGGTGCTCAGTACCCCGCTGTCCACCGGGCCGTTGATGAACCACCACGGTGCGCCGTCGACCGTGACCTGCCAGAGCCGCTCATTCCATCGGCGGGAGGCCACGGCCGGGTCGTCGTCACCCGAACCAGTGGCGATCACGTTGACGAACGAGAGCCGGTCGCCCGCCGAACGCGCCTGCTCGTCGTAAACCTGACTGAGCACCGTCTCGGCCTCCGCGTACTCGTACGCGTTGTCGCTGCGGTAGTACTTCACGAAGTGCCCGTAGCGATCGACCGTGGACTGCACGGAGGCGTCCATGCTGTCGATGACCATCGTCACGCCGTCCTGCCGGCAGCGGTACCGGGCCCCGTCCACCTCGCCGGCGCCGAGCGTCTGCCACTGGTTCTTCACCAGGTAGGAGCCGCTCTCGGTGACGTCCAGCTCGTCCAGGACCAGATGGAAGCCACCGTCAGCGGTGAAGATCGTGCGGGTCCAGTCGGTGCCGTTCCAGCCGACGAGCCGGGACCGGCTCACCGAGGCCCCGTCCACGTCGGCCACCCAGTCGATGGCGGCGAACTCGGGTTTGACCGGTTGCTCACCGTCGCGCACCACCACCAGGCCGGAGTGGTGTTCTGGAGTGTTCTCCATGTAGTCGCGGTCGGTCAGCAGGATCCGGCTGCGTGCGGTGTAGCCGATGATCGCGTTGCTGTCCTGATGGTTGTGCCGGCCACCGGCGAAGCCGTCGACCATCAGCGTCGGATCGTCGACATCGAGACCGGCACGGAAGGCCATCTTGTGAAACGTCCGCTCCAGGTCAACCTCGGTGGGCCGTTCCTCGGTCACATGGGAGTAGACGCCCTCCTCCACCGGGTAGGCCATCACCGCCGGCAGGGACAGGTCCCCGTCGTCCCCCTCATCGCTGTCGGCATCGACCTGATAGCGGTGCAGCGGATTGGCGAGGTCGGAGTTCCGGTTGTTGCTGAACGGGCCGGTGCGGGCGCGCTCGAGCAGCAGGCCGTAGATCGGCTCGGGGAACAGCCACGACGCGGCGTGCATCACCTGCGAGTGCCCCCAGGAATACACCCCGGAGTAGCCGTACGGGTACACGTCACCACCGCCGACCATCGAGCCGCCGTTGTCGATCATCAGTACGTGCAGATCGGCGCTCGGACGCAACGTGCGGGTGAGGAACTCGTACTGACCGGTCAGCATCGCGTAGTCCATCGTGATGATCGGCAGATGCATCAGATAGTCAGCGCCCTCATCCAGGCTGATCACCGAGGTGCTGCCCTGGAAGATGCGGTCGCCCAGCGCGTGCCAGTCCTGCGCCTCGGGCAGGTCATGGTGGCGTTGGAAGTAGCTGGCTCCGGCCACCAGGGACAAGGCGGGGTAGGCCTCGTGGTTCCACCGGGGAGCCTCCGGCTCCGCGCTGTTCAGGTAGCCGTCATTGGCATTAGCCGCGAAGGTCAGCTGGATGGCTTCGAGTGCCTTCTCGCGCTCAGCATCGCTGAACAGGTCAACGGTCTCCATCATTGCCCAGACGCTGATCAGCTCCTCGCCGTCGGTCCACATGTTCGCCCGCTCGTTGAGCTGGTCGGTCGCCTCGGCTGGGTGCGCCAGCACGAAGTCCGCATACCCGGTGATCAGCAGGTGGTAGAGCTCGGCGAAACCGGCATCCGCGGTCAGCAGGTGCGCTTCACCCGCACCCCTGAGCTCGGACAGGATGCGGTGCAGGCTCTTGGCATCCGCCTCATTGCCGGTGGAGGGCACCAGAGCATCCAGCCGGGCCTGCAGTGCCGCGCGCTCGGCGGCGAGGTAGTCGGCGTCGGTCGCACCGCCGTTGGGCAGCACTTCCAGCACCGAGTCCGCGAGCGAAGCCTGGTGCAGGCGGGGCACGGTCTGCTCCTCGACCGCCCCGATCACCAGATCGATGCCGGCTCGGGCGCCGTCGAGATCGCTGGCGCCGACCACCAGGGAGTTCCCACCCGCGCCGAACGGGTCAACCACTGTGCACACCCAGTGGCCGCCGGGCCCAGGCATCCACGAGTCGACCATCGCGAAGCGCATCCCGTACAGCCGGGCGAGCTCGAAGTTGTTCCCCAGATTGCCGAGCAGGATGACATCGCCCTCCCAGCCACTGGCGAACCGGTCCTGCTGTGGAGCATGCACCTGCGGCGGCGCCACCCCGGTCGCTTCGGCAAGCCGATTGGCGAGGTCCTCGGCCAGAGCGTGCCACTCGGCTTGTTCCGGGGCAACGATCACCACCGTGCCCGGATCGACCTCAGTGATGCGTGACCGGCGTCCGGTAGCTCGTGCGGCTGGGACACCGAGGGTCAGGGCGGCTCCGGCGGCGCCGGCTCCGAGGATCAACGTGCGGCGTGAGAGCTCCATCGGTCTTCTCCGTCTCAAGGTTCAGGTGTGCTGCGGTCGAACAGGGAACGCGGGGGATGCGCGGGGCGGCGCACTCGTGGTCGGCCGCCCCGCGCACCCGATTCAGCTACAGGTCACGGCACTGACCCGACTGTGGACCCCGTACGGTGTTCGGGCTACCGAGGTCCAACGGTGCTGGGTCGTTGCCGGAGCAGCTGAGCGGACCACGGATCTCGTTGCCGGACAGGACGGTCGAGGCCGTCGTCCCGGAGATGCTCACCGGACCGTGGATGCTCGAGTCGACGATCTCCACGGCCGACGCACCAGTGCTGTGCAGCGGACCGAACAGCTCGGCATCGTTGGCGATCAGCGAGGCGCCAGCCTGAACCGTGATCGGTCCGCGTACGCTGCCGGACTCGATGCAGGTGACGCCTTCGCTGACCGTCAGCGGTCCGGCGTGCCGGCCGTCGATCGTCTCCGTGCACTCGGCGCCGGCGCCACCGACAGTGATCTCGAACAGATGGGTGTCGTCGAGGGCGTAGATGGTCCCGTCCGGTGCGATGTCCATCCGCTTGTAGCTGAGATCATCGAGCAGGATCTGCTGCTCCTGCGTCTCCGGGTCGAAGGCGAAGATGCTGCCACCGGCGATGCCGTAGAGCAGCCCGTCGGCAGGGTTGAGCTGCACGGTGCTCCCCAGCCCCCACGGCGAGGCGCTGTGCTCGGTGCCGAGATCGTAGGTGTTCACCACCTCCTGGGTGGTGGTGTCGAACTCGAACAGGTCACCACTGTTGGTCACGCCCCAGATGCTGTCCCCGATCGGAACCAGCCCGGAGACTACGTCGTTACCTTCCACCGGGATGACGGCGCCCGTCACCGTGCCCTGCTCCGGATCGAAGGTCACCAGGTGCGCATCCAACGGGCTGTTGTCGCTGGAGAGCCCACCGCGGATCGAGGTACCGGCGTAGATCAGGCCGTCGTTGCCGAAGGCGACCGAGGCTGTGCTCTGTGCCTCGACGAGATCGCGGTAGGTCGTGCCGCTGTCGGTCATGTCCGTGATCGTCAGTCCGCCGCCCTGCACGCCGTAGTCGGCCACTGTGGCGATCGCCACCGTGTCACCGTCGGTCGCCATCTGGATCACTCGGTCCTGCTGCTCACCGATCAGGCGGAACTGTTGGGCCGGATTGGTGTCCCACTCCCACTCGGCGAACGGGTCACCCTGGTGGATCACGGCGTTGCCATAGCTGCCGATCAGCAGCTGATCGTCGAAGGTCAGCCAGGAGTCGGCCTGACTCGGGCCGCTGATCTGCTCGATCTCTTCCGTGGCCGGGTCGTAGCGACCCAGTACCTGCGGGCTCAGGTAGATGCCCATGTAGACCTGCTCGTCCGGTCCGACGTGGATGGAGTGCGCGGTCAGCGCCGAGCCGGTCACCTGGCTCTCGAAGAACTCGTGCTCACCAGTGGCAGGGTCGAAGTTCCAGAACGAGCCATCCCGGTTCAGCCCGAGCAGCAGGTGCTCGGAGCCATCGGCCGAGTTGACCAACCCCAGAGTGCGGTGGGTCCCGGTGTCGGCGAGGTCGGTGTCGATCCAGCCGGTGGGGCTGACCGAGCAGTCGGTGGAGTCGAACTCCCAGATCTCGTCGTTCGCCTTGTAGTAGAACCTGCCGTCCTCAGTGGGCTCGCTGTAGGGGTTGTTCAGGCTGACGAAGGAGTCGATCGCGCCCTCGCACGCGAGCTCCTGGTTGGCGGTGTCCCAGAACAGGGTGTTGGTGCCACCGGAGATCCCGGGGGAGAAGGCCATGGCGATCAGATCACCGACCTGCTGGAACCGGTAGAACCGGGTGATCTGGTCATACTCGGCCGGCAGCTCGATCTCGGTCTTCTCGCCGCTGTCCAGGTCAACGGTGACGAAGTGCCCGTTCTGCATGCCGGTTCCGACGTAGGCGGTGCCATCGTGCACCGAGAAGCCTTCGGCGTAGCTGTCGCTGTCCCCGGAATCGAGGATGTTGCCGTAGTCGCGCTCCTCGCCGGTCTCCGGATCGTAGGAGAACACCCGGGTGTTCGGATAGGTAGAGCCGTAGAGCAGGCCGTCATCCCCGAGCTGCAGCTCGCGCACGAGCCGGCCGCCGGCCGGGTTCTCCAACGCCTCGGTGATCTCGTGGGTCTCGGCGTCCCAGTGATAGATGATCAAGCCGGAACCGTCCCGAAGGCCGAAGAACGCGCTGCCATCCGGGAGTGGCTGGATCGGGCTGCCGATACTCTTCGGCGGAACGTCGGCGGCGAAGATCAGCTCGCCGGTCTCGGCGTTCACCACGGTGAAGCTCGCCGGCTCGCCGGAGCCGCCGATATACAGCACCGGGGTGCCGTCCGGCAGGGTGCCGGCCTCGGAGACGCTCGTGCTGACCTCCGTCGCCACGAGGCCGTGGTCGGTCACCTCGGCGGTGAGGCCGAGTCCGTCGGTGGTGTCGTCGCCTGCTGCGGCAGAGGCCAGCCCGAGCGAGGCGACGGCGGCGACTGCGGTGGCCGCCAATAGTCGGGTGTGCGGTCTGGTCGGTTGGGCGTGAGGTCTCATCGGTGAATGGCTCACCCGTACTCCTCCATGGTCGTGCGGACCGCACTCGTTGCGGCACGCTCGGTCACGGTTGCCGGTCGGGACTTGGAACCAGCGATGACCCTCAGCCCCGAGGATCTTTGCAACCGGTTGTAGGAACCGTAGAGGTGCGGCATCGCCGGCGTCAAGGGTGAGGAGATCGAGGTGGCGGGTCGCCTCGATCGGTCTGCTCGGACCTGAGCGAGTGCGACCTTGACGCCCGACCACCGTTGCCGCTACGTTGCCAGAGCAACCGGTTGCAACCAGCTCGGCGTCGAGGATGTGCGGGTGATCCCCGCCTGTGCCGAGCACTGCTCACCTGCTGAGTGCTGCCCACCCACCGAGCCCGCTGATACGCCAGGCATTGCCCACCAGTCGAGTTCTACTCACCCGTCGAGCACGCCTACACGTCGGGCACGGTCCACCCACCGAGCCCGGAGATGCACCGGGCAGCGCCCACCAGCCGAGCCCGGAGATGCACCGGGCAGCGCCCACCAGCTGAGCCTTGCTCACCCGTCGGGTACTCCGACACGCGCGGAGTTGCCCGGACGCCATGCACGACCCACCCGTTGTACCAAGTACCGCTGGAGGTACGGTTCATGAGTTCTTCATCGCCACCCCCGATTGGCCGGCGCATCGCTACCGGTGCGCTCGCCGCAGCAGTCTCGCTCGGTCTGGTTGCCACCGGTGCAGCCGCCGACGGACCTACCGCAGACGAGCCCGCCCAGGAGGGTCTCGACCTGTCCGTCGAGATCACCGACCACGGCCTGGTCGCTACCGAGACGAGCATCAGCAGCGCTGACGTCGGCACTCTGCCCGACGGCACCCATGTGCAGTACCTGCCTGCCGCCGGGAATCCGGCCAGCTTCAGCGTGGTGAATATCGAGACCGGCGAGCTGATCGACCACCAGAGCATCCCGCCGAAGACTCTGGCCGGACCGACCGAGATCCTTCCCGACGGCAGCGCCTACTTCGCGTTGCGTGACGGGGGCGGGGTGATCCTCTACCACTGGGATGCCGAGACGCACGAGATCACCGAGGTGCTGGAGAACCCAGCCGGTGAGCTGCTGATCCGCGGCTTGCAGATGCACGACGGCATCCTCTACGGGAACACCTACGCCCGCGCCAAGGTGTTCTCTTACGACCCGGCGACCGGCGACGTACGGGACTACGGCTCCGTGGCCAGTGACGACGACTACGCCTGGGGCCTGTCCGTCGTCGACGGAACCGCCTACACCGGGACCGGAATGCAGACCGGCCATGCGGTCGCCGTCGACCTGGACAGTGGCGAGATGACCGAGCTAGAACTGCCGGCCGAGTACGACGAGGTGATTACCTACTTCTACTCCTTCCAGCAGGTCGGTGACCTGATCGCCATGGGCTTCTCGCCCTCGCTGAACGGCAGCTACGAGGGTGTGAACACCCTGTTCTGGGACACCGCCGCCGGCGACTGGGCCTGCGAGGGGGCGATCGGGAGCTTCCTCAGCTTGAATGCCCCGTTCACCGACCAGACCGAGCGCGGCACGATGTTCTTCAAGTCCGAGGGCGAGATCTGGGAGTTCGACTCCGCCGACTGCTCGGTCAGCCCCACCGGGTGGATCGACACCGGGCTCGAGGACACCGGCAACCATCGCGCGCTGAACCTGCTCACCACTGCCGACGGCGAGGAGGTCCTGGTTGGTCTGAACCGGGATGGTTCCTTCTGGCGCTTCACCCCGGCCACCGGCGAGCACGAGGTGTTCGACGGCGTGGTCCCCGGCGCCCCGCTGACCGCCCACTCTGTGCACGTCGCCTCGGACGACCGGGTCTACATGGGCACCTACAACGGGCCCGGGACCCTGGGCCGGTTCGACCCTGCGACCCAGGAGATGGACCAGATCGACGGACCGAGTCAGGCAGACTCCTGGCTGAACTTCCAGGACCAGCTCGTCCTCGGCAGCTACGGCAACGCCGTCGTGCACATGGGCGACCCGGCCGCTGAGTGGGACTACGGCACCAACCCTGCCGAACAGTTCCGGCTCATCGACGAGGAGCAGGACCGGATCATCGACATGGCGACCAACGGCGACATCGTCGCGATGGCCACCGTCTCCGACTATGGCGTGCGGGGTGGTGGCTTGACGCTCACCGATATGACCGACCGCGGGGTTACCTACCGCGACCTCGTGGAGGCGCAGAGCACGACGGCGGTCACCTTCGGTGGGGACGGCCTGATCTACGCCGGCACCTCGGTCCAGGGTGGCTTGTCCAGCCCGGACAGTCCGCAGGATGCGCACCTGGTGGTAGTCGACCCGGAGACCGGTGAGGTGCTGGACTCAGTGGTGCCGGTACCGGATAACCGCGTGGTGGCTGAAGTTGTCGCGCTGGGCGAGACGATTTGGGCGCTCACCACTACCGGCGACCTGGTCGAGTACGACACCACCACCCGGGAGGTGGTGGAGGTCTATGACGTCGGCGCGGACACCAGCGCTTCTACGTGGGGTCTGGGCAGCACGATCCAGGTGAACCCCGCCGACGGGTTGCTCTACGGGATCGCCGGCACCGATGTGTTCGCCTTCGACCCGGAGACCCGCGACCTGCAGATCCTCGCCGAGGACGGCTACAAGCGGATGGACATCGCCGAGGACGGCACCGTCTACGTCATCGATGCCACCAATCTGTACTCCTTCGACGTCAGCGGCGCCGAGCAGGGACCGGTGGAACAGCTCGAGGCGCTGAGCGCTGCGACCGAGGGCTACATCGAAGCCGGTGACATCACTGGCCCGATCGCCCATCAGTTGCAGCGGGCGTTGGACCAGGCGGAGAAGCACCTGAGTGCCGACCGCACCGTGCCGGCCGTCCGAGCGTTGGAGCGGTTCGTCCGACACCTGGACAACGCCAAGGTGCCAGACACGGTCACCGAGGAGGCTCGCGCCGGCCTGGTGGAGCGGGCCGAGGCGATCCTGGACGCCCTCGGCTGATGCCGCGCGGCGGTGGTGCGGATCGGACCGCACCACCGCGGCGGCGCTGTCGCCGCGCCCCACGCGGTAGCGGCACGGCGCCACCGCGCCCATCGCAAGACGGCACGACCACCGGATCGCGGTACCGGGGTCCTGACGGGTTGACCACTCGGCAGTTCTCCGTCTAGCATATTTGCAATCGGTTGCATTTTGAGTCCATATAACCAGAGAGACGACGAAGTCGCAGGGACGGAGAGGTCCCGGAGGAGCCACGATGACGGACAACAGATTCATGATCACGCGCCGACTGTTCCTGGGCGGCGGCGCCGCAGGAGCGGCTGTCGCGCTGGGTGGGTGCAACTTCCAGGGCGGTTCGGATTCGGCTGCGGATGACGCGGCGGGCGGTGACGGTAGCGGGCCGACCGGAACGGTCCGGATGAGCATGGGGTCGATCGAGTCGCTCGACCCGCACTACGTCAACAACGCGATGCTGGTCGTGCCAGCCGGGCTGCTCGAAGGGTTGACGTTCTCCAACGACGAGGGCACCGAGGCGATTCCTGCCGCAGCAGAATCCTGGGAGGTCTCCGATGATGGCCTCACCTACACGTTCGCCATGCGGCAGGGGGCCACCTGGTCCAACGGTGACCCGGTCACCGCACCCGATGCCGAATGGTGCTTCCAGCGCCTGCTCACGCCGACCGGCGCCGGATCCAACTACGCGGCAGGCGCGTCCAGCTACCTCAACGGCCTGAACATCAAGGGCGCGTCGGAGTTCCTCGGCGCCGAGACCGACGACTGGTCCACTGTGGGGATCACCGCGCCGGACGACAGCACCCTGCAGATCGAGCTCGCCTCACCGAACAGCGACTTCCTGCTGCTGTTGTCCCACTACTCGATGGTGCTGGTGCACCCGCCGAGCCTCGAAGACGGTGGCCAGGAGTGGATGCAGCCGGAGAACTGGGTCGGTAACGGTGCCTACGTGCCGGAGTTCTGGGAGCCGACGACCTCTCTGCAGATGGTGGCCAACGACGCCTACTGGGACTACGAGAACGTCGGCGTCCAGACGATCGAGCTGGTGATCGGCATGGACGAGACCGCCCGGGCGGCATCCTTCGATGCGGGCGAGATCGACATCACTGGTGCCAGCGCCACCACCGTCGCCGAACGTGAGGACCTGCAGGAGCTGGTCGCCCAGGTGGACGGGTACAGCGTCCGCTACCTGCAGCGGATGTGGGGCGGGCACGAGGCCTCGAGCGATGTACGGGTTCGTCAGGCACTGTCGATGGCGATCGACCGGGAGGCGATCGCTGCGATCAAGTCCACTGACGAGGCGGGCACCTCGCTCGTCCCGGGCAACGTCGTGCCCGGCTGGGACGAGTCGATCGCCAGAGAGTACGACGTCGACGGCGCACGAGCGCTGATGGCCGACGCCGGCCTCGACCAGGTCCCGAGCCTGCGGATCCAGTACAACTTTGAGGATCCGTGGCTGTCCGTCCTGGCCGACCAGTGGCAAGAAGCTTTCGATACCGACGTCACGATCGACATCCTGGAAAGCGGTGTGCACAGCGACACGCGCTGGCAGCCCTACGAGGACGACTCGGTGATCAGCCTGTACGGCGGCACCTTCTCCGGGCTGCCGACCATGACCAACTGGGTCAACAACATCTTCCCGCCGAGCTACGTGATGCAGTTCAGCATGTCGACGGCTGACTGGCTGGAGTATCAGGAGATCCAGGCGGAGGAAGGTCTGAGCGATCTGGACCGAGCCGTCGCGCTGGACGAGAAGCTGCGCAGCAGCGCCGATCCGAAGGCAGTGGAGTTCGCCGACCAAGCGGCAGAGGCGATGGGCATCCTCGACGATGCAGAGCGGACTGCCGCCTATCTCGCCGCCGCGCAAACTCGGGAGGACATCTCCTACACGATTCCGATCTCGTGGAGTGGCCGCATGATGCTGGTCGCCGAGAACGTTTCGGGGTTCCACCTGCGGCCCTCTCCCGAGTACGCCTACTACAAGTACCTCACCGTCGATGAGGCGTGAGTCCCCTGTGACAGAAAGCAGCTCGTGACCGCGGTAGAGGAGGGGAGGCGATAAATGAGAGTCGTGGTCTTCATCGGGCGACGCGTCGTGCGGATGGTGTTGTGCCTGATCGCAGTCTCGTTGCTGACCTGGACGCTGCTGCAGCTCGCACCAGGCGACTTCGCGAGTATTCAAGCGGTCGGCGGGGGCGACGTCGGGCTGGCTCAGCAGGCATCGGCGGAACAACAGTCCGGACTGGTTGAGCGCTACGGTCCGGACATTCCGTCCTGGCAGCAGTATCTGACCTTCATGGCAGGCGCCGTGACCGGCGATATGGGCCCCAGCTATCGCTACACGCATCTGACGGTGGAGCAGATCATCGCCGGCGCCTTTCCGATCTCTGCTGGACTGGCGCTGGGTGCGGTCACTATCGCGGTAGCCGTGGCCGTTCCGCTCGGGATCCTGGCCGCAGTGCGCCGGAAGACGATCTGGGACACCGGCACGATGTTCACCGTCACCCTCGGGCACGGGCTGCCGAACTACCTGGCCGGTCTGGTCCTGGTGCTGATCTTCTCCTCCGCCCTCGGGCTGCTGCCGCCGTTCGGCTGGCGCGGGCCGGAGAACGTCATCCTGCCGATGGTGGCCCTCGCGGTGTCGCCGATCGCGATGCTCGCCCGCTACGTACGCAACTCGGTCCTGGAGAACCTCCGGGAAGAGTACGTCGTCGCTGCGAGGGCCAGAGGTGGCCGGTTCCGCACGATCATGACCCGCCATGTACTGCGCAACTCGATGATGCCGTTGGTGACGGTCATCGGCCCGATGTTTGCCGGGCTGGCGACTGGGACGATCTTCATCGAGTCGATCTTCGGCATCCCCGGCCTGGGCCGCTACTTCACCGAGGCGGCGGCGCAACGGGACATGCCCCTGCTGATGGGCTCCTCGCTGTTCTTCGCCGCGCTGCTGATGGTGATGAATCTCGCGGTGGACCTGGTGTACGCGTTGCTGGACCCGCGGGTGCGGGCGAGCTTGAACCTGACCCCGACCGGTGAGGACGTGGCGAAGAAGATCGGAATCGGAGGCGATGTGCCGTCCCGGGCGCAGTCGCCGCAGGGAGAGGCGGCACTATGACCGCGACAGATGCCAGCACAGCAGCCGGTCAGCACGGTAAACCACGCTCCGAGTGGTCCCGCCGGTGGGCACGGTTCCGGCGGAACAGGCTCGCCGTCGTCGGGCTCGTCATCGTCGTCATCGCCTGTATCGCCGCAGCGGGCGCACCGCTGTTCGCCCCGTACCACTACGCCACGCTCGGCCCAGGCGACGAGTTCCTGCCCACCGGGTCTCCCGGGCACCTCATGGGCACCGACATCCTTGGCCGGGACATCCTCTCCCGCGTGCTGTACAGCCTCCGGACGGCCCTGTTCATCGCCGTGGTCGCGGAGCTGCTGTCGCTGATCCTGTCCTTCGCGATCGGTCTGTTCGCCGGGTACAAGGGCGGAAAGATCGACCAGTGGCTGATGGCGGGTACCGACATCATGTTCGCGTTCCCGGGGTACCTGTTCGCTGTCCTGCTCGTCGCCGTTCTCGGTCGAAGCACCTCGGCGGTGATCCTCGCGCTGACGATCGGTAGCTGGGTGGGCCTGTCCCGGCTGCTGCGGGCACAGATCCTGAAGTTCAAGACCCTGGAGTTCGTCGAAGCCGGGCGCGCCATGGGCGCGACCGGCTGGACGCTGGTGATGCGCTACATGGTCCCCGGCGCGATGGGCCCGGTCCTGGTCAGCTCGAGCTTCGGGATCCCCGCCAACATGCTGGCGGAGTCGGGGCTGGCGCTCCTCGGACTCGGGGTCGCGCCGCCGATGCCGAGTGTCGGCACGATGATCAACGACGGCTATCGGTACGTGCAGTCCTTCCCGCACCTGATCGGGTGGCCGGTGCTCGTGTTCGTGCTCATCATGTTGGCCTTCACCTGGGTAGGAGACGGATTCCGTGATGCATTCGACGTCGATGAGAGCTGAGGGCGCGGCCGTGCGGTCGGAGCCGACCGGCCCGTTGCTGGACATTCGCGACCTCACCGTGGGCTTCGCGCTGCCGGACGGTGTCAAGGACGTGGTGCACGGCCTGGACCTCGCCATGCCGCACTCGGGAGCCCTGGCGCTGGTCGGTGAGTCGGGCAGCGGCAAGAGCGTCTCGATGCGCGCGGTCCTCGGCTTGCTCCCCTCCAACGCGCGGGTACGCGGATCCGCCACCCTCGCACCCCAGGACGGCCCCGCCCAGGAGCTGATCTCGCTGAGCGAGCCGAAGCTGCGACGGGTGCGGGGAAACCAGATCGGCATGGTGTTCCAGAACGCGATGGAGGCGTTCAACCCGTCGGTGCCGTTGGGGCGGCAGCTGGCCGAGGCGCTGCTCTGGCACGGTGCCTGTGATCGCCGCACCGCCAATCGCCGGGCGGTCGAGGCACTGGCGGATGTGGGCATCCCCGAACCCGAGCGCCGGGTCAAGATGTACCCGTTCCAGCTCTCCGGCGGGATGCGCCAACGCGCCATGATCGCGATGGCGATCATCGGCCGCCCGCAACTGATCATCGCGGACGAGCCCACGACGGCGCTCGACGTCACGGTGCAGAAGCAGATCCTGGATCTGCTGGTGGAGCTGCGGGATCGGGGGATGGCCCTGTTGATGATCACCCACGACCTCGGAGTGGCGCGCTATGTCTGCGATGACGCCATCGTGCTGCGCGACGGCCGGCTCGTTGAGCAGGCACCGGTCGAACAACTGCTCACCGGTGCACGCGAGAAGTACAGTCAGTCGCTGGTCGACTCGGCTCTCGACCTGGGGCTGAGCTCGCCGGAGCGGGAGCAGGCTACCGAGACGGATGCTGGCGCGCTGGTCCGCGCCGAGAACCTCACCAAGGTGTTCAGTAGCCGCGGCGGACACGTGGTGGCAGTGGACGACGTGTCCTTCAGTCTCAATCCCGGCCGCACGCTGAGCGTGGTCGGCGAATCGGGCTCTGGGAAGTCCACGCTGGCTCGGATGGCGCTGCACCTGATCGAACCCACCTCGGGGGAGGTGACCTTCGATGAGCATCCCCTGGCACAGCTGCCCGCCAAGAAGCTGCGCCTGGTGCGCCGGGACATGCAGATGGTGTTCCAGTCCCCGTACGGGTCACTGCTGCCCTCGGCCACCGTGTCCGAGAACATTGGTGAACCGCTACGGATCAACCGCATCGGCACCAAGATCGAACGTCGGGACAAGGCTGCCGAGCTGTTGCGGCTGGTGGAGCTGGACACCGACCACCTGGACTTCTATCCCCGCCAGCTCTCCGGCGGCCAGCAGCAACGGGTAGCGATTGCCCGCGCGCTGGCGCTGGAGCCCAAGTTCCTGGTGGCGGACGAGCCGACCTCAGCACTGGACGCCTCGGTACAGGTACAGGTGCTGGACCTGCTGCACGGGCTGCAGGACCAGCTCGGCTTCGCAATGCTGCTGATCACCCACAACCTCGCCGTCGCTGAACGCCTCGCACACGAGGTGCTGGTGATGCGCAGCGGCAGAGTGGTTGAGCACGGGCCGACCGAGCAGGTCTTCCGGAACCCGGAGCACGAGTACACCCGCGACCTGCTGGACGCGGTGCTGCCGGTCCGGATCGGTCTGGACCGGCCGGCATGAGAGAACCGGCGGTGGCCCGCAGCGCGGGTCGCCTGACAGGCTGGGTACCGGAGGAACGAGGTGCCCCGGAGCGAGGCACCGCAGCACGCAGACAAGGAAAGTAGAGAGTATGAGTGACGAGGTAGGCGTCGGCATCCTGGGGCTGGGTGGGATCGGACTCACCCACGCTCGCGCGCTGCGGGAGCTGGCACCGGACCTCCGGCTGCGTGCCTTCAGCGGCGGAGACGCGGCACGCGCGCAGGAGGCGGGCTGGCCCGAGGCCGTCCAGGTGGAGCCGGACGAGCTGGCCGACACCCCCGGCGTCGACGTGGTGGCCATCTGCTCGCCGAGCGAGCAGCACGCCGCCCACGCCCTGGCTGCCCTGAACGCCGGGCGGCACGTGGTGGTGGAGAAGCCACTCGCCCTGCAGGTCAGTGATGCGGAACGGATCGTTGCGCTCGCCACCGAGACCGGCGCCGTCGCCGCGGTGATCTCTCAACGCCGGCTGGAACCGGAGTACGCCGCGCTGCAGGAGGCACTCGCGGCCGGGTCTCTGGGGCAGATCAGGCTGGCCACCACCCAGGTGCACTGGTGGCGGGACGAGGAGTACTACCAGGCCGCGCCATGGCGCACGGCGATGGCGGGCGGTGGCGGCTCGCTGATGAACCAGGGCGTGCACAATGTGGATCTGCTGCGCTGGCTGTGTGGTCCGGTCACCGACGTGACCGCCCAGTACGGCACCCTGGCGCACGCGATGGACGCCGAGGACACCACAGTGGCGACGCTCCGCTTCGCCAGCGGGGCGCTGGGGATGATCAGCACCTCGACCGCGACGCCGCCCGGTTCGCCGGCCACTGTCACCCTGCACACCGACCGCGGCGTCGTCGAGCTCGGTCAGGGTGAGGTGCTGCGCTGGGACATGCAGGGAGTACCTGCACCGACGGCGGCCAGTGGGATCAGCAGCGGCGCCGCGGATCCGCGGGCCATCGGCATTGCTGGACATGTGCAGCAGTGGGGCGACGTCCTGACGGCGATCCGCACCGGCGGCGCCCCGGTGGTCAGCGCTGCCGACGGTGCGGAGACTGTCCGGCTGCTGTGCGCCGTCTACCGTGCCGCCGAGACTGGCCGCACCGTGCGGCCCGAGGAGCTCTGAGATGAAGGTCGCGATCGTTGGCGCCGCTCACCCGCACGCTGCCTACGCCCTGGACGAGGTCGCCGCACGCGCCGATCTCGAACTGGTGGCTGTGTGCGAACCGGACGAGCAGCTGCGCCGTGCCTACCTCCCCGAGAATCTCACCGCCCCGATCTACGACACGGCTGCCGGTCTCTTCGACGCCCACGATGTCGACGTCGCCCTGGTGGCCGGTGTCTATGGCCGGCGCGGGGAGGACACCCGCCTGGCGCTGGAGGCCGGAGCGCACGTGCTGGCCGACAAACCGCTGTGCACCAGCCTGTCCGAGCTGGACGAGATCGCCGCGGCCGCCGAACGTACCGGCCGGTATGTCTCGGTGGTGTTCGAGAAGCGGGCCTACCCGCCGACGCTGGCGCTGCGGCGACTGCTCGCCGACGGGGTGCTCGGTGAGCTCGCCCTGGTGGCGAGCACCGGACCGCACAAGTTGAACCAGTCCAGCAGGCCGCCGTGGTTCCTCAGCCGTGCCGGATACGGCGGGATCGCCGGAGACCTCCCGGTGCATGACATCGACCTGGTGCTGTTCCTGACCGGCGCCACCACTGGGTCGGTCACCGCCGTGACCGGGAACGCCCGCCGCCAGGACCATCCGGAGTTCGACGATCACGTGGCCGTGCTGCTGCAGGCGGGGGAGGTGGCGGCAACGATCGAGGCCAACTGGCTGTCCCCGCAGGCCGCGGAGGTGCACGGGCACTATCGGATGCGGTTGACCGGGTCGGAGGGGACTGCCGAGCTGGACTGGGCCTACAACACGCTCACGGTGGCCACCCACGACCGCGCACCCTGGCAGGAGCCGCTCGAGGAGGCGCGCCGGCCCGCGGCGTACTTCTTCGATGCGCTGGCTGCGGGTGCCGAACCGGAGATCGGCACCGCTGCCAGCCTGCTCGCCACGCGGGTGGCACTGCTGGCCCAGCGCAGCGCCGATTCCGGTGGCCGCCCGGAGAAGTTCGGCACCTGACCTGGCGGCATGCGGAGCCGTGCGGCTGGCGCCGGCGAAGGGCGGTAGCCGCACGAGGGCGCTGGCCGCCGTCTCCCGGTGGGCTAGCCGGTGAGCAGCATCCCGACGTCGACCGCAGCTTCGGGTGCGCAGTGCAGGAGGAACGCCGGCCACACGCTGCGGGTGTAGGCCCAGATCCACGCCAGCAGCACGCCCATCAGAGCCGCGAAGATGCCGCCGGACACGCTCAGCGAGAACTCTCCGTTGGCGCTGAGCAGGATCAGATGACCGGCGCCGAAGGCCACGCTGGTGACGACCAGACCCCACCCGACGGGTGCACCGGCCAGGCGCCACGGCGTGCCGAAGGCGCGATCGAGCACGGCGAGCATCGCGGCCCGCCAGATGAGCTCCTCGGTGAGGTTCGGGATCGTGGTGTTGTACAGCAGCTGTTCGGCGCCCACCTGCTGGTGCATGGCTGGATCGATCGACACGGACATCACAGTCAGACCGGCGAACAGGACGAACACCGCTCCGATCACGATCAGCGCGGTGCGCCCGCTGCCTGGCCGGGTCCGCCAGGTCAGGTGGGCATCGTCGCGTGCCCAACGCCAGAGCACGGCGAACAGGATGCCGACCCAGAGCAGGTCGACCACCTTGCCCTGCCAGTTGTGCTCGAACTGGGCGAAGAACGCCAGCCGCGGGGTCCTGCCGGCCAGCGCGGTCAACACCAGGAATCCGCTCACCACCAGCAGGGCCGGCAGCACCCGGCCGGGAGCCGCGCGGCCGACACCCCCTGCGCGCTTCGCCGGGCGCACACTGCCGAAGAGCAAGGGCAGGACACCCACGCCGATCGTGATCAACACCAGGATCACGGCCCACAGCGCAGCGGAGCGAACAACGTCGGAGAACTGCACCCCCTCGGGCATCGGCGCGAGCAGCCCGGAAGCCACGAGCACGGCGAGGGCCGGTGCCAGTACCGGTGCGATCCAACGCGCGCTGGTGACCGGCGTGGCTGCCACCGACGGCGCAGACGGGTCCATGAGGCGTCACCCTAACCGCGACTGGGGAGGCGTCGAGGGGTTGTCCAGTTTTTGCAACCGGATGCTAGACGGGTGAGACGCCGGCCTGCTAAGTTCATTGCGACCGGTTGCAAACTGAAGCGGCTGGACTACCTCCGCCGCAGTCAGGAACACCAGGAGGAGCAATGAAGCCCAATGTCCCACGGTCTGGCCGACGGCGTTTCGGTCTGGTTGCCGCGGCGCTGACCGCCGCGCTCGCGCTGGTGGCCGCGCCGACCCAGGCCGCACCCGGTGCGGACGCCGATGCCGGCAGCGCGCAGACCGCCACAGCCGCGAGCGAGGCTCCCACCCCGGTCGTCGAGGACCTGGGCCCAGCGGTGATGTCGGTGAACGTCCGCTCGGCGACCTTCGGTGAGCTGGCCGACGGCACGCCGGTGGCGTACGCGATCTCCAACGGCAACCCCGCCACGTTCACCATGGTCGATGCCACGACTGGCGAGGCGCTGTTCAGCAGCGAGATCGAGGGCACCACCCTCGGTGGCTGGATCCTCGTCGACGACGACGGCATGGTCTACTTCACCGCTCGGCACCCGATGTCCGCCGGCCTGTTCTCCTTCAACCCGGAGACCGGTGAGCTCACCAACCTCGAGGAGCGGGTGGCCGGGGAGCTGGTGCTCTACAGCGGCAGCTGGGGTCCGGATGGTCGCATCTACTTCGGTACCTATCCGAACGCGAAGGTGGTGGCGTTCGACCCGGAGACCGGTGAGATCCAGGACTACGGCACGCAGACCGAGGATGCCTCCTACGTCTTCTCCCTAGGTGTGGTCAACGGCGAGATCTGGGCCGGCACGGGCCCGGTCCCGCACCTGTACGTGATCGACGCGGCCAGCGGGGACCGGCGGGAGATTCAGCCCCCGGACCACGTGATGGCCAATACCCAGTGGTTCATTGGGATCGACCAGCGAGCCGATCAGGCGCTGATCCGGCTTTCACCCCGGGGAAACTACGACACCGCGGTGCTCGATCTGGACACCGGCGAGTGGTCGGAGCAGATCATCCCCAGCGTGTTCGGCTCCGGGCCGACCAACCTGGACGCCGACGGCCGAACGTACCTGTTCTCCGAAGGCGTGGTGACCAGCTACGACACCACCAGCGGCGAGCTGGTACCGACGGGCTGGGCCGATGCCGACCTGCCCGAGCTGCTCGCGGACCAGGTGGGCACCTATGACATGGCGGTCCTCGAGCTGCCCGGCACCGAGGGCGAGACCCTGGTCGGGATCAGCACCGACGGCGACCTGTGGACCTACCACCTCAGCACCGGGGAGACCACCTTCACCCGCGCAGAGATCGAGCCGGCACCGGCGGAGGCGCACGGACTCGGGGTCGGGCCGGACGGCAACGCCTACATCGGCGCCTACCTGTCCAGCGGTTCGATGACCCAGGTCGACGCCCAGTCCCTCGAGCTGACCCCGCTGCGCGGCCCGAAGCAGGCGGACGCGATCGCCACTCACGGCGACGAGCTGATCGTCACCTCCTACCCGGGGGCAGTGATGCACGCCGGCGACCTCGAGCAGGAGTGGGACTGGGGTACCAACCCCCGGCACGTGCTCACCCTGGAGCGAGGCGAGCCGCACTTCCAGGACCGGATCAACGGCGTCGTCTCCATCGGTGACCGGGTCGCCCTGGGCACGGTGCCGGACTACGGCGAGCTCGGTGGCGCTCTCACGCTGGTAGACACCGAGAATGGTGAGTTCGAGTTCCACCGCAACGTGGTGCCGGACCAGAGCATCATCTCCCTCGCGTACGCCGACGGTCTGATCTACGGCGGTACCTCGATCAACGGCGGGCTGTCCTCTGACCCGACCGCGGACTCGGCGGAGCTGTTCGTCTGGGACGTGGACGCACAGGAGGTGCTCTGGTCGGAGCCGCTCACCGATCAGGCCGGCTACCTGGCCGGACTGTCCTGGGGCGCCGAGGGCCAGCTCGTCGGGGCCACCTCGGACGGTGTGCTGTTCGAGTTCGACCCGAAGGAACGGGAGGTCACCTGGTCGGTCCGCCTGTTCGAACCCGATCAAGGCAGCCACGGCGGCTGGGGCTACTCCACCAAGACGATCTGGGACGAGCGCACCGGCTCCTACCTGGTCACCCTGAACGGCACCCTCTACCAGGTGCATCGCACCTCCGGGGAGTTCGAGGTGGTCGCCGAGGAGATGGAGCAGATCACCCGGGATGGCGCCGGCAACATCATCGGTCTCGACCTCACCCACGCCTACCGCATCGACATCGACGGCGCAGACGTCACCTGCGATGAGACGATCACCGGTGACCACCGGGGGCCGCTGCGGCTCACCGAGGGCGTGACGTGTGTGGATGATGCCACCCTGCGCGGACCGGTCACCGTCGCCTCTGGTGCGAGCCTGGTCATGACCGACTCGGAGCTGTCCGGTCCGCTGCGGGCCGACGGCGCCAGTGTGGTGCACCTGGTCGACTCCGTGGTGAGCGGCCCGGTGCGGATCGACGGGACCAGCGAGGACCTGGTGCTGCGCGGCACCACGGTGCGCGGCCCGGTCGAGCTGACCACCAGCAGTACCGCGTTGGCACCTCTGGTCAGCCAGAACACGGTGAACGGCCCGCTGTCCTGCTCGGGCAACGACCCGGCACCGGTGAACGCCGGCCTCGGTAACGAGGTCAGCGGGCCCAGCAGCGGGCAGTGCGCCGTGCTCTAGCGGCATCCGGCCGGGTCGGCTCCTGATCAGGATCCGACCCGGCCGTTTCCCCACTGCGGGGAGGGGTCGACGAGGATCCGCGGCCCTGGCGATCGTGGCCAGAGACTGGACGAGGGAGTGCGATGAGAGGCAACAGCAGAGCGGGGACGCTCGTCGGAGCGGCAGCGGCCCTGGCGGTACTGACCGTCACAGCGGTGGCAGGTTCGCCCGCCGAAGCAGATCCGACCGCCGAGGACAACCTGCTGGCCAATGCGAGCTTCGAACAGCTCGACGACCAGGGGTGGCCGACCGGCTGGCAGCCGATGTGGGCCAGCTCGACCGAGGCGTTCTGGTCCGACAGCGACCAGGCCAGCGACGGCTCGACGAGCATGCGCGTGCTGGATGAGAGCGACGCCCGCGGCTATGCGATCCGCAGTGACACCCTCTCGGTCACCGAAGGGGACAGCCATCGCCTCGCTCTGGACGTGCGGCTGGACTCGGGCACCCTACAGCCCTCGGTGCTCTACCTCGACGAGGACGGTGAACGTGTCTCGCTCGACCATCAGAGAGTCCGGTCGACCGACGGCGCCTGGTCCAGCCAGGGTTTCCTGTTCACCGTACCCGAGGGAGCCACCCAGGCCCAGGTACTCCTCGACACCACGATCGCGTTCGTCTCCGACGGATGGGTGGACAACGTGACGTTCTCGCCAGCCACACCCGACGAGGCCACCGGCACCGAAGAAGACCTAGGACAGCCGATCACTGGTCTGACCAACGCCGGCGCCGGGTACACCGAGGACGCCCAGGGCCGGGACATCGGCCTGGTGGTGGCCGGCGGCTCACCGTCACAGTTCAGCGCCGTGGACCTGATCACCGGTGAGCGGCTGATGACCGAGACCATCGAGGGCAGCACCCTGACCTGGGCGTATGCGACCACGCCGGACCGCATGGTGTACCTGGCCACGGCCTCCGGGCAGGTCTACCGCTTCGACCCGGATGCGCTCACCCTGACCCAGATCGCCGACCAGCCGTTGGGGGAGACCTACTTCTGGGAAGCCGGCGTCAATGCCGACGGCGACCTCTTCTTCGCCACCTACCCTGGCGGCAAGCTGCTCGGCTACCAGCCGGAGACCGACACCTGGCAGGACTACGGCACTCTGGTCGAGGGCAACAGCTACGCCCGCAGCCTGGCGGTGGCCGGTGACGACGTCTATGTCGGCGGTGGCACCGCGACTCCGTCCCTGACCCGCGTGGACACGGCCACCGGAGGGACCGAGAGCATCGAGCTACCCGCCGAGTACGCCGACCAGGAGTTCGTCTACGACGTCAGCCTCGCCGGCGACACCCTGTTCGCCCGGGTCAGCCCGGCCAACACCGTCCTGGTGTACTCGCTGACCGACGGCGCCTGGGTGGACACGATCGAGAATGCCGTGGGCCTGGAGGTCTCGCCGGCCGTGACCACCTCCGATTCCGGCACCGAACGCACCGAGGTGCTCATCCCGGAGATCGGCGGCGGAATGATCGCCTACGACCTGGACACGAGGGAGCAGCGGGCGGTCTCGATCGACCTCGGTGGTGCCTCCGCACGGGGCTGGGCGGTGATGGACGTCGGGCTCGAGGGCTTCCCGGGCGAGTCGTTGGTGACCGCCACCAGCAAGGCGGTGTTCCACGTCTGGAATCCGCAGACCGGCGAAACTCGCCTGATGCGCACCGATGCGATGCCCACCCCGTTCCAGATCCGTTCGTTGGGCACGGGACCCCAGGGCGACGCCTGGGTCGGTGGCTATGCCTCTCCTCCCGGGATCGCGCAGGTGGACGCCGAGACCGGGCAGTCCGTGCTGCGGCCGGGGCCCGGTCAGGTGGAGGGCATGGTCGCCCACGGTGACGACCTGGTGATCGGTACCTACCCCGGCGCGCTGCTCTATACCTACGACAGCACCCAGGACTGGGAGAACGGCACCAACCCGCCCGAGCGGGTCAGTATCGAGCACGGCCAGGACCGTCCGGTGGCCTGGGTCTCCGCTGGTGAGAGTGTCGCGATCGGTACCGTGCCCGACTACGGACACCTCGGCGGGGCGCTCACCTTCTTCGACCCGGACACGCAGCAGATGAGCGTGGTCGAGGGGGTCATCGAGGATCAGACCGTGATCAGCCTGGCCTACGCCGACGGGTTGGTCTATGGCGGGACTGGGATCTGGGGCGGGCTCGGCATCGATCCCTCGACGAGCGAGGGCCAGCTGTTCATCTTCGACCCGAGCACCGGAGAGGTCGTCTATCAGGACGTCCCGGTACCCGGGGAGGAGAACGTGTCCGGGCTGGCGTTCGGTCCGGACGGAGACCTCTGGGGGATCACCGCGAACACCCTGTTCCGGTTCGACCCCGAGACCCGGGAGATCGTCGAGCGGCAGCGCTACTTCGACGTGGACGATTCGGCCGCCTACTGGACCACCCGGGAGCTGGTCTTCCGCGGCGACCGGCTGGTCGGACAGACTGCTGGCCGAGTCTTCGAGATCGATCCGCAGACGCTGCAGATGACCGTGATCGCCACCGGCACCCAGAACTTGGCCGTCGACCGGCTCGGCAGCTACTACTACAACCGGGGCGGCACCCTGTACCGATGGGTGCCAGACGCGCCGGCACCGGCCTGCGACCGAACCATCACCGGCAGGCATGCGGGCCCCCTGCGGGTCGAGGACGAAGTGCTGTGTGTGACCGGCGGTGAGCTGGCCGGGCCGGTGCGTATCACCACCGGCGCCTCGATCGTGATGACCGACTCCTCGGTGGTCGGCCCGATCAGCGCGGACGGTGCCGATACGGTGCAGCTGCGTTCCAGCCACATCACCGGGCCAGTCTCGGTCACCGGAACGGTGGGCGAGGTGCTGATCGCGGGGAACACGATCATCGGGCCGCTGCGGTGCGACGGCAACATCAGTGAGCCGACCAACGGTGGCGAGGCGAACACCGTCACCGGCCCGGCCGCGGGGCAGTGCGCCGGGCTCTGACCGGCCCGATCGCGCCCAACGCAGGTACCTGTCCATCGTGTCGAAGGAGATGCATTATGAGCGCACGACCTGTCCACCGTCCTGGGGCCAGCGGGTTGTCCCGCCGTGGCTTCGTCACGGGCACGCTCGGCGCCGGACTGGGCGCGAGCGTGTGGGGGACGACGGCTCTGGGTAGTGGTCCCGCCCGAGCAGCTGAGCAGGCGATTGGACCGGTCAACGGAGGCTTCGAGGAAGCAGTCGTCGACGGCGTGATCCCGGGATGGTCCCAGTCCTACGGTGGAGGAGGCGCCGGTTCTTTGAGCGTCGTCGAAACCCACGCGTTCGAGGGGCAGGCCAGCCTGCAGATCCACGATCCGGATTCCGATCAAGCTTATGGGTTGCTCAGCGATGCGATGCCGGTGACGGCCGGGGAAGACTACGAGCTCACCCTGCGCGTCCGGTTGCCGGAGTCCACCGAGCCGAATGACACCATCCATGGCAAGGCCTATCTGTATTTCTACGCCGAGTCCGGTAGCCGGGTCGGCTCGTCTAGTGCCCATTTCCGAGATTTGCCGCATGGCGAGTGGGCCTCGGTCCGGCTCGGAGCGACAGCCCCGGAGCAGGCCACGACCGTCTCGGTCCTGCTCTATGCGACGCCGGCAGACTCCTCGACCTTCTATATCGACGATGTCCGTCTCAAGCACAACCCACCCTTAGAGATCACCGACCTAGGGGTGGCGATGTACACGGCGAATGTGCGGTTGGGCCGGGCTGACGTGCTTCCCGACGGGAGTGCTGTGGCCTACGTGTTCAACAACGGCGAGCCGCTCAGCCTCAACGTGGTCGACCTGAACTCCGGCGAGGTGCTGGAGGTGCACGAGGTGAGTGGAAGCAGGGTGATCAGTACCGCCGCGATCGGGGATGATCACATGCTGTACTTCAGCGGTCGGAGCCCGGATCCCGGTGCCCTTTGGCGGTATGACCCGTTCAGTAGGGAGGTGGAGCAGCTGGCCGCAGCGCCTGCCGGCGAGACTGCTGTCAACGATCTGCTGGTGGACGGCGGCACCGTCTACGGCAGCACGTACCCGAACGCCAAGGTCTGGGCGTACGACACTCTCACTGGCGACTTGCGCGACTACGGGCAGGTCACGGACCTGGGCAGCTACGCGCGCAAGATGACGATGGTTGACGGCGACCTATGGATAGGGACCTCCACCAGCCCCGAGCTCCTGCGGATGGACACGGAGACGGGTGAGCGAACCGAACTTCCACTACCCCCTGACATGGTGGGGACGGCCGACTTCTTCAGCGAGCTGACTACCCATGAGGATCTTGTCCTCGCCCGTTACTCACCGTCGGATGAGGCCAGCGGGGCAATCTACGACCTCAGCGCGGGGGAGTGGTATGGCCAACTCGATACGGGGTGGTGGACTTACACCACGGTCGACGGTGCCTTCTTCTATGCCGAGGCCAATACGGTCCGTGCTTTCGACATCGCGACTCGCCAGTCCCGATCCATCGGGTGGGAGGACAGTGCGCTGGCCGAGGAGTATGGCGGCACAGCCAGAATAAATGTTGTTGATCTGAGTATCGATGGCTTCCCGGGCTCAACGCTGGTGGGCTTCCGCGATGACGGCAGCATCTGGCGCTTCAATCTCCAGACAGCGCACGGCGACATCCTGACGCCCGATATCGATGGGGCGCCGGCAAAGGTTCAGTCAGTCGGGCACGGCGCAGACGGCAACATCTATTTCGGTGCCTACCTGAGCTCGGGGGTGATCTCCCGCATCGTGGTCGACACCGGCGAGCTCGAGCAACTGAGTGGACCCAGCCAAGCTGACAGTATCGTCGGACACCACAACCAGACGGTTGTCGGTACGTATCCCGGGGCAGGGTTCTACGCCGGTCATAGGAACAAGACTTGGCAGTGGGGCACCAACCCGTCGCACCTGTTCTCGGTCGGTCGGGACAACGGCCAGGACCGAGCCGCGACGATGGTGGCCGCTGGTCCGAGAGTGGCGGCTGGGACGATCCCCAACTTCGGCGAGCTGGGTGGAGCACTTGTCCTCGTGAATCCCAACAGCGGCAAGTACGACATCTACCGGAACATCGTCCCCGACCAGAGCGTGACTGCGCTCGCCTACCAGGATGGCATCGTCTACGGTGGCACCGGCATTTATGGTGGCCTGGACAGTGAGCCCACTGCAGAGACGGCTGAGCTCTTCGCCTGGGACACACGCCGCGACCGCCTCGTGACTCGCAACGCGGTGGTCGCAGGCGCTGAGATCATCCACGCGCTCGCGTTCGACTCGGTGGGGCGCCTGTGGGGTATGGGAGACGAGGGCACGCTTTTCCAGTGCGACGTGCGGACGCTTCAGGCGGTCCGAAATCTCGATACGGGCATACGTAACGCCAACATCTGGGGTCGGTTGAGCGAGCTGTACCAGCACCCGGTCGACGGTCTGATGTACGGCAACGCTGGTGGCCGGTTGTTCCGGTTCGATCCCGAGCAGCCGGACTTCACTGTTCTCGGCCCCGGCGGTGTGCGGTATTCAGCGGTTGACGCCAAGGGCGTGATCTACTTCGCCAACGACACGAACGTGTTTCGCTGGCTGCCGTGACTCGGTCAGGCGCGCGTCCCGCTGTGCTTGTGGTGCGCACCGACGACGGCGGAACTCACCTGCCCAGGTGAGCTCCGCCGTCGTGAGTGGTTACTTGATCCCCGACATCATCACGCCGCGCACGAAGTAGCGCTGCAGCACGATGAACACCAGCAGGGCCGGGATGAAGGTGATCACCGAACCAGCCATGATCGTGGCCAGCGGCGCCTCCTGCTCCTGCATCGAGCTCAGGCCCACGGTGAGCACGTAGTTGGTGGGGGACTGCTGAGAGACCAGCGGCCAGAGGAAATCGTTCCAGTGCCAGAGGAACACGAACGTGCCCAGGGTGGCCATGATCGGCTTGGTCTGCGGCAGGATGATCGTCCAGTAGATCCGGAACTCGCCGGCGCCGTCGATCCGGGCGGCATCGATCAGCTCGTCCGGGATGTCCTGGATGAACTGCCGCATCAGGAACATCGCCTGGGCGTTGGCGATCGTCGGCAGGATCATCCCCCACATCGTGTTCAGCCCGTCCAGCTCTGAGACCACCAGGTACTGCGGGATGATCGTCAGGTGGTAGGGCAGCATCAGCATCGCCACGAAGACCCAGAAGATGAGCTCTCGGCCGAAGAAGCGCTTCTTCGCGAACGCGTAGCCGGCCATCGAGGCGAACAGCAGCACCAGGAACACCGAGACCACCGAGTAGATGGTGGAGTTCAGTGCCCAGGTGGGGATGGAGCGAGAGCCCATCGCCTCGGCGTAGGCGCCGAAGGACGGGGCAGTGGGCAGCAGCGAACCGGGGAGCTCGACCGCCTCACCGGGCTGCAGGGAGAGCGCGACCATGGCGTAGAACGGGAACGCGGTCAGCAGCGCCGCGACGATCAGTAGCAGGTGCAGGCGCCAGGTGCGCTTGCGCCGCTTGGCCGGGACCGGACTGATTGGCGCCGAGGCGCCGGCGGGCCTGCTCGGAGCGGTCGACGTGGCAGTCATGCGGACCTCCCGACGAGGCGTCGTTGGATCAGCGAGAAGATCAGCGTGATCACCAGCAGCACCACACCGGCCGCGCTGGCGTAGCCGAAGTCGAAGTACCCGAAGCCCTGGTCGTAGATCATGTAGGTCAACGTGTAGCTGGCCCGCACCGGACCACCGGAGGTCATCACATAGATGGTGTCGAACACCTGGAAGGACTTCACCGTCTCCAGCACCAGCACGAAGAACAGGGCGGGCTTGAGCAGCGGCATCGTCACGTTCCGGAACCGTTGCCAGGAGTTGGCACCGTCCAGGGAGGCGGCCTCGTAGTAGTCGATCGGGATCGCCAGCATGCCCGCCAGCAGGATGAGCATGTTGTAGCCGAAGTTCATCCACGCGCTCACCAGCGCCAGGGAGGGCAGCACCCAGAAGCTGCTCTGCAACCAGTTCACCCCGCCGATCCCGACTCCGTCCAGCACCCAGTTCAGGGGGCCGTCCGGGCTGAAGATCCAGACGAACACGAGACCGGAGAGGACCGGGGAGGTCACGACCGGGAGGAAGAAGATCGAGCGGTAGAAGGACATCCCGCGCAGTACCCGGTTGCACAGCTGCGCCATCGCCAGGGAGATCGCCACGGTGAGGGGGATCGCCACGAACGCGTAGACGCCGGTGGCTCGGAGCGCGTTCCAGAAGATCGGGTCGGCGAAGAGCCGCTCGAAGTTGTCCAGACCGAGCAGCTCGAAGGTCCCGTTGAGCTTGTAGTCACCGAGGCTGAGCATCATCCCGTACAGCGCCGGGATGATCCGGAAGATGGTGAAGAAGACAACGTACGGGCCGATGAAGACGTAGGCAGCCAGCGCGGTCTTGGAGGTGAGCACGCGCCGTCGGCGTTCTTTGCGGAGTTCTGGACTGGGGGCGGAGATCGTCGCCACGTTCGGTACCTTCTCGACTCGTTGACTGCTCTCAAGGGGCGCGCCGAGCCAGCTGGCCCGGCACGCCCCCCGATGGGCTGATCAGCCTCGTTCCAGCAGAGCGTTGACCTCTTGCTCGGCGGTGTCGAGGGCGGCCTGCGGGTCGTTGCCGTTCACCAGCACGGACTGGATGTGTGGCCGGATGGTGTCGATGATCTGGCGTGCCTGCGGGTGCATGATCCCGACTCGGACCTGGTCCAGGTAGTCCATCCCCTGAGCGGTCTGCGGGTCGTCCTCGAAGAGATCGTCGATCGACTCCCGCGGGGGCAGGTAGCCGGTGTCGGCGAGGAAGTCGCGCATGAAGTCCTCTTCGGAGAGGAAGCGCACCCAGGCGCGGGCAGCGTCGGGGTTCTCGGTGGTGTTGAAGATGGACCACGCACCGACCGACCCGCCGGCCACCTGCTCGACGTTCTGCAGCGGTGGCACGACCTCGATGATCTCGGGGTCGACCAGCTCGCGGGTCTGGGTCAGGTTTCCACCCATCACATAGCCGACCTCGCCCTGGCCCACTGCGGTCTGCTCGAAGGGCTCCATCACCGTGAGCGGCTGCTGCGGGACCCATTCGTTCTCGGTCATCTCCTGGATCAGCTCCAGTGCCTCCAGACCCTCCGGGCTGTTGAACGCGGCGGTGGTCATGTCCTCGGAGAGCACCTGACCGCCGGCCTGCCAGAGGAACATGTAGAACGTGTGGTTCAGCGTGGAGGTGCCGGAGTACTCGGTGGCGTAGTAGCCCGCGTCGACGAACTTCGGTGCGGCCTCGCGGAACTCGTCCCAGTTGGTGGGGCACTCCACCTCAGCTGCTTCCAGGGCTTCGGTGTTGCAGTAGGAGGTCATCATCTGCATCAGCAGCGGTGCGCCGTAGAGGGTGTCCTCCCAGGTGTTCGCCTCGAGCGCGGAGTCGTAGAAGTCGTCCCAGTCCTCGCGCAGGTCGTCCAGAGGCATGAGCATGTCCTCTTCGGCCCACTGGGGGATGAAGTCCGGGTTGAAGTAGATGACGTCCGGCGCGTTCTGGCCGGCGACCGCCGTGACGATCGCGTCTTCCCGGTTGCTGAAGGACTGGGGCACCAGCTCGATGTTGACGTTCGGGTACTCCTCGTTGAACTCCGCGACGTGCGGCTCCCACCAGTCGGTGGTCTCTGAGACGCCGACCGGGTAGAACCAGAACGTCACGTCACCAGAGACCTCCTCGGGGTTCGCGGGCTCGCCTCCCGAGCCGTCGTCGCCTCCGCCACAGGCGGCGACGAGCATCATCGCCGCAGCGGCCATCCCGGTGAGCTTTGCTCCCGTTGTGCGCTTCATGCGCCCTCCCAGTCAGTCTTCATCCTTGAACACCATGTGATGCAAGCGGTTGCAGGCACGCTAACGAAGCCGTCTTTCGGATGTCAAGGCTTCTCGCCCAGGCTCGGGGTAACGTTCTGGTCTCAGCGGCGTCCGGGAGCGTTCCGTGGCTCGCTGGGTGGCGGCCCGCTGCGGATGCAACCGGTGGAACGTTCGGTACCGGCGCGCGGCGTGAATGTGTCACTCTTGACCTCTACTGCACGGGGTCTGCAGCAAGTGCTGATGGAAGGAGCGGCTGATGAGGCGAGCCACGATCTATTCGATCGCCGCCGAGCTGGGGATTTCGGCCTCGACGGTCTCGCGGGCGTTTTCCCGGCCGGATCTGGTGCGCGACTCCGTCCGGCAACGAATCCTCGATGCGGCCGACCAGATCGGCTATCAGCCGAGCCGGGCCGCGCGGAGCGTGGCCACCGGGCGCACCGGCCTGGTGGGCCTGCTCGTCCCGGACATCACGAACCCCTTCGTGCCACCGCTGGTGCGGGCGATCGAGATGGCCGCGGCCGAGCGGCAAGCGGGCGTGCTGTTGGTCGATGCTCGGGCGAACGGTGCCGCCGAGCCGGGTCTGGTGGTCCAGCTCAAGGCACAGGTCGATGGGCTGGTGATCGTCTCTCCGCGGGCTAGTGCTAGTGCATTGAGTGGGGCGCTCGGCTCCACCGCAGCGGTAGTGGTGAACCGGGTGATGCGGGGGATGGCCAGTGTGGTCTGCGACAACACCGTTGCCATCGAACGGGCGGTCCAGGCGCTGGTGGCAGACGGGCATGAGACGCTCGCCTTGCTCCGCGGCCCGGCCGACGCCTGGGCCTCGAAGCGCCGGGCCGAGGCGTTCCGCCGTGCTGCTGCCGACGCCGGCGTGCGCCTGCTCGAGCACGGCCCGTTCGAGGCTCAGTTCGAGGATGGCCGAGCGGCGGCGGAGGCCGTGGCCGCGTCCGAGGCCTCCGCGGTCCTCGCTTTCGACGACCTGATGGCCTGTGGGGTGATCGCTGGCCTGACCGACGCCGGTCTGCGGGTGCCGTATGACGTGAGCGTTCTGGGCTGCGATGACGTGCTGCTCGCTCGCACGATGACGCCGGCGCTGAGCACCATCAGTGCTCCGATCGGCGGTCTGGGGGAGCGGGCCGTCGAGCTGCTGGACGAGGTGATGGCCGGTGCGCGCATCCGCCAGGAGCGGCTCGAGGGCGCCTTGGCGCTGCGGGGGACGACGGCGGTCGCTCGCCCGCGAAAGTCCGCCGCCTGAGCGCTGCCAGTCCGCGCGAGGCTGTCGCTTCACCGTTGCTGGGCCGCGCGAGGCTGTCGCTTCACCGTTGCTGGGCCGCGCGAGGCTGTCGCCTCACCGTCGCTCGGCCGTGCGAGCGCGCACCCTGCCCGCGGGTGTCGCACGGATCCCGGTGTCGGATCGCATGGCTGCAACCGCTTGCAAGAAAGGGGCGGTGATCGCTACGGTGTGCATCGGGCCGTGCTGACCCACCACCCGATGGAGGACCGATGACCGACAGGCGTACGTACGTGGCGATGCGGCCGGAGGAGTTCGACCGGCTCTTCTCCCCTGAGGCGGCCGCCGAGCTCGGCCAGCTGACCCAGGTGGACTACGCCTCCGGTGAGGGGAAGGTCCCGGTACCCGAGGACATCGCCGAACGGTACGACGTGCTGATCACCTCCTGGAGCACGCAGCGGTTCCCACCCGAGCAGTTGCAGGGCAGCCGACTCCGGCTGGTGGTGCACGCGGCCGGTTCGGTGCGCACGCTCTTCCCCCGGGAGGTGCTGGACGGCCAGGTTCAGCTCGCTCAGGGTGGGGCGGACGCGATGGCCGTGGCGGTCGCGGAGCTGTCGGTGACGTTGGCCCTGGTGCTGCTGCGCAACGTGCACAGCCACGACCGCGGCCTGCAGGGGACGCGGGACTGGGTGACCGGGGGGCGCGGAATGCTGGGCCGGTCGGTGCACGACCAGCGAGTGGGCGTCGTCGGCCTGTCCCGGGTGGGCCGACAGGCCGCCCGGATGATGCAGGGACTCGGCGTCACCCGGCTGAGTGCTTACGATCCCTACGCCGCTCCGGAGAGTGCCCCGGGGATCGATCTGCTCCCGCTCGATGAGCTCTGCGCCACCAGCGATGTGTTGCTGGTGTGCGCACCGGTCACCCCCGAGACGCGCGGTCTGCTCGGTGCCCGGGAGTTCGCGGCGCTCCCGGACGGCGCCGTGCTGATCAACGCCGGGCGTTCCGCGGTCACCAACGAGGCAGCCCTGGTGGCGGAGCTGCGTAGCGGGCGGATCAGCGCCGGTCTGGACGTGTTCGACACCGAACCGCTACCCGCCGACAGCCCGCTGTTCGGCCTGGACAACGTGGTGCTCACCCCGCATGTGGCCGGTGGTACCACCTGGTCGCGCCTGGAGCAGGGGCGTGCCGTCGTCGAGGAGGTGGGCCGATTCCTTCGTGGCCAGCCCCTGGCGCACGAGGTGACCGCCCAGAACTACGACCGGCTCGCCTGAGCGAGGGGAGGGCCGGGGATGCGTGCCTGTGATGTCCGGGTGCTGGCTGCGACCGTCGCGTTCCACGCGGTTCAGCTGGACCAGCCGCTCTCGATCAGTGGCCGGGCGATCGCCTGGTTCACCATGGCGGAGGTCGAGCTCCAGGTCGCGGACCGGTCCGGACGCCGCGGGTCCGGCCGAGGCGCCACCATCCTCTCCGTGCCCTGGGCCTGGCCGGTCGCCGCGATCGACATCGAGGATCGCGACCGCGCGCTGCGCGAGCTGACCGAGGAACTGGCCGCGGCCACGGTGGCGAGCGGCCCGGCCGACCCGATCGAGCACTGGCGGGTGCTCTACGGCGATCTCGACACCCGCCTGCACCGGTTGGCCTCCCGGTACGGCGTGGCCCAGGTGCCTCGGTTGGCCGGACTGCTCGCCCTCGGCGCTGTGGACAGTGCCGTCCACGATGCTTGGGCGATGACCGCGGGTCGACCGGCGAGCACGATGTACGACGCCGCGCACCTGGGCAGCGACCTCGGCTGGTTCGACCCCGCCCTGGCGGGCCGCTACCCGGGGGAGTTCCTCGGCCGGGGGCGCCGGCGGCTGCCGGTGCAGCATGTGGTGGGAGTGAGTGACCCGCTCACGGCGGCCGAGGCGGGTGCCGAGGCACGACCGCTGACCGACTGGCTGCGCACGGAGGGAGTGCACCACCTGAAAGTCAAGGTGAGTGGAGATCGGCCGGAGCAGGATGCGCAGCGGGTGGTGGACGTTGCCCGGCTCGGTCTTGCCGAGGCGGGGCAGGTCGCGGTGGCGGTGGATCCGAACGAGGGCTGCGCAGACGCCTCAGCAGCGCTGCACCTGGTCGACGAGATCGACCGGATCGCCCCCGAGGTGACGCCCCTGCTGCGGTACCTGGAGCAGCCCGTCCCTCGGGACGCACCCGCCGAACCGGAGGCGATGGCACGCCTCGGTGATCGGCTTCCCGTGCTCCTGGACGAGGGGTTCAGCGATCTGTCGATGCTCCCTCAGCTTCGGGACCAGGGCTGGTCCGGAGTCGTGATCAAGGCCGCCAAGGGCCACAGCCTGGCGCTGCTGACCCATGCCTACGCTCGATGCCATCGGCTCTGGGTGGCCGTGCAGGACCTGACGGCGTTGTCCTGGGCGCTGGTGCACTCGGCGCGGCTGGTCAGCACGTTCGAGCTGTCCGCCCCGCACCTGGAGTACAACAGCCGGCAGTACGCCCCCCGCGCCGCCCAGGAGCTGCTGAGCACCCTGCCCGAGCTGGCCCACGTCCGCGACGGTCAGGTGCACCTGCCGAGCAGCAGTGGCCCCGGTCTGTACGAGCTGCCCTCCTCAACCACAGTGAACGGAGCGGGATGATCGACATCCAGGATGGAAACAGCCGCCGGCTGCGCCAGTGGTGGCGCGACTGGCTCGGCGCCGAACGCGACTCCCACGGCACCTGGACCACGCGCCGGCGCCCGGACGACCCCCGCGGGTGGCAGGACAGCGACCTGGTGCTGCACTCGTTCGGCAGCGACCTCGGCGCACGCCTGCTCCGCCCGACACCGTCGCGGCCGGGGGAGCGGAGCCCGGTGGTGATCGTGCCGTTCTACGAGACGGCCTCGCTGGTGGGCGAACCCTGCGCACGCACAGCGCACCGGCCACCGGACCGCCCCACCCAGGCCTACGCCGTCGAGCTGGCGCGGCGCGGACTGGCAGCCCTGGCCGTGCCGTGGTGGTTCGAGGTCGCGGCTGCCCACTCGCCTGCTCGTAACCTCTCCGAGCGGTACGGCCCGCCCGCTGCGGCGCACGCCGCCGCTCAGGACCGCACGGCGCTGGGCCGCAGCCTCGGCGACCTCTTCCTCGCCGTCGACGCGTTGCTCGACCAGGACTGGGTGGACCCGGCCCGGATCGGCGTCCACGGACACTCTCTGGGCGGGAAGCTTGCCCTGCACCTGACGGCGCTCGACGAACGGGTGGCGGCCGGCGTCGCGCACGAACCAGGGCTAGGCCTGCAGCACTCGAACTGGGACGCCCCTTGGTACCTCGGCGCGCATCAGCCGGCCGGGCGCGACCACGACGAGCTGCTCGGGCTGGTCGCGCCGCGGCCGTTCCTGATCGGTGCCGGTGGGGACTCCGACGGTGACCACAATGCCGATCTGGTCCAGCGAGCCACCGAGTGGTGGCCGGCCGGTCAGGGGCCGGAGGTGCTCCGGCACGATGGTGGGCACCCGCTCACGGAGGACGTGCTGGCAGGCACGATCACCTGGCTGAGTGAGGCGCTCGACCGGCCGAGTCCAGCTCCGCCCCCAGCTCCACCAGCTGCATGAGGTTGCGGGTGATGTGGAACGGGTCCTTGACCGGGAGGGCGACCACCTCGTCCTTGGGGTTGCCCTGGCGGTCTCGGATCTGGATCCACTCCCGCCCCTGGTCACCGGCCGGGAACGTGCGCAGCGTATAGTCCCAGAGCCGTTCGAACCACGGCCGGGCGGCCTCCGAGGCGTACCGCCGGTGGGCGATCGCGGTGGTGGCGCACGCCTCCGAGTGCACCCACCAGAGCTTGGTGTCCCAGGTGGCCAGAACGCCGTCGAGATACGGGGTCGGCTCTGCTGCCCCCGCGGGCCGCGTGGGCCCGGCGGCATCGGTGTACCGGAGCAGGCCTTCGTACTCGGGGTCCCAGGCCAGAGCGCACAGCGCCGGCACGCTCTCCAGCGCCGATGTGCGGTGGTCGTCGGTG
This sequence comes from Ruania zhangjianzhongii, assembly GCF_008000995.1. NCBI lineage: Bacteria > Bacillati > Actinomycetota > Actinomycetes > Micrococcales > Ruaniaceae > Ruania > Ruania zhangjianzhongii. Next base: position 931,697 of record NZ_CP042828.1, read on the forward strand.
CCGAGCAGCTCGCCCGCCGCCAGCACCATCCAGATCGCCTCGATCGCATGCCCCGGCACCCGGTGACGGTCGACCTGGGTCTCGGGGACGTCCGGCGGCCTCGGCTCGGTCCGACGCATCTCCACGAAGGTCCCATCCGCTGCCCGGAACGACATCACATGGGCAGCCTCGGCAGCAAGGGCCTGGCGGGTCCCGCTGCTCTCGACACCGAGTGTCTGCTCCGCCTGAGCCAGCACGAGCAGCGCGTTCAACAAGATCATGTGCGGACCAAGCGCATCGCGGCCCTCGGGGACGGCGTACGGCGGGGTGGGGGCGGTGCCGGCATGGATGTCCGCGCTGGCGCGGTCGAGCACCAGCCGCGCCGGGGCCAAGTCCGTGGGCCGACCGGTGCGCCCGGCGAGCTCGGCCAGACCCATCACCACGAACAGATCCGCGTAGACGCTCCGCTCCGGTGCGCTGCCGTCCTCGATCGGGGCGCCATCGCGGTGCACGGCGTACCGGGTCGTCCCGTCGGGGCGGATGGTGTGCTCGGTGAGGAACTGTGCGCCGCGCACAGCCCACTGGGTCAGCTGGTCCGCATCCGCGGTGAGGAGGCCACGCTCGGCCAGGGTGGCCGCGTGGGCCAGCAACCAGACGAATCGTCCCTGGGACCAGGTGAACTTGGTCTCGGCCGTTCTGTCCCGGCCCCGGTTGTCGAAGCAGGTGTGGAACCCGCCCAGCTCGTGGTCGATGCCGAGCTCGTACCAGAACGGGAGGATCACCTGTTCCAGCTCGGCTCGGGCGCGGGTCGCGAACGTCATCCAGCCTCCTCGCAGCTGACGGGAGCGCAGCTCGCCCCGCTCGGTTCGAGCCTAGGTCAACCGGGCCAGGATCTGCAAGCGGTTGCAGGTCCTGGATGGGTGCACGGGGGCCGAGAGGCCCGAAGATGCGGCGTTGCCCCGGCCGCTTGCGGGGTTGCGCGGTATTGACCGGCGCCGTTTGGCTCGCTAGGGTTTGTTGCAACCGATTGCAAATGGAGAATGAGAATGGTCCTGACGGAGTCTGTCGTGCACCCACCCACGGTCCGCATGGGAGCGACCGTGGCGGAGGTCGCCGACGCTGCTGCCGCGCGCGCCGCCGAGGGGATCCTGGCGGCTATCCACGCCCGCGGCTCGGCCCGCGTGCTCTTCGCCAGCGCGCCCTCGCAAGAAGCAATGATCGCGCGGCTGGGCAGCGATTCGCGGATCGACTGGTCGCTGGTGCGCTCGTTCCACCTGGACGAGTACGTCGGCCTGTCGGCCGCCGCTCCCCAGTCCTTCGGTCAGTGGCTCGAGGACCGGCTCCCCGCCGCGGCGCTGCCGGGATTTTTCCGGATGCACGCCGAGGCCGAGGACGGCGTGCCCGCCGAGATCGAGCGCTACGGCGCCCTGATCGAGGAGTCGCCGATCGATGTGACCTGCCTGGGTATCGGCGTGAACGGGCACATCGCTTTCAACGAGCCTGGGGTCTCGCACCTGGCGGATTCCGCGCTGGCTCGGCGCGTGGATCTGGACCTGGCCTCCCGCCAACAGCAGGTGGACGAAGGTCTGTTCGCCACGCTCGCGGACGTCCCGACCTCTGCGCTCACGCTGACCGTACCCGCGGTCACCGGCGCCGGGATACTGGTCTGCACGGTGCTTGGCGAGCACAAGGCGGCGGCGGTCGCTCAGGCGCTGGAGGGCCCGATCACCCGGGATTGCCCAGGCAGTCTGATGCAGGCGCATCCAGCGGCGTTCTGGTTCGTGGACGGCGCCGCGGCCGCGCAGCTGACCCAGCGGCATGTCGATCGCTGAAGCGGTGCAACACCAGCGGGCTTGAGCACATAGACCCAGTGGACCCAAGCACTACTTGATCTGCTGGAGGCTGTGATGACCCGCAGCAACGACGAGGACCCGCTGCAGCGGTTGCGTGCCGCCGACCCTGCCGCCGGCAGCAGTGCGCCGGACCACCGCCGTATTCGTGCGGCCGTGGACCGCCGGCTCGCCGAGACCGGCAGGCCCAGCGGTGCGGCACCGGAGGCCGCGGACCGGGAACGAGCCGCCGGCTCGGACGCCGGCAGGGATGAACTCAGCGGGCGCCGTCGGCGCCGTCAACCGCTGCGGTATGCCGCGGCAGCAGTCGGTGCCGTGCTGCTCCTGGGTGGTGGCTATGCCGCCGGGTCCGGTACCGGTGGGCTCAACGCCGGCAGCACAGCCGACGTCGCCTCGGGGGAGTCGCAGGCAGAGGACGCCGGTCCGGAGGGGGCGCCGGATCTCGCCACGCCGGAACCCGGCGATGGCGGCGACTCGACCAGCGGGTCCGGTCAGGAGCCCGCACTCGAGCCGCAGCGCACCGTGTTCACCGCCGGCGATCTACCCGAGGGGCCGGCCCAGGCCCCGGTCTACTCGCTGGGGGCGTCCGCGAGCGAGACCGGCGAGCAGGCTGCCCGGTTGGCCGCGGCTCTGGAGCTGGCCGGGGACCCGGAGGAGGAGAACGGCACCTGGGTGGTCGGCGGTGACGACGGCGACTCCGCGACGCTGCGGCTCCACCCGGCGGGCCTGCTGGAATATGCCGACCCCGGGCTGCAGGGCTGGGACTGCCAGCCGGTGCAACCGCAGACAGAACCCGACTCTCCGACATCCTCGCCGCAGGAGGATGGCCAGAGCGCAGCGGCGGACTGCGCCGACGTCCCCGCCCCACCGGACGCCGCAGCGACCTTCGCCGCGTTCCTCACCGACGCCGGGCTGGACGCCGAGCAGTACGAGATCCGTACCGACGATTCCAGTCCCGGGGCGAGTGTCACCGCCACCCTGCGCCTCGGCGAGCTGGAGAGCGATCTGCGGATCTCTGCCACCATCGTGCCGGACGGGATCGCCGCCGTCGGGGGCACCGTCGCCACCCCCGCGGATCTGGGTGAGTACCCCCTGATCAGCCCGACCGAGGCGGTGGAGCGGCTGATGGATCCGCGGTTCACCGGTTCCTCCGACGTCCTCGCTGTGCCCGACCCGCGGTTCACCGACCGCGCCGACGGCTCCAGTGGGGTGGTGGCTGTGCCCGACCCGCGGTTCTCTGGCCCGGCGCCGTCCGCCGGCTCCCCGGTCCCGTGGCCGGTGCGGCAGGTAGAGATCACGACGGCGGAGCTCACCCTGGTCTCGGTACTCACCTCTACCGGGGTGCTCGTGCTGCCCACCTACCAGCTCACCGGTACCGATACCGGCGGCACCGAGGGCACCTGGACCGTGCCGGCACTGACCGAGGATGACTTCGACTTCACCGGCTGACCCGCTCCCGCTGAACCCACCACCATCGCTTGCCGCGTTCTGTCGCCTTGGCGCACGTGGATGCGACGAACGTGGGCAAAGCGATGTTTGGCGGGCTCGCGACGCGGACCACCGGGAATCGGAGTCGGCGGGCGTGGCACACTGCAAGGGTGTCGAGCGTGACTGGAACGGATACCGCCACCGAGTTGACCACTGCGCTGCGTTCGGCGCTCGAGGGCGAGGTGGATGCGAGCAGCCGGCGCCGTGCCGAGTACTCCACCGACGCCTCCAACTACCGGGTGGTGCCCGAGGTGGTGGTCTTCCCCCGGTCCACCCAGGATGTGCTCACTGCGCTGGAGATCGCGCGAGCGCACGCTGTGCCGGTCACCGCCCGCGGCGGCGGCACCTCGATCGCCGGGAACTCGGTGGGGCCCGGGATGATCCTGGAGTTCTCCCGGCACCTGAACCAGATCCTCGAGGTCGATCCGGAGGCACGCACCGCCCGCGTGCAGCCCGGGGTGATCATGACCGACCTGCAGAAGGCAGCCGCTGCGCACGGGCTCCGGTTCGGCCCGGACCCGTCCAGCCAGGCGCGCGCCACGATGGGTGGCCTGATCGGTAACAACGCCTGTGGCCCGCACGCCGTCGCCTACGGCCACACGGCCAGCCAGGTGATCTCCCTGGAGGTGGTGGACGGCCAGGGCCGCCGGTTCACCGCCGGTGCCGGAGACCTGGACCCGGTGCCCGGGCTGGCCGAGCTGGTGCAGGCGAACCTGGCCACGATCCGCACCGAGTTCGCTCGGTTCTCCCGGCAGCTCTCCGGCTACTCGCTGGAACATCTCCTGCCGGAGAACGGCAGCGATCTGGCGAAGTTCCTGGTCGGTACCGAGGGCACGCTGGTGACTGTCCTCGAGGCGACCGTACGGCTGGTGCCGTTGGCCACCTCCCCGGTGTTGCTCGCCCTGGGGTACCCGGACATGCCCTCGGCCGCTGATGCGGTGCCGGCGATGCTCAGCCACGACGTGCTCGCCGTCGAAGGGCTGGACGCCGAGCTGGTGGAGGTGGTGCGCCAGCACCACGGCGACCACGCGGTACCAGACCTGCCCGAGGGCGGTGGCTGGCTGCTGATCGAGGTCGGCGGCGAGAGTCCGGAGCACGCGCTGGAGAAGGCACAGGCCGTGGCCGCCGACGCTGGTACCGACGCGGTCCAGGTGATCCCCGCCGGCCCGGAGGCCGCAGCGATGTGGCAGATCCGTGCTGACGGTGCCGGACTGGCCGGGCGCACCGCCGCTGGCGCACAGGCGTGGCCCGGCTGGGAGGATGCGGCGGTGCCGCCGGAGAACCTCGGCACCTACCTGCGCGAGTTCCAGGCGCTGATGGCCTCCCACGGCGTGACCGGCCTGCCCTACGGGCACTTCGGCGACGGCTGCATCCACATTCGGATCGACTTCCCGCTGGCCGACCAGGCCGGAGCCGACGCGTTCCGCATGTTCATGCTGGACGCCGCCGCCCTGGTGGCCAGGCATGGTGGCTCGCTCTCCGGTGAGCACGGCGACGGCCGCGCCCGCGGCGAGCTGCTCACCGCGATCTACTCACCCACGGCGATCGGCCTGTTCGAGCAGATCAAGACCCTGCTCGATCCCGCCGAGCTGCTCAACCCCGGCGTGGTGGTCCGGCCCCGACCGGTGGATGCGGACCTGCGCCGCCCGCATGCGAAGCCGCTGCCGCTGCTGACCGGATCCGGCTTCTCCTTCGCCCATGACGGCGGTGACATGACCAACGCGGTGCACCGCTGCGTCGGTTTGGGCAAGTGCCGCGCCGATCTGCCGAGCTCGTTCATGTGCCCCTCCTACCTGGCCACCCGGGACGAGAAAGACTCCACCCGCGGACGTGCCCGGGTGCTGCAGGAGATGGCCAACGGCACCCTGGTGCAGGGCTGGGATGCGCCCGAGGTGCACGAGTCCCTCGACCTGTGTCTGTCCTGCAAGGCCTGCTCCAGCGACTGCCCGGCCGGGGTGGACATGGCGCAGTACAAGTCGGAGGTGCTGCACCGCACCTACCAGGGCAAGCGTCGCCCGGTGAGCCACTACGCGCTCGGCTGGCTGCCCCGCTGGGCCCGGATGATCACCACCGTCCCGGCGCTCGCCCGGCTGGTCAACGCCGTGCTCGGGGTACGCCCGATCGGCAAGGCCGTGCTCGCCGCCGGCGGGATGGACACCCGGCGGCAGATGGTCTCCTTCGCCGGAGAGTCCTTCCACCGGTGGTGGCGCCGCCGGAAGGACGACCCTGCTGGCACGGTGAGCCGACCGGCTCCCGGCGAGCAGCGCCGTCAGGAAGACGACCCTGCTGGCACGGCGAGCGAACCTCCGCCCGGTACTGGCCGCCGTCGGGAAGTGCTGCTCTGGGCCGACTCGTTCTCCGCGTACCTGGACACCTCCGGTGCCCGGGCCGTGGTGGACGTGCTGGAGCAGGCCGGCTACACCGTGCGGGTGCCGGAATCCGCCGCCTGCTGCGGTCTCACCTGGATCTCCACGGGCCAGCTCGACGGCGCCCGGTCACGGTTGCGGCAGACGATGGACGTGCTCTCTCCGTACGCCCGCGCCGGTATCCCGATCGTGGGTATCGAACCGTCCTGTACGGCGGTGCTGCGTTCGGACCTGGTGGACCTGTTCCCGGACGACGAGCGCGCCCGGCTCCTCGCCGAGCACACGTACACGCTGGCCGAGCTGCTCACCGGAGCCGAGGCACCCCCGGACTGGCAACCACGAGATCTGACCGGCACCACGATCATCGCCCAGCCGCACTGCCACCAGCACGCGGTGATCGGCTACCAGGCGGACCTGGACCTGCTCCGCCGGGCCGGCGCGGAGGTGACCACGCTGACCACGTGCTGCGGACTGGCCGGGAACTTCGGTATGGAGAAGGGGCACTACGACGTCTCCGTGGGCGTCGCGGAGCAGTCGCTGCTGCCGACACTGCGCGCTGCGCCGGACGATGCGGTGTACTTGGCGGACGGGTTTTCCTGCCGCACCCAGGCCAGTCAACTGGCTGGCGTGGAGGGGCTACACTTGGCGGAGTTGCTCAGGCGAGCAGGGGCGTAGTTGGGCATCTGTTGACTACTCGTTCACCCACGGTCCGATGAGAGGCCCCTCTCCATGCCGTCGTTCGCCTTCGAGTCCGGCTATCTCGTTCCCGCCTCGATCGGGCAGCCGAGCACAAGTCCGCTGAGCCCCGATGTCCGCAAGGCGCTGCGCGACTATCTCCTGGACGTGATCGAGGCCGATCTGTTCCCGATCGAGTGGAGCGGTGAGGACGATCCGGTGCTGACCGCGATGGACGTCGCCGGTCAGGTGGTCACCGCTGTGGTCACCGACCGGCTGGACGGCGACCGGCTGCTGGCCGCGCTCTCGCGGGCCGGGGAGGCGACGTCGACGCCCTGGCTGACCATCGCCGGGCGCTACCCCAGCGGAGTGGCCGGCTTCCGGCGGGACTGGAACGCGTTCCGCGAGTCCCGCCCACCTGGCGCGAAGCCCGGGCCGCAGCTGTACGTGGTGGCCGGGGAGGTGTCCCGGGAGGTGCTCGAAGCCACCCGGGTGCTGCACGGCGTGCAGGTGTTCGCCGTGGATGCGCGGGAGTCGGTGACCGGACAACAGCTCCTGGACGTCACCGCGGTGCAGCCGGCCACGGTCCGGGTGCTCGACGGTGCCGTGGTGCACGAGATCGAACCCGCGATCACCGCGGCGAGCCCGAGGGCAGACGAGGCCCTCTCGGCACCGACCCCGGCTGCAGACCAGGCCCTCTCGGCACCGACCCCGGTGGCGGCGCTGGAGGAGACGGTCAGCGCCGCGGCACCGCCTCCGGTCGCGCGTACGGCGGAGGAGCCGCCCGAGCTGCAGGGTGCCGAAAGTCGGCCGGTGCCGGATCAGTCCCCGGGGGAAGCCAGCGTGCCCACTCCGGAGACCGCCACCCATCCCACTGTGGCACCGGACCTGGATGCGGCCGCGCCCGCGCAGCAAGGATCGTTCCCGGAGCGCGCCCGCGCCGCTGAGCCGGACCCGGAGCCAGTATCCGTGGACCCGCAGCTGCGCGCCGTGGCCCGGTTGGTCGGCGCTCCGATGCCGATCGAGCTGCGGCACGCCGGGCAGGTGCAGCACGCCGTGCTCACCGCCGAGGGCGCGTTGCAGGTAGGAGAGGCGACTGTGGCCACTATCGAGCGAGCCACCGAGATCCTCGGCGGTGAACCCAGCCACGCGTGGACCTCCTGGCATGTGGCCGGGTTCCCGATGTCCGAAGCCCGTGCCGAGGCGACTCGTGCCGTCGCCCCGGTGCGCGCCTCGGGCCGGCGCCGCCACCGGAACCGCTGAGCAGGACCCGCCGCGCTCAGAGCAACGGCAGGTTCGCACCCAGGTCCGGGACGCCGTCGCTGAGGTACTCCGGGCGCACCGCGCCCCGGGCGACCGCTTCGTCCCAGCCGATCCGGCCGGAGGCAGCCAGGATCCATGCCTCCTCGTCGTCGACGATCAGGCGATAGCCGGCCCGGTCGGCCACGATCTGTACCAGGGCCTCGGCCACCAGGTGCCGGGCGCCGGTGTCCACCGGTACCGGGTCGACCAGCACCGGGGCCAGGTCATAGGTGTGCACCACCAGTTCGAGCAGCCGGGTGAGCAGGAAGTCAGCGGTGCTGATCACGCCGCGACTGGTGCGCACCATCGCCTTCGGCCCGGCCGCGACCAGCTCGTCCAGCCGCTCCAGCGCGCGGTCGGCCACCTCGTCCACTGCGTCGAAGACGTCGCGGCCGAGTCCGGCGGAGTAGTCCAGCACCCGGTCGGAGATCCGTTCGGCATCCTCGGCACAGGCGGCCAGGTAGCCGGCGAACGTGAGCGGTTCCGGGTCCTGCGCCACCAGCTCGCACCGGCTGATCAGATCGAGGCTCAGACCGAGGTGCGCCACCAGGTCGCGGACGCTCCAGCCGGGCAGCGAGCTCGGCTCGTCCAGGACCGTATCGGCGGTGTCCTCGAGCCGGGTGCGGAGCAGGTCCCACTGGTCGCGGAGCTCGTCGGCGATCTGCGCTGGGGAGGTCATCTGCCCATCATGGCCCAACCGGTACGCCGGCGGTGCGCGGACAGTGTGGCCCGGTCCGATAGCCTCCAACAGTCGACCGAGGAGAGGCGGGACGCCGTGACACTGCGCTGGGGACTGATCGGACCGGGACGGATCGCGGCCAAGGTGGCGGCCGACTTCCCGCAGGTGACCAATGGCCGGCTGGAGGCCGTGGCTTCCCGCAGCCGGGAGCGGGCCGAGGCGTTCGCCACTGAGCACGCCGCTCTGGCCGGCCATCCGGTGCGCGCTCTCGAGGGGTACGACGCGCTCTTTGCTGACCCGGAGATCGACGCGGTCTACATCGCCACCCCGCACAGCGACCATGCCCGGCAGGCGATCGCCGCCATCGAGGCCGGCAAAGCGGTCCTGGTGGAGAAGTCCTTCGCCGCTACGCTCGACGGCGCCCGGAGCATCACCGAGGCAGCTCACGCTCACCAGGTGTTCGTGATGGAAGCGATGTGGACCCGCTTCCAGCCGGCGGTCCAGCGGGCCAAGGCATTGATTGCCGACGGCGCGATCGGGCAGGTCCGTGCCGTTGCGGCTGATCTGGGGGTGCGTCGCGAGTTCGACGCCGAGGACCGGATGTTCGCCCGCGAGCTGGGCGGGGGCGCGCTGCTGGACCTCGGGGTGTATGTGGTCTCGTTCGCCCAGCACATCCTCGGCGCGCCGGACCGGGTGCATGCCACCGGATCCCTGCTGCCGGAGACCGGGGTGGATGCCGAGGCCGGGATCCTGCTCGGCTACGCCGATGGCCGCAGCGCCACTCTGCAGATCTCGTTCCGGCTTCCGCTTCCGGGCAACGCGCGGATCTATGGCACCGAGGGCTGGATCGACATCCCGCCCCGGTTCCACCACCCGGACCGGGTGGTGCTGCACCGCTCCGGTCAGGAACCGGTGACCGAGGAGCTGCCGCCACCGGGTGCCGGGTACGCGCTGGAGTTCATCGAGGTGGGGGAGTGCCTGCAGGCGGGGCGGCAGGAGAGCGCCACGATGCCGCTTGCGGACACTCTGGTGGTGCAGGCGGTGCTGCAGCAGGCCGCCGACCAGCTGGGCGTCGCCCTCGAGGACCGCTGACCCCGCCCCGGGTTGAATCCATTCACTCGTCACTCCCTGCGCCGACTCGTGCTCGCGGGTATCGACTCCGCAGCAGCGGTGACGAGCGCGCGCCGACAGGGTGTGCGCCGGCAGGGTGCACGCCGGCAGGGTGTGCGCGCCGGCAGGGTGCGGCCGGGCAGGGCGCGCGGGGAGCCGGCGCTCAGCCGAGCTCAGCTGCGGGCGGCGGCGAGGAACTCGGTGAGGATCGCCCCCACCTGATCGTTCTCGATCAGGAAACCATCGTGACCATGATCGGAACGGAGCTCTCGATACACGCCGCGACTGACGCCGTCGGCAATCCTGCGCGACTGCGACGGCGGGAAGAGCCGGTCGGTATCCACGGCCAGGGCTAGGGTGCGGGCACTGATCGAGGCGAGCGCTTCCTCCACGCCGCCGCGGTCCCGGCCCAGGTCGTGGGTGAGCATCGACTCGGTGAGCGCCACGTAGGAGTTCGCGTCGAACCGGCGGGACAGCTTGTCCGCGTGGTGGTCCAGGTAGGACTGCACGGCGAACCGGCCACCGCCACCGAGCGGGTTCTCCCCACCCTGCGGGATCCGCCCGAACCGCTCGTCCAGCTCGTGCGCACTGCGATAGGTGGTGTGCGCGATCTGCCGGGCGATGCCCAGGCCCACATGCGGACCGTCGCCGTCGGCAGCGTCGTAGTAGTCCCCACCGCGGAACTGCGGGTCGGCCCGGATCGCGCCGAGCTGAGCGTGTGCCCAGGCGATCTGGTCAGCGGAGGTCTGCGCGGCGGTGGCGATCGCGGCGATCGCGGCCACCCGCTCCGGGGCGGTCACCGCCCACTCCAGCACTCGGTGCCCACCCATCGAGGCACCGATCACCAGCTGCCACGCACCCACGCCCAAATGGTCGGCGAGCTCCAGCTCAGCGGCCACCTGGTCCCGCACCGTGACGTACGGGAACCTGCTGCCCCACGGGGTGCCGTTCGGGGCGGGGGAGGACGGACCGGTGCTGCCCTGACAGCCGCCGAGCACGTTCGGGGCGACCACGAAGTACCGATCGGTGTCCAGCGGCAGGCCCGGGCCCACCAGACTGGACCACCAGCCCGCGGAGGCGTGCCCCTCCTCGGCGTCACCGACGACGTGGCTGTCCCCGGTGAGGGCGTGCAGGATCAGGATCGCGTTGTCCCCCGTGGGGCTCAGCTCACCCCACGTCTCGTAGGCGAGGGTGACGTTCGGCAGCTGGCCGCCGGCCTCGAGCGGCAGCGGGCCGAGGTCGACGAACTGCCGGTTGCCGACCGGGAGATCCTCCCGCCAGGCCCCGCTCGCGGGGATCGGCTTGGTGGGAGTGTGCCGCCGCCGGGCAGGCCGGGTCGGCCGGACGATGCGTCCGGCCGACCTGATCTGGCGACTTGTCACGGGGTACACGGTAGTTGCTCCTGGGCTCAGGCGCCGACTGTCGACCCGGCGGCGTCCTGCGCCGACGTGGCTGCAGCGGCGGCGAAGCCGGTCTCCAGGTCGGCGAGGATGTCGTCGATGTGCTCCAGTCCCACGGAAAGGCGCACCAGACCGGGGGTGACGGCGCTCGCGGCCTGCTCCTCCGGGGTGAGCTGGGAATGGGTGGTCGACGCCGGGTGGATTACCAGCGAGCGGACGTCACCGATGTTGGCGACCAGGGAGTGCAGCTCCAGGCCGTCCACGAACGCCTTGCCCGCCTCGAGGCCGCCGGCGATCTCGAAGGCGAGTACGGCACCGGGGCCAGCCGGCGTGTACTTCTGTGCCAGCTGGAAGTACGGGCTGGACGGCAGGCCGGCGTAGTTCACCTTGACGACGTCGGAGCGAGCCTCGAGCCACTCGGCCACCTTCTTCGCGTTCTCCACGTGCCGCTCCATCCGCAGCGAGAGAGTCTCCAGCCCCTGCAGCAGCAGGAAGGAGTTGAACGGCGAGGCCGCCGGGCCGAGGTCGCGCAGCAGCTGCACCCGAGCCTTGAGGATGAAGGACAGGTTCACCCCGAAGGCGCCGCCCTCGCCCAGGTCGCGGGCGTAGACCAGCCCGTGGTAGCTCGGGTCCGGCTGGTTGTAGTTCGGGAACTTCTCCGGGTAATCGGCGTAGTTGAACGAACCGGCGTCCACGATCGCACCACCGATGGAGGTGCCGTGCCCGCCCAGATACTTGGTGGTGGAGTGGACCACCACGTCCGCGCCGTGCTCCAGGGGCCGCACCAGGTACGGGGTGGCCACTGTGTTGTCCACGATCAGGGGTACACCGATCTCATGCGCGACGGCGGAGACCGCCTCGATGTCCAGCACGTCACCCTTGGGATTGGGGATGGTCTCGCCGAAGAACAGCTTGGTGTTCTCCTGTGCGGCCGCGCGCCAGGAGGCAGCATCATCCGGGTTCTCCACGAAGCTCACCGAGAGTCCGAGCTTGGGCAGGGTGTAGTGCAGCAGGTTGTAGGTGCCGCCGTACAGCGACGGGCTGGCGACCACGTGGTCACCGGCCTCGGCGACGTTCAGGATCGCGAGGGTCTCCGCGGCCTGGCCAGAGGCCACCACGAGTGCACCCACGCCGCCTTCGAGCGAGGCAAGCCGGTCCTCGACGACGCCGTTGGTGGGGTTGTTCAGTCGGGTGTAGATCGGGCCCAGTTCGGCGAGGGCGAACCGCTTGCCCGCCTCGTCCGTGTTCTTGAACACGAAGGAGGTGGTCTGGTGGATCGGCACGGCGCGCGAGCCGGTGTCGGCGTCCGGGGCCTGGCCGGCGTGGATCTGTCGGGTATCGAAGTGCCAGGTGTTGCTCATCACGGTCTCTCTTCTAGGGGTAGACCGGGATAGCTGGCTCGACCTGCGTCGAACCGACCATCCCGGCGGGGGTGGTCGGTGCACGTTGGTCGCACCGGCGCGGGCTCCCGAGTGGAGACTCATCGCGCGGAGGGCATGCCGAACGTGCGCTTCAGCGACACATTCGGCAGAACATGTGCTTCACAGTACGGGCGAGCCCGGGTTCTGGATAGATCGTCTCGCAGTGTGGACCGGGCGCGGGAAACCGGCCCGGCCGGGGAACATCGGGCACTTTCCGCCCGCCGAATCGCCAGTGGTAGGTGTGCGATCAGCACCCTGCACTCCTGACCGCTCGACGAGAGGGGTGGACGCCCGTGCGGTGTTTCGGAGGTGTCGAGAACCCTTGACAAATATTCTTGTCAAGGGTTTCATCGACACATGCAAGACATGCAGATCGTGACCGACCCCAAGGCAGCCGCGCTGTTGCTGGACCCGGTGCGGCGGCAGTTGCTCGCCGCGGCCGGGGAGCCGGCGTCCGCTGCGCAGCTCGCCCAGCGGGTGGGGCTGAGCCGGCAGAAGGTGAACTATCACGTGCGGGCCCTGGAGGAGCGCGGGTTGTTGCAGCAGGTGGAGGAACGCCGCTGGGGCGGGATCACCGAACGGCTGCTAGTGGCCACCGCGATCTCCTATGTGGTCTCCCCGGAGGCGCTCGGCGAAGTGCGAGCGGACCCGCGCAAGGTCACCGACCGTCTCTCGGCCCAGTACCTCGTTGCGCTCGCGACCCGCGCGGTGCGGGAGGTCGGTGAGCTCCTGCGGCGCGCCGGAGCGGAGGGGCAGCAGGTCGCCACGCTCTCGGTCGACTCCGTGGTGCGGTTTCGATCCGCCGGTGAACGGGCCCAGTTCGCCGATGACCTCGGAGCTGCCGTGCGCTCGCTGGTCGCGCGCTACCACGCGGCCGACGCGGCTGATGGGCGCGAGCACCGACTCGTGATCGCGGTCCATCCGATCCCGGCCGATTCCCAGTCCGACACACCTGTTGCAGTCAGAGGTAAGGAGCAGTCATGAACGAGCAAGACGCCCACACGAATGCACGCGGCATCGATCTGGAGATCGAGGTACCGGGCACTCCGGAACAGGTCTGGGAGGCCATCGCCACCGGTGCAGGGGTGTCCGCCTGGATGCACCCGACCCAGATCGAGGAGCACGCCGGAGGTAGCTACTCCTTCGACATGCAGCTCGGCGCGGGCAGCAACGATACCGGGCGCGTCGCGGACTATGACCGCCCGCACCGGTTCGCCACTGACGGCGTCGTGTGGCAACCACAAGGGGATGCTCCCCCGGCCACGCTGGCAACCGAGTGGTTCATCGAGGCCCGCGATGGCGGCAGCTGCACCGTGCGGATGGTGATGAGTGGGTTCGGCACCGGCGATGTCTGGGACGAGGAGATCGACGGCATGACCGCCGGGATGGGACAGGCGCTGCAGGCGCTGCGCAGCTACCTGCAGGCGGCTGTGCGATGAGCGGTCAGACCGCCGCGGCGGTACAGAACCCGAAGAGTGCGAACGAAGGAGAGGCGAGCTGATGCTGCTCGAGGACAAGGTGGCCGTGGTGTACGGAGCGGGCGGGGCTGTCGGGAGCGCAGTCGCACAGGTGCTGGCGCGAGAGGGGGCTGAGGTGTTCCTCGCCGGCCGGACGAGAGTCAAGCTGGATCGGGCTGCCGAGGCGGTGGAGGCCTCGGGGCGACGTCGTGCTCAGGTTGCGACCGTCGATGCCCTGGACGAGGACGACGTCGGCCGACACCTGGACTCTGTGCTGAATGTTGCCGGCCGGGTCGACATCAGCGTCAACGCCGTCGGCTTCGATAACGGTGAGCAGGGCATCCCGCTCACCGACCTGACTGCCGATGACTACTGCAGACCGATCGCCGAGTACACGCGTACCCACTTTGTCACCGCCAAGGCGGCCGGCAGGCAGATGGTGGCGCAGCGCAGGGGCGTGATCATCGCCCTGTCCAATCCGATGGCCAAGGCGCCTGCGGCATTGTCCGGGTGCTTCGGCCAGTACGCGGCTGCGGTAGAGGGCCTGGCTACCCAGCTGGCGGCTGAGCTCGGACCGGACGGCGTCCGGTCCCTCTGCCTGCGGCCCACCGGGATGCCCGCCTCGGCCCTGGAGCACGACAGTGCACCGGGGCGGATGTGGCGTAGGGCGGCAGAGCGATTCGGTATTGGCATCGACGAGCTGCTCGAGACGATCGGCGGCGGCACGTTGAGCGGTGAGCCGGTCAGCACCGGCGATGTCGCCGAGGCCGCGGCATTCGTAGCCTCCGACCGCGCCAAGGGTCTGACCGGCACGGTTATCAACGTCACCGGTGGCGCGGTCGCTGACTGAGGGGCTCGGCCCGCGATGCCAGTGGTGCAGGGTGGTCGGCGACCAGCACCCTGCACCACTGGCGTCTCACGGGGTGGCGGAGGCGCAGGCCTGAGTCGCCTCTGTGACTGATGTGAATGTTGTGAATAAAGGGGCTGGTGTTCACAAAATCTACTAAATCGAGTACGTTGGGGCGCGGTTCATCGTCAACGTCAATGCGACACGCCGTGTTGCTGCGGTTTGATGGAGATGACGAGCCCCCCGCGCAGGTGCGTGGGTGTTCAGAACACGACGAGGAGCAGACTCGGTGGTGACCCGGACCAAGTGGCGTAGCGCCGTCGCTGCGCTTGCCGCAGGTGTGCTTGCCGGCACGTTGTCAGCGGCACCCGCGCAGGCGGACCCGGACTACCCCAGCGAAGACGACATCGCCCAGGCCGAGCAGGCGGAGCAGTCCACCGCCGATCGGGTCCGGACGATCGAGGTCCAGCTGGCGGCCAATAACGCCGAACTGGAACAGACCCGGGTCGACGCCCAGGTCGCCGCCGAGGCCTACAACCAGGCTTCGGTAGCGCTCGAGCAAGCGCAGGCCGATGCCGATGCGGCCGCCACGGACGCCGAGCAGGCGGACGCCGACGTGCTCGCGGCACAGCAGCAGGTCGCGCAGATCGCGATGGCCTCCTACCGCAACAACGGCGAGGTCCAACAGCTGTCGATGTTCTTCAGCGCCGACGACTTCGAGCAGGCGCTCGACCGGGCGACGATGTTCGAGGTCCTCGGGTCCGATGCCGACGACGCCCATCAGCGACTCGATGCCGCCGAACGGGTGGCCGAGGTGATGCACCTGCGCGCGGACGAGACGCTCGCAGACGCCGAGGCCGCCGCGCAGCTCCGGGAGGAGGCGTCCCGGGACGCCGATGCCGCAGCCCTGGTTGCCCAGAACGCGGTAGAGAGCACCGCCAGTGAGCGGAACTCCCTGATCACCGAGCTCGCGAGCCTGCGCGAGACGACCGTGGAGCTCGAGGACGAGCGCCAGGCAGGTATCGAGGCCGAGCAGCGCGAGCGGGAGAACGCGGCCGCCGCTGCGGCCCTCGAGGCGCAGGCGGAGCAGGAGGCGGCCGAGGAGGCTGCGCGGGCCGAAGCAGCCGAGGAGCAGGAGACGGCTCGGGATCGTTCCACCGAGGACAGCCAGTCCTCCTCCAGCAGTTCCGACGACCGGTCCGAGCGGCCACGCAACACCGACTCCGGTTCCAGTGGCAGCTCCGGTGGGAACAGTTCAGGCTCCTCCAGCAGTGGTGACAGCGGCAGCTCCGGTGGCAGCGGTTCCGACTCCGGCAGCAGCAGTTCCGGCTCTTCCGGTGGCAGCAGTTCCGACTCCGGCAGCGGCAACTCCGGCTCGGACAGCGGTGGCTCGACCGCGCCCTCGAGCGTGGGCCGGACAGCGCTGAACTGGGCAATGACCCAGATCGGCAAGCCCTACGTCTGGGGTGCGGACGGGCCGAACAGCTACGACTGCTCCGGGCTGACCATGCGGGCCTTCCAAAACGCCGGGGTGAACCTGCCCCGTACCACTGGGGCACAGTACGCCGCCACCACCCACGTGCCGGTCGGTGACATGCGGCCCGGAGACCTGATCTTCTACTCCAGCAACGGCTCGGCCTCGGGCATCTACCACGTGGCCATCTATGCCGGGAACGGGATGCGGGTGCACGCCCCCTCGCCCGGGAGCAATGTGGAGCACGTGCAGATCTGGTGGACCAACGTGCTGCCCTACGCCGGCCGGGTCTGACCGACCGGCCCGGCTCAGCCGCGCAGCGAGTAGGTCAGCACGGCGTTGCCCGCCGAGGTGACCGTGCTGTCCACCAAGTTCAGCCGGGTCACCGGCACGGAGTCGTCGAAGAGCCGGCGGCCAGTGCCCACGGCCGGATGCACGGTGAGCGTGAGGGTGTCGACCACACCGGCGAGGAACAGCGTCCGCACGGTCTCGATCCCGCCGGCCACGGTGATCCCGCCCTCGCCGGCGTGGGTCAGGTCCCGCACGTAGGCGACCGGGTCCCCGTCGATCGCGGTACTGTTCCAGCCCAGATCGCCGCCGCCCGCGGAGGTGAGCACGTGCTTGCGGGCCGGGTTGATGAAGGCGGCGAACGGGTCGCCGTCAGCGTGCGGTGGCCAGTATTCGCTCCACTCTTGCCAGAGCACCCGGCCGATCACCACATCGGTGACGCCGGCCAGAGTCGCCCCCATCAGCTGCCCCTCCTCGGGGCCGAAGGCGTCGAACTGGAACTTGTCCGGAGATTCCACCACGCCGTTCACAGCGCAGAACAAATGGGCGGTGACAGAGCGGGTCATGGCGAGGTCCTTTCCTCGAGGTCGCCGCCCAGCGCTGGTCGCGGAGCGGACACCAGTAGGTACGCCCGGAGGCGGGCGAACTCATCGGCACCCACGGTATTGCCCGGCCGGCCTCCTCACTAGGCCGGGCCGAACGCATCCGGTCGCCGCGCTCCGCCGTCGCGCTCCTCAGAAGCCGATATGCGGCTGTGGGTGGGTGTACCCGGTGTCCTTGGCACGCTGGAATGACCGGCGGATCTCCTCCTCGGCCGCTTCGCGGTCCACCCAGTGCGCGCCTTCGACCGACTTGCCCGGCTCCAGGTCCTTGTACACCTCGAAGAAGTGCTGGATCTCCAGCCGGTGGAACTCGGAGACGTCGTCGATGTCGCTGCGCCAGCTGGCCCGCTGATCCCCGACCGGTACGCAGAGCACCTTGTCGTCACCACCGGCCTCGTCCCGCATCCGGAACATGCCCAGGGCGCGGCACCGGATCAGGCATCCCGGGAACGTGGGTTCCTCGAGCAGGACCAACGCGTCCAGTGGGTCGTCGTCCTCACCCAAGGTGCCGTCGATATAGCCGTAGTCGTCCGGATAGCGGGTCGAGGTGAACAGCATCCGGTCCAACCGGATCCGCCCGGTCTCGTGATCCACCTCGTACTTGTTCCGCTGCCCCTTGGGGATCTCGATGGTGACGTCGAATTCCACAGCCTGTCTCTTCTCACTTCGCCGATGTGCTTCCCCTAGTGTGGCGTACGGTCGGCCGATTCGGGTGAGCCGGAAGGAACGAAGGGCAAAGTGTGGTGAAGACGGCAGGTGCGGGGCGGCGCCCCACCTCGCAGCGGCAGGCAGGCTCGGCCGCACGAGCGACCTCCGGCCGACCCCCAGCGGGCCGTCCGCCACGGTCGAGCGCGAGCAGCAGGCGCCGCGCCCGGATGTACCGGCGGCGCCGCATCACCGTCGGTCTGGCGCTGCTGCTGGTCCTCGGAACCGGCTACGCGGCACTCGATGCTGCCGACATTGCCCCCGGTGTGCTGACTACCACCGACCCGTGGCCGGAGGCGGAGCCCTTCCCCACACCGGCACTGCCGGGCCCAGTTGCCGAGGCGGCCGTCCCCGGCCTGGCCGAGGACGCGCCGATGCCCACCACCGAGGCGCTGACCGAACTCACCGCCGACCTTCTGCCTTCCTCCGTGGCCGGCCCGGAGCCGGGGGTGATGGTGGTGGACGTGGCCAGCGGGACCGAGCTGTTGGCCCAGAACGTGGCCGACGGCTACGTGCCCGCTTCCACGCTGAAGGTCGTGGTGGCGCTCGCCGCCGTCGCCTCCTACGGCGACCAGCACCGGTTCGAGACGACCGTCAGCACCGGCGGGGACGGGCAGATCACGCTGGTGGCCGGCGGGGACCTCACCCTGGCCGAAGGAGCCGGCAACCCGGATGCGGTGGTCGGGCACGCCGGCCTGGCTGACCTCGCCGAGCAGACCGCAGAAGCGCTGAGCGAGCAGGGTCAGGACAGTGTGCAGCTCGCCCTGGACGACACCCTGTTCACCGGCGACACGTTGGCACCCCGGTGGGCGGACGTGGACCTGGCGAACGGCTGGGCGATGCATATGGCGCCGCTCGCAGTGGATATCGGCCGCATCGACGGGCAACTGCCCCGCTCCACCGACGCTGCGATGGACGCCGCCGAATCCTTTGCCGACGCACTCTCCGACGCCGGTATCACCGTGGCGGGGGACATCGCCCGCGCCCCTGCCGCGGAGGACGCCACCCCGCTCGCCACCGTCTCCTCGGCCACTCTCGGGGAGATCGTCGCTTACACGCTGCAACACTCGGAGAACATCCTCTCCGAAGCCCTGGGTCGGATGACGGCGGTGGCCACCGGGCACGAGGCAAGTTTCGCCGGTGCGAGCGAGGCGGTCCTCGCCGTGCTGACCGAGCTGGGGCTGGACACTAGTGGGGCCACGATGGTGGACGCCTCTGGGGTGTCCTCGGCCAGCCAGCTCACCCCGCAGCTGCTCACCGGCGCCGTGCGGCTGGCAGCGGACGGCTCTCATCCGGAGTTGCTCGCCATTGCCGACGGCGTTCCGGTCGCTGGTCTGGAAGGCACCCTCGCGACCCGGTTGGGTCAGGCCCCGGCCGCGGGGCTGCTGCGCGCTAAGACCGGCACGTTGCCGCAGGCGATCTCGCTCGCCGGTCTGGTCACCACGGCCGATGGCCGGCTGCTCGCGTTCACCGTGCTGGCGAACGACTTCGAGTCCGGTGGCGCCTGGGGTGTGCGCGCCGCCGTGGACGAGTGGGCCGCCGAGCTGGCCGCCTGCGGTTGCCGCTGAGCGGCCAGCTCGGGACCCCTCAGTTGATCTCCGGTGCCGACTCCTCCTGGGTAGCGTCCTGGCCCGCGGCCACCTCCGGCCGCTCGATCACCACCCGGCCGCGCATCGCGATGTAGTGGAACAGGCCGCCCAGGAGGGCGCCAATGAGCCAGGCGAAGCCACCGAGCGCCGTCAGGGCCGGCACCCACACGGCCGCGATGGAGAAGATCGCCGCCAGCCCGCCAGCGGCGAGGGCGCGCCGGTTCCAGCCGTTGCGGTACCAGTACACCCCGGCCGGATCGCCGGAGAACATGTCCGGCACGCTCAGCCGGCCGCGGCGGAGCACGTAGTAGTCGACCACCAGGATGCCGTACAGCGGCGCGAGGATCGCTCCGAGCGTATCCACGAAAGCCGGCAGCCCCATGTTCCCGATCGCGGCCACCCACAGGCCACCGATGATGAACCCGAAGACCGCTGTGATCGCGCCACCCACTTTGAAGCTGATCTTGGACGGCATCAGGTTGGCCAGGTCGTAGGCGGGTGGAATGAAGTTCGCCACCAGGTTGATGCCCACAGTGGCGAGCAGGAAGGTGATCGCTGCGATCACGATGAGGAAGGGATTTCCCACCTGGGCCACGATGTCCGCCGGGTTGGTCAGCGGCTCACCGGTGCTGTCCTGGTAGACGATGTAGGCGCCGGCGGTGGTGAACAGGGACAGGAAGGTGAAGAACGCCAGCGAGACCGGCAGGCCGAGGAAGTTTCCACGCCGCATCGCCCGAGTGGTCCGGGTGAACCGGGCGAAGTCCCCGAAGTTCACCACCACGGCAGCGAAGTAGGCCACCATCGTGCCGGTGACGCCGAAGAACGCCAGCACCGCCGCCATGCCGGTCTTGCCGCCTTCGAACAGGCTGCCGACGCCGGAGATCATCTCCCCGCCGGCCTGCACCCAGATCGCGATCAGCAGCAGCACCATCACCACGTACACCGCCGGTCCGGCGAAGTTCAGGAACTTGGCGATCCAGTCCAGGCCGCGGGCGAACAGCGCCACCTGGAAGGCGGCCACCAGGATGTAGGAGATCCAGTCGACCACCGTCATGCCCAGGAACGTGCCGGTCGGGCCGGTGCCGACGATCGCATGCAGTGCCAGGGCCACTGCCGTGGAGGCGAAGTAGGTCTGTGCGCCGTACCAGAACATCCCGACGATGCCGCGTAGCAGTGCCGGGAACTTGGCGCCGAAGACTCCCATGCTGGTGCGGGCCATCACCGCGTACGGCACGCCGTAGCGCACGCTCGGGCGGCCGGACAGTCCCACCAGGCCCATCACGATGAACCCGGCCAGGATGATGGCGGCGAACACGTACCAGCCGCTGATGCCGGCGGTGATGAACAGACTGGCGGCGAGGGTGTAGCCGGCCAGGGACTGCACGTCGTTGGTCCAGACGTTGAAGATCGCGAACGAGCCCCATTTCCGGCCGGCCGGTGGTACCGGAGCGAGGTCCTCGTTATAGAGACGCTTGTCCTTGTCGGTCACGGTGTAGTGGTGAATCGGCAGGAGTTCGTCGTGAGCTTTGATGGTGCGTCGCGGAGCCATTGTTCTCCCTACTCGTCTTTGAGTTACACGTAATGGAAATAATAGCCCAAGATATGAAATCTTGGGAGGGAACTGTGGGTGCAGTCACCGTACGACGGCGGAGGTCGCCTTCACCTGCCGCGTCGCCGTAGTTGCGGGGGTAGGTGGGGATGGCCGGGCCCGCGGGGGTGGGCGTTGGCCGGGCGACCTGGCCGGCACGTGTGGGGGTTGGCGGGGCGACCGGGCCCGCGGGTGCTGGGGCGCACGGGCGCCAGGCGGAGTCCGTAAGGTGGGGGAATGGCAACAGAGCCCGGAGCAGCACCCGCCGCCGACGCCCCGCCCGAGCCGCCGCGCCCCGCCGTGGACTGGGAGCTGGCGTCCCGCCGAGCCCGGCAGCTCGCCCGCCCCGGGCCGGCTGTGCCCCCGGCGGAGGCTCGCGAATTCGTTGCCGAACTTCGGGAATCGGCGCTGGCCGCCCCGGCCCACGTCGGTGCGGTCACCGGCCTGCTCGAACCGGCGCTGCGCGCCGGCGCGGGCCCGGTGTACGTGCTCGACCGGCCGCGCTGGGTCGACGCCAACCTGACCATGTTCCGCTCGCTGATCGGCGATGTGCTCCCCACCCCGACCGGGCCGTGGGGCGCGCAGGCCACCGGGGTGGAGCTCGCCGGCGTCCTCGCGTTGCTCTCCTCCCGAGTGCTCGGCCAGTACGACCCCTACACCACCACCTCGGCCGGCACCGGGCGGCTCGTCCTGGTCGCACCCACCATCCTGAAGATTCAGACCGAGCTCGGTCTGCGTCGCCGCGACTTCGGCCTCTGGGTGTGCCTGCACGAGCAGACCCACGCCCTGCAGTTCGCCGCCGCCCCCTGGCTCGCCGACCACCTGCGCACCACGATGCGAGAGCTGCTCGGCACCCTCGCCGAGACTGGCGACGGTGCCGACCGGCTGGAGCAGTTCGTCCGCGCCCTGCCTCGAGTGCTCCGCGGCGAACGCTCCGACGCCACCTCCTCCTCGCTGTTGGATGCCGTGCTCAACGAACCGGAACGCGACCTGATGGCCGAGGCGATGGCCACCATGTCCCTGCTCGAGGGGCACGCCGATGTGGTGATGGACGAGGTCGGCCCCCAGGTGGTGCCCACCGTGCGCAAGATCCGCCGCGCCTTCGAACGACGACGCTCGGGCACGTCGCCGATGGATGTGCTGGTGCGCCGGCTGCTCGGTCTGGACGCCAAGCTCGCGCAATACCGCAACGGCGCGAAGTTCGTCCGCAGCGTGGTCGACCAGGTGGGCCACGACGGCTTCAACGCGGTGTGGGCTGCCCCGGAGCACCTACCGCGGGCGGTCGAACTCGCCGACCCCCAGGCGTGGGTGCGGCGCGTGCACGGCTGATGGCCGGCCCACCCGGACCCATCGCCCGGGTCCGGTACGCGGTGCGCACCTTCCTCACCGACCGGATCGAGTCCGGGGAGGTAGCGCCGGGTGACCTGGTGCTCGTCGCCTGCTCCGGCGGTCCGGACTCCCTCGCCCTGGCCGCTGCCACCGCGTTCGTGGCCCCACGCCTGGGCCTGCGCGCCGGCGCGGTGCACGTCGATCACGGCCTGCAGCCCGAGAGCGCCCAGGTCGCCGAACAGACCGTAGCTGCCTGCACCGCCCTCGGCCTCGAGCCCAGTCTGAGTGTGCGGCCGCCGCACCCGGATGCCCCGCCGGGGCCCGGCGTGACCGGCCAGCCCGCGACCGGTGCCCCCGCCCCCGCCACGGGTCCGCCCGAACCGGGCGGACCCGAGGCCAGGGCGCGCAGCCTGCGGTACACAGCGCTCGAGGCGGTCCGGCAGGAACAGCGAGCCTGCGCCGTCGTGCTGGGACATACCGAGGACGACCAGGCCGAGACCGTGCTGCTCGCCCTCGCCCGCGGCTCCGGTATTCGGGCAGTGTCCGGGATGGCGCCGGTGCGCCAGAGGCTGTGGCGCCCGCTGCTGACCATCACCCGGGCGGACACCGAACAGATGTGCCGGCTGGCGGAGCTGCCGGCCTGGCAGGACCCGACCAACGCCCTGGACGGTCCGTGGCGCACTGCCGCAGGTGACCCGCTGCCCCGCTCGGCGATCCGGCACCGCGTGCTCCCGGTGCTGCAGGAGGTGCTCGGACCCGGTGTGCGGGCGGCGCTGGCCCGCACGGCCGCGCTCGCCCGGGACGACGCCGACCACCTCGACGTGCTCGCCGAGGAGCTGGCCGCCCGCGCCATCGACCACCCACCGGAGCAGGTCCGCCTGGATGCTGCTGTGCTGGCTCAGGCACCATCGGCCCTGCGCAGCCGGGTGCTGCACCAGGCAGCACTGCGTGCCGGCTGCCCTGCCGGAGCGCTCGCATCAGTGCACGTGGGCCAGCTCGAAGCGCTGGTGATCGACTGGCACGGCCAGGGGGCGGTCCACCTGCCCGGGGGCCTCGAAGGGGTGCGAGAATGTGGCAGGCTTGTGCTGCGCGCGGCTCCGTCGGCCCGGACCGGTGGCGGGCGCCCGGACCCGACCGTCGACCTGGAGAAGTGAGTGGACGCCACCGATATGGGCTCGGACCTGGAGAAGGTCCTGCTCACCGAGGAACAGATCGCCGCTCGCTTGGACGAGCTGGCGGCGCAGATCGACGCCGACTACGACGGTCGGGAGATCCTGCTCGTCGGGGTCCTCAAGGGTGCGGTGATGGTGATGGCCGACCTCTCCCGCCGGATGCACACCGAGCTGCGGATGGACTGGATGGCGGTCTCCTCCTACGGTTCCGGTACCAAGTCCTCCGGTGTGGTGCGCATCCTCAAGGACCTGGACACCGATATCGACGGGAAGCACGTCCTCATCGCCGAGGACATCATCGACTCCGGGCTGACCCTGTCCTGGCTGGTGAGCAACCTGCGCAGCCGTAACCCCGCCTCGGTGGAGGTGGCGGCACTGCTGCGCAAGCCGGAGTCGGCCAAGGTGGACGTGGACGTGCGCTATATCGGCTTCGACGTGCCCTCGGAGTTCGTGGTGGGTTACGGCCTGGACTACGCCGGCCGGTACCGCAACCTTCCGTTCGTGGGCACTCTCGCCCCGCACGTCTATCAGCGCTGAACGGCCAGGAGCGCTCATGCCCTCGGCGAACAGAGACCAGATTTGGCTGCCGCGTCGTATAGCGTCACCTGAGGAACTGCTAGCAGGAGGGACCCCGGCCACCGGGATCAGGCGATGAATCTGAAGAAGTTGCTGCGCGGTCCGCTGATCTGGATCCTCATCCCGATCATCGTGATCATCGTGAGTTTTCAGCTCATGGGCGGCGGCGGTGTGCGCGAGATCGACACCTCCGCCGGTCTGGAGCTGCTCTCCGGTGAGACGGTGGAGCAGGCGGAGATCACCGACGGCGAGCAGCGCGTCAGCCTCACCCTGACCGAGGACTATGTCGCCGAGGACGGCGAGAACTACGGCCAGCAGGTGGAGTTCTACTACGTCGCCCCGCAGGGGGAGACGGTCGCGACGGCAGTCGCCGACGCTGCGCCGGCCCAGGGTTACAACTCCGTGGTTCCGCAGACTCCGTGGTGGTCCAGCCTGCTGATGACCATGCTCACCGTGCTGCTGCTGGTGGGTGTGTTCTGGTTCATCATGTCGCGGATGCAGGGCGGCAACTCCCGGATGATGAACTTCGGGAAGTCCAAGGCCAAGCAGGTCACCAAGGAGACGCCGAAGGTCACCTTCTCGGACGTCGCCGGGGTGGACGAGGCCGTCGAGGAGCTCGAGGAGATCAAGGACTTCCTCTCCGACCCGGCCCGGTTCCAGGCGGTCGGGGCGAAGATCCCCAAGGGCGTGCTGCTGTACGGCCCGCCCGGTACCGGTAAGACCCTGATGGCCCGGTCGGTGGCTGGGGAGGCCGGGGTGCCGTTCTACTCCATCTCCGGTTCGGACTTCGTGGAGATGTTCGTGGGTGTGGGTGCCTCCCGGGTGCGCGACCTGTTCGAGCAGGCGAAGAACAACTCACCGGCGATCATCTTCGTGGACGAGATCGACGCCGTCGGCCGCCAGCGTGGCGCCGGCCTGGGCGGCGGGCACGACGAGCGCGAGCAGACCCTGAACCAGCTCCTGGTGGAGATGGACGGGTTCGATGTGAACACCAATGTCATCCTCATCGCCGCGACCAACCGGCCGGACATCCTCGACCCGGCGCTGTTGCGTCCGGGCCGGTTCGACCGGCAGATCGCCGTGGAGTCCCCGGACCTGAAGGGCCGCGAGGAGATCCTGCGGGTGCACTCCCAGGGCAAGCCGATGGCCCCGGACGTGGATCTGCACGCGTTCGCCAAGCGCACCCCGGGCTTCACCGGAGCTGACCTGGCGAACGTGCTGAACGAGGCCGCGCTGCTCACCGCCCGGCAGAACGGCACGCTGATCGGCAACTACGAGCTGGACGAGGCTGTCGACCGGGTGATCGCCGGGCCGCAGAAGAAGACCCGGGTGATGAACGAGAAGGAGCGCAAGCTCACCGCCTACCACGAGGGTGGGCACGCCCTGGTGGCGGCCGCGCTGCGCTACACCGACCCGGTGACCAAGGTGACCATCCTGCCGCGCGGGCGCGCCCTCGGATACACGATGGTGATGCCGGCCGAGGACAAGTACTCCACCACCCGGAACGAGCTGCTCGACCAGCTCGCTTACGCCATGGGTGGTCGGGTGGCCGAGGAGATCGTCTTCCACGATCCGACCACCGGTGCCTCCAACGACATCGAGAAGGCCACCGCCACCGCGCGGAAGATGGTCAAGGAGTTCGGGATGAGCGAACGGGTCGGCGCGATCCGGCTCGGCACTCCGGACGGTGAGGTGTTCCTCGGCCGGGACATGGGCCATCAGCGGGAGTACTCCGAGGACGTCGCGGGGCTGGTGGACGACGAGGTGCGCCGGATGATCGACTCCGCGCACGACGAGGCCTGGCACATCCTGAACGAGTACCGGCACGTGCTGGACAGCCTGGCCAGCGAGCTGCTGGAGCGGGAGACGCTGAACCAGGCCGAGCTGGCCGAGGTGTTCACCGCGGTGATCAAGCGCGATCCGCGGCCGGTGTGGCTGTCCAGCCAGGACCGCCCGGTCAGCGATATCCCGCCGGTGCAGAGCCGGTTGGAGCTGGCCCAGGGCCAGCAGCCGATGCAGCCGCAGGATCAGGCTGCGGCCGCCGGTGACGAGACCATCGCCGGCCCGATCGCCCCGGGCGGGGAGCCCGCGCCGGGCACCGCGCGTCCGGAGGAGAGTGGCGCCTCGGGTCTCTATGACCAGACTGCCGACGGCGGCGCGCACCCTGGTACGAATCCGCAGGACGGCGGGGCGCACCCGGGTACGAGTCCGCAGGACGGCGTGGCGCACCCGGGTGGTTCGCCCGCCGAGGCCTGGGGTCAACCCGGTGGGGCCGTTCCAGGCCCGGAGCAGCCGGGTCCGTCCGGCCCCAGCGAACCGGGAGCACCCGGTGCCGGTGAGGGCGGCCCGCCCGAGGAGTCTCGGTGACCGATCACCAGCCCGGCACCGTCGAGCGGGATGCCGGTGTGCCCTACGGCGCCACCGAGCACCACTACGACGCCGACGGCGTCGAGCGTGCCGTGCGGGATCTGCTCCGGGCGGTGGGAGAGGACCCGGACCGGCCCGGTCTGCGGGAAACCCCCGCGCGAATGGCGCGCGCGTACACGGAGATCTTCGCGGGGCTGCGCCAGGACCCTGAGGACGTCGTGCACACCTTCTTCGACATCGATCACGAGGAGATGGTGATCGTGCGCGATATCGAGGTCTACTCCACCTGCGAGCACCACCTGCTGCCTTTCCACGGGGTCGCGCACGTCGGCTACATCCCCTCTGCCGCCGGCACGGTGACGGGGCTGAGCAAGCTCGCCCGACTGGTGGACGTCTTCGCGAAGCGGCCGCAGGTCCAAGAACGGCTGACCACGCAGATCGCCGACGCTCTGGTCCGCCTTCTCGACGCCCGCGGGGTGATCGTGGTGGTGGAGTGCGAGCACCTGTGCATGTCCATGCGCGGGGTCCGCAAGCCCGGGTCGCGTACGGTGACCTCCGCGGTCCGCGGGATGATGCGCACCAGTGCCACTCGCGCCGAGGCGATGAGCTTGATCGCCAGGGCGTGAGGGTTACCGGCGCAGATAGGGTGTTCGGGTGACCTCACGGACGTTGGTGATGGGGGTGGTGAACGTGACCCCCGACTCTTTCAGCGACGGCGGCCAGTGGTTCGAGACCGACGTCGCCATCGCCCACGGCCGCACGCTCCTGGAGCAGGGTGCGGACATCGTGGACGTCGGCGGTGAGTCCACCCGACCCGGCGCCGAGCGGGTGCCCGAGAGGGAAGAACTCGATCGGGTCATTCCCGTGGTGGAAGCGATGACCGGCCGCGGTGCTCAGGTCAGTGTGGACACGATGCGCGCCGCCGTCGCCGATGCCGCGTTGGCGGCCGGCGCCGGCCTGATCAACGACGTGTCCGGCGGCCTGGCCGATCCGGATATGCCCGGTGTGCTGGCCGCACACGGCGCGCGGTACGTCCTCTCCCACTGGCGCGGGCACTCCGATGTGATGACCGGCCGTGCCGTCTACACCGACGTCACCGCCGAGGTGCTGGCCGAGCTCTCCGACCGGGTGAGGGCGATCCGGGCCGCCGGGGTGCGCGCCGATCAGATCGTGCTCGACCCGGGCCTGGGATTCGCCAAGAATGCCAAGCATAACTGGCGGCTGCTGGCCGACCTGGACCAGGTGAAAGCCCTCGGCTACCCGGTGCTCATCGGCGCGTCTCGCAAGCGCTTCCTCGGTCAGATTCTCGCTGAGGCCGGAGCCGAGTCGCTTCCGGCTTTCCGGGACCGGGCGACGGCCGCCGTCAGCGCTCTGGCTGCTGCCAAAGGCGTGTGGGCGGTGCGGGTGCACGATGTGGCCGGTAGCGTCGACGCTATCCGGGTAGCTCAGGCATGGCGGGAGGCTGAGAATGAGCGGTGAGAATCCCATGGCGGAGGAGCCGGAGAACCAGAAGGACCTGGAGACTATGACGCGAGCAGCCCCCGTGCACGAGCCGATCCTCGGCGCACCGACCCGTGCCGGGGAGACCGGTACCTACGGAGCGAACGACCAGATCCGGCTGACCGGTGTCGCCGGGATCGGTCACCACGGTGTGCTCGAGGAGGAGCGCCGGGACGGCCAGCCCTTCCTCGCCGATCTCGTACTGACCGTGGACACTCGAGCGGCCGCCGCCGATGACGACCTCACCCGGACCGTCAACTACGCCGAGGTGGCCCAGCAGGTGGTGGCCGTGATCGAGGGGGAGCCGGCCAACCTGATTGAGACCCTGGCCGCCCGGATCGCGGCGGTAGCGCTGCGCCACGAGGGCGTGCAGCAGGCGAGCGTGACCGTGCACAAGCCGGAAGCGCCGGTGGGTGTGCCCTTCACCGATGTCGAGGTGACGATCACCCGCACCCCGGCGGACGACCTGCCGGAGGTCGACCTTGGCTCCGCTGAGCAGTCCGCTGCACCGGCGCCATTGCCGCCGCTGCCACCCACTGTGCTGCCACCTGCGGCCGCCGCGACGCCCGAGCCGGTCTCGGACGAGCCGGAATCCTCGGCCGCCGGTGCGGATCTGCACGCCGAGCCGGAGCAACCGGTGCCGGTGGTGATCGCCCTGGGTGGGAACGTCGGTGATGTCCGCACCACACTCCGTGCCGTGGTGGCCGATCTCCGCGCGATGCCCGGCTTGTCCGTCGAGGAGGTGTCCCCGCTGGCCCGCACGGCCGCTGTCCTCGCGCCAGACGCCGTCGCCCAGCCGGACTACTTGAACGCGGTGGTGCTGGCCACCACCGCCATGGCACCGATGGCCCTGCTGGAATCGATGCAGGGACTGGAGAATGCCTACGGTCGGCGGCGCGCGGAGCGCTGGGGGGAACGCACTCTGGACCTCGACCTGATC
Source organism: Ruania zhangjianzhongii (assembly GCF_008000995.1). Classification (NCBI taxonomy): domain Bacteria; kingdom Bacillati; phylum Actinomycetota; class Actinomycetes; order Micrococcales; family Ruaniaceae; genus Ruania; species Ruania zhangjianzhongii. The sequence goes on from NZ_CP042828.1 coordinate 960,401, forward strand.
GTCTACGACGGCGTCAGCTCCACCGATCCGGAGCTGTCGCTGCCGCACCCGCGCGCCAGTGAGCGGGCCTTCGTGCTGGTGCCCTGGGCGCAGGTCGCCCCGGATGCTTTCCTGCCCGGGCTCGGCGGTGGGCCGGTGGCCACGCTCGCGGAGACCGCGCCGGACCGCGGTGGGGTGCGCTGGTTGGCGCTGGACTGGCTGGAAGACCCGGCCCGACCAGCGCCCGCACCGGAGCCCTCCCCGGCGCCGGATCCAGCCGCACCTGCGCCGGCAGCCGACTCGGATCCAGCCGTACCTGCGCCGGCAGCTGACTCAGCCGCAGCAGCGCCGCCGCCAGTCGTGGCACCCGAGGGAGCCCCAGCGGCGCCTGCGCCACGAGTGGCACCTCAGGCCGCCGTCGCAGCACCCGCCCCGGTGCCGGAATCGGCCCCCGCAGCGCCCGCCCCGGATGGGGCCAGCACGGCCGCCGCAGCGGAGGTCGATGACGCGGAGCAGGACTGGCCCGAGAACGACGCCGAACAGCCTGTCGACAACGCCTCCGCGCAGCCCGTGCCTCCTGCCGCCGGCGAGGAACGGGTGAGCCAGTGGGCGCCGCAGAGGCCGGAGGATCTGGAGCACCAGGAGAGCAGGGAGAGCCAGGACGACCTGGAGCTGCTCGCCCACGGCGACCCCGACCCGGAACCACCACCACCGGTGCTGCCGCCAGCCGGCCGGCCGGCTCGGGCAAGCTTCCCACCGCCGCAGGCACCCGCACCGGCCGCCTCCGCTCCGGCACCGGTCTCGGCGCCAGATGCTGGGCCCTGGGGAGAACCGGGAGCCGCCGAGCCCGACCGGGCACCGCAGCCGGCCCCAGAACCGCAGGCTCACCCAGAACCGGAGCCCGAGCCCGAGGATGAGCCCCAGGCCGAGAACGATCCCGAGGATGGCCCGGGGTCCTGGTTCGAGCAGTCCGCGGCACGGGCCGAGGCTGACCAGCGGCGTCAATCGAGCTTGCCCTGGGTCACCTCACCTGAGGAAGGGCAGGCACCGCGGCTGGCGCCGAAGTGGCAGCCGCTGCGCCGCCACGACGACACCTGATGGGCCGGTTGCGCTGGTCCACTCTGGGCGCAGTGACGATTGTCGCCGGAACGATCTCCGTTGTGGCGTTGCGCTGGTGGACCACGCGTGGCCACCTGCCGGTGAATGTACCGATCGTGCTCGCCGGCGTGCTGCTGGCCCTCGCCGTGCTGGTGCTGATCTTCGGGCTGCGGGTGCGCGCCGCGGTGCGCAACCACACGCTGGATGATCCGGTCGGGGCGAGCCGCGTGCTCGTGCTCGGTCAATCCGCCGCTGTCACCGCGGCGGTGCATGTGGGCTACCTGCTGGCCCAGCTCGGGTTGGCCCTGCCGCGCTGGGAGGCGCCGGAACCGCGCGCCCAGGTGCTCCGCGTTGTTGTCTGCCTGGTTGCTGCGCTAGGGCTCGCTGCGGCCGGGATGCTCACCCAGCATTTCTGCCGGGTCCCGCCCGAGGATGACGACGACGAGCAGGGCCCACGCCCCCCGGGCGCCACTGCCTGACCACCCGCAGCTGCTCGAGGGGCCACTCGTGTCGCTCACCGGCAGCGGGCGCGACAACGAGTGGCACCTCGTGGTCTCCGTCGTGGGGTTGACGCGGCGGCTTGTCGGTATCGGCAAGAATGGCACGATGGACTCCGACGCAGCCTTCGACCTGGACGGCATCACCTGGATCCCGGTCTCACCCAAGCTCACCCCGGTGCGGGTGACGATCGCCGCCATCGCGATCGGCATTCCGCTGGTCGCCGGTCTGGCGCTCGCGATCATCTTCGGCGGATGGCTGTGGACCGCCCCGGTGGCGATCGCACTGCTGCTGGTCTGGGTGATGTGGCTGGTGCCGCGTCAGGTGCGCGCGATCGGGTATGCCGAGCTGGACGAGGACCTGCTCATCCGCAAGGGCGTGATGTTCCGCTCGCTCGTGGTGGTCCCGTACGGGCGGATGCAGTACGTGGAGGTGCAGGCTGGACCGGTGGCCCGGTCTCGCGGCATCGCCGAGGTACAGCTGCACACCGCCTCCGCCCAGTCCGATGCGTCGATCCCCGGTCTGCCGGAGGCCGAGGCGGCCCGGTTGCGTGATCAGCTCTCCGCTCGTGGCGAAGCACGGCTGGCGGGCCTGTGAGCACTCCACACCGGCCTCCCGAGGAGTTCGGCCCCGGCCCGGATCCCGCCGCGCCCGGGTCGCCGGGCGGCGACCACCGTCCGGATCCCGCCCCGCCTGGAGCGCCGGGGCCTGATTCCACCTCCGCGGCGATGCCGGCTGCACCCGCTGCACCACCCGCTGCACCACCGCCTGCACCGGACCAGCTGCCGCCCCCCGCGGCTGGTGCGGCCGGCACCCATGACGCGGCCAGCGCGCGCGACGAGGACGGCACCCGCGACGAGGACGGCACCCGCGACGAGGACGGCACCCGCGACGAGGACGGCACCCGCGACGAGGACGGCGTCCAGTGGCACCGCGTGCACCGGGTCACCCCGTTCCTGAACGCCTGGAAGGTGGCCGCGGCACTGTTCGCGGTCTTCGTCTGGCAGTACAGCGACACTCTGGGCCAGCTGGACCTTCCCGTTGTCCAGATCCTGCTGATCGTGCTGGGGGTGATCGTGCTCGGCTCCCTCATCGGCCTCGGCATCTCCACGCTCGCGTGGTCTCGCACCAAGTACGCACTCTCCGACGAGAGCGTGTTCCTCCACTCGGGGATCTTGTTCCGGCAGCAACGGCACGTGCGTCTGGACCGAATGCAGACGGTGGACGTCACCCAGCCGCTGCTCGCCCGGATCGCCGGATTCTCCGCACTGAAGATCGAGAGCGCGGGTGGTGCGGGCTCCAACCTGACGCTGCAGTTCTTGCGGGAGGAGACCGCCAAGCAGCTGCGCAACGACCTGCTCGCTCGCGCGGCCGGCCTGCGCGTGGGCCGCGGCCAGGCGGGCCGCCCTGCGCCGGGATCAGTGCCGGGCGCCTCGACCCCAGCGGCAGCCGGGGCGCCGGGGAGCACGTTCGCACCAGAGGCTCCGGAGCGGCCGGTGCTCACTCTGATGGCGTCCCGGCTGCTCGGCTCGCTGGCCCTGTCGATGGGTATCGTGCTCCTGCTGCTCTTCTTCATCGGTCTCGTGGTGCTGGTGATCGTGACCGGGAACGTCGGCGTCCTGTTCGGGGTCGGTGTGCCGATGCTCGGTGGTGCGGCCTACTGGTGGGGCCGGTTTGCCGGCGAGTTCTCCTTCCGGGTGGCCACCTCACCCGATGGCATCCGGGTACGCCAGGGGCTGCTGGAGACCAAGGCACGGACCATCCCACCCGGCCGGGTGCAGGCAGTCCAGCTCACCCAGGCGCCGATGTGGCGGCTTAAGGACTGGTGGCGGATCACCGTGAACATCGCCGGCTACGGGCCGGAGGAGACCACCAGCACGGTGCTCTATCCGGTGGCCACTGAGGCAGAGGCTGCCCAGCTGCTCTACCTGGTGCAACCGGACCTGGGTACCGAGGCGCCGCTGGACCTGCTGCACGCTGGGCTGGTCGGCACGGCCGACGATGCCGGGTTCGTCACCACACCCCGACGCGCCCGCTGGCTGGACCCGCTGATCTGGCGTCGGAACGGGTACCGGCTGACCGACACGGTGACCCTGCTGCGCACCGGCCGGTGGTGGCGCACCCTCGTGCTCGTCCCGCATGAGCGGGTGCAGTCTCTGGGGATGGAGCAGGGGCCGATTGCCCGGAAGATCTCGTTGGCCGACATCGCCCTGCACTCCACCCCGGGCCCGATCACTCCGCGGGTGGCGCACCTCGACGTGGCCGCAGCACAGGGCCTGTTGGTGGAGCTGACCGAGCGGGCGCGCCGGGCCCGCCACAGTGCCGGCCCCGAACGCTGGATGGAAGAGAGCCCTGTGGTGGGAATCGCGCCGACGGGCGAGGCGGAGGACATTCCGGTCGACGCCGCCAGCGTGCGGGCCCGCTTCGGTGGGATCCTGCCGGGTCCCAGCGCGCCACCGGCGTGGAGTGCCCCGTCCGCTGCGGCTGTCCGTTCACCCGAGGCCACCCAGGCCACCGACGCCACCCAGGCCACCGACGCCAACCCATCCCCCTGACCTCCTGGTCACGCTGGCGCGGAGCGCTGCTGCCAGTGCGACACAATGGCGCGTGTGAATACTCGACCTGGACGCCTCGGGGTCGGCGTGGTCGGCGCCGGCCGCGTGGGCACCGTTCTGGCCAATGCCCTGCGCTCCACCGGCCACGCCGTGGTCGGGGTCAGCGCCACCTCCCAGGACTCCCGAGACCGTGCCGATGCACTGCTCCCAGGGGTGCCGGTGCTCGAGGTCCCGGACGTGGTGGAGCGCAGCGAGCTGGTGCTGCTCACCGTGCCGGACGATGTCCTCAGTGACCTGGTCACCGGGCTCGCCTCCCTGGGCGCGTTCCAGCCCGGTCAGCTCCTCGTGCACACCGCCGGGCGGTACGGCGTGGACATCCTCGCCCCAGCACGGGCCTGCGGAGCGATCCCGCTCGCGATCCACCCGGCGATGACGTTCACCGGGACCAGCGTGGACCTCGGCCGGCTCATCGGTGCCCCGTTCGCGGTGACGGCGGACGCACCGGTGCTGCCGATCGCGCAGGCCCTCGTCGTGGAGATCGGCGGGGAGCCCGTGGTGCTGCCAGAGGCCGCCCGCGGCCTGTACCACGCGGCCCTCGCCCACGGGGCGAACCACCTGGTCACCTTGACCAGCCAGGCGATCCGGGTGCTCGGGGCAGCCGGGATCGAGGACGGCGGCACTTTGCTCACCCCGCTGCTCACCGCTGCGCTGGACGGCGCGTTGCGCGGCGGGGAGTCCAACCTCACCGGCCCGATCGTGCGTGGCGACGCGGGGACCGTGGCCGAGCACCTGGCCGCTCTCGGCGCTCTGGCCGGTGCGCACCCGGATCTCGCGGACCTGCCCGCCAGTTACCACACCCTCGCCCGGGCCACGGTGCAGCGGGCCCTGGCCAACCTCCGCATCGACGAAGCACAGGCCGCGGCCCTGCTGGACGCCCTCGCCGCGCCCGGCGGAAGCACACCTGCTGGCGGCAGCCCTGCATCCGCCGAGGTGACCCGGAACGAGGAGGCGATGCCCCCGCCCGCCGGTACGTCCAGTACCTCAGCTGCAGGCGAGATGACCGACCCTGACGGTCCCGCCGTCGTGCACACGATCTCCGAGCTACGCGCGGTGCGCTCGCAGTGGCAGGCGACCACCGCCGTCGTGATGACCTTGGGGGCCCTGCACGAGGGGCATCTGGGGCTGGTGCGTCGCGCCCGAGCGGAGGCGGAACGGGTGATCGTGACGATCTTCGTGAACCCGCTGCAGTTCGGACCGGGCGAGGACTTCGACCGCTACCCGCGCGATCTGGAGGCCGACCTGCGGGTGCTGGCAGGGGAGGGGGTGGACCTGGTGTTCGCGCCCTCAGTGGCGCAGATGTACCCCGACGGCGATCCTCGGGTCTGGGTGCGTGCGGGCGCCATGGGTGAGGTGCTCGAGGGGGCCGCCCGTCCGGGGCACTTCGACGGCATGCTCACCGTGGTGAACAAGCTGCTGCACCTGACCGCCGCCGACGTGACCGTGTTCGGGCAGAAGGATGCCCAGCAGCTGGCTCTGGTGCGCCGGATGGTGCACGACCAGAACCTCCCGGTGCGCGTGGAGGCGATCCCGACCGCCCGCGAACAGGACGGACTGGCCAGCTCCAGTCGGAACCGCTACCTCAGCACCGAGGAACGCCAGCAGGCCACCGTGCTCTCCCGGGCGGTGACCGCGGCTGCGGCTGCGGCGGCTGCCGGCCACCCGGCCGATGAGGTGCGGACGGCCGCGCAGCGCGAGTTCGCCGGGCCGACCGACGCCTCTGTCGGTGCTGTCGACAGCGTGAGTTTGGTCACGACGGACTACCTAGAACTCGTCGATGAGGGCACGATGGAACCAGTAGCAGCACAGCGACGCAGCGGGCGCGCACTACTGGTAGTCGCCGCCCGCGTGGGAAGCACCCGGTTGCTGGATAACACGATCGTGCGCTGGCCGGATGCCGGCGGGGCGGCGACAGGAGAGGACTCATGAGCTCACTGATGCGTCCGATGATGATGGGCAAGATCCACCGCGCCACGGTGACCCAGGCGGACCTGCACTACGTCGGGTCGGTCACCATCGATGCCGACCTGCTCACCGCCGCCGATCTGCTCGAAGGTCAGCAGGTGGACGTCGTCGACATCACCAACGGCTCCCGGCTGACCACCTACGCCATCGCCGGTCCGGCCGGCTCGGGCGAGGTGTGCATCAACGGCGCCGCCGCCCACCAGGTCCATCCCGGCGACCTGGTGATCATCATCGGCTATGGGCTGATGTCCGACGCCGAAGCCCGCAGCTACGACCCGCACGTCGTGCACGTGGACGCCGAGAACCGGATCCAGGCGCTCGGTAGCGACCCCGGCGCAGTCCCCGCCGGCAGCGGTCTGGCCACAGCTGCGGTGAGCTGGCACGGGGGAGTGCACTGACCCCAGCCGGGTGATCGTACGATTGAGGGGTGACCGAGACCGCCGAGAACCCCGCCACCGCCCCCGCCGAGGCTGATCACACTGCCGTCGACGGCGCTTCCGCACCCGAGCAGGTCCGGGTGCGCCTGGCCAAGCGCGAGCGGATGCTGGCGGCCGGAACCGAGCCCTACCCGGTCGCCGTGCCGGTCACCCACAGCATCGCCGAGGTGCGCCAGCGGTACGCCGATGCCCTCGCGCCCGGGGAGGAGACCGAGGACCAGGTGGGAGTATCCGGCCGGGTGGTGTACCTGCGCAACACTGGCAAGCTGTGCTTCGCCACGGTGCAGGACGGTGCCGGGAACACCCTGCAGTACATGATCTCCCAGCGCGAGATCGGCGATGACTCGATGGCGCAGTTCAAGGCGGATATCGACCTGGGGGACCACCTGTTCGCTCACGGCCGGGTGATCGCCTCCCGGCGTGGGGAACTGTCCCTCTTCGTCGACTCCTGGACGCTGGCCGCGAAAGCGCTCCGGCCTCTGCCGGCCCTGCACAAGGAGTCCTCGGAGGAGAACCGGGTGCGCCGCCGGCATGTGGACCTGATCACCCGTCCGGCCGCACGGGACATGATCCGCCTGCGTGCCGCCGTGGTGCGATCCCTGCGCGAGACGTTCCACCAGCGGGACTTTCTCGAGCTGGAGACACCGATGCTGCAAACGATGCACGGCGGCGCCACTGCTCGTCCGTTCATGACGCACATGAATGCGTTCGACTTGGATCTGTATCTGCGGATCGCACCTGAACTGTTCCTCAAGCGGGCGGTAGTGGGTGGAATCGAGCGGGTCTTCGAGATCAACCGCAACTTCCGCAACGAAGGTGCTGATTCCAGCCATTCTCCGGAATTCGCGATGCTGGAGGCGTACGAGGCATACGGCGACTACAACTCGATGGCTGTGCTCACCCGGCACCTGGTGGTGACCGCAGCAGAAGAAGCACTCGGCACCACCGTCCTCACCCTTGGCGACGGCAGCGAGTACGACATCGGTGGCGAATGGTCCGATATTCAACTGTATCCCTCACTCTCGGCAGCATGTGGCGAAGAGATCACCCCCGAGACGCCGCTGGAACACCTTCTTGCCCTGGCCGACCGAGTAGGTCTGTCCATCGATCCCAAGACCGCGATCAGCGGAAAGGTCGCCGAAGAACTCTGGGAGCACTTTGTGGGCGATGCGCTGCACGCTCCCACCTTCGTGCGAGACTTCCCGATCGATACCTCACCGTTGACCCGCGGACACCGTTCCATCCCTGGTGTGGCCGAGAAATGGGATCTCTATGTGCGCGGCTTCGAGCTCGCCACGGCCTATTCGGAGCTGGTGGACCCGGTGGTGCAGCGGGAGCGGTTCGAAGCCCAGGCGCGCCTGGCTGCACGCGGGGATGCAGAAGCGATGAGCGTGGACGAGGAGTTCCTCCAGGCGATGGAGTACGGAATGCCCCCCTCCGGAGGAATGGGGATGGGGCTTGATCGATTGCTGATGGCCCTGACCGGTCTCGGTATCCGCGAAACGATTCCCTTCCCGCTGGTGAAGCCGGTGGAAAACTGATGGCGAGCTTCACCGACATCGTCGTGGCGCTGGCACCACCCTTGGGTCTGGCCACGTTGTTTATCATTGCCATTCGCACGATGATCACCGCAGACCGGAGGGAACGGCGGGCGCAAGCACGTCTCGACGCCGAACAGGACGCGGAGACTAACCAGTCCGCCGATTCCTGATCTCTGCGATATCTTTTGACATCACTACCAGCGTCGTGACAATGTAGTTTCCCGCGTGGCACTCGCCGCGACGAAATCTGCGACGAAGGAATGTGCGATGGCCCAGAAGGTTCGCGTCCTGCTCATCGATGATGTCGATGGGTCGGATGCAGAAGAGACGGTGACGTTTGCGCTGGACGGCGTCACCTACGAGATCGACCTGAACGTTAAGAACGCCGCAAAGTTGCGTGATGCTTTCGCGCCATGGGTCGCCTCGGGCCGACGCAGCGGTGGCCGAAAGATCTCCGGCCGTCGGGGCACTGTGCGTAGCGGCCCCTCGGAATCCCAGAAGATTCGGGAATGGGCCAAGGAGAATGGCTACAAGGTCAGCGACCGGGGCCGCGTCTCCGCCGAGATCCGTGAGGCCTACGCCAAGGCGCACTGATCGAGAAGTCAGCAGTTCATGGCACTCCATCGTAGGGTGGGGTGCCATGAACACGTTGAGGCAGTTCTGGATCGGTACGAAGGCCCAGGACAACTCCAGCGGGATCTGGCGATTCCAGCGCGAATCGGGTAGTTCCTGGAGTGAGGTCACCGCCAAGCTGATGGCCGTGGCGCCGATGCCGACCTTCCTTGCCGTCCACCCGCACGCCGAGCGTCTCTACGCCGTGGGTGAAGGGAAGAGGGGTGGAGTCGCGTCCTACGACGTCGGCACCGACTGCACGCTGCACCGCACCGGCACCGTCGCCAGCGGGGGACAGGGCCCCTGCCACCTGCTGGTCCACCCGCAGGGGCACTGGGTGTACGTGGCGAACTACGGTGACGGCACCCTCGGTGCCATCGAGCTCACCGAGGCCGGCAACGTCGACGAGCACGTGCGCACCTACACCCACAGCGGCTCCGGCCCGGTGGCGGACCGGCAGGAGCGCTCACACGCGCACTTCTGCGCGCTCAGCCCCGGCGGTGACTGGCTGATCGTGACCGACCTGGGCACCGATGAGCTGCGTGCCTACCCGCTCGACGACGGTCTGCCGGAGGACGAGCCGGTCCTGACCCAGCTCCCGGCCGGGTTCGGGCCGCGACACCTCGCGATGGCCGGGGAGCACGTGTACGTGGCCGGTGAGCTCAGTGGCGAGGTAGCCACGCTCGCCTGGGACGAGGGCACCGGGCAGGGTGAGGTCCTGCACCAGGAGCCTGCTTCAGTGGCCGAGGGGCTGCACCAGCTGTCGCACATCGAGCGTGCCGGTGACCGGCTCTTCGTCGGTGTCCGCGGCGCGGACACGCTCGCTACGTTGGGCGATCGCCGAGGACGGTGCCAGCACTACGCTGCTCGGCGAGGTCGCCACCGGCGCCTGGCCGCGCCACCTCAACGTCGCCGGCGACGTTGTGCTGGTGGCCGGAGAGAACGCCGACGTCGTTGCCGTGCACCCGATCGTCGACGGGCAGGCACGCGAGGCGACACCGAGGAGATCGCGGTCCCCGGACCGATGTGCGTGCTGCCGATGTGAGCGGCGCCCGGCCGGCGGCTGGGCAATGAGGTGGGTGGCGGCAAGCGGTGCCCGTGATGCGGCACACTGGAACCATGACGTACACGCTGGTACTGCTCCGCCATGGCGAGAGCGAATGGAACGCGAAGAACCTCTTCACCGGTTGGGTGGATGTGCCGCTCTCGGAGAAGGGGGTCGCCGAGGCTGAACGGGGCGGGAAGCTGCTCACCGACGCGGGGGTGCTGCCCGACGTCGTGCACACCTCCCTGCTCCGCCGGGCGATCACCACCGCGAACCTCTCCCTGAATGCCGCCGACCGGCACTGGATCGACGTCAAGCGGTCCTGGCGGCTGAACGAGCGGCACTACGGCGCGCTCCAGGGCAAGGACAAGAAGCAGGTCCGGGACGAGTTCGGCGAAGAGCAGTTCATGACCTGGCGTCGCTCCTACGATGTGCCGCCGCCGCCGATCGAGTCCGGCTCGGAGTACTCCCAGGCTGCCGATCCGCGGTACGCCGGTGAGCCGATCCCGGCCACGGAGTGCCTCAAGGATGTTCTTGGCCGCGCACTGCCCTACTGGGAGAGCGAGGTCGTGCCCGACCTGCGCGCCGGCAAGGTGGTGCTGGTGGCCGCGCACGGCAACTCGCTGCGCGCCATCATCAAGCACCTGGACGGCATCGACGACGAGACGATCGCGGGTCTGAACGTGCCGACCGGGATCCCGCTGGTTTATGAGCTGGACGAGGCCTTCAGGCCGACGGTGCCCGGTGGTCAGTACCTGGACCCGGAGGCCGCCAAGGACGCGATCGCGGCGGTCGCCAACCAGGGCCGCTGACCCGGGCTTCCGCCGTCCAGCAGTCACCGGCTGAATCGATGCAGTCGTTACGGCGCGCGGTCAGTAGTGCTCCCGGGTATCGCCTGACCGGGCGCACTGCCGAATCGGTCGGCCCGCTGGGCGTGCGGCGCCAGGCCCGCTGACCGTGCGGCGCCGAGCCCGCTGGCGCGCCGGGCGGTCTGCGGAGCCGCGCTGGCCTGCGGTCAGTCGGCGGTGACGTTCTCCAGCTCGCCGGTGACCAGGTAGGCGATCCGCTGCGCGACCGAGACTGCGTGGTCACCGAACCGCTCGTAGAACCGGGCCAACAAGGTCACGTCTACGGTCTGGGTGGTGCTGCCCTCCCAGTCGGCCGCCAACGTGGTGGCGAAGGTGCGCTGGTGCAGGGTGTCGAGCATGTCGTCGTCGGACTCCACCTGGGCGGCCAGGGCCACATCGTGAGTCTCCAGCAGCCGGACCACGTTACCGGCGACGGTGTTCGCCGCCTCCGCCAGCTCGGCGAACACGTCCTCGGCCTGCCCCGGGAGCACCTGGGCCGGGTAGCGCAGCCGGGTCACCTGGGCGATATGCCGGGCGAGGTCACCCATCCGCTCGATCGATGCGCTGATCCGCAGACCGGAAACGATCACGCGCAGGTCGGTGGCCACCGGCTGCTGGCGGGCCAGCAGAGTGATGCACCGCTCGTCCAGGTCGCGCTCGATCGCGTCGATCGCTCCGTCCGCGGCGATCACCTCCTCCGCTAGCTGCAGGTCGGCCGTGGCTAGCGCGATCGAGGCTTCGCGCACCCCCGTCTGTACCTGTCTCGCCATCTGCAGCAGGCCCTCGCCCACCTGACTGAGCTCCTGCTCGAAGATCGCGCGCATCCTGGTCCATCCTCTCCTGGGCATCGGTAGATGCCACACACGCTCCAACGATCTCACGCGGACGTGAACGGGGGTCGGCGGGGGAGTGAACATCTGGTCGCTACCAGGCCAGGGGCCCAGAGTCGCGTCCGGCCCGCACTAGTCTGACCCCTGTGGAGCAGATGTGGCTAGTGGTCGGGGTCGGTCTGCTGGGCCTGTTCGTCGGCGCCAGCGCGGTCCTGGCCTTCCGCGTCTCCGAAGCCGCCCAACGGAGCGAGCGCCCCGCTGCTGCGACGCCGGCCAGCGTGTCCGACGACGTCGCCGCCCTGCTCTCCGCACTACGGTCCACCTCGATCCTGCTGGGCCCGGACGACGAGGTGTTGCGCGCCACCCCGGATGCCTACAGCGCCGGCCTGGTGCGGGCTGGGCACCTGACGCATCCGGCCCTGACCGAGCTGGCGGCACGGGTGCGCCGAACCGGTACGAGTGCTGATGAGCCGATGCTGGTACCGCGCTCGAGCGTGCCCGGATCGGACCGACTCGCCTTTGAAGTGCGGATCGCCCCACTGAGCGGCGGCCGGATGCTGGTGCTCGCGGAGGACCGGACCGCCGAACGCCGGGTGGAAGAGGTCCGCCGGGACTTCGTGGCCAACGTCTCGCACGAGCTGAAGACCCCGGTGGGCGCGATCGCGCTGCTGGCAGAGACCGCTGCGGACGCGGCCGACGACCCCGACGCCGTGCGGCACTTCGCTGCCAGCATGCAGCGCGAGTCCACTCGGCTGTCCGCCCTGGTTCAGGAGATCATCGAGCTGTCCCGGCTCCAGGCTCCGGAACAGGACGTGGACTTCGTCCACGTTGCCCTCGACGAGGTGATCGCCGAGTCCGTGGACCGCGTACGGGTGGAGGCCGACGCACGGCAGGTGAGTATCGCCGTCGGCGGACGCAGTGATCTGCACGTGCTCGGTGACCACGGCCTCGTGGTGACCGCACTGCGTAACCTGCTCGACAACGCACTGCGCTACTCACCCGATGGCACGCAGGTGAGCATCGGGGTGCGCAGCACCGGCGAGATCGCTGAGATCGCAGTGGTGGACCAGGGGGTGGGGCTCACCCCGGAGCAGCAGGAGCGGGTGTTCGAACGCTTCTACCGGGTGGATCACGCCCGCTCCCGCGAGACCGGCGGTACCGGCCTGGGGCTGAGCATCGTCAAGCACGTGGCCGCCAACCATGGCGGCGAGGTTCGGCTCTGGTCCGCACCTGGCCGAGGATCGACCTTCACCCTGCGCATCCCGTTGGCCGACGCCGACGCCGCACAGGCCCCATCAGCAGACAGCCCCGCGCCCGACGGCGCAGAAGGAGAGAACCAGTGACCCGCATTCTGCTCGTCGAGGACGAGGAGTCCTACCGGGAGCCGTTGACCTACCAGCTCACCCGCGAAGGGTACGAGGTGAAGGCCGTGGCCGACGGCGCCGAGGCGCTGGTCGAGTTCGCCCGCACCGAGCCTGATCTGGTGCTGCTGGACCTGATGTTGCCCGGGATGTCCGGGGTGGAGGTCTGCCGTGAGCTGCGGCGCACGTCTTCGGTGCCGGTGATCATGCTCACGGCCAAGGACAGCGAGATCGACAAGGTCGTCGGCTTGGAGATCGGGGCCGATGACTACGTGACCAAGCCGTACTCCTTCCGCGAGCTGCTGGCCAGGATCCGTGCGGTGCTGCGCCGTGGCACGGAGTCCGGCGAGCACACCGACGACGCCCACCTGGCGGTGGGCCGGATCCGGATGGACACCGACCGGCACGAGGTTCAGGTCGACGGCGCCGAGGTAGCCCTGCCGCTCCGCGAGTTCGAGCTCCTCGAGCTGTTCCTGCGCAACCCGGACCGGGTGCTCACCCGGGGTCAGCTGATCGACCGGGTGTGGGGTGCGGACTATGTCGGCGACACCAAGACCCTCGACGTGCACGTGAAGCGGCTGCGCGCCAAGATCGAGCAGGACCCGGTCAGCCCGACAGTGCTGGTCACCGTGCGCGGGCTCGGCTACAAGCTGGTCGCCTCGGACTGAGGAGGGTTACTCCTCCGGAGCGGCCGGGACGTACTCCTCGTAGGCCGGGAGGGTGCCGTCCAGCACCGGCACATCGAGGGTGATCGAGCCCGACTCCGGAGTGGAGACCTGGACGCTCGTCACCGCGCCCGGTGCCACGGGAACGGTCGGTACGGTCACGGTTTCGTGGTCCGGACCGAGCAGCAAGGTGTCCTGCGCGGGAACGCTCAGCTGCTGGCCGCCGCTCACGCCGTCGATCGCCAGACTGACGTCCACCGGACTCGTGGTCTCGTTCACCAGGGCCCCGAGCACAGTGCCCTCTGCGCCTTCGGCGGGGCTCAGGATCATCAGGTTCTCCACCCGGAGCTGGTCGCCAAGGTCGCCGCGCACGCCGTCGCTGGGGGCGTAGGAGTTCATCGTGGTGATCGGGCTGCACGCTCCGACCCCCAATGCCGTCGCACCGGTGAGCAGCAAGGCAGCCGCGAGACGACGGGTACTGCGAGCCACGGGGCTCTCCTTTCGGTTCCAGCCTGAGGGCGCGTCCAGCGCCCGCCGAGTCCACCCTAATGCCTCTCGCGCGCGTGAGGCGCCCGGACCGGGCGGCACCTTCACCAGCTCTGCACATCCGAGGCGGGTCTCCGCCGCGAGCAGACCCGTGTCCATCCACACCGAGTCACCAGTGCAAAAGTGCCTTGCTCGGCGGCTGAGGCAGCTGAGGAGCGTGGTAAACTCATGGCTGCGAAAGGGGAGTGCGAGCACATGACCTTCACAGTCGGCGAGACCGTCGTCTACCCGCACCACGGTGCAGCTCTCATCGAGGAGATCTCGAAACGAATCATCCGAGGGGAGGAGAAACTCTACCTCCGCCTCAAGGTGGCACAGGGTGACCTGACGATCGAGGTCCCGGCCGAGAACGTCGATCTGGTCGGCGTGCGTGACGTCGTCGGCAAAGAAGGTTTGGAGAAGGTGTTCGACGTGCTGCGCGCGCCCTACACCGAGGAACCGACCAACTGGTCCCGCCGGTACAAGGCGAACGTGGAGAAGATCGCCTCCGGTGATGTCATCAAGGTCGCCGAGGTAGTGCGTGACCTCTCTCGCCGGGACGCCGATCGTGGCCTGTCTGCCGGGGAGAAGCGGATGCTCGCCCGGGCCCGCCAGATCCTGGTCTCCGAGCTCGCGCTGGCAGAGAAGACCGAGGAAGAGCAGGCCGAAGCGCGCCTCGACGAGGTCCTCGCGTCCTGAATCTCGGGTCTGGTGCGGCGGCCATGAGGTCCGCTGGTGCTGTCCTGACTGCCGCCGGAAGCGGGTCTCGCCTCGGCGCCGCTGTGCCCAAGGCACTGGTGGAGCTGGCCGGGACTACCTTGGTGGCCCACGCCGCAGCACGTCTGGCCGGTTCTGGCCGGGTGCGGCATCTCGTGGTGACCGGCCCTGGTGACCAGCTCACCGAGGTACGTGCCGCAGTGAGGGCGGTCTGTGCGATCCCGGTCGAGGTCGTCCCCGGCGGGCCGACCAGGCAGGCATCTGTGGCCGCCGGGCTGGCGGCTCTGGACGCCAGCAACGAGATCGTCCTGGTCCACGATGCCGCTCGTCCGTTGGCGTCGACCGCACTGATCGCCCAACTGATCGATACGGTGGCGAGCGGTCACGACGCCGTGGTCCCGGCTCTGCCGGTCACGGACACCATCAAAGAGGTCGACGACGCCGATCCGCCCCGTGCGGTGCGCACCATCGCCCGGGAACGACTCCGTGCGGTACAAACGCCGCAGGCGTTTCGCGCCTCGCTCCTGCGCACGGCGCACCGTGATGCCGCGCTCCTCGCCGCCGATGAGCACACCGCCGTCAGCGACGACGCAGGTCTGGTGGAACGTCTCGGCCACGAGGTGCGGGTGATCGAGGGGGAGTCCCGCGCACTCAAGATCACCACCCGTCACGACCTGGCGATCGCTGCCCTGTTCCTGGAGGAGGAATCATGACACTGCCCCGCACCGGCATCGGGATGGATGTGCACGCCTTCGCGGCCGATGGTCGCACGGGCCTCGCGGTGGCCGGCCTGCGGTTCCCGGACGAACCCGCGCTGGAGGGCCATTCCGATGGTGACGTGGCGGCCCACGCCGCTGCGGACGCCCTGTTCAGCGCCGCCTCGTTGGGAGACCTGGGTTCTCAGTTCGGCACCGACGACCCGGAGTGGGCCGGCGCGGCCGGGACGATGCTGCTCTCCGAGGCCGCGGTGCGGGTGCGCGCCGCCGGATTCGAGATCGGCAACATCGCTATCCAGGTGATCGGCAATCGCCCCCGCCTGGGGCCCCGACGAGAAGAAGCGCAGCGGCTGCTCAGCCAGGCGGCGGGTGCACAGGTGACAGTGTCGGCCACCACGACCGACACCCTCGGCTTCACCGGTCGTGGTGAAGGCCTGGCGGCGATCGCGACCGCCCTGATCGTGCCGCCGCCGGACGAATTCAGCCTGCCGGTCTGAGGCAGGGCCGCTACGACAATCCGGGCTGCAGCTGCTCGCCGTTGCTGGTGGGGGTAGGGCCAGCCCTACCGCCTCTCGGGTGCCCACCCCATGGTCCCGGGCGGTGGTATCGACTTCGCTGGTCCCATGACCTCAACCACAGCCGCGGCCACTGCGCGCAACTCCGCGACGTACACCGGCCGGATACCGGGTTTCCTCGCCCTCACCTTCGGAATCAGCTGGCTCGCCTGGGCGACGGCGTTGCTCCTCGGTGGCGACCTCTCCTCACCTGTCGTGTTCGTGTTCTTCGCGCTCGGCGGTGCCGGGCCGAGTTTGGCCGCACTGATCTACCGGCTGCGCGGAGTAGGCAGCCCGCGGATGGCCCGAGCAGGTTCTACGGTGCGCTGGCTCCCGGTCGCGATCGTGTGCGCGGCGGCGCCGGCCGTGCTGGCCGCGGTGCTCGGACCGGTGTTCGGTGCACCGGCGTTGACCGGTGCTGAGCCGGCTGCCGTGCTCGCGGACAATGGCGGCCTGCTGCTGTTCCTGGCGACCTCCGCCTTCGCAGGGCCGCTCTCGGAGGAGTTCGGTTGGCGTGGTTACCTGCAACCCCGGTTGCGCACCCGGTTCTCCCCCGTGGTCACCACGCTGGTGCTCGGCACCATCTGGGCGCTGTGGCACACTCCGCTGTTCCTGCTCGCTGGTACCTGGCAGTCCGGTCTGGGACTGGGGCAGGGGCTGGGATTCCTGGTCACCATGGTGCCGATGTCGTTGACCTACTGGTTCGTCAGCGAGCGGTTGCGCGGCGGGGTGCCGGGCGCCGTGGTGTTCCATCTGGTCGGCAACGTGATGCTGACGCTGCTGCCCTTCACCGCGCTGGCCGGCGGGGTGGTCTATCTCGCTACTGTCCTGGTCATCGCCCTGGTCGTCCTCGTCCTCCCGGGGAGTGGTGCCCGCTCCTCGGCCCGACTTCTCCGGTGACCCGACGGCGGAGGTATCCGCGTCGGCCCGCGCGCTGGCCAGCGCGTCGGCCCGCGCGTCGGACTGCGTGAGCCCGCTGCGGACCCTGCCGCGATCTAGTCGCGGGCGATGAGCGCACGCAGCAGATGCTCGAGCTGCTCACGTTCGCCGTCGTCGAGCCGGTCGAACATGGCCAGCTGCGTCTCTTTCCGGGCTCCCTCCACCCGGGCGGCGAGCGCTCGGCCCTCCTCGGTCACCTGCACCAGCACCGCGCGCCGGTCGGTGGGCGAGGGGCAGCGGCGGACCAGGCCCCGCTCCTCCAGGCCGTCCACTACCTCGGTCGCGGAGCGCGCAGCGATCCGGAGCCGGGTGGCCAGGTCGGAGACCCGTCCGCCATCCTCGGCGTCGGCGGTGCGCAACGCCATCGCCTGATGCGGGGACAGGTCCCACTCGGCCAGCGACTGTGCCCAGCCGTGCCGCATCTGGTGTGCGGCGTGCAGCAGCAGCTCGCTCAGGTCCGCCTCCGGCCCGGGTGGCTCGCGGTGACGGTGTGGCCACGATCTCATAGCGCCACCATAGCGCTCTCACTACATAATGAGGTAACCTCACAATCGGCCTACCTCAGTAACTCATCGTTTTCGTGGAAGGAGGGTGCCCATGCGACCGGATTCCGCCACCCGCATCGACCCTCGCGATACCGCCCAGCTCGCCACCCACCCGGTCTCCGGTCGGCGCGTACTGGCCCTGTTCCGCCCACACGCCGGTTCCCTCGCCCTGGTGCTGGTGCTGATCGTGGCCACCTCCCTGGTGGGGCTGGCGAACCCGTTCCTCACCCAGCGCGCCATCGACGACGCCCTCGCCCACCAGGACCTGCGCCTGCTGGGCATCCTCGTGGCGCTGATGATCGCCGTCACCGTGGTCACGACTGTGCTCGGGGTGGTGCAGACCTGGCGGTCCACCGTGGTGGGCCAACGGGTGATGCACGGCCTGCGCACCAAGGTCTTCGCGCACCTGCAGCGCCAGCCGCTCGCCTTCTTCACCCGCACCCGTGGCGGGGAGGTGCAGTCCCGGCTCACCAACGACATCTCCGCCATGCAGTCGGTGGTCACGACTGCGGCGACTTCGGTGGCCTCCAACGTGACCACGGCCGTCGGCACCATCGTCGCGATGGTGGCGCTGAGCTGGCAGCTTTCCCTGTTCTCCCTGGTGGTGCTGCCGCCGGCCATCTGGCTGACCCGCAGGGTGGCGCAGATGCGGCGGGAGATTACCGCGCAGCGACAGCAGACGATGGCCGGGCTGCACTCCCAGATCGAGGAGTCCCTCTCCGTCAGTGGCGCGATGCTCGGGAAGACTCTGGGCGCCACCGAGTACCTCACCGACCGGTTCACCGTCTCCTCCCGCGAACTGCTCGGCCTGGAGGTGCGCTCCCAGCTCGCCGGCCGTTGGCTGATGGCCACGATGAGCATCGCCATCGGAGTGATCCCCGCCCTGCTCTACCTGGCCGCCGGACTACCGATCGGCGAGCACATCACCATCGGCACCCTGGTCGCCTTCGTCGCGTTGCAGGCCGGGCTGTTCCGGCCGTTGATGGGGGTGCTGAACGTGGGCGTGCAGGTGGTCAGCTCGATGGCACTGTTCTCCCGGATCTTCGAATTCCTCGACCTGCCGGTGCCGATCGACGACCCAGCGGACCCCGTCACTCTGGACCCGGCCGGCAGTGCCGGACATCTGCGCCTGGAGGACGTCAGCTACCGCTACCCGGGGGCCGAGCAGGACGCCGTGCACGCGCTGGACCTGGAGGTGCCCGCCGGGTCGAACATCGCTCTGGTGGGGGAGTCCGGCGCTGGGAAGAGCACCGTGGCAGCCCTGCTCGCGCGGCTGCACGATGTGGACGCCGGCGCGATCACCATCGATGGTGTGGACCTGCGTGATCTGCGGCTGACGAACGTCGCGGCGCTCGTCGGTACAGTGTCCCAGGAGACCTATCTGCTGCACGACACCATCCGGGAGAACCTGCGCTACGCGCGCCCCGATGCCACCGATGCGCAGATCGAGCGCGCCGCTCGCGACGCCCAGATCCACGGCTTGATCGCCGCGCTGCCCGACGGTTACGACACGATGGTGGGCTCGCGCGGCTACCGCTTCTCCGGTGGTGAGAAGCAGCGCATCGCTCTCGCCCGCACCCTGCTGCGCGATCCGCCGGTACTGGTGCTGGACGAGGCCACCAGCGCGCTGGACAACGACACCGAACGAGCGGTGCAGGCTGCCCTCGAGGTGGTCAGCCGCGGGCGTACCACGGTGACCATCGCCCACCGGCTCTCCACTGTCCGCGAGGCCGACCGGATCGTGGTGCTGGACCATGGTCAGGTGCTCGAGCAAGGTACCCACGAGGAGCTGATCGCCCACGGCGGGCGATACGCATCGCTGGCCGCGCGCGAGCCCGCCGTCGCCGGGCGGTGAGTCCCCCCGTCAGAACAGCGTGTGGCCGCGGGACTCCAGGTCGAGCAGGTACCGCTTGGCCTCGATACCGCCGCCGTAGCCGGTCAGTGAGCCGTCCGCACCGATCACTCGGTGGCACGGCACGATGATCGAGATCGGATTGCGGTTGTTCGCCAGCCCGACCGCCCGGGCCGCACCCGGCTGACCCAGCGCCGAGGCGATCTCACCGTAGCTGCGGGTCTGCCCGTAGCCGATCGCCTGCAGCTCCGCCCAGCAGGCGAGCTGGAACGGCGTGCCGCGAGGCGCCAGTGGCAGATCGAACGAGGTTCGCTCACCCGCGAAGTACTCCTCCAGCTGGTTCACGACGGCGGAGAAGGGCGTGGCATCATCCCTCACCTCGGTCTCGGCTCGCCCGGGGTGACGTGGGTAGTACACCGCGGTGAGTGCCTCGCCGTCACCGAGCAGCACCAGGGGACCGATCGGTGAGGCGATCTCGTGCCGGTAGGTCATCGCTGTCCCTCCCTGTGCTGGGCTCGGCTCCGGTGGCCGAGGTCGCCCTGTGACGCGGAGGTCCGATAATGCGACCTCAGTAGGAGAAAACTACCTCGGCGCCCAGGCGTGTGGGGAGTGCGAGCGCGAGGCGTGTGGGGAGTGCGAGCGCGAGGCGTGTGGGGTGTGCGAGCGCGAGACGCGTGGGGGAGTCATGTCCGCGCCAGCTGCGCCGCCCGCCACAGGTGATGGGCGGCATAGGTTCGCCAGGGCGCGAACTCGGCCCCGGTCGGGTCCAGCGCGGCGCCGCTGAGCCGCTCGGCGGTGCGCCGCAGTACCAGGTCGCTCCCGCAGAAAGCATCCGGGTCGTCCAGCGCCCGCATCCGCACGTACTGCTCCGTCCAGGGACCGATCCCGGGCAGGGCGAGCAGTGCGCGCCCCACCTCCGCCGGCGCACCGCGGTCCAGGTCCAGCCCGCCGGCGGCAGCGTCTGCCAACGCGAGCACGGCGCGACGTCGCGCCGTCGGCATGGCCAAGGCTGCGCCGTCGTCGGCAACGGAGAGCACTTGTGCGGGGGTGGGGAACAGATGCGTGATCGGCCCCACCGGCACCGGCAGCTCGCTGCCGACCGCCTGCACCAGGCGGCCGGTGACCGTGCGGGCCGCGCGGAGGGAGACCTGCTGGGCGACGATCGCGCGCAGCGCGACCTCGAACCCGCCCGGGTGCCGGGGTGCCCGTAGCCCCGGGCGGGCGCGAACCAGCTCGCCCAGCCACGGGTGGGCGCCCAGCTGCTCGCGCACGGCGGACGGGTCGGCACCGGCGTCGATCGTGCGCAGCATTATGTCCCGAGCCGCCTCGGCGTCGGCGAGGTCGGTCAGCAGCGCACCGGCACGCAGCTCCGATCCGGTGCGCTCGATGCGCAGCACCGCCGGACCACCGGGCAGCGGCACCGCGCGCTGATAGACCTGATCGTCGCAGTGCTCCACTGCGGAGATCACCCGCGCTGCCCAGTAGTCCCAGAGGGCGTCCACATCTAGCGGTGGGGTGTAGGCGACGTCGAGATCCACCGGTTGCATGGGGCGATCCTCGCATGCCGGTACCCGCACCGGACCCCGGCTGCGACCGGCACCAGGCTGGGGTAGCGTCACGGATATGACAGCCATGTCGGAGCAGGCCAAACGGCTCCTCGATGAGCCCGAGTACGCGGTCCTGGCCACGCTGGAACCGGACGGGCAGCCGCAGCTGTCGGTGGTGTGGATGGCTCGGCACCACGACGAAGTGCTCGTCTCCACGGTGCGCGGCCGGCGCAAAGAGCAGAACCTGCGCCGTGACCCCCGGGCCACCATGCTCCTCTACCCCGCGGACAACCCGCAGGAGTATGTGGAGGTTCGCGGGGAGGCGACCCTGGAGGACGATCCGACCGGATCCCTGATTCAGGCACTGAGCCAGAAGTACACCGGGCAGCCGTTCACCGGCGACACCGGCACCGACAACGAACGCGTGCTGGTCCGGATCCGTCCCCAGCATGTGGTGCACCGCACCGAGCCCGCGTAGCGCCGCACCGGGCCCGCGTAGCGCCGCACCGGGCCCGCGTAGCGCCGCACCGGGCACTGAGCACGCGTAGCACCGGTAAACTGCGCCAGGTGAGTGTTCGCCTGCATGATTCCGCCACCCGTGAGGTCCGTGACCTCACCCCCCGCACGTCCGGCCATGTGGGGATCTACCTGTGTGGCGCCACCGTGCAGGGTGCCCCGCACGTCGGTCACCTGCGCAGCGCGATCGCCTTCGACATCCTGGTGCGCTGGCTGCGCCGGTCCGGTCTGGACGTCACCCTGGTGCGCAACGTCACCGATATCGACGACAAGATCCTGATCAAGTCCGCGGAGGCGGGGGCGCCCTGGTGGGCCTGGGCGCACCGGTTCGAGCGGGAGTTCAACGACGCCTACGACGCGCTCGGCGTGCTGCCGCCGGACTACGAGCCTCGGGCGACCGGGCACGTTCCGGAGATGGTCGAGCTGATCGATCGGTTGATCGCCCGCGGCCACGCCTACACCGGCAACGAGGGAAACGTCTACTTCGACGTGCGCTCCTGGGGTGCCTACGGCGAGCTCACCCGCCAGCTGCTGGAGAACCTCACCACGGAGGAAGAGGACGCCTCCGATAAGCGCGACCCCCGGGACTTCGCGCTCTGGAAGGCCACCAAGGACACCGACCCGCCCGGGGCGAGCTGGGCCACCCCCTGGGGGCGCGGGCGTCCCGGCTGGCACCTGGAGTGCTCGGCGATGGCCCGCAAGTACCTGGGCGAGGGTTTCGACATCCACGGTGGCGGCATCGACCTGCGGTTCCCGCACCACGAGAACGAGATCGCCCAGTCGAAGGCCGCCGGCTGGGACTTCGCGGGGTTGTGGATGCACAACGCGTGGGTGACCGTCGGCGGGGAGAAGATGAGCAAGTCGCTCGGCAACTCCCTGACCGTGTCCGCGGTGCTGCAGCGGGCCGATCCGGTGGTGCTGCGCTACGCCCTCGGTGCGGTGCACTACCGCTCCACCCTGGAGTTCACCGACACCACGCTGGCCGAGTCCGCTGCCGCCTGGGAGCGGATCGCCACGTTCGTGACCAAGGCCGCGGAGCGGACCGGGACCGCCAGCGATGAGGAAGTGCGCACCGCCGAGCTGCCGGCAGGCTTCGTCGCCGCTCTGGACGAGGACCTGAACGTTTCCGCGGCCCTCGCAGTGCTGCACGAGCATCTGCGGAAGGCCAACACCGCGCTCGCGGCCGGAGCCGATGCCGAGGTGTCCGCCGCTCAGCGGGAGATCAGGGGGATGCTGGACATCCTTGGTCTTGATCCGCTCGCCGAGCAGTGGGCGTCCGGTTCAGCCGGCGACGGCGCAGCGCAGCACGCGCTGTCCACTCTCGTGGATCATGTGCTCGCCGAGCGTGCCGCGGCCCGGGCGGAGCGGGACTTCGCGCGCGCGGACGCGCTGCGCGATCAGCTCACGGCCGCCGGTGTGGTGGTCGAGGACGGCGCCGACGGTGCCCGATGGAGCCTACGTGGAGGTCATGATGGCCGGTAACTCCAGGCGGCCGGGCGCAGTGCGCAAGGCCGGCAGCAAGAAGGGGGCGCAGGTCGGTACCGGCGGCCACGGCCGCAAGGCCCTGCGCGGTAAAAAGCCCACGCCGAAGGCGGAGGACCGCCCTTACCACCCGGCCGGCAAGCGTAAGGCTGCGGAGGAGAAGAAGACCCGGAACCAGCCGAAGGCGCGGGCCAGGACTTCCAGCGGCAACGAGGTGGTCGCCGGCCGGAACGCCGTGCTCGAAGCACTGCGCGCCGAGCTGCCGGCCCAGGCGGTGTACCTGGCCACTGCTGCGGATGCTGACGAGCGCACCCGGGAGATCATGGATCTGGCCGCGTCCGCCGGCGCTCCGGTGCACCAGGCGAGCCGTGCGGATCTGGACGGTCTCACCGGCGGCAGCGTGCACCAGGGCGTGGCGATCGAGGTGCCCGAGTACCGCTACGCCGAGCCGGAGGAGCTGCTGGACCAGGCGGCCCGCGCTGCCCACGCCCCGCTGATCGTTGCCCTGGACGGCATCACCGACCCGCGCAACCTCGGCGCAGCACTTCGTTCCGCCGGTGCGTTCGGCGTGGATGGAGTGGTGGTGCCGGGCCGCCGCGCAGCGGGGGTGACCGTGGCGGCATGGAAGGTCTCGGCCGGTGCCGCTGCCCGGGTGCCGGTGGCCCGCGCTACCAATTTGGTGCGCACGCTGGAGGCCTACAAGAAGGCCGGCTGCTTCGTGGTCGGACTCGACGGCGAGGGGGCCACCACGATCGGGGACCTCGAGCTCGCCACCGAGCCCCTCGTGCTGGTGCTCGGCTCCGAGGGCAAGGGGCTGGGCCGGCTGGTGCAGCAGACCTGTGACCTCGTGGTCTCGATCCCGATCGCCTCGGCGGTGGAGTCCCTGAATGCCGGCACCGCGATCGGGATCGCCCTGTATGAGGTGGCCCGCAAGCGGGCGCTGAGCACCGGCCGTCGCTGACCACCACCGCGACGTGAATCCATTCACTCGCTACCTGCTGCGTGGAGTCGTGCCCGCGGGTATCGCCTGGCCGGGCGAAGTGTCGATTGTGTGCGGTGACGTGTGGATCGTGTGCCGGGGAGCGCTGGCCGGTCGACGCTGGGTAGGGTGAGACGTATGAGCACGTGGCAGCGCACATCCGGGCAGGTCGATGCGCCCGCCTCACGGGTGCACCGCAGCACGGGTTTCCTCGACGGAGCCCAGGTGGTGGCCCGACTGGAGTACGACCCCCAGGATCCGACGACAGCGTGGGTGACGGTCGCCGTCGACGAGGAGCACCGGGTGGCAGTGCTCGGCGAAGGTGGTGAGCAGGTGGTCCCTGGCCCGCCGTTAGCGGAGCTGGTCACCGCGCTCGCGCAGGAGTGCCAGGGGGTGGTGACGTTCGCGGAGGAGTCGGCCAGTGCGATTCCTCCGGGGGAGGGGGACGAGGACGGGGACGACGACCCGTTCGACCCGCAGATCGGCATCGCTGTGGTCGCCGACCGCGCCCTGGTGTGCACCATCGCCGACCATGCCGGCCTGGAGCGACTCGCTACCGGCGCCGAGACCACACTGCACGCAGTACCCACGGACTCCGGTCACACAGTGGTGGTGGAGGACGGCCCCGCGGTCGGCGACCTGCCGCTGGCCGAGCTCGGGGCGCCGGCGCTGGTTCTGCAACAGGCCGCCGACTATCCCGCACTCGGCGTTGCCGGGGACGAGGAGTACCAGTACGTCTGGGGGCTGCAGCACGCGGTGGTACCGCTGGACGCGCCGGTTGCCGAGCAGTTTGCCGACCGTCATCTCGGTACCGGGGCACTGGTCGATCAGGTGCTGGCGGCCGTGCCGGGTGCCGATGCCGGCCGGCTCCGGGCTGCGATCGATGCCGGCGCCGGTCCTGCGGACGTGCTCCCGGTGCTCGGGCTGGGCCCGGAGGTGACGGGTCAGCTGTCCGAGTTCCTCAACGGTCAGCGCGGCGCCGCCGACGTGGTCGGCGTGGCCGCCATCCACCCGGTTCCGCTCGGCGAGATGATGCGCCGGCGGGCCCAGGAGGCCGCCGATGATGCCCGCCGGGCTGCCGACGACACCCGCCGCCGTGCCCAGCTGGCCGCCGAGGACGCCCGCCGGATGGCCGAGGAGGCTCGGGCGAGTGCCGCCGCATTCGCTGACGCCGCGGAAGAGCCGGTGCGTACCTGGGCGCCGTGGGTGGCCGCCGGTGCGGATGTGCTGGTGGGGGCGTTGCTCTGGCGCCGGTCCGGCCGGGCGCCTCGAGCCGGTGAGTCGATGGGTGCCGGTGCCAAGGTGGTGCGCGGGGTGAGCGTGCTGCTGTTCGCCGCCGCCGCAGCGAACGTGACCGGGGCTGTGCTGGACGGTCGGCGTCGCGCTGATAGTTGAGCGGGCCGGATCGAGTGGGCTCTCCGCTGGAGAGTGCTTTCAGCAGACTCGACTATTCGGGTGCGGCCCAACACTCTCCGAGCAGTGATCACGATGTGCTCGGCGAACTCGCCTGGTCGCGGATGCAGGCCCTGATCCAGGGCGCGACGCCGGACCTCCGCGCGGAGTAGGTCATTGATTGCGCGGTGCAACTATGCTGGGTGGACCCGAGAATCGATGAGGATCATAGTGACTTCTGCATCTGTACCCACCCGGCGCGCGCTCGTGGTCCGGGGCGGTTGGGACGGGCACGCACCCGTGGCGACCACCGACCTGTTCATCGGCTACCTGCGCGAGGCGGGCTTCGCCGTCGACGTCCACGAGAACCTGGACATCTACACCGACACCGCCACCATGGCCGGCACGGACCTGATCGTGCAGTGCTGGACCATGGGCACGATCACGGCGGATCAACTACGCGGCCTGCGCACCGCCGTCGAGAACGGCACCGGTCTGGCGGGCTGGCACGGCGGGATCGCCGACTCCTTCCGCGCCAGCTCCGACTACCTGCACCTGATCGGCGGCCAGTTCGCCACCCATCCGGCCTTACCTGCGGGTCAACGCCCTGGCGGTCCGGCAGACCACTACCTCACGCACACCGTCCAGATCACCGACCAGCACCCGATCGTGGCCGGCATCGAGGACTTCGAGCTCACCACCGAGCAGTACTGGGTGCTCACCGACGACCTGAGCGATGTGCACGCCACCACCACCCACCCGGCCCGCGAGGACCAGCCCTGGCACCGGGAGGTGACCTGCCCGGCGGTGTGGACCCGGCAGTGGGGGAGGGGCCGCATCTTCGTGGCCACCCCCGGGCATTCGGTCGACGTGCTCGAGCACCCGAGCGTGCGCACGATCGTCGAGCGTGGCCTGCTCTGGGCGGCGCGGTGAACGCCGCGGCCGATCCGCGGTGGCGGGAGGCCGGCGAGGTCCGGATCGGCATCGTCGGGCTGGGAACGATCCTCGGCCAGTACCTGGACACCTTCGACCGGGCCGCCGGAGCCCGGGTCGTGGCCGTCGCGGACCTGGACCCGGTACGCACCGCCGAGGTGGCCGCGCGTACCGGCGCCCGCCCACTCACCGCGGCCGAGTTGATGGCCGACGGCGAGGTGGACGTGGTGCTGAACCTCACCGTGCCGGCAGCGCATGCGGAGATCGCACAGGCGGCGGTGGCCGCCGGGAAGCCGGTGTACGGGGAGAAGCCGCTCACGGCCACTGGCGAGCAGGCGCATCAGCTGCTCGGTGCGGCAGAGAGCACCGGGGTGCGGCTGGGTGGCGCCCCGGACACGGTGCTCGGTACCGGGGTGCAGACCGCACGCGCGGTGATCGACGCCGGCACGATCGGCACTCCGGTCGCGGCGAACGCGACCTTCGCCGCCCCCGGACACGAACGCTGGCACCCGAACCCCGACTTCTACTATCTGCCCGGCGGCGGGCCGCTGATGGCATGGGCCCGTACTACCTGACGGCGCTGGTCACCCTGCTCGGCGAGGTCACCTCGGTGATCGGATCGGTACGTACCTCCGCCCCGCAGCGCACGATCGGCTCCGGACCGCGCTCCGGTGAGACGATCCCGGTTCAGGTGGCCACGCACGTGACCGGGGTCCTCACCCACGCCGAGGGGGCTCTCTCCACGATCGTGATGAGCTTCGACTCCGTGGCCACCGAGTCACCGCGGATCGAGGTGCACGGCACCGCCGGGTCACTGAGCGTGGGCGACCCGAACAGGTTCGACGAACAGGTGCGGCTACGCACCTGGAGCGATGACGGATGGCAGGAGGTTGCGCCGTCGGCGGGGTATCTCGAGGCAGGCCGAGGTGTGGGTCTGCTGGACCTGGTGCGCGCCCCGAACCGGGAGCAGGTGCGCGCCTCCGGCGGGCTCGCCGCGCATGTGCTGGAGGTGATGGAGGGTGTGTTGGCCGCCGCGGAACAAGGCCGGTCGGTGCCGATCGCGAGCAGGCCCGGCCGCCCGGCGCCGGTGCCGCTCACGCAGATCTGACCCGGCGCGGTCGCGGAGGTTCTGTTGTGACACTGAGGTGCACCATGCAGACCTCAGTGCCACAGGAGTACCTCCGCGGGCCGAGCCCCGGACGCGCCGCCCGCTCACTCCCCTTCGATAGCGCGCAGCGTGGCCGTGTCCAGCCCCAGCACCGCTTCCTCATCGGGCCGGTGCTGCAGCACGTTCTCGATGTAGGAGTCCACTGCCTGCGGCATCGCGATATCGTGCCCGGCGTTCTGTGCCATGAACCATCGGTGTTCGAGCAGCTCGTGGAAGAACTCCGCCGGCTCCAGCTTCCCGCGCAGGTGTCGGGGGATGGACCGCACGGTCGGCTCGAATACCTCGGCCAGCCACTCGTGCGCCACGAACTCTTCGTCCTCACCGAGCTGGTCGGTGGCGGCCTGGTAGGTGTCCATGTCGTTCAGCAGGCGGCGGGCCTGGTTCTCCGAGACATCCAGCCCGGTCAGCCGCATCAACCGCCGGTGGTGATGCCCGGCGTCCACCACCTTGGGCTGGATCTGCAGCGTGGTGCCGTCGATGTCGGTGGTCATCTGTAGCTCGCCCACGTCATACCCGAGCTGGTTCAGCTTTCGGATCCGGTCCGCCACCCGCCAGCGCTCGGTGGTGCCGAACTCCTCCACCGCGGTGAGCTCGTTCCACAGGTCGCGGTAGCGGCTGACGATCATCTCGCCCACTGCGACCGTGTCCACCTCCTCGAGCAGCAGCGCCCCCGCCTCCAGGTCCATCAGCTCGCCGATGATGTTCACCCGGGCGATCTCCAGGTCGTACTCGCGCTGCCCGTTGGTCAGCGAGTCGTGCAGCTCGCCGGTCTCGGCATCGACCAGATAGGCGGCAAACTCGCCCGCGTCCCGGCGGAACAACGTGTTCGAGAGCGACACATCGCCCCAGTAGAAGCCGAGGAGGTGCAACCGGACGAGCAGCACGGCCAGGGCGTCGATCAGCCGGGTAGCGGTATCCGGGGCCAGGTAGCGGCTGAACAGCGCCCGATAGGGCAGGGAGAACTTCAGATGCTTCGTGATCAGCACCGAGTTCAGCTCCGCCCCCTCCGGCGTGGTGCGGCCGGTGATCACACCGACCGGCTCCACCGAAGGCACGCCCAGGCGGCTGAGGTCCCGGAGTAGCTGGTACTCCCGGTGTGCCACCGACTCGCCGATCTCCTTGACCGCGAGCACCCGGCCGGAGAGTCGCACGAACCGCACCACGTGCCGGGAGATGCCGCGGGGGAGGGCAGCGAGGGTGTCTTCTGGCCAGCCCTCCAGGGCGATGTGCCAAGGCAGGTCCAGCAGGGCCGGGTCCGGCGCGGCCGCGGTGATCTTCAGTGCCGAGGGCATGGTCTCAGTCTGTCAGGCCTCGCCCAGGAGAAATGACGAACGGGGCAGGTCCGCGCTGGACCTGCCCCGTTCGAGAGAGCGCGAGCCTACTGGGGCAGACGCTCGCCGGTGGCGGAGGAGAAGACGTGCTTCTGGCCCTCGCGGATGACGACGTGGATCATGTCACCCTTCATCGGCGGGTTCTTCGGGTTCACTCGGACGATCACCTGGGAGTCGTCCTCGCCGGAGCCGATGTTCTCGGCTGCCTCGCGGTTGGCGAGCTCGCCGTACACGAACGCGTCCGAGCCGAGCTCCTCGACCAGGTTCACGTTGATGCCGAACGCACCGTCGGTGCCCTCGGAGACCACATCCAAGGCCTCCGGGCGGAAGCCCAGGGTGATCTCGTTCTTGTCCGCGTCGGTGAGCGCGTCCTGAGTCGTGCGGGTCAGCGGGATCGACGCCCCACCGAGGGTGGCGTTGCCGTCCTTCACGTTGAACGAGCCCAGGTTCATCGCCGGGGAGCCGATGAAACCAGCCACGAACACGTTCTGCGGGGTGTCGTACATCTCCCGCGGGTTGGCCAGCTGCTGCAGCACACCGTCCTTGAGCACCGCGATGCGGTCACCCATGGTCAGGGCCTCGGTCTGGTCGTGGGTCACGTACACGGTGGTGACCCCGAGTCGCCGCTGGAGCGAGGCGATCTGGGTGCGGGTCTGCACCCGCAGCTTCGCGTCCAGGTTGGACAGCGGCTCGTCCATCAGGAACACCTGCGGGTCCCGCACGATCGCACGGCCCATCGCCACACGCTGACGCTGACCACCGGAGAGCGCCTTCGGCTTGCGGTCCAGGTACTCGCTCAGGTCCAGGATCTTGGCGGCCTCTTCGACCTTCTCGCGGATCTTGGCCTTGGGGTTACCGGCGATCTTCAGCGCGAAGCCCATGTTGTCAGCGACGGTCATGTGCGGGTACAGCGCGTAGTTCTGGAACACCATCGCGATGTCCCGGTCCTTGGGCTGCACGTCGGTGACATCGCGGTCACCGATCAGGATCCGGCCGGAGTTGACGTCCTCCAGGCCGGCGAGCATCCGCAGCGAGGTGGACTTACCGCAACCAGAGGGACCGACGAGGACGAGGAACTCGCCATCCTCGACCTCGAGGTTGAGTGCGTCCACTGCGGGGCGCTCCGTTCCCGGGTAGACCCGGGTGGCGTGGTCAAAAGTGACAGTTGCCATGGTGGATTACTTTCCCTTCACCGGCAGGTACGTGCCGGACGATCCGTTGTGAAGAGTGTCAGAGTGTCTCCGCTGACACAGCACGCCTGGGTGGCCGCGCCGCTAGCATCATGCCACATCTCAGGCCAGGTGCCGTGACGCCCGCCACATCGCAAGACGGGCCAGCAGGGCGGCCACCGCTGCCTCGTCGGCCACGCGATAACCGGCCACGCTCGGGGCGGTGCCGACCTTCACTCCGACGTCGCCGCTGCCGAGCACGGCGAGCGCCGTCTCGTCGGTGACGTCATCACCCGCGTAGAGCGCCGGCACACCCACCAGAGGCGCCCGTAGGGCCTGCAGCGACTCGCCCTTGGTGGCGTCGACCACGGCGAGCTCGACCACCTGGTTGCCGTGGATCGGGTGCACCCCGGGCCAGGCACCCGGCCCGGCCATCGCAGCGGCCAGAACCGGCTCGGCCTGGTCCTCCGGAAGCGCTCGGGTATGCACGACGGCGGCAGCCGGCTTGTGCTCGATCCACACCCCCGGGTGCGTATCCGCAAGTTGCTCGACGGCGGAGCTCACCCTCGCGAGCAGGTCGGCCTGGTCGTCGGTCAGGGTGACCGGGGTGAGGTGCAGTGCACCTGCCTGATCCACCTCACCGTGCTCTGCTCCGTGGCTGCCTACCAGCACGGTGCCCGCGGGCGGGCCGGCGAGCCGGTGCAGTTCGGCCACCGGGCGGCCGGAGACCAGTGCCAGGTGCACCCCGGGGAGCGCGGCCAGGGAGCGCAACGCGTCGGCCGCTTCCGGGAGCGGCCGAGCATCGGCGGGGTCGAGCACGAACGGGGCGAGGCAGCCGTCGAAATCCAGTGCCACGAGCACCTCCGGCTGCCGGGCGAACTCGCGCAGCGCCGCAGCCACCTCTGGCCCGACCGGCTCAGTCATGCGCGCGACGGTCCTCAGCCAGAGCGGCGAGGAACTTCTCCGCCCAGGCTTGCACATCCCCAGACATGACCCGCTTACGCAAGGCGCGCATCCGCCGTCGGCGTTCTGGCGGTTCCATCGTGGCCGCACGCATGATCGCGGACTTCAGTCCCTCGATATCGTGCGGGTTGATCAGCAGCGCCTGGCCGAGCTCGTCCGCGGCTCCGGCGAACTCGCTGAGCACGAGCACACCGCCCAGGTCGTGCCGGGCAGCGACATACTCCTTGGCCACCAGGTTCATCCCGTCCCGCAGCGCGGTCACCAGCATCACGTCCGCCGCCCGGTAGAGCGCGACCATCTCCTCCTGCGGATAGGAGTGGTGCATGTAGTAGATCGCCGATCGTCCCCAGGAGCCGTAGTCGCCGTTGATGTTGCCGACCATCACCTCCACCTCCTGGCGGAGTGTCTTGTACTGCGCCACCTGCTCCCGGCTCGGGCTGGCCACCTGCACCAGGGCCGTGGACGGGACCGTGACCCGCTTCTCCCGGAGCAGCTCACCGAAGGCCTTGATCCGGTGCCGGATGCCCTTGGTGTAGTCCAGCCGGTCCACGCCGAGCAGCAGGACGTCCGGATCACCCAGCTCCCGGCGCAGCTCGGCGGCCCGCTCTTCGGTCTTCTTGCTCCGCGCCAGCTCGTCCACCTGCGAGGAGTCGATGGAGATACCGAACGTGCCCACCCGCACATGCCGCTCCGGCCGGGTCCAGTGCTGGCCGATGGTCACGCTCTGCCCGCGCGGGCTGTAGTCGGTGAACCGGCGCACTGCGCGCAGGAAGTTCGCGGCGTCGCCGGTGCGCTGGAACCCGATCAGGTCCGCGCCGAGCAGCCCGTCGACCACCTCCTTGCGCCAGGTGAGCTGACCGAACAGCTCCACCGGCGGGAACGGGATGTGGTTGAAGAAACCGATCCGCACGTCCGGGCGCAGCCGGCGGAGCATCTGCGGGACGAGCTGGAGCTGGTAGTCGTGCACCCATACTGTGGCGTGCTCGGCGGCCGCTTCGGCAGCAGCCTCGGAGAATCGGCGATTCACCTCCAGGTAGGCGTTCCACCAGTAGCGGTGATAGGTCGGGTCGACGATCACGTCGTGGTAGAGCGGCCACAGGGTGGCGTTGGAGAACCCTTCGTAATAGTTCTCCACCTCCTGGGCGCTCAGCGGTACCGGAACCAGATGCATCCCGTCCGCCTCGAACGGGTCCAGATCGGTGTCCGCGCGGCCGGACCAGCCCACCCAGGCGCCGTCCTGGGACTGCATCACCGGGTGCAGTGCGGTGACCAGGCCCCCTGGGGAACGGTCCCAGGAGACCTTGCCCTTGCTGCTGACCTGCACGTCTACCGGCAGACGGTTGGCGACGACGACGAACTCGTGCGATCCAGTCATGTCCCTCACTCTTCGGTTGCCTTCCGCCAGGCTAGCCGGGGTGATGGGCCGGCGCAGCGCCGCCCCCAACGACGTCGACCCGCCCACCTCGGTTTGCCCGGCATCGTCGCTTTGCCCGGCATCGTCGCTTTGCTCGGTACCGTCGCTTCCTCGGTCGCGGAACCGACAGATCGTGGCACACCGATGGCGGGGATCGCGTGTGGCCGGGAGCACGGTGGCTGCGAGGGACCTGTGCAGGTGTCGGGGGTGCCCGGTGTGGGTCACCGCCCGGCGCCCGACGGTGGCGTAAGTTGCCTCGTATGACGGGCGAGTCGGGCGATCAGCAGTCGCCGACCCGGGAGGTCGGGGGCTATCGCCTGCTGCACGCGCTCGGCACCGGCGGGATGGGGACGGTCTACGACGCGATCGATGCCGAGGGCCGGCATGTGGCCCTCAAGCTGCTGCACCCAGCGTTCAGCGCCGACGAGGCCGCCCGGGAGCGGCTGCGCCGAGAGGTCGCCACTCTGCACCGGGTCAAAGGCGAGTCGGTGGCACGGGTACTGGACGCGGAGGCGGAGTCCGAAGAGGCGTTCATCGTCACCGAACTGATCGACGGGCAGTCGCTGGAGGAGTCGATCCGAGAGCACGGGCAGATGGACGCCGAGGAGCTCGCCGACCTGGCCGCCGGGCTTGCCGGTGCGCTGGAGTCGATTCACGGTGCCGGCGTGCTGCACCGCGACCTCAAACCCGGCAATGTGATGCTCACCGACGACGGTCCGGTGGTGATCGACTTCGGCATCTCCCAGCTCGCCGACGACCCGCGGATCACCCAGACTGGTCTGGTCACCGGGACGCCGGGTTACGTGGACCCGCAGGTGATGCACGGCGCGAACCCCAATGCCGCCGGCGACTGGTGGGGCTGGGCCGCCGTCCTGGTGTTCGCCGCGACCGGACGGCAGCCGTTCGGCCGCGGCCCCGGGGTCCTGATGCGGGTGGAGTCCGGCCGGGTGGACACCGAGGACCTGTCTCCACGGGTGGCGCAGGTGCTGCGGCGCGCGTTGCATCCGGACCCCGAACGCCGGATGCGGCAGGAGGTGGTGTGCACCGCGCTCGCTGAGCATGCAGCGGGCCGGGACGTGACCGCGCTGCTCGCCGATCACGAGGAACAGGTCACCGGTGCCGACGGGGAACCGGAGCGGGCCGACGCCCCCGCAGTGCTGCCGCCGTCCTACGCGCCTGGGACGGGAGCAACCGGCGCGGTTCCGGCCGAAGTCCTCGGACCGCGGACGGCCTATCTGCCCACCTCGATGCAGCCCGGCGGCGCTCCGGCTCCACCACCGCAAACCGCGATGCCTCCCGGCCCGCCCCCGGGCCAACCGGTGTGGCAGGCGACCGACGGGCAGTGGCCCGGCGGCCCAGCGGAGGCACAGCTGCCTGCCTGGTTCCGGCCGCCGCCGGGACGCGGCTGGATCTCGCTGGCCTGGCTGATGGCCGTCGTGGCCCTCGGCCTGGTCTACCCCTCGTGGGTGCTGCTCACCCTGGTCGCCGTGACCGCCTTGCTCGGCGGGATCGGGTCGGCTGCGCAGGCGCTGCGGCAGCGCCGGCTGGAACGCGGCCCCGGGCGCTGGGACCGCACCCGGGTAGCGGCATCGTTCCCGGGACACCTGCTGCTGGGCATCTTGCTCACCCTGCCCGGGGTGATCGTCGGAGCTGCCGGCGGAGCGATCGTCTGGATCCTCGCCGTGGACACAGTGCCGGTGGCAGCGGTGCTGCCGATCACGGTGGCCGTGGTGGCGCTGCTGGTCTGGTGGACCCCGTCCAGCGGACGGGCCCGGGAGGGTGAGCGGGTCGTGCTGCAGCACATCGCACCGCTCGGGTTGGGCGGGGCGCTCTGGGCTCTGATCGCGCTCGCGGTGGCGCTCGGTGGCCTGATGATCTACTTCCTCGGCGGCAACGCGCCGCAGTGGGCACCGTTCCCCGCCCCACCCACCTCGTTCTTCTGACCGGCCATGGGGTGTCTGCCCGATCGGTGAGTGGTCACTGCTGCGGGGTGGGGTCCACCAGCACCGGCGCACTTCTGCCCACTCGGCGTAGGGATGGCGCGGCGGCCGTGGGTTCCGACGACCGCGGTGGGCTGCGTATCCTGGGCGGATGGTCCGGCGGATATCGGCACAGGTGCGCGCTCGTGCGCGCCCGCGCTCTGGCGCTGGCCTCACCGGCCCGCGCTCCGGTGGCGGACTGACTGCTCTTGCGCGCCCGCGCTCCGGTGGCACCCTCGCCGCGGTGGGTCTGGCCTGGTCGGCGCTGACCGTGCTGCTCTCCACGGTGCTGCGTCCGGCGGACTGCGTCGAAGCGGCCGGTATCACCGGTTTCGTTGCCCGCAACCTTGCCCAGATGCGGATGGCCGCCGAGTGCCCCACCGGCACCCTCGGCTACGGCCCGCACACTATGGCCGCAGTCGGCGCCGCCAGTGCGCTGCTGGCCAGCCTGGTGATCGCGCATGCCGCCGCTGGCGTGCTCGCGTACTGGCTCGGCCGCGCCGGCCGGGCGACCCGCGCGCTCATCGCCACTCTCAGCCGTCCTCTGCCCCGGCTACTGCGCCGCTGGCCCACCCCGGCCCGGGTGACGCTGCCGGACTGGCGAGGTACCGCCGTCGTGCCCGCTTTCCTGAACCCCCCGGTGTGGCGGCGCGGCCCTCCGCTGCCGGCCTGATCGCCCCTCCCTGCCAGCACGCAGGCCGACCCGGCGCGATCCTCTCGGCGGCCAGCTCCGCCACCGGCCTCAGCGGCCCAGCCGCGCCCCTACTTCGCCGCCCAGACCGCGGCCCGACCAAGGACACACTCGATGGCACAGTCCAATAAGCTCAGCAAGACCGAGCGGCGCGAAGCCGCACGAAAAGAAGCCGAACGGCTCCGCAAGATCCAGGCGGCGAAAGAGAAGCGCAGCCGCCGGATCCTGATCGGCGTGGTGGCCGCCGTGCTCGCGCTGATCATCGCCGCTGTGGTGGTGATCGCGCTCCAGGCCAACCGCACCCTGCTGTCCGACTTCGAGGGCGCCACCCCAGCCGGCTCCGATCTGAACGGCGGCATCCCGATCGGTGCAGACGGTGCCGGCTCGGCGAACGAGGGCGCCCCGGAGCTCGACGTCTACGTGGATTTCATGTGCCCGCACTGCGGCACGTTCGAGCAGATCAACGGTGAGGACCTCACCCAGGCTGCTGCCGACGGTGAAGTCACCGTGATCTACCACCCGGTGAGCTTCCTCAGCGACTACTCCGCGCGCGCCGCTGCCGCCTTCGCCGAGGTGGCCAACAGCGCACCGGAGAACGCGATGGACTTCATGAACATCCTGTTCGCGAACCAGCCGACTGAGGGCGGGGACGGGCTGACCGATGAGCAGATCGCCGAGTTCGCGGTCGAGGCCGGCGTCCCGCAGGACGTGGCAGACACCCTG
Organism: Ruania zhangjianzhongii; assembly: GCF_008000995.1. Taxonomy (NCBI): domain Bacteria; kingdom Bacillati; phylum Actinomycetota; class Actinomycetes; order Micrococcales; family Ruaniaceae; genus Ruania; species Ruania zhangjianzhongii. The sequence continues at coordinate 996,027 of NZ_CP042828.1, forward strand.
GCGGACGGCACCTATGCCGAGTGGGTGGATATCGCCACTCAGCAGGCCAGCCGGGACGGGGCCAGCAGCACCCCGACCGTGCTGCTCGACGGCGACGAGTGGGGTGGCAACTGGAACAACCCCGGTGAGCTGCTCGCCGCTGTGCAGGAGGCCGGCTGACCTAGAGCCGGCCGCGGCGCCGGAGCCCTCCGCGCCCACGGCGATAGTGCCGTGGGCGCGGAGGGTGATTGTTGAGCGCGGGCGGTGGGTCGCCTCGCCCAGCGGCAGGGGCACGTGGGCGGCTGCGGCGCCGAGCGCGCTTCTGCCGAACTGCCGACGGCGGAGCGCACCGGGATCTGTCCGGTTTCGCCTTCCGCCGGGCGCATCTGGCACACTTTCTGAGTCCGGCGCGCTGCCGCCGGGCGCGCCACCTTAGCTCAGTTGGTAGAGCACTCGCCTTGTAAGCGAACGGTCGTCGGTTCGAGTCCGACAGGTGGCTCCACGGGACACGGCACTGCACTCTCACGCACCCGGCGACCGTTGCGGCGTGACCTGGTCGCCGAGCACTGGCCCGGTAGTCCCCAGTGACGCTGGCGGCGCCCGGCGGGCGTACCGTAGAGGGGTGACTTCTCCTCTCCCCTACGTGATCGCCGGGTCCGAGGCCACCGGCGGTGCTGGCATCCAGGTGGACCTGAAAACCTTCCAGGCGCTGGGCACCTACGGCATGGGCACGCTCACCTGCATCGTCTCCTTCGACCCGAAGAACGGCTGGGCGCACCGGTTCGTCCCGGTCGAGGCGCAAGTGATCGCTGACCAGATCGAGGCCGCCACCTCCTGCCACGACCTGGACGTGGTGAAGATCGGCATGCTCGGCACCCCGGCCACGATCGACGCTGTGGCCGCCGGGCTGGCCACCCAGCAGTGGCGGCACGTGGTGCTCGACCCGGTGCTGATCTGCAAGGGGCAGGAGCCCGGTGCCGCTCTGGACACCGATAACGCGCTGAAGGCGCAGATCCTCCCCGCCGCCACCGTGGTCACCCCGAACCATTTCGAGGCCCGCACCCTGGCCGGGATGGACCGGATCGACTCGGTGGCGGACCTGGCCGAGGCGGCCCGACGCATCCACGACCTCGGCCCCAGGTACGTCATTGCCAAGGGTGGGGTCGAGCTGGGCGGACCGGACGCCGTCGACGTGCTCTACGACGGTGAGCGCACCACTGTGCTCGCCACCCCGAAGATCGGCGAGGAGCGGGCCAGCGGCGCGGGCTGCACGTTCGCGGCCGCAGTCACCGCCGAGCTGGCGAAGGGCACCGACATCCACGATGCCACGCTGATCGCCAAGCAGGTGGTCACCCAGGGCATCCTCGACCGGCGCGCCTCACACGCCCCGTTCGACGCGGTCTACTTCGACGGCACCCTGCGGGCGGACGTGGCAGCCCTGGTGACAGTTTCCACACTGGCCTGAGACTCACCCGGTGGCGACTCACGTGTTCCAACTCGAGCAGGCGGCGCGGGTGGTGGGCACGGATCCGCTGGGTAGGCAGCGCCCCGGCCATAGGGTTAGGCCATGCGTCCTGAACACCTGAGCCTCTTCCGTATGCCCGGCCGCGCCGCGGTGCACCCCGACGGCACCTGGGCAGTGGTCTCCATCGCCCGACCGGACACCGAGGAGGACACCTACCCGGCCACCCTCTGGCGAGTGGACCTCACCGACGGCTCCACCACGCCGTTCAGCCACGGGTGGCGGGATACCCAACCGACTTTCTCCCCGGATGGCAAGCGGCTCGCCTATCTCCGGCAGGCCAAGGGCGACAAGCCGCAGCTCGCCCTGCTGGACCTGACCGGCGGGGAGCCGGAGGTGCTCACCAGCCATCCGCTCGGCGTCTCCGGTGCACCCGAGTTCTCTCCGGACTCGACCAGGATCGCCTACACCGCCCGGGTTCCGGAGCAGGGCAGGTACGGCACGGTCGACGGCGTAGGTCCGGGTGCGGAGCCGCCTCGCCACATCACCCGGTTCAGCTACCGGCGGGATGGGGCCGGCTTCTACCTCGACCGGCCCCAGCACGTGTTCGTCGTCGAGGTGCCCGATCCGGCGGACCCGACCGCCGATCTGCCCCGCCGGGACGCGACGGGAACTGTGGCCCGTGGGGGTGGCGACGCGCAGCGCGGCGGCGACGATCAGAGTGCGCACACCGACGCCGGCGCAGCAGGCAGTGCGAAAGACACCGACAAGGACCAGCCGAAGCCGGTGACCCGGCCAGGGGTGAGCGGCCGGCAGATCACCACGGTCGACGAGGATCACGACAGTCCGGTGTGGACCCCGGACGGGACGCACCTGGTGGTGGCACGGTCCCGGCCGGACGCACTCGCCGGGGTCCTCGCGGTGCACGCCGACCAGCCGGGATCGCCCGACCAGAGCCTGGAGGTCGGCCAGCTGGTCCCCGGTCCGGTCGCGTTCAGCACCGACGGGAGCACACTCTGGCTGCTGCTGTCCGACTACGGCCCGGACCAGAGGGATTTCATCGGCCCTGCTCCGGCGCTGCACCGCGCCGACTGGGACAGCGCCCGCGTGCAGCTCGCACCCGGCTCGCTGCAGCGGCTCACCGACCCGGAGGAGATGCCGCTGGCCGGCGCCCTCGAGGTGGCCGGCACCGATGTGCTGCTCGGCCGGCAGCACCGCGGCACCACCGAGGTGCTGCGCTACCGGGCCGGGGAGCTGAGCACCGCCTACTCGGGTGAGGTGGAGACCAGCGCAGTGCGCGCCGTCGGCCCCGACGGCGCCGCCGTGGTGACCGCCGCGAGCGCGGACAGCGCCGGCGACCTCTGGCTGCTGCCGGCCGGGGGCGAGGCCACGCGGTTGACCGACCTCGGCGCCCGCCTGCGCGCCGAAGCGGGAGTGATCAGCCCCGAGGAGCGGGAAGCCACCAGCCCGGACGGGTACCCGGTGCACGGCTGGGTCGCCGTACCGGAGGGGGAGGGGCCGCACCCGGTGCTGCTGCTGATCCACGGTGGACCGCACGCCCAGTACACGCCCACGTTCTTCGACGAGGTGCAGACCTACGCCGGTGCCGGCTACGCCGTCGTGTTCTGCAACCCGCGGGGTTCTGCCGGGTACGGGCGCGCGCACGGCCGCGCGATCACCGGTGGCTTCGGCGACAGGGATGCGGCGGACGTCCTCGCCTTTCTCGATGATGCGCTGACCGATCCGCGGTTGGACGCCCAGCGCGTCGGCGTGCTCGGTGGTTCCTACGGCGGCTACATGACCGCCTGGCTGACCACCCGCACCGACCGGTTCGCCGCGGCCATCGTCGAACGCGGGTTCCTCGACCCGGCCAGCTTCGTCGGCTCGGCGGACATCGGCTGGTTCTTCTCCCAGGCCTACGTCGGCTCCGATCCGGAGCAGGTAGCCGCGCAGAGTCCGATGGCCCACCTGGACAAAGTCAGCACCCCCACGCTGGTGATCCACTCCGAGCAGGACTGGCGCTGCCCGGTGGAGCAGGGCCAGCGCTGGTACGTGGGGCTGAAGCAGCGGGGTGTACCGACCGAGCTGCTGCTGTTCTCCGGTGAGGGGCACGAGCTCAGCCGGGCCGGGACCCCCAAGCACCGGCTGGCGCGGTTCGAGCACATCCTGCGCTGGTGGGAGAGGTACCTGCCGGTGGGCTGAGCAGGCTTACCGGTAGCGGCGCCGCACCCCTGGCTCAGTGGACGGGCCGTGCTGGGGGTCGGCGATCCACGGTCCGGTACCCTCGCTCGGGTCGAGCACCCCGGCCTCGGCCCAGGTGAGGTCCCCGGCGAGCACCCGGGCAGCGAGCTTCTCGTCCGGTGCGTCGGTGTTCACCCACAGCGCCCGGAACAGGGCCTCCACCCGCAGCCGGGACTGTCGGCAGAAGCCGTCGACCAGTGCTTGCGCCGAATCGTCGGCGCCGGGGCGGGCCGCGTAGGCGGACACGGCGGTGATCGCGAACAGCTCGGCACCGATGTCCACGATCCGGCCGAGGAAACCCTGCTTGTGCTCCAGACCGCCCTGCCAGCGGGCCATCCCGTAGAACGTGGACCGGGCCAGCCGGCGGCTCGCGCGCTCTACGTACCGCAGGTGCCGGGCGGACGGGCCGAGGTCGGCGTAGGAGGTCGGAGTATTGCCCGGTCCGGTGAGCAGGCGCGGCAACCAGGAGGCGTAGAACTTCGCCGCCGCCACCAGGGCCTGGGAACGCTGCGCGGACGTGGCCTCGGGATCGATGATGTCCCCGGCCACGGCGAGGTGGGTGTCCACTGCCTCCCGCGCGATCAGCAGATGCATGATCTCGCTGGATCCCTCGAAGACGCGGTTGATCCGCAGGTCCCGGAGCAGCTGCTCGGCCGGCACGGCTCGTTCCCCACGGGCGGCCAGCGAGGCGGCCGTCTCGTAGCCGCGGCCGCCACGCAGCTGCACCAGATCGTCGGCCACCTGCCACGCCATCTCCGAGCACCACAGCTTGGCCAGCGCGGCCTCGATCCGGATATCGGCGGCACCGGAGTCACTCAGCTCCCCGGCGATCTCCACCACGGCCTCCTGCGCATAGGCGGTGGCGGCCATGAACGCCAGCTTGTGCGCGACCGCCGGGTGCCGCCCGATCGGCCGGCCCCACTGCACCCGTTCGTTGCTCCACTCCCGGGCGATCTTCAGCGACCACTTGCTTGCCGCGACGCACAGCGCCGGGATGGACAGCCGCCCGGTGTTCAGCGTGGTCAGCGCGATCTTCAGGCCCTGTCCCTCCCGCCCGACGACGTTCCTCGCGGGTACCCGGACCTGGTGGAACCGGGTGAGCCCGTTCTCCAGTCCTTTCAGCCCCATGAACGAGTTGCGCCGTTCGACGGTGATGCCCTCCGCGTCCCCCGCCACGACGAAGGCGGTGATGCCACCCTTGCCCCCCGCGTGCTCGGGCACCCGGGCCATCACCACCAGCAGCTCGGCCAGCACTCCGTTCGTGGTCCACAGCTTGACCCCGTCGAGCAGGTAGTCGCCGTCGGCGGTGGGAGTGGCGGTGGCGCGCAGTCGGGCCGGGTCGGAGCCGACGTCCGGCTCGGTGAGCAGGAACGCCGAGATGGCTCCGGCCGCGCAGCGCGGCAGGTACTCGGCCTTGAGTTCCTCGGACCCGAACTGCTTCACCGGTTCGGGTACCCCGATCGACTGGTGTGCCGAGATCAGGGCGCCGAGGCTGGGATGCGCCGACCCGATCAACATCAGCGCACGGTTGTAGTGCACCTGGCTCAGCCCGAGGCCGCCGTAGGCGGTGGGGATCTTGATGCCGAAGGTGCCGAGGTCGATCAGCCCGGCGAGCACCTCGTCACTGATGGAGTCCTCGGCCTCGATCCGTGCGCCGTCGACGTGCTCGCTCAGGTGGCTGGCCAGCCGGTCCAGGAAGGCCTCACCCCGGGCGTGCTGCTCCGGGTCGGCCGCTACTCGTGGCCAGACCAGGTCCGGGCGGAAGTCACCGAGGTAGAGCTGCTTGGCGAACGACTCGTTCGCCCACTCGCTCTGCCGGGACTGCTCGGCTACCCGGCGCGCGTCGCGCTCGGTGACCTTCGGGGTGGTGCTCATTATCGCCTCCTCGCGATATCCGGTACTGGCAGTATGCGCTACTTTTCCAGGCTCCGCCCGGGAGACGGCGCAACCTCGTCCTTCGCCACACCTTGAACGATCATTCGAAACAAGGTATAACAGCCTAGAACGATCATTCAAGGAGGTGCCGGTGTGGAGACCGTGACGTTGGCGGCTGGTCCCATCGACTACGTGGATACGGGTGGCCCAGGGCCGGTGATAGTGCTCACGCACGGCTTCCCCATGAATCACCTGCAGTGGCGCAAAGTCCTTCCCCTGTTGGGTGACTTCCGTTGCATCCTGCCCACACTCCCGCTAGGCGCCCACCGGCTGCCGATGAACCCCGGGGTCGATCTCGGTCAAGGCGGACAAGCGCAGATCCTGGCCGACTTCCTTGACGCCCTAGAACTTCGGGATGTCACGCTAGTGATGAACGACTGGGGCGGCCCTCAGTTCCTCATCGCCCTGGGCCGCGCCCAGCGGATCGCGCGGATGGTCTTCGTCGCGTGCGAGGCATTCGACAACTTCCCGCCGAAGCGGGCTCGGCCAGCGATGCGGTTGACGCGTGCACCCGGTGGCACGTGGCTCCTCATGCAACTTCTCCGCATGGCGTTCTTCCGGCACAGTCGCAGAACGTGGGGGGCGTTGAGCCACACGCGGATTCCCGAGGGCGTGCTCGATCAATGGTTCGCGCCGGCGCAGGGGAGCAGAGCGATCAGACGCGACCTTCGTGCATTTGCCGTCGGTGCGCCACGGCGTCGGACATTGCTGGCGTGGAGCCAGGCGCTCGGAGAATTTGCCTCTCCGGCGCTCATTGTCTGGGCTTCAGAAGATCTCATGATGCCTAGCGAGCACGGACAGCGCCTCGCCGACCTCCTCCCACAGGGCCGCCTGGTTGAGGTGCACGATTCGGGCACCTTGATCCCTGAGGATCAACCCGAAGAATTGGCACGGATACTGTGCGACTTCCTGGATCAGGACGCGTCTGTTCCAGGCCCGTCCGAGACAGAGGCAGGGCCAAGAAAGAAACGGTGATCAGCAGTGAGTCACGATCCTTCAGCGGTGGCAGCGATGACCCTGCGAAGGTGACGAGACGAGGGCGACCCCTGATGGTTGTGCGAAGGTCTGCGGACGGTGGGGGCAGATCAGTCCTCGATGGGGTCTGCGAGTGCCTCGCTGTCACCGGCTGTGGCGACCGCGTGCAGGGCGCGCTGAAGCACCTGCAGGTCCTCGAGGGTCTCTACCGACGTGACTTTGCCCCACCTCAGGCTGATGAATTGGAACACGGTGTTCGCGTAGTGCTCGTCCCCGGGGAGAGGGCCGGACACGTGGGAGCGCACAGCGACGCGTGTTCGCCAGGGCCCGCCGTTCACGAGAATGTCATCGATGGAGAACCGGACGCCGGGCATCAGTCGCAAGACTCGTTCCCACCACCGCACCATCGCCGCTCGGCTGGTTCGATGGCCCCCGAGTGCATGGTCGCCATGGAACCGGTACTCGAATGTGGGCGCGAGTCCGTCGACCATAGGCAGGTAGTCACCGTCGTTGATGCTCTCGAACGTCGAGCGGACCTTGGCTCTGACGAAGCGTTTGTACATTGCTCTCCCGGGTATTCGGTGGTTCCGGTGCGTTCGCGCATGACGGGCCGCGGCCGCTCCGCTCTCAGGTGGCGTCGGCCATCGTCTGTGCCAGTTGGGTCATCGACCGACCCGCTGCAAGGAGGGGAGCTTGGGAGCGTTGGGCGCGTGCCAGGATGAACCCTCCCTCCAGGCTCGTCAGGATCGCGATCGCCAGATCGCGCGAGCGGTGCGGGTCATCGACTATGGCGCGACACCATGAGGACAGGTCGTCGGTCCACGCAGCGAAGACGTCCGCCGTTGCTTGCCTGATGGTGTCGTGGGTGCTGGCCGCCTCCAGTGCCACGGTGGCGATCGGGCACGCATCGGCGTAGTCGGACTGCTCCAGATCTCTGGCCGCCTGGGTGAACATCGCTCCGATTGCATCGACCGGGGCGGGAGATCCGTCATTCAGTACGCCCAGCACCATGGCTCCGTAGGCAGCGCCACCGGTGCGGACGACCTCCTCAGCCAGAGCTTCCTTGCCGTCAAAGAAGTGGTAGACGGAGCCGATCCTCGCGTCTGACTCGACCGCGATCTCCTTCAGTCCGGTCCCGGTGTATCCCTGTCGTCGGAACAGGATGCTGGTCGCCGTCAGAATGCGCTCGCGCGTACCGATCCTCACGCTGGTCATCCACCCTCCCGCTGCATCGCCTGCGCCCAGGATATCAGTTCGCTTGAATAGTTGTTCAAGCGCAATGGGGCAAGCGATGCGGCGCGCAGCTCCTCGGGCTGGCTCAGCGGCGGCCCTGGTTGCGCGGGTGCTGCTTCGCGACGCGCTCGTTGCCACGCCGGTAGTTCCCGGTCAGTCGTGCCATCAGCTCCTGCGGGTCCTCCCGGTCCACCCGGGCCAAGAACTCCGCGGCCCGCTGCCCGCGCAGTGTGGTGGCGTGCACACCGTGGTGGGTGATCCGGACCTTTCCGTCCCGTTCGGAGTACTCGAATCCGCCGGCGTCAGCCATCGTCACCCACCCCGTTCGTCGGGCCGGCCCCATCGGCCGATCCGCCGTGTTCGGCTGAACCGTCCGGCCCGGCCCGTTCGTCCGCCCCGGCCGATCCGTCCGGCTCCATCGCGGCCAGTGGCGCCGCGTCCGGGCGCTTGGCGGAGCGCCCATCGCCGGAGGACCGCCCGCGCAGGTGCCGCCGTGCCCAAGGGTAGACCTCCCGGCGCAGCCAGGCGGCATCGGTGCGCCACTGGTCCCGCACCGGGATCGGCTCGGCGGCCGGCAGCGGCCGGGCCCAGTCCGGGTCCTCCGGCGGCAGGCCGAGCGCTACCAGGGCGGCTTGCGCCACCCGGTGATGCCCCTCGGGGCTGAGGTGGATCCGGTCCTGCGCCCACATCCGCCAGTCCTGCAGTGCGCGCAACCCCCACACGTCCACCACGTCTGCCCCGGTCCGCCGGGCGATCGACCAGATGTGGGCGTTGTACACCGCCACCTTCGGCCGGATCGCCCCGAGCAGTGGGGCGCGGCGAGGGTCGGTACCGGTGGCCAGCAGCACCTGCGCGCCGGCCGCCCGTGCGCTGCGCACCGCCCGCTCCAACCGCACGGCGAGCCGGTCCGGGTCCGCGTTCGGCCGGAGCAGATCGTTGCCACCGCCCACGATGGACACCAAGTCCGGTCCGGCGGCGAGGGCCTCGGGGAGCTGGACGTCCAGGATCGGCCCCAGCAGCCGGCCACGCACGGCGAGATTTGCGTACTCCAGGCGAGCTCCGCCGTCGGCGACCCGCCGCGCGGACAACGCGGCGGCCAGCCGGTCCGCCCAGCCCCGCAGTTGCTCCCCCTCCTCGGCGTAGGGGTCCCACAGGCCCTCGGTCATCGAGTCCCCGACGGCGATATAGCGGTGCCAGCTCACACTCACGGCAGCTGCCAGTCCACCGGCTCGGCCCCGGCCGCCACCAGCAGCTCGTTCGCGCGGGAGAACGGCCGCGAGCCGAAGAACCCGCGGGAGGCCGACAGCGGGCTGGGGTGCACGCTGGCGATGATCGGCGTCTGCCCGAGCAGCGGCGAGAGCGACTGCGCGTCCCGGCCCCAGAGGATCGCCACCATCGGCTCCTCGCGCGCCACGAGCGCCCGGATCGCCGCATCGGTGACCCGTTCCCAGCCTTTGCCCCGGTGCGAGGCGGGCTGCCCAGGTTGCACGGTCAGGCTCCGGTTCAGCAGCAGCACCCCGGCGTGTGCCCAGGCGGACAGGTCGCCGGTGGTCGGCGTCGGCAGGCCGAGATCGCTGGTCAGCTCCTTGTAGATGTTCTGCAGTGACCGCGGGATCGGCCGCACGTCCTCCTGCACCGAGAAGGACAGCCCCATCGCATGGCCCGGTGTGGGGTAGGGGTCCTGACCGACGATCAGCACCCGCACCTGCTCGAACGGGTGGGTGAAGGCACGCAGCACATTCTCGCCAGCCGGCAGATAGCCGCGCCCGGCCGCGATCTCGGCGCGCAGGAACCCGCCCATCGTATGGATATCGCCTTCGACGTCGGCCAGCGCACGCGCCCAGCCGGGGTCGACCAGCTCCGTCAACGGTTGGGGACTGCTTGTCGCTGAGGTCTGCACAACACTAGCGTGGCACGGCCGCGCCATGAAGCGCGCACTGTTATCACAGCACTCGCCGCCGAGGCTGAATGACACGCGTGTCGTTTCCCCCTAGGATGGGCGACGCAGCACCGAGGACAACGCGAGGAGGACCGATGTCGGCAGTTCGTCCGCTGACCACCGAGAGCACGACCGCCGCTGGCGACCTCAGCGAGCGGGACGCGCAGATCCTCGCGTTCGAGCGGCAGTGGTGGAAGTACGCCGGCGCGAAGGAGAGCGCGATCCGCGAGCTCTTCGACATGTCCGCTACCCGCTACTACCAGGTGCTGAACACGCTGATCGATGACCCGGCGGCGCTCGCCGCCGAGCCGATGCTGGTCAAGCGGCTGCGCCGGATGCGGTCCACCCGGCAGCGCGAGCGGACGGCCCGCCGCCTCGGCAATGACCTGTAAGAGCGTGCGGACCGGTTAGCCTTCCTCAGTGAGCAAGCAGCCGTACGCCTACGACGAGGATGAGTTCGACGCGCTCGGCGCCGACCGCGTCCCCGTTGGGGTCCACCGCCGACCTGTGCCGTGGTGGCGGCACGCACTGCCGTTCCTGGTGGTGCTGGTCCTGGCGCCGATCCTCGCGTTCGGTGTGGTGCAGATCTGGTCGCAGGAGGCCGGACCGAACTCCGACCCCACGCCCACGGCTGGTGCCGATGACAGTGGCGCCGACGGCTCCGGGGACACCGGCGGCGAGGAGCCCTCAGGCGAGGGCACCGATGAGACCGGCGAGTCCGATGCCGACGCTGACGCCAGCGAGTCGCCCGAGGAGGAGACCACCCCGGAGGACGACCTGGACCGCGATCTCGGCGTCTGGATACTCAACGGGAGTGCGACGGTCGGGCTGGCCGGTGAGGCCGCCAGCCAGCTCGAAGCCGACGACTGGACCAACATCGACACGGCCGACTACAGCAACGAGCTGCCCACGGAGAGCGCGGTCTTCTACACCACAGCGGAGATGGCCGAAGAAGCGGAGGCCATCGGGGAAGCACTGGGGATCGGCGCGCTGTATGAGGACCCCGAGGCTGCCTCGAACGGGGTCGTGATCGTGCTGCGGTCGGACTTCGAGCAGTAAGAACGTCCCGACGGCGCAGCTCGCCTCGGGCGAGCGCCGCGCTGCCTGTCTGCGCTACGCGCTCCGGCCGGCGACGGCGCAGCTCACCGTGGCGGGCTCAGCTCGGCTGGCACTGCCGGTCCGGTTCGCTGGGCGTGGTTGGGGTCAGCGCGGTTCGTCCAGCTCGGCCAGGGTGAGCAGCACCAGAGCGCAGCTCCAGGTCAGTGGGGCGACGTGCGCGGGGGAGCCGTCCGGGCCCACCTTCTCCGGGATCGAACCGGTAGCCGTGCGGTGCTCATCGATCCACTCGATCCACTGCCACGCGAGGGCGTCCTGGCCGTTGCTGGCGGCGGCCCAGGCATAGAGCGCAGTCTCCGGGGTCCAGGACATGGACGGCTCGCGCCAGGAGGAGCCGGGCGCGAGCCCGCCGGCCGGGCGCTGCATCGCGCCGATCGACGTCTGCCAGGCGACCAGCGCACCGGGCAGCGGCTCGGCGAGGAACGGTGGCAGGGTGAACGCCGTTGCCGCGTCCTGGGCGGTGCGGCTCGGGTAGCGGCCATAGCCGTACTGCCCGAAATCGTCGGTGATGGCTCCGCGCAGCTGCTCGGTGCGGGTGACTACGTCGTCGGCCTGCTGTGCCAGCCCGGCTCCGCGGTAGATCCGTTCCGATGCTTCCAGGCCGGCGAGTACCGGGGCGGCGGTGCCGAGGGTCACCTGGGACTCCTGACGCTCCCAGTAGTCGGCGGACGGCAGCGGTAGTCCGCTCTCGGTGTTGGTCTGGCTGAGCAGGTAGTCGGTGGACCGTTCGATCATCGGGGTGAACTGGTCCCGCAGGGCCGCCACGTCTAGCCCGAGCTCGGGCGCTGCGGCCAGCAGTCGGTCCAGAGCCCACAGCACCCAGGCGGTGCCGTCGGTCTGCAGTCCGCGCTCGTCCGGCACACCCGAACCGTCGGGCAGGTAACGGGCGTGGAAGGAGCCGTCGTCCTCCTGGACCTGCTGCAGGAACTCCAGGATCGAGATCGCGTCGGCCGGATGCCCGGTGGCGGTGTAGGCGGCCACCACGAAGGAGGCGTCTCGCGGCCAGACGTAGCGCCAGTTGGTCGACGGGCCGGCGAGCACGGCGCCGTCGTCGCTGGTCAGAGTCCGCAGGTCGAGCAGAGCGGTGGTGGCCAGCTCGGCGTAATCGTGCCCGGCGCCGGGGATCTGGCCTTCGGCGAGCCACTGGTGGCTCTCCGAAGCCAGGATCTCGGCAGCCTCGAGCTGGTCACCGGGGCCCGGGTCGAGGATCCGCGTGCCGGCCAGGTACTGCGGTTGCTCGCCCGCGGCAATGATCGTGGGGTTCCCCTCGGCGTCGACAGCGACACCGTTCTGGTAGAGGGAGTTGTGCGCGACCGGTGCCCGGGGTTTCACCAGTGCCGCAGCAGCCACCAGCGCGACGGCCACCACCAGGGTGGCCACCACGGTGAGCGGTCGCAGACGAGATGTCATCTGCGTAAGCCTAAATCAGCGAGTATCGGCCGCGCCGTCTCAGTGTGCGGACTGGTCGATGCCCTGTGCGGTGAGACCCCGTGTTCAGAAGGTGACTTTGTTATCAATTCGTGATGCTGAATGGTCGAGTAATCGGCTGCGCGAACGTACAGTGACTGGCGTCAGGAGCGCCAGGACGGCGTTCCTGCTGTCTGTACAACGTCGAGTCCGCGCCCGGTTCCGTCCAGGGCTGACGCGGGCACGGCCCATATCGACAGGCTCGGGGGAGTCACGTGCAACCAAGGCAGAAGACTGCGCGCTCATCGGCGCGTGCTCAGTGGCGTAAGCCGCTGGCAATCGCTACGGCGTCCGTCGCCGCTGTAGCGCTCGGCGCGGTGGGGCTCACCCACGTGCCCCCACCGGCCGCGGCCGAGCCGGGTGACGACAGCGAGGCGCTCGCCCAGCTCATCGACGGTTCGGTGCTGGAGGGGCTGGATGCCGACGCGCTGGCTGACCTGGTGGCGGCCGTCAGCACTGAGTCCGGCAATCCCAGCGATGTGGGGCCGAACCCCGCGACCATCGACGCCGCTCTGCTCGATGAGACCGCTCTGCTCGATCTCGGATTGCTGAGCCTCCCGCTGATCGGGGACGGCAGCAACGGTGGACTGCTGAATCTCGGTCCAGATGCTGCTGCGGGCCTCCTGAACGGCTACGCGGCTTCGCCCACGGCGGAGGAGTCCCTGGCTGCCTCTGGCGCGGTCGGTGCCGACGGCTCGATCGATGCCGACGCCGGCAGCAGCACCGAAGCCGCGACCTTGGACCTCACGGCGCTGCTCGGCCAGGTGGGTGTCGACGGGCTGACCGATGAGATCGTCGACCAGGTCGCCCTCGAACTGGGTGCACTGGCCTCCCGCGCCGAGCAGACTCAGCCGGGCGACCCGGCGGGCGAGTACCTGCTCGCCGGCGCCGAGGTGCAGCTGCACAGCCCACTGGTTGACGGCCTCGCCGGCACAGTGCAGGACACTGTGGGCGAGCTTGAGGGCACGGTGAACGGCGCCCTTGGCCCGGATGGCGCGGTGCAGGGCCTGCTGGACGCGGTGACTATCGCTCCGGCTAACCTCGGTGTTGGCCCGATTAGCCTGGCCACAGTCGACTTCGGTGCGCCGACTGTCGACGCCACGGTGGATCTGACCGCAGTCACGGACGACATCCTCGTCGGCCAGATCAGCGAGGGCGCGGTCACGATCGACCTGTCCACGGGCACGATCGCGATCGATCTGGAGCAGCTGCACGCCGACGGGCTGAACGGACTCGACCCGAACACGAACTTGCTCACCACCGGTGAGATCAACCAGGTCACCACGGCGATCACGAACCTGCTCGACGATCTGCTGGACAACGTCGCGCAGGCGCTCGACGACGCCATTCTGGGTACTGCCGTCACCGTCGACCTCCACCCGAGCGTCACTCTGCTCAGCGGCGTCGTCGGCGATGCAAATGTTGGTGCGACGCTCGCCGGGACGCTCGGAGACTTCCTCGGTGTGACCGAGACCGACCCGGACCTGGATGTCACGGGCTCCGTCTCCCTCAGCCTTCTTGTCACAGAGCTCGAGCTCGATGCAAGCGGCCTGCTGAACCTGCTGGAGCCTGTGATCACGGCCGCGCTGGGCGCAGTCGGCGGGGCCTTCGACAGCCTCCTGAACCCGGACGACACCGAGGGCACCCCCGCGCTCGGCGTCGTCGCTGCCCTGCAGACGACGCTCAGCGAGCTGCTCGACGGCCTGGACGTCATCAACCCGCTGCTCGAGCAGCTGCTCACCCTGACGGTGAACGCGCAGCCGACCGAGCTCGAGCCGCCGGCTGAGGGCGACCTCGGTGAAGACTCCTTCACGGTGCGGGCGCTCTCGGTGGAACTGCTGCCGAACGTGCTCGGCGGTGTGGTGCTGGACCTGGCCTCGTCCACGATCCGTACCGCCCAGGCGCCGACCACTGCCGAGACCCTGGACGTCACCTACACCCCGACCGAGGCGGCACCGGGCACGGAGGCGGTCTCCGACGCGCCGACCTTCACCCTCACCGAGGGTGGCGACCCGGCGACAGCCCCGGAGGGCACCACGTTCGCGTTCGGCCCGGATGCCCCAGAGGGCGCAACGATCGACCCGGACACCGGTGTGATCACCTGGACCCCGGGCGTCGAGAACGCGAACAGCACGGTAGACATCCCGGTCGTCGTGACCTACCCGGATGAGTCGGCCGACACCGCGGTGGCACCGTTCCAGGTGGCCGACGTCTCGGCGAACCTGCTCGACCCGGCCTACGAGCCGACCGACGCCACACCCGGTGTGGAGACCACGACCGGTCCGCCGACGTTCACCGATGGTGACGGCGCTACAGTCGCCCCGCCGGCGGGCACCACGTTCGAGCTCGGCCCGGACGCTCCGGCGGATGCGACGATCGACCCGGACACCGGTGTGATCACCTGGACCCCCGGCGTCGAGGACGCGAACGACACCACGTCCATCCCGGTGGTGGTGACCTACCCGGACACCTCCACGGACGACACGACCGCGGACTTCGTGGTCGCCGCTCTGGCGGACTCGCTCACCCCGGCCTACACGGACACTCTCGCCGAGATCGGCGTGGAGGCCTCCTCCGAGGCGCCGACGTTCACCGATGGTGCGGGTGCTGATGCTGAGGCTCCGGTGGGCACCACCTACAGCCTGGGTGAGGGTGCACCGGAGGGTGCGACCATCGACCCGGACACCGGTGTCGTCACCTGGACCCCCGGCGTCGAGAACGCGAACAGCACCGAGGAGATCCCGGTGCTGGTGACCTATCCGGACGACTCGACCGGCAACGTCCTCGCACCGTTCCAGGTGGGCGACGTGACCGCAGCGGACCTCGAGCCGGCCTACGAGACCACCCCGGCTGAGGTGGGCGTACCGGCCGAGTCCACCGCGCCGACGTTCACGGACAGTGAGGGTGCGGAGGCGGAGGCACCGGAAGGCACGGCCTACGGCCTCGGTGAGGGTGCACCGGAGGGGGCGACGATCGACCCGGACACCGGTGTGATCACCTGGACCCCCGCCGTCGAGGATGCCAACGACATCACGCTGATCCCCGTGGTGGTCACCTACCCGGACACCTCGGTCGACTCGCTGGACGCACCCTTCGAGGTGGCCGCGCTGGCGGACACGCTGGCCCCGGCCTACACCGACACACCGGCTCAGGTGGGTGTCGAAGCGGTCTCCGACCCGCCGACGTTCACCGATGGTGAGGGTGCGGACGCGGAGGCACCAGAGGGCACGACCTACAGCCTGGGTGAGGGTGCACCGGAGGGTGCGTCCATCGACCCGGACACCGGCGTGATCAGCTGGACCCCGTCCGAGGAGGACGCGGACACCCTGGTGGAGATCCCCGTGGTGGTGACGTACCCGGACAACTCGACCGACGACGCCACCGCTGCGTTCGACGTCGACGAGTACAACGGCAACGCCTCGGCCTCGGCTGCGGCATCGGCGAACGCCGACGATGAGTCGAACGCCTCGGCGGAGGCTGCTGCTGAGGTAGCGGCCAATGCCGATGCGACCACCACGTCCTCGGCTGCTGCCGATGTCGATGCCACGGCGGCTGCTCAGGCGGCGGCGAACGAGGATGCGTCCTCGGACGCGTCGGCCGACGTTGAGGTGGATGCGAACGCCTCGGCTGCTGCTGCGGCTCAGGCTGCGGCGAACGCGGACAACACCGCGGACGCCAACGCTGCCGCCAGCGCCGATCAGTCGGCACAGACGGACACCGACACCTCGGCGAACGCGAACTCCGCTGCCGCCGCTGAAGCTGCCTCGACCGCGGACTCGTCCTCGGAGGCCTCAGCGAACGCCACGGCGGAAGCGGACTCGAACACCAACGCCTCGGCGTCGGCTGCAGCGTCGGCGAATGCGGACGATGACTCGAACGCTTCGGCGGAGGTGGCTGCTCAGGCTGCTGCCAACGATGATGCGTCGAGCACGTCCTCGGCTGCTGCCGATGCTGACGCCACGGCGGCTGCCCAGTCGGCGGCGAACGAGGATGCGTCCTCGGACGCGTCGGCCGACGTTGAGGTGGATGCGAACGCCTCGGCCGCTGCTGCGGCTCAGGCTGCGGCGAATGCGAACAACGAGTCCGACACCAACGCGGAGGCCTCGGCCGCTGCGGACGCCACCGCCGAGAACGATGCCAACTCGAACTCGGCATCCGCTGCCAACGCTGCCGCCACCGCGGACTCCTCCGCGGAGGCCTCGGCTGCGGCGACTGCTGATTCGAACGCCTCCTCGGACGATGCCGCGGATCCGGACGGTTCGGCGGACGACTCCACCGACCCGGAGGCGGACGACTCGTCCGACTCGGACGCGAACACCAACGCCTCGGCCTCGGCTGCGGCGTCGGCGAACGCGGACGACGACTCCAACGCCGCTGCTGAGGCTGCTGCTCAGGCCGCTGCTGACCCGGACGCGGACACCGCAGCCTCCGCAGCTGCTGACCAGGACGCCACTGCGGCGGCCCAGTCGGCAGCGAACGAGGACGCGTCCTCGGACGCCTCGGCGAACGTGGACAGCGACGCCAACGCGGCTGCTGCCGCAGCGGCACAGGCTGCGGCGAACACGGACAATGACTCGGACAGCAACGCGGAGGCCTCGGCTGCCGCGTCTGCCGAGGCAGAGGCTGACGCCAACGCTGCGGCCTCGGCCGCCGCTGAGGCTGCGTCCACGGCGGACTCCTCCGCGGAGGCCTCTGCTGCCGCATCGGCGAACGCCAGCTCGGCTGCCGACGGTGACGAGTCCGGCCTGGCGGCCACCGTCCGGTACGCGGAGATCGTCCGCGACACCGGCGTGGTCCAGGAGGTCTACGGCACCGGGTTCGCCGCCGGTGAGTCGGTGACCGCCACGGTGAACTCCACCCCGTTCGACCTCACGGCTACCGCCAACGAGGACGGCGACGTGACGTTCGCCTTCGAGGTCGACTCCGACTTCGAGCTGGGTGAGCACTACGTGATCGTGGTGGGCGAGACCTCGGGCGAGGTTCCCGAGGCGAACACCGCCACCGACTTCGTGGTGGTGGCTGCCGGCAGCGGCGGCGCGAGTGCCTCCGGGAGCTCGGACGCCTCCGGTAGCGGTGCCGATCTGCCGGACACCGGGGCGAACCTGAACCCGGGTCTGCTGATCGGAGCCCTGCTCCTCCTCCTGGTCGGTGCTGGCCTGGCGGTCGCCGCCAAGCTCCGCCGTCGCGGACAGGAAGGCTGACCCAAGCCGGCGCAGGTCCTGGCTACGATGCGAGGCCCGGTCCCGAGGCACACCCTCGGGACTGGGCCTCGCCGCTGGTCATCACCGGCATGATGGGCAGGACGAACCGGTCCGGGAGAAGACGATGACGAAGTCGGACAGCCAGGAGGCTGCGCCAGATACCGAGGAACCGCGCGAGCACACCAGGCTCACCACCGTCAAACGGGTGGTCATCCTGCTCGGCGCGTTCTTCACCGCCTGGCACATCTTCGCCACGTTCCTGTGGATCGCCCCCGGCTCCGGGCTGCGCGACGTGGTGCCCGGCACCCTGTTGCACGACTACATGATCCCGATGCACGGGCAGAGCTGGAGCGTGTTCGCACCGAACCCGATCAACGGTGACTACCGGCTGCAGGTGCGGGCCGTGACCGGCTCGGGCGAGGACGCAGTCGAGACCGAGTGGGTGGACGCCACTGCTGCCGAGATCACCATGCTCACCCACAACCTCTTTCCGCCGCGGGCATCCAATGCCGCGATGGACGTCGCCTCCCGGTTCAAGGGGGCCTTCGACGACCTGAACGAGGCGCAGCAGGAGATCGTCGCGCTGGGCTACTACCAGGGTGAGGACTGGCGAGATCGGCTCCAGGCGGCCCTGCTGGAGCACGGGAACGAGGCCGCCGTGATGGAGTACCTGGAGACCGAACGCCTCGCCGGCGCCTACTCCACCCAGGTGGCGCAGGCGCTGTGGGGCGAGGACGTGCAGCAGGTGCAGTTCATCGTCAGCCGGCAGAACGTGATCCCGTTCGCCGAACGGAACAACCCGGATGCCGAGCGGCCCGCCGTCCAGCCCGCACCCACCGGCTGGCGCGGGCCGATCGTCGAACCCGGCCAGTCCCAGGAGCGCTTCGCCGAGATCTTCCTCACCGGGGTGGAGGAGTCCGGGCAGTGAGCGCCAAGAACGCCACGAACGCGAAGAAGAACGACGGCGCTCCCGCCGCGGCCACGTCTGCGTCACCGCCCGCAGGGCGCGGGCAGCGCAGGTCGGTGCCCGCCGCCGGTGCGCAGACGCTCGCAGTGCTGATCGGCGAGCTGCTCCGGATGATCGGGTCCCTGGTGGACCGCGGCATCGCTTTCGTCGAGTCCTGGTTGGTGGACGCCAAACGGGCTCGCTACGGCCTCGCGATCACCCGGATCCTGCTCGGCGTGACCGGGCTCGGACTGCTCGCCACCAACTTCCGCACCCGGTACTACGCATTCGGCAGCGGATCCGCCTGGAACGGTGAGGCCGCCCAGCCGGTCAGCGACTTCCCGCAGATCCCGATCTTCAGCGGTTTCCACCGCGTTGCCCTGAACGACACCGCCTTCACCGCCGCCTACCTGGCGCTGGCCGCTCTGGCGGTGCTGGTGATCCTGGGCTGGCGGATGAAGATCGTGCTGCCGGTCTACTTCGTCGCCTGGGTGTCCTTCATCGAGATGAACGACAGCCTCGGCGACCAGGGCGACAACATGTACCGGATCACCCTGCTGGCGCTGCTGTTCGCCGACACCGCCGGCCGCTGGTCCCTGGACGCCCGCCGCCGCGCCCGGCTCCCGGAGGGCGGCACCTGGTGGCAGCGTGCCTGGCGCGGTGGGCCGTTCGTCCCGGCCTGGATCACCAACTCCGCGCACAACCTGGTGCTGGTGGCGGTGGCCTGCCACGTCTGCTTCGTCTACGCCTCCGGCGCGCTGTACAAGGCCGGCGGCGAGCCGTGGCAGCACGGCTACGCGATCTACAACCCGCTGCACACCCAGCGGTTCGGCACCTGGCCTGAGCTGAGCGAGCTGTTCACCACCTGGTCGCCGATGGTCACCGCGATCTCGTGGAGCTCGATCATCCTGCAGATGGCCTTCCCGATGATGTTGCTGCGCCGGTTTACCCGGGTGATCGCGCTGGTCGGCATCGGCTCCTTCCACCTGGGGATCGCGATCCTGATGGGGCTGCCCTGGTTCTCCCTGGCGATGATCGCCATCGACGCGATCTTCATCCGGGACGTCACCTGGAAGGCGGTCGGGACGAGGATCGGCACCGTCTGGCGAGAATCCCGGGATCGCGCCGATCCACCGGAACAGGACCCGCCCCCGGATGCCGAACCAGACGAGCCGGCCGTGACTGCCCCCGCCCGATCGGAGACAATGGCGAGATGACTCGCCCCAGCACGGACGCCGTCGTCATCGGTTCCGGACCGAACGGACTGGCCGGTGCGGTGACCCTGGCCCGGGCCGGGCTCGAGGTGACTGTGCTGGAAGCACAGCCGGTGGCCGGGGGAGGGGCGCGCACCCTGGACTCCGAGCTCGCCGACGGGCTGCGGCACGACGTCTGCTCGGCGGTGCACGCCCTGGCACTGGCCAGCCCGTTCTTCCGAGACTTCGACCTGTCCGCCCGGGGGGTGGACCTGGTGGTCCCGGAGATCTCTTACGCCCAGCCGTTGGACGGTGGGCGTGCCGCCGTCGCGTACCGCTCGCTGGAGCGCACTGCGACAGAGCTGGGGGTCGACGGCGGAGCGTGGCGGGACCTGTTCGCTCCCCTGGTGGAGAACGAACAGCTCCTCACTGCGCTGATCCTCGGCAACCGCCGGGAGGTCCCGCCGGGGCTGCTCACCGGCCCCGGACTGAAGGCCCTCGGAGCCGCCGTGCTGCGGTTGCTCGAGCAGGGCACCCCCGCATGGAACCTGCGGTTCCGCGGCGACGAGGCACCGGCGCTGTTCTCCGGTGTGTCGGCGCACGCGATCGCCACCCTGCCCTCGCTCGCCGCGGCCGGTACCTCGATCATGCTCGCCACCAACGCCCACGGCGCCGGCTGGCCGATCCCGGTGGGGGGTTCGCAGGCCATCACGGCAGCGCTCATCGCTGACTTGGAGGCCCACGGCGGCCGGGTGGTCACCGGCAGCGAGGTGACCAGCTGGCGGCAGCTGCCGCGGGCACGCACCTACCTGGCCGACCTGGCCCCGGCCGGTCTGCTCCGGATCTGGGGGGAGCGGATGCGACCGTCGGTGCGCAGCGCGCTGGCCCGGTTCCGGTACGGCAATGCCGCCGCCAAGGTGGACTTCGTGCTCTCCGGCCCGGTGCCCTGGGCGGACGAGCGGATGGCCGGAGCGGGCACTGTGCACGTGGCCGGCAGCAGGGCCGATATGGCCCGCGCCGAGGCGCAGGTGGCGGGCGGTGTGCTGCCGGCACGGCCGATGATGCTGTTCAGTGATCCCGCACTGCATGACCCGAGCCGCGAGGTGGGCGGGCTGCGGCCGGGCTGGGCCTACGCGCACGTGCCTGCCGGGTGTCCGGTAGACGTCACCGAGCTGGTCACCGCGCAGATCGAACGATTCGCCCCCGGCTTCCGGGACGTCGTGGTCGACGCCCGGTGCACCCCCGCGGACCGGATGGCCGAGCACAACGCGAACTACGTGCGCGGCGACATCGCCGCCGGGGGGCTGAGTACCTGGGGGATGCTCGCTCGACCGCGGTTGACCACGAACCCGTACGCCGCCGGGATCCCCGGGGTCTACCTGTGCTCCCAGTCCACTCCGCCTGGACCGGGGGTGCACGGGATGAGTGGTTGGCACGCCGCCCGGATGGCGCTGCAGCAGCGGTTCGGCCTCCCGGCCCCCGATCTGGCTCCCTGATCCCACCCCGAACCCCGGTACGGCGACGGTATCTGACCTGCCTTGCACCGGCCGTAGTTTCGCCGGACGCGACCTGGCCGGCCGAGCGAGTCGGCGGTGAGTGGTCCGGCTCGGCGAGGGGTCGCGAGGCCGCGAGAGTGCGCCTCCTGACCACTCAGTGAGACAAATCGGCACGTTCGCACACGAGTCTGGGGAGTGTGCCGAGAATGGCTACCGGCCGACGCCGGAGGCGCCCGATGCGGGCTCCGGTTCCTCTCGACGATGCAAGGAGTACATGTGCGTACTACCCCGGGAACTGGGCGACGCTCTGCGGCACCGTGGATCGCTGCCGCCGTAGCCGTGGGCACGATCCTGTCCGGTTGCGGTGCGGCGGGCCCCTACCCCGACGGCACAGTGGAGCTGATGATTCCGTGGTCGGCGGGCGGGGGATCCGACCTCTCGGCGCGGCTGTTCGTCAGCGAGCTCGAAGAGCCGCTGTCCGCCACCATCAGCCCGGCCAACGAGCCGGGCGCCAACGGTGCGATCGGGTGGGGAAGCCTGGCACAGGCGGACAACGACGGGTACTCCGTGGGCCTGCTCACCTACGACGTGCTGAGCAACGAGATCCTGGACCCGACCTCGCCCGCGCTGGAAGATTTCGACATCCTGGCCCAGTACGAGCAGCAGGAGCTGTACTTCTACGTTCCCAGCGACAGCCCGTACGAGACGGCTGCCGACCTCGAGGGGAGCAACCTGACCGTCGGTACCTCCGGGATGGGCGGGATCGACCATCAGGCCCCGGCAGCCCTGGCCCGAGAGCTGGGGGTGGAGTGGGAGTACGTCCCGTTCGATGGTCAGGCCGACGGTCTGACCAACCTGCTCGGCGGAAACATCGATGCCTTCGTCTTCACCCCGACGGTCGCGGCCCAGTACGTCGAGGACGGGACGTTGCGCATCCTGGGGACCTTCGCCAGTGAGCGCACCGAGGAGTACCCGGACACAGCGACCTTCGTCGAGCAGGGGTACGACGTGCCCCCGATCGCGTCCTTCCGGGGAATCGCGGCACCGGCTGGGCTCGATGAGGAGGTCCGGGCCACTCTCGTGGAGGCGATCGAGACCACGGCGCAGGACGAGGAGTATCTCGCCGCGGCTGCCGAGGCCGGGAACACGCCGCGGTACCGAACCGGTGAGGATTTCGAGGCGTACATGAATGAGCTTCGGCCCACGATCGCCGACCTGCTGCAAGAGATGGGCCTCGCCCAGGCGGCCGGATGAGCGACGACGTCCGTGCGCCGGCAGCGACTGCACGACACCCCGGACGCGGTCCCCGCAACGAGTCCGTGCTGAAGATCGCCTTCCCCGGCGTGCTGTTCGTCTTCTCCGTGGCCATCGTCGTGCAAGCGGTCCAGCTGACCGGGCCACTCGCCGAGTCCAACGCGCAGCTGTATCCGATCGTGGTGGCGAGTCTGCTGGCTCTCGGTTCAGTGGTCTCCATCATCGGCGCGGTCCGCGGCACCGGCGAGCCGCTGCCGCACACCGTGGCCGCCGCGGGCACCGATGAGCCGGACGAGGCAGCAGAGCAGGACCGCGGCGGGCGTACCCGTGCGCTCGTGGTGCTGATCGCCAGTGTGGCGTACCCGCTGGCCATGCCCGTGCTCGGCTTTCACCTGACGACGGTGGTGTATGCGAGTGCACTGAGCTACCTGCTGCAGGAACGGTCCTGGCGCGGACGGGCGGTAGCCGCCGCCACCGGCGTGGGGATCACGCTCTTCTGCCACCTCACCTTCGTGCTGGTGCTGCAGGCCAGGTTGCCTACTGGGGTGATCTTCTGATGGAGCTGGCAGCCACGCTGGGCAACGTGTTCACGCCGGCAAGCCTGATGTGGATCGTCATCGGTGCCTCCGCCGGCATCATCGTCGGCGTCATCCCCGGCCTGACCGCCACGGTGGCGATCGCGTTGCTGGTGCCGTTGACCCTCGACCTGGACCCGTTGCACTCGATGCTCATGCTGACCGGGATCTTCGCCGGCAGCCAGTACTCCAACTCGATCACCTCGATCATGCTGCGTACCCCGGGCAACCCTGCCGGTGCGGTGACGATCTTCGATGGCTACCCGATGGCGCTGAAGGGCGAGGCTGGCCGTGCCATCGGGCTGGGGGCGTGGGCGAGCGCCTTCGGCGGAATCTTCTCGGTGCTGGTGCTGTGGGCTTTCTCCCAGCTGTTGGCGAGCGTGGCGCTGAAATTCTCGCCGGTGGAGTACTTCTCCGTCGCGGTCCTCGGGCTGACCACTGCCGTCGCCGTCACCGGGACCTCGAAAGCCCGCAGCCTCACGGCGACCGCACTGGGGTTGCTGGTGGGAGTGATCGGCACCGACCCGCTGGTGAACCTGCCCCGGTTCACCTTCGGCCTGCCCGAGCTCCGGCTGGGGGTGCCGTTCCTGGCGGCGATCATCGGCGTGTTCGCGATGGCAGAGGTGCTGCGACTGGCCGAGGTCCCCGGCCGCAAGACCCGGATGGTGACCACGATCGGACGGATCCTTCCCTCATGGGCGGATATCCGGCGCACCTTCCGGCCGGTCTTCCGCGGCTCGGTGATCGGCACGATCGTCGGCATCCTGCCCGGCGGCGGTGGGGCGATGGCCTCCTTCATTGCCTACGGGGAGGCCAAGCGTGTCTCGAAGAAGCCGGAGGAGTTCGGCAAGGGGTCGATCGAGGGGCTCACCGCGCCGGACGCCGCCGGCAACGGGGTTGCCGGTGGTGCCATGGTGCCGCTGCTCAGCCTGGGCATTCCGGGCGACGCTGCCACTGCGGTGATGCTCGGAGCGCTGGTCATCCAGGGGATCACCCCCGGTCCGGCACTGTTCGACGGCCGGGGAGCAGACCTGGTCTACCCCCTCTTTGCCGGGATGCTGCTGGCGAACGTCGCGATGCTGATCATGGGCCTGACCCTAGCCCGCCCGCTGGCCAGTGTGGCGCTGTTGCCCCGCAGTATCCTGCTTCCGGCGATCGCGACCCTGTCCTTCACCGGCGCGTTCATCGCCACCGGGCAGACCTACCTGCTGTGGGTGACGCTGGTCTTCGGCGTGATCGGGTATCTGATGGTGCGGTTCGACTATCCGGTCGCCGCCCTCGCTCTCGGCCTGGTGCTCGGGCCGATCCTGGAGTCCAACCTGCGCCGTGGGCTGATGCTGCACGACGGCGACGCTTCCGTCTTCCTCACTCGGCCCATCTCGGCAGTGCTGCTCCTCGCCGCCGTGGCGCTGCTGGTCGTGAGTATCTGGGGATCGCGGCGCTCCCGGAAAAAGGCGGCCGCCAAGGAGCTGAGCACAGTATGAGCACTCCGGGCACTGGCACCGGGATCTGCTTCGACCATGCCGTACTCGGAGTACGGGACCTGTCCGCGGCCACGGCTGCGCTCACCTCGGCCGGGCTGAGGTACGCCGGTGGCGGTGAGCACATCGGGCGGGGGACCGCCAACAGCCTGTTCGCGTTGGCCGAGGGATACCTGGAGCTGCTCACCGTCACCGATCCGGACCTCGCCCGGTCGCACTCGACGAACCGTGCCCAGGTGGCCGATGCCCTCGACACCCACGCGGCTCTTCCGCTCGGGTTCGCCTTCCAGGTGGCCGATGTTGCCGCAGCCGGGGAAGCGCTGCAGAAGTCCGGCCTGCGGGTCGAAGGGCCGGTGCCGATGTCCCGGCGAAACCCGGACGGCACCGTCCTGACCTGGCGAAACCTGTATGTCGGTACCACCCAGTGGCGCACCCTCCTGCCATTCCTGATCACCTGGGATGCCCCGCACGACCTGAGCGATGCCGAGGCGCCCCGGCTGCACCGCCTGGAGCTGGCCGAGCCCGGCGACCCGGCCACCTCGCCCTCCGGCGGGTTGCCGGCTGCTGTGCACGGCTACCACCAGCTCGGCGCCACCCAGAGCGCTCCTGACCGGCTCCGCCTGAGCGGGCTCGACCTGGTCTTCACCAGGCCGGAGGGGGCGGCAGGCGAAGGCCTGACCCGGATCCAGCTGGCCGGTGGGCACCGCCGAGGAGGTCTCGGCGGGCTCGAGGACTTTCTCACCTGGACCAGCCCGGGTCACGGCTCGTCCCACTCATCCTGAACCACGCCGCCTCCGAGCGGCACCCGGCACCAACGAAGGGAAACATCACTGTGCCAGGCACTATGAATGCGCTCGTCCTGACCGAGCACGGCGGACTCGACCAGCTCGCGGTGGTCTCCGACCACCCACGGCCGCAGCTCCGCGACGGGCATGTCGTGCTCAAGGTCACTGCCAGCGCGTACAACTACCACGACCTGTTCACGGTCAAGGGCATGCCCGGGATCAAGGTCCCGCTGCCGATCGTGCCGGGCCTGGACCTTGCCGGGGAGATCGCCGAGGTGGCCGAGGATGTCACCGGCTGGCGCGCCGGGGACCGGGTGCTGGTGCACCCCCGGCACCCGGAGAAGGGCCTGATGGGTGAGATGCTCGACGGAGGGATGGCCGAGTACGCGCTGGTCCACGCCAGCCAGCTCATCCGGATCCCGGACGCGGTCAGCGACGTCCAAGCGGCTGCACTCCCGGTCGCCTACGGCACCGCCCACCGGATGATCATGGGCAAGGGCGAGATCAAGGCCGGCGACACGGTCCTGGTCCTCGGTGCCTCCGGCGGTGTCGGGACGGCCTCAGTCGTGCTGGCCAAGAAGCTCGGCGCGCATGTCATCGCCGCCGCTGGTAGTGCCGAGAAGTGCCAGGCCCTGCTCGAGATCGGGGCCGACGAGGTGATCAACTACCGGGAGGAAGACTTCTACCAGTGGGTCAAGACCCACTACGGCAAGCCGCACCGGCTCACCGGGGAGGGCGGGGTCGACGTCGTCATCAACTTCACCGGCGGGGACACCTGGGCCCCCACACTACGAAGCGTGAAGCTCGGCGGCTCGATCCTGGTCTGCGGCGCCACGGCCGGGTACGACCCGAAGGAGGATCTGCGCTACATCTGGAGCTTCGAGCTACGGGTGATCGGCTCGAACAGCTTCCGCACCGAGGACTTCGAGGCACTGCTGCAGCTGTGTGCCACCGGTGAGCTCGACCCCCCGGTCAGTCATGTCCTCCCGCTGAGCGAGGCCGTGGAAGGCCTGCGCAAGGTCCGGGACCGGGAGGTCCTCGGCAAGATCGTGATCACCCCGTCCACCCAGGAGACCGACAATGTCTGAGCAGCCCACCCTGACCGCACCGGAACTGCAGCAGCGTCTGCGCGAGGCCCCCTTCCACGACTGGCTCGGCCTGGAGGTCCGCTCCGTCACCGACACGGGGTTGGAACTGACGGCGACGTGGCGTCCGGAGTGGGCGAACTCCGTCGGGAAGACCCACGGCGGCATCCTCAGCTCCTTGCTGGACCTGGCCGCCGACTGGGCACTGGTCGCGACCCAGGGCGTTCCGGCCCCGACGATCGACTTCACCGTGCACTACCTGCGGGCCGCCGCCCCGGGCGACCTCACCGTGCGTGCCCGGCTCGTGCGCGCCGGTCGTTCCCTGACGGTGGCGGAGGCCGAGGTCCTCGACGCCAGCGGGAAGACGCTGGCCGTGGGCCGGGGCACCTACGCTTCGTTCGCCACCCGGAAGAACGAGTAAGGGAACTGTTCCGGGCGGTCCCGGTCAGGTCGTCAGCACCTGCCGGATCTCGTCCCAGAAGCCGGTGACGTGAGCGCGGGCGGCGCCTTCCGCCGCATCGCGATCACCCTCGAGCACCGCGGTGAGCAGGCCGCGGTGCTCGTCGACGGCTTCGTCGAGCCGGTGCACCTGCGCCAGTCCGAGGAACCAGAGCCGCAGGCTCAGGGTGAGGTACTCGGACAGCGAGGCCTGGAGGTAGCGGTTGTGGGTGGCGTGGTGCACGCAGTGGTGCACGCGCTGGTCCAGCCGGATCAGCCCGCGCTGGCCTTCGGCACCGGAACCCAGGTCGGCGAGCAGCCGGGAGGCGTTCTCCCGGTCCGCGGGATCGGCACGTTCGACGGCGAGCCGGGCCGCCAGCCCCTCGAGCTCGACCCGCACCTCCGAGACGCGCGCCAGGTCGCGCACCTCCACCGGAGCGACGACGGTCCCGCGCCGAGCGTAGATCGCGACCAGCCCCTCGTCAGCCAACCGCCGGAGCGCTTCGCGCACGGGAGTACGCCCGAGGTGGAGTCGCGCCATCAGGTCCCGTTCGTCCAGAGCGGTACCTGGCGCCAGCTCGAGCGTGACGATCAGGTCGCGGAGGTGGAAGTAGGCGACAGCGGAGCGGGACTCGATCGGCGCGCCCGGCGGGGGCGGGACGGTCAGGTCGGCAAGGGCGGTCTGATCGGTCCACGAGGAGGCGGTCGGCGGCTGAGCCGTCGGCGCGGGAGGCAGGCGGGCTGCCGGAGTGGTCGCCGGCCCGGCATCGGGTTCCGTTCGAACCATGGCCAACACCTCTCTCCTGATATATCTTGAGAGTATCAGGGCTGGTCGAGGAGGACGCCATGGCACAGTTGCCGGAGCGAGCGGACGTCGTCGTCATCGGAGCGGGAGTGGTCGGCAACTCCGTGGTGCACCATCTGGCCGACCAGGGCTGGCGCAACCTCGTCCTGCTCGACAAGGGACCGTTGCCCGACCCTGGCGGATCCACGGGGCACGCCTCGAACTTCGTGTTCCCGGTGGACCACTCCAAGGAGATCACCGATCTCACCGTGGACTCGATGCGCCAGTACGCCGAACTGGGCGTGCTCACCGCCTGCGGTGGTATCGAGGTGGCCCGATCGACCGAGCGCGCCCAGGAGCTGCGCCGCCGGATGACCTCCGCCCGGTCCTGGGGCATCGAGGCGGAGCTGCTGACTCCTCGGCAGATCAAGGACCTGGTGCCGTACTGCGACACCGACCTGCTGGTCGCCGGCTTCCACACCCCCACCGGCGCGATCGTGGACCCGGTACGGGCCGGGGCCCTGATGCGCGAGCAGGCCGAGCAGCTCGGCGCGCTCACCGTCTGCGCCGAGACCGAGGTGGTCGACCTCGCGGTCTCCGGCGGCCGGGTGCGCAGCGTCGTCACCGACCGGGGCGCCATCGAGACCGAGATCGTGGTGGTGGCCTGCGGGGTCTGGAGCTCGGCCGTGGCCGCGCTGGCCGGTGCGCGTATCCCGCTCACCCCGGCAGTGCACCAGATGATCGACGTCGGGCCGATCCCGGAGCTGGAAGCCAGCGGGGAGTGGATCGGCTTCCCCCTGGTGCGGGACATGGACTGCCTGATGTACGAACGGCAACGGGGCGCGAATCTGGAGATCGGGTCCTACGCCCACCGACCCATCCTGCACAGCCCGGGTCAGATCCCCCCGGTCGGGGCGCCCGGCCAGGAGAGCCCGACCAGCTTCCCGTTCACCGCTGAGGACTTCGCGCCGCAGCTGCGCCAGGCCCAGGAGCTCTTTCCCGGCCTGCTCGGCGGGCCCACCCCGCAGCCGCACAAGGCGTTGAACGGACTGCTCTCCCTCACCCCCGACGGCGGACCGCTCCTCGGCGAAACCCCGGAGGTCGCCGGACTGTGGTCAGCCGCAGCAGTGTGGATCAAAGAGGCGCCCAGCGTCGGACGGATGATCGCACAATGGCTCACCGAGGGATCGACCGACATCGATCTGCACAGTGCGGATATCTCCCGGTTCTACCCGCACGCCCGCACCGAGGCGCACGTGCGCGCCCGCACCGCCGAGGGCTTCGGCAAGATCTACGGCATCACCCACCCGCGCGAGCAGTGGCTGAGCAACCGGCCGGTGCGCACCAGCCCGTTCCACCCCCGCACCAGCGCACTCGGCGCGGTGTACTTCGAAGCCGGCGGCTGGGAACGCCCGCAGTGGTATGAGGCCAATGCCGGTCTGGTCCAGGAGTACGCGGCCTGGATCCCGCAACGCAGCGCCGAGTGGGACGCGCGCTGGTGGTCGCCGATCATCGAGGCGGAGCATCTGGCGATGCGGGACCGGGTGGCGATGATCGACCTGAGTGCCTTCGCCGTGTTCGACGTCACCGGAGCGGGCGCGCTCGGCTATGTGCAGCGGATGGCGATGGCCCAGGTCGACCGGCCCATCGGGCGCGGTATCTACACCCCGCTGCTCGCGCCCGACGGCGGGTTCCGTTCCGACCTGACGATCGTGCGCCGGGGCGAGCAGGACTTCCGGATCATCACCGGCGGCGCCGACGGTGCACGGGACCTAGCCTGGTTTCGGGCGCACCTCCCGGCCGACGGCTCGGTCCACCTGGTCGACATGACCTCAGCGGTGTGCACGGTCGGCATCTGGGGCCCGCGGGCGCGCGAGGTGGTGGCCGGGCTCACCGACGACGACGTCAGCGACGCCGGATTCGGCTTCGGGACCGCACGGGACGTGGTGCTCGGTGGCCTGCCGGTCTCGATGCTGCGCATCTCCTACGTCGGTGACCTCGGCTGGGAGATCCACGCGCCCACGGAGTATGGACTCCAGCTCTGGGACCTGCTCTGGGAGGCGGGCGAGCGCCACGGGATGATCGCCGCCGGGATCGGCGTCTACGGCACCACCGGCCGCCTGGAGAAGGCGCACCGGCTGATGGGTGCGGAGCTGACCGGGGAGTACAACCCGGTGGAGGCGGGCCTGGCACTGCCGCGGGTGAAGAACCCGGAATTCATCGGGAAGGCGGCCTATCTGGCCGCCCGCGAGGCGGCACCGGCGGCCACACTGTGCACGCTGGCGCTGGACCCGGGGGCGGGCCGGTTCATGACCGGGAATGAACCGATCCTCACCCGGAGTGGGGAGCCGATCGTCGACGGCGTAGGTCGCCGGTCGTACGTCACCTCAGCCGGGCCCGCGCCCTCGCTGGGCAGATATCTGTTGCTCGCGTACCTGCCGCCGGAGCATGCCGTCGCCGGCGGTGAGCTGCTGGTGGAGTATCTCGGCGACCGGTACCCGGTGACCGTCCTGACCGTGGGACGCACCGCCCCCTTCGACCCTGACCTGGCCCGGGTGAAGGGATGAGCGTGCGGCGCGATTCCATCGGAACCCCCTTGGCGCATGGGAACCTGGTGACACCGTGGTTCCTCTCCGCCAAGGGGGTTCGAATGTGGGTGACCGGATGAGGGACGAGTCGGTCGCCGAGGTGCTGGCGCAGATGGCCTCCGGCGCGCCGGGTCCGTCCGCCGGGTCGGCGGCGGGTCTCGCCGCCGCGATGGCTGCGGCCCTGGTGGCGAAAACGGCGCGGCTCTCCGGCCGCCAGCTCGCCGCCGCCGACGAGCTCGCTGACGCCGACGAGCTCGCCGAGGAAGCAGACACCTGGCGCGAGCGGGCACTGGCGCTGGCCGAGGCCGATGCCGCAGGCGTCCGGGCGCTACTGACCTCCGGCACTGACGCTCCGACCGACCCGAGTGCGATCCCGGCCCAGATCGGCGAGGTGGCCGCCGCTGTCGAACGGCTCGCCGCGACCCTGGCCGAGCAGGGCAACCCCCGCCTGCACGCTGACGCCGTCGCCGCCGGGCAGCTGGCGGGCGCCGCCGGCATCAGCATCGACGCCATCCTGCGCAGCAATGCTGGCGCACCCGGTGCACCGCTCGATTCCACCGACCCGCACGCCGGCGAGCCCGGCTGAACCGGCGGAACCCACAGAACCCATTTGACCCGCTGAACCCACTGAACCGCTTGGCACGGTGACGTACGCAGCACACCGGCGGCTGCGCCGTCGGCCGGATGAGCGTGCACAGGAGCGGCGCCGGTACGGCCCTCTCAGGACTGTGCGACGACCGGCTGGTAGCCCATCCGCCGGGAGATGGCTTCGCCCGCCCGCGCGACGGTGACCGCTGCCTCCGGCAGCCGCTCGGGACTGAGTCGGTAGGTCGGGCCCGCCACGCTGATCGCGGCGATCACCGCGCCGTCGTGCCCGCGGATCGGCGCGGCGACCGCGTTCAGGCCGGTCTCCAACTCCTCGACGGCGGTGGCCCACCCGGTCTCTCGCACCGTCTGTAGCTCGCGGCGCAAGTCCGCCGCGGAGGTGAGAGTGTGCTCGGTGAAGCGCTCCAGCGGGGCGGTGAGCCGTCCGTCGCGCTCCTCGTCGTCGAGATGAGCAAGCAGGACCTTGCCGCTGGAGGTGGCGTGCAACACCGTGCGTTGCCCCACCCAGTTCTGCATCGCGACGGTGCTCGTTCCCTCTGCCTGGCAGACGTTCGTGGCTGCCTCCCCGGTCAGGACGGCGACGTTGACGGTCTCGCCGAGCTCCTCGGCCAGGCCGTCGCAGACCGGTTGTGCCTGCGTGGTCACATCGAGTCGGGACGCCGTCGCACCGGCGAGCCGGAGGAGGCCGACGCCGAGCCGGACCCGCCGGGTGTCGGCCAGGCGTTCGACGAGCTCGTGCCCGGAGAGCGCCGTGATCAGCCGGGAGGCGGTGGAGCTGTGCACGCCGAGCTCTCGGGCGACCTCGGCCACGCCGGCCTCACCCTCGCGCGCCAGCAGCTCCAGCACCTGCACCGCTCGGTCGACCGACTGCACCGATCCCGTGTCTCGCATGGCTCTGAGAGTAGTCCCGTTGCGGCCCAGTCGTGCAGTAAATGATGCGCAATACGCACGCCCTTGCGCTATACGCTCCACGGGGGAGACACTGGGGCACGGGACCACCTGGTGGCCGTGGCTGAATCGGAGGCAATGATGTCCGTGCACACCCACCCAGAAATTCTTCTCTACCCGCGCATCCGCAAGTCCCCGTTCTTCTACGCCTCTCGGCGTCATGGGGTCGCGATGTACAGCGTCTACAACCGCACCTATCACCCCCGTCACTACGGCGACCCGGTGGCGGAGTACTGGGCGCTGCTGAACGGCGTCACCCTGTGGGACGTCGGTGTCGAACGGCAGATCGAGATCACCGGTCCGGACGCCTTCGACTTCACCAACCTGCTCGTCACCCGCGACCTGTCCACCTGCCAGGTAGGTCAGTGCAAGTACGTCTTCCTCACCGACGACGATGGCGGCATCCTCAACGACCCGGTGCTGCTGCGGCTCGGCGAGAACCACTTCTGGCTCTCCCTGGCGGACAGCGACATCCTGCTCTGGGCCCGCGGCGTGGCCTACCGCTCCGGATTCGACGTGCAGATCCGCGAGGCCGATGTTGCTCCGGTCCAGGTCCAGGGCCCGAAGTCGGCCGCAGTCATGCGGGATCTCTTCGGTGATGCCGTGCTCGACATCGGCTACTACTACCTGCACGAGTTCACCCTCGACGGCCTCGAGGTGATTGTTTCCCGGACCGGGTACACCGCTGAGCTCGGCTATGAGATCTACGTGCGGGATGCGAGTCTGCATGCGATGCGGGTCTGGGACCTGATCTGGCAGGCGGGCCAGCCGCACGGGCTGCAGGTCATCGGCCCCTGTCATATCCGCCGGATCGAGGGCGGAATCCTCGCCCACGGCTGCGATATCACCTTCGACACCAACCCGTTCGAAGTGGGGATGGGTTATGACTGGATGGTCAGCCTGGACAAGGCGGGCGACTTCATCGGCAAGGAGGCGCTGACCCGGATCCGGGCCGAAGGCCCCCGCCGCAAGCTCGCCGGGGTGGAGATCGGCGGTCCGTCGCTGGGTTCCTTCAACGACGGCTCGATGATCGACGTCTACGGCGTCCACCACGACGGCCGGCGAGTCGGGGAGGTGACCTCGGCGTGCTACTCGCCCCGGCTGGAGAAGAACATCGGTTACGCGATGGTCCCGGTCGAACTCACTGCACTCGGCACCGCGCTGACGGTGGACACCGGAAGCGAGGTGAGAGACGCTGTCGTCGTGGCCAAGCCGTTCATCGATCCGACCAAGGAGCAGCCCAAGCAGGACGTCAACTCCCTGGTAGCCGCGGGTACGGCGGCCGCGGACCCGGCGGCGCGCCAGGTCTGACATGCTCGCCCGGCGGCGTCTGCCACGCTCATCGAGACGGTGGGCCGACGCGATGGCGGGCGAGCCGCACTTCGAGGTGATCCCGCTCCCGGGCATCGAGGACGAGATCGAGGAGTACCTGCCCGCCCGTGCGACGGTCACCGTGACCGCGTCGCCGCGCCAGGGACTGGCAGCGACCCTCGAGCTCACCACCCGGCTCGCCCTGCGGGGCATCGACGCCGTCCCGCACCTGGCCGCGCGCCAGGTGCGGGATGTCGCGGGGCTGCGGGGCATCCTGCGGGACCTCGATGCCGCCGGAGTTCGTGAGGTGTTCGTGATCGGCGGTGACCAGAAGGAG
Organism: Ruania zhangjianzhongii; assembly: GCF_008000995.1. Taxonomy (NCBI): domain Bacteria; kingdom Bacillati; phylum Actinomycetota; class Actinomycetes; order Micrococcales; family Ruaniaceae; genus Ruania; species Ruania zhangjianzhongii. The sequence goes on from NZ_CP042828.1 coordinate 1,029,402, forward strand.
CCCGTCGGTGACTTCGGCAGCGCACTGGAGCTGCTCCGGGCGATGCAGGGCATCGGACACGAGTTCACTGTGGGGATCGCCGGTTACCCGGAGACGCACCCGATGATCATCGACGACGTCGCTGTGCAGGCGATGTGGGACAAGCAGGTGCACGCGTCCTATCTCGTCAGCCAGATGACCTTCGACGCCCGGGTGCTGCTCGAGTGGGTCCGGCGGCTGCGCCGGCGCGGCATCACCTTGCCCGTCCGGGTCGGTGTCGCCGGGCCGGTCGGCACGGCGCGGTTGCTCCGGGTGGGGGCCAAGGTCGGGGTCGGGGACTCGCTCCGGGTACTGAGCAAGCACCGCGGTGTGCTGCGGCACCTGTCCGGGACCTGGACGCCCGCTCGCCTGCTCGAGGACCTCACCCCGGCGTTCGCCGACCCGGGCTACGGCCTGGCCGGCGTGCACGTGTACACCTTCAACGCGTTGGCCCGACCGCCCAGTGGTGGCAGCAGGCGACCAGTCAGCGGTCCGGCTGGGCGGTCGATGGCGGGCCGGTGGACCACACACCAGGGAGATGAACAGATGGCACAGACCACCACGACACCGGGGAACCTGGAGATCGCACGCGGTGCAGCACTGCAGCCGATCGAGGAGGTCGCCGCCGGAATGGGGCTGGGTCCGCACCTGCTGGAGCACTACGGGCGCGGGGTGGCGAAGATCGACCTCGCGGCGATCGAGGAGGTGGCCGACCGTCCGCCGGCCAAGTACATCGTCGTCAGCGCGATCACGCCGACACCTCTGGGCGAGGGCAAGACGACTACCACTGTCGGTCTGGGGCAGGGGCTCGCCCGCACCGGCCGCCGGGCGACGATCGCGATCCGGCAGGCCTCGATGGGCCCCACGCTGGGGATCAAGGGCGGGGCCGCCGGCGGCGGGTACAGCCAGGTGGTGCCGATGGAACGGCTGAACCTCCATCTCACCGGGGACATGCATGCGGTCACCGCTGCGCACAACCAGCTCGCCGCGATGATCGACAACGAGCTGTTCCGCGGCAACCCGCTCGGGATCGACCCGGATGCCGTCAGCTGGCGGCGCGTGCTGGACGTCAATGATCGTGCGCTGCGGGACATCGTCACCGGGCTGGGCCCGCGCACGAACGGCCCGCCCCGGCAGACCGGGTTCGACATCACCGCAGCCTCGGAGCTGATGGCCACTCTGGCGATGGCCACCTCGCTGCGCGATCTGCGCGAACGTCTCGGCCGGACCGTGGTCGGCTTCACCCGGGACGGTGGTGAACCGGTGACGGCGGAGCAGATCCGCGCCGCCGGTGCGATGACGGTGCTGCTGCGCGAAGCGCTCAAACCGAACCTGCTGCAGACCCTGGAGAACACCCCCGCTCTGGTGCACGCCGGGCCGTTCGGGAACATTGCCACGGGCAATTCTTCGGTGGTGGCGGACCTGATCGGGATCCGGACCGGGGACTACCTCGTCACCGAGGCCGGGTTCGGTGCAGACATGGGCGCCGAACGCTTCTTCAACATCAAGTGCCGGGTTTCCTCTCTGGTGCCTGACGCCGGCGTGGTGGTCGCCACCGTGCGGGCGCTGAAGGTGCACTCCGGCCGGCACACCGTGGTTGCCGGGCGCCCGTTGCCTACCGAGCTGCTGGCCGAGAACCCCGACGACGTCTACGCCGGCGGGGACAACCTGCGTGCGCAGATCGCGAACATCCGCCGGCACGGGGTCACCCCGGTAGTGGCGATCAACGCCTTCGGTGGTGACTACGCCTCCGAGCACGAGGCGATCCGGGCCATCGCAGCCGAGGCAGGGGTGCGGTGCGCGCTGTCCACGCACTTTTCCGAGGGTGGCGCCGGGGCGGTCGAGCTGGCCGAAGCGGTAGCCGAGGCAGCCGAGGAACCGAGCGAGTTCCATCACCTCTACCCGGCCGAGGCGGGGCTGCGGGAGAAGATCGAGACCATCGCCACGCAGGTCTACGGCGCCGACGGTGTGGAGTACTCGACGGTCGCGGCCCGCTCGCTGGACCTGTTCGAGCGCAGCGGGTGGGGGGATCTGCCGATCTGCATGGCCAAGACCCACCTGTCCCTGTCTGCGGATCCGACTCTACGCGGCGCTCCGACCGGGTGGACGTTGCCCGTGCGGGAGGTGCGCGCCTCGGTCGGCGCGGGCTTCATCTACCCGATCTGCGGGCAGATGCAGACGATGCCCGGCCTCGGTTCGGACCCGGCTGCCGTCCATATCGACATCAACGACGACGGCGAGACGGTCGGCCTGTTCTGAGCGCTGGGCAACCGTGGGACGGCGAACGCTCGCCGAGACGATGCGCGCCGGGCGGAGCCGGAGAGCTGGCGGACGGTCCTGAGGGTGAGATCCACGTGCGCCGTATGCTCGCGGGATGTCGTCGACCCGGTCGCATCGTGGCCAGCAGCTGGGCGGCGTGCTCGCCGGACTCGATGACTCCGCGCTGCTGACGCTGCTCGCGCGCGGGGAGCCGTTGGCTACCGGGATCGGTGGATCCACTCTTCGCGTGCAGGTCGAGGGCTCGCCGGTCTTCGTGAAGCAGATGCCGCTCTCCGCCCTCGAGAAGTCCGATCTGCGCTCGACCGCGAACCGTTTCGGCCTGCCGGCGGTCTGCCACTACGGAATCGGCAGCCCCGGATTCGGAGTGGGACGCGAGCTGGCAACCCACGAGCTGACCACGGGCTGGGTGCACGACGGCGCCTGCGACCTCTTCCCGCTCCTGCTGCACTGGCGCGTTCTGGACCAGGGGTGTCCGACCGACACCTCCGAGTTCGAGGGTCTCGGCATGGCACGAAAGTGGGGGCACCACTGGCCCCGGGTGCGCGACCGAGCAGATGCACTGCGCGCGGCCGAGTCGAGTGTGGTCCTGTTCCTCGAGCATGTTCCAGACACACTGGAATCCTGCCTCCGACGGCAGTTCGCGACCGGTCCGCGCGCGGCCGGGGCTGCGTTCGCCGAAGCGCTGGGACAGCTCATCAACGCCACGGCTTGGATGGGCGCCCGCGGCCTGCAGCACCTGGACGAGCGCAGCTTCTTCGCCAGTCATGGCCACTACGACCACGACGCAGGAGTGACCAGCCTGCTGCACTGGACACTCGCCGAGGTGGGCGTGTGCCCTCGCGCAGACCGGCTGGCCACGTTGCGGGCGGTAGCGGCTGGTCGAGGAGCTGAGTACCTCGGTCGCGTCCGGACGCGGGTGAGCGGCGCTGCCGAGTCGTTCGAGGAACACGCGCAGACGGCGGTCGCGGTCACCGAACTGTTCGATCGGCTGATGACCGATGCCACCGCCGCAGGCTATGGCGCCCCGAACAGCGCGAGTGCTCCTTGATCCGGCCGGCTGGTGCTGCAACCTCCCCTCGCCCGCGAGGCCGAAGCTGCCGCGCGGGCGAGCGTTCGCAGGAGGGGGAGCGGCCCGCACAGGTTCACCTGTGCGCGAAACCTCGGCTCCGCCGTCGGACGCTCCTTGCACTCGCACAGGGAGAGTGCCAATATTGGCGTTAGCACTCTCACTACGAGAGTGACAATCGTGGTCAGCGAGATGAGGCGCTGGGCGGGTGCGTGACGTGAACGCCCCCGGACCATCGCCGTCCGTCGCGGGCGTCACGCCGACCGTGCCAGAAGCCAGTACCGGAGGATCAAACCGCCAATGGCCAAGATCATTGCCTTCGACGAGGAGGCCCGCCGCGGGATGGAGCGTGGGCTCAACACCCTCGCCGACACCGTGAAGGTCACCCTCGGCCCGAAGGGACGCAACGTCGTCCTGGAGAAGAAGTGGGGCGCCCCGACGATCACCAACGATGGCGTGTCCATCGCCAAGGAGATCGAGCTCGAGGAGCCGTACGAGAAGATTGGTGCAGAGCTCGTCAAGGAGGTCGCGAAGAAGACCGACGACGTCGCGGGCGACGGCACCACTACCGCAACCGTGCTTGCTCAGGCGCTCGTCAGCGAGGGTCTGCGTAACGTGGCGGCCGGCGCCAACCCGATCGCCCTCAAGCGGGGCATCGAGAAGGCCGTCGAGGCTGTCACCGCCGAGCTGCTGCGGACCGCCACCGAGGTGGAGACCAAGGAGCAGATCGCGGCGACCGCCGGCATCTCCGCCGGTGACCCGCAGATCGGTGAACTGATCGCCGAAGCCCTGGACAAGGTGGGCAAGGAAGGCGTCATCACCGTCGAGGAGTCCAACGCCCTGGGCCTGGAGCTCGAGCTCACCGAGGGTATGCGCTTCGACAAGGGCTACCTGTCGGCGTACTTCGTCACCGACCAGGACCGCCAGGAGGCTGTCCTGGAGGACGCCTACGTCCTGCTCGTCGAGTCCAAGATCACCAACGTCAAGGACGTGCTGCCGCTGCTGGAGAAGGTCATCCAGTCCGGTAAGCCGCTGCTGATCATCTCCGAGGACGTCGAGGGCGAAGCCCTGGCGACCCTGGTGCTGAACAAGATCCGTGGCACCTTCAAGTCCGTGGCCGTCAAGGCACCGGGCTTCGGCGACCGCCGCAAGGCCATGCTCAACGACATCGCCATCCTCACCGGTGGTCAGGTCGTCTCCGAGACCGTGGGCCTGAAGCTGGACAACGTGGGCCTCGAGGTCCTCGGCACCGCGCGCAAGGTCGTGGTGACCAAGGACGAGACCACCATCGTCGAGGGCGCCGGCGAAGCCGACGCCATCGCCGGTCGCGTGGCCCAGATCCGCGCCGAGATCGACAACTCCGACTCCGACTACGACCGGGAGAAGCTCCAGGAGCGTCTCGCGAAGCTGGCCGGAGGTGTGGCCGTCATCCGTGCGGGTGCCGCCACCGAGGTGGAGCTCAAGGAGCGCAAGCACCGCATCGAGGACGCCGTGCGCAACGCGAAGGCCGCTGTGGAGGAGGGGATCGTCGCCGGTGGTGGCGTGGCCCTGCTGCAGGCCATCGACGCTGCGTTCAGCAACCTCGAGGTCAGCGACGACGAGGCGACGGGCGCGAACATCGTGCGCTTCGCTTCCGCCGCCCCGCTGCGTCAGATCGCCGTGAACGCCGGCCTTGAGGGTGGCGTCGTGGTGGAGAAGGTGCGCAACCTGCCCGCCGGTGAGGGCCTGAACGCCCAGACCGGTGAGTACGAGGGCCTCCTCGCTGCCGGGATCAACGACCCGGTCAAGGTGACCCGCTCTGCGCTGCAGAACGCCGCCTCGATCGCCGGTCTGTTCCTGACCACCGAGGCGATCGTGGCCGACAAGCCGGAGCCCGAGGCCGCGGCCCCGGCCGGCGGTGCGCCCGACATGGGTGGCATGGGCTTCTGACGAAGCACGGAGCGGAGGTTGGGCGCTAGCCCAGCAACGCTCACTGCCTGACGAAGGCCCCCGGTTCCCACGTGGAGCCGGGGGTCTTCGTCTGTTTGGGGACCACAGCCGTTCTACAGTGCAGACCATGCGTGGTTCCTCCGGTGCTCACCGCGGATGGTCGCCCCCGCCGCGGCGCGGCTCGGCTCCGTCCCCAGACACCGGCGGGTACTGGGTCGTCGTCAAGCCGTCCGGTCGCCGCGTGGTCGGTTTGTTCGCCGCGATCGTCGGGATGCTGCTGCTGGGCGCGTTCCTCATCCTGCTGGCGATCGTCGGTGAGCAGCCACGTGCCGGGATGACCACGCGGATCGCGTCCCATGCAGCGGGCGGGTTCTTGATTCTCGTCGCGATCTACCTCACCGTGATTGCCCCGCGCACGCTGCGCGGGTCCCGGTTCGGGTACACCCGCGCCGCCTTCGCGTATGTCGCCGATTCACAGGACAGCAGCACGATTCCCTGGACCGACATCTCCGCCGTGACGATCTGCTTGGCGGAGAATCCAGGGGGCCGGGAATCGCGCCTCCCGAGCGTGGACATCGAAATGCCGGCCGAGGTACGGGCGCAGTATCCGCAGCTCCGGGATTTCTGGCGCGACGATCGCTATGCGCTGCCCTTCCTGGCCTACCCGGACCTGCTGGCAGCGATGGAGTACGGCTGCCGGACCTATGCCGGGCATCGCTATCGCGGATTCAGCCGGTAGCGCCACGGCGGCTCGTCCTCGTGAGTACTCTGCAGGGCATGGAACCTGTGGGGGGATCGCGCGATCACGATGCGCCGCCGAGCCGGTATGACCCGGGGGCACCGGTCGAGGGCGCGGGCAGGCACCAGGTCAAGGTGACGCCGAACAGCAAGAACAAGGCGACGCAGATCTTCGCCGCGCTGTTCTGCCTGGTGATCGGCTTCGGAGCACTGGCCTATGCGATCGCGAACCCGCAGCTACCAGACCGCGCGGTGCCGGTCGTGGCCGGCAGCATCGTCGGCGTGGTGGGGCTGTTGCTGTGCCTGATGCTCAAACGCGTGCTGCACACCCGCACCTACACGTTCACCGACTCGGCGTTCGAAGGTGAGGACTACAGCCACCGCACTTTTGAGCTGCCCTGGAGCGACGTCGCCGAGATCACGATCCAGGCGTACAAGAAACGATCGTTCCTGCGCAGTCTGTGGATGTCGCTGTTCGTTCGCCGGGCCTTCCGGAACCCGTCGACTGCGTACCTGCGCCTCCGGCTCCGGCAGCCGGTCGACCGCGGGAAGGCGTTGACCTCCCTGGGAGCGCGCCAGGGGACGGTCAAGGTGCCGTTCTGGAACCAGCCCGAGCTGATCGACTCCCTCGCCCATGGCTGCCGGACCTACGCAGCGGATCGATTCCGCGGGGTGGACATGTCATGACGGATGCAGCCGACGGATCGCCGAGTCCGTATGACCCGGGAGTGCCCGTCACGCCATCGCCCTCGGTCCATCGGGTCGTGGTGAGACCTGCTCTGAAGGACGTGCTCGTGCAGAGCCTTACCGGTGGGATCTGCCTGGTGGCTGGCTTCGGCGTCGTGATCGTCGCCATCCTCAGGCCACCGATGGAGGGCCGGCCGATGGCGCTGGTGGTCGGCAGCATCTTTGGCCTGATCGGATTGCTGATCTGCTTCACGCTGACCCGGGTCCTGCGTGCCCGCACCTACACGTTCACCGAGTCGGCGCTAGAAGGCGCGGACGCGGCCGGGCACGCGTTTCGGCTGCCGTGGCGCGACCTGGAGAGCATCACCATCGACAGCTCACAGCCGGCTGGCTACTGGCACTATCTTCGGGTTCGGCGCTACCAGAGCCGGGTGCACGCCTACCTGCGGATCAAGGTCCGGCCCGGGGCAGAGTTCACCGGCACCATGGCGGTGCGGTCGAAGTGGAAGGAAGTTCGGCTGCCGTTCTGGAACCGACACGAGCTGGTCCACTCCTTCGCCTACGGCTGCCGCACCTTCGCCGGACCGAAGTTCCAGGGCGTCAAGGTGAACTGACCGGGGTTCCGCCGCCGGCCAGAGCGTGGAGCTCGCGCTCCAGATTTCGCCGGGCCGTCGATTCCCACCGGGCGGCGCCGACCGTAGAGTGGAACAGCGGCTGGAGGGCCAGGAGGTGCTTCGCGACGGCGCTCCTTCCGGTGCGCCAGTCCGGCTCGTTGACGTGGGCATACTCGGCGCGCACCTGCTGCAGGTACCGGGCATAGCCGGCGCTGTCCCGGCCGAGGACCGCCAGATCAGCGTCACAGAGCAGGGCACCGGGGGTGTCACCGGATGCGGGGGAGTGGGATCGGGTGAGGAGCACCAGGCGGACCACCTCGGCGATGTCGTCCGGGGGAAGTCCGGTGGCGGGCAACGTGTGGGCGGCCAGCTCCGCCGACGCCTGTTCGTCCGCACCGGAAGCCCCGGTGTAGACGGCATCGTGGTACCAGGCTGCGAGCGCCGTCACCGCTGGTGGCGGTGACGGTGTACAGAGCTGATCCAGCGCGGTGAGGACATCGAGGAGGTGGGTGCCGGTGTGGTAGCGCCGGTGCGGTTCACTCCAGCGGTCCAGCAGCTCGGCACCCAGCCCGGGCTGCCCGGGCATCAGGTTCTGCCACCGGCTCGTGAGCACGGCCTGCACCCGCTCGGGCCGAGCGCGTGCAGGCAGCCGCAGGCCGCTGTTCCGCAACCGGCGGATCAGCTCACCGGCACTGACCGGTGCCGCACCTAGGCGGACGAGCTGGCCGTGCCGTTCTTCCGGGACGTCGTAGTGATCACCATCGAAAGCACGCTCAGCCAGCCCGGCCGCAGCAGCGAAGCGGTGCAGCTCGGCCAGGGTGTGGTCCGAGACCAGGTGCGAGAACCGAGTGCCGTGCGCGGGCCACATCGGCGGATCGATGAGGATCACGCCGTCGAGCCTAGCGGCGCGGCGAGCAATTCCGGTGTGCTCTCCGTGACTGCCCGTCGGAATCCACGTCGAGCCTCGGAGTCCACTTTGAGCCTCGGAGTCCACTTTGAGCCTCGGAACCCGGTGAGAAGTGGATTCCGAGGGGCCAACCGGATTCCGGAGTAGCGATTCGCTGCCGTCAGCGACTGAACATGCGCAGGTTACTGCTCTCCACATCCGCGTACTGACGGGCGCTGGCATCCAGGGCATGCGAGATGTTGTCCAACGAGGCCTCCACCTGCCGCTGGGTCGCCCGCCAGTCCGTGATCAGTGCGCCGAACGCCGACGACGCCCCGCCTCGCCAGGAGGACTGCAGCGCGGTGAGATGGCGCATCATGTTCGTCACCTCGGTGTTGATGATGGTGGCGGAGGCGCGGGCCGATGCACCCGCCCGGGCGACCTCGGCACTGTCGACTTCGAAACGCGGCATGATCTCTCCTCGATCCGGGCTGCACCCGATGCGCAGCCGATGATCTCGACGCTAGGAGAGTGCCCTCATCCGGTGCCTGACCCCGGGGGAGGGCTGTGGATAGCGAGGCATCGGGCCAGGGGCTGGGTCCGAGGTGGCCGGTGCTGGGCGCTCAGGTGTCCTCGGGGGAGCGGGCCCCCTCGGGGGAGCGATCCGGCCCGCTGGTGCGGCGCTTGATCGCAGGCATCCGCGGCGGACGGCTCAGCGAAGAGGTCTCGTCGAAGTCGTCCGAGGCCCCTGGTACGCCTTCATTTGCCCCAGTATCGCCGACCCCGGGCTCCAGCGGAGAGGGTGCACTGGTGCCGCGCCGGTGGACATGGCCGGCCGTGCGGCCAGCCCGCTGGGCCGCCTCCTGGTCGGCCGCTTCGCGGGCGAGATGCTCGGCCCAGCGGCGCTGGCTGCGTTCGGCAACGGTTTCCGTGGGTGAGGCGCCGGAGTCGGCCGCGGTCCGATCCTCGGCAGCGCTTGCGCGCCTGGCCGCCCTGCCGTCCACGGGCGCACTCTCGATCGAGGCGCCGTCGATCCCGCCGGCACCCTCGATCCCGCCGGCGCCGTCGAAATTCTCGGGTCCCTCGGCGTCCCCAGTGCCCGCATCGCGCTCGGCGCCCGGACTCCCCTCAGCCGCACGGGTCCTCCGCTCGACGGCCCCCGGATCCTCCACCGCGCGCGGCTCGAACCCGCTGGGACCGGGACCGCCGTCGGGCAGTTCCACCTCATCGGGAACGGCAGGAGTGCTTGCCACGCCCGCACCCGGGACCGGTGGGGAGACGGGGGCTGCGCCGTCGTCGGCAACCTGCGCATCCCCAGCGGTAGGTGCGGCCACCGTACCCGCAGGAGCTGCGCCGTCGCCGGCTTGCTCAGGCGTGCCCGGACTTGGCACTGACATGCCCGGACTTGACGCTGACGCGCCCGGACTTGGCACTGACGCCCCCGGATCTGGCGCTGACCTGTCCGTGGGCCCGGCCCCGGAAGCCTCCGTTCCCTCCGCGGTGAGCCGCGCGGCCTCGGCGGTGAGCCGGTCCAGCTCGGCGGTGAGGTTCTCCCGTGCGGCGTCCTCCCAGTCCTGGGCCATCGGGCTCTGGAACAGATACGCACGGCCGAGCAGCTTGGTCACGATCGCCAGCCGAGCGCGCACGTAGTCCTCCCGTGGGATGTGCGCGTACTCGGCCCGCACCTCCTTGCGGTACCCGGCATAGCGTTGCGGCTCGGCCGCCAGACCACCCAGATCCGCGTCGCAGAGCGCCTGAGCGTCGATATCGCCCTTCGGTGCAGTGTGCCGGGCGATCCCTAGGATGAGCGCGGCGATCCGGTCCACCACCGCCGGCGGCACCCCGAGCTCAGTCAACTCGGTGCGCGCCAGCTCGGCCGAGGCCGGCTCGTCCACCCCGCCGCGATGGGCGTACGCGTGCTGTGCGGCGGCGTTGAACACGGCGCCGTGATACCACGCGGCCAACCGCACCACATCCGGGTTGTGCGTCTCCGGCGCCAGCTCGTCCACCCGTGCCAGCACGGCGATCAGCCGGCGGAGGTTGTGGTGGATCCGCTCCGGCGCGGACCACCGCTCGATCATCCGCTCGCCGTAGGCCTCCAGCGTGGGTCGGTCCGCAGTGGCGCCGACATCCTGGAGACTCCGCCGCCACGCTGCCAACATCCACGCAGGTGCGTCGCAGACGCCCATGACGCTCTCGTTCCCCGTTCGCTCGATCGGACACGTCATCGTAGCCCTGAGGTGTCCCGATCCGCGCTGTGAGAGGTGTTGCCTCGGTCACGCCTGACCGGGCCCGGTGCACAGCAGACCGAAGGGCCGCCAGGCTCCGGAATGACCCTTCCGCAGTTAGTCTGGAGGTATGGCGGACCAGGTGCAGGCGACGGTGATCACGGTCTCGGACCGGTGCGCCCGGGGAGACCGGGAAGACCGGTCCGGACCCGAGGCAGCACGCCGCCTCACCGAGGCTGGATACGCCGTGGGGCCAGTGGTGGTGATCCCGGACGGCGAGCTGTCCGTGGCCGAAGCGATCACCGCCGCAGTATCCTCCGGCGCCCGGCTGGTGCTGACCAGCGGCGGCACCGGGGTGGCCCCGCGTGACCTGACCCCGGAGGGCACCCGCCGCGTGCTGGACCGAGTGCTGCCGGGGGTGGCCGAGGAGATCCGCCGGCGAGAGGTCGCCAGCGTGCCCACCTCCGCGCTCGGGCGTGGTCTGACCGGCACCTGTGGGCGGGCGTTCGTGGTGAACGCCCCCGGGTCGCTCGGTGGGGTGAGCACCGCGGTCGAGGTCATCCTTCCGCTGATTCCGCACGTGCTCTCCCAGGTCGACGGCGGTGACCACTGATGGTCGTCGCGCTCACCTCGATCTCGGCTACTGATCTCGATCTGGCCGAGCACCTGGACGCAGTCAGCGGGTCAGAACAGGGCGCGCTGACCAGTTTTGTCGGCACAGTGCGCGACCACAGCCCGGACGCCGCCGGCACCGTCACCCACTTGGAGTATGTCGCCCACCCGGACGCCGAGGCGGTCCTGGGCCGGATCGCTGCCGAGGTCGCTGCCGGGTACCCGGAGGTGACGTTGGCAGCCAGCCACCGGACCGGCACCGTGGCCGTGGGCGGGCTGGCGATCGTGGTCTGCGCCGGCTCAGCGCACCGGGTTGATGTGTTCGACGCCTGCCGTCAGCTCGTGGAGCGGATCAAGGCCGAGCTGCCGATGTGGAAGAAGCAGGTGCTGACCGACGGGTCGCACACCTGGGTGGGATCGGCATGAGCGCGCACCGCGCCGACCGCGCCGCACCCGCACCCAGCCCCGCACCCAGCCCCATCGGAATCCACTTAGACCCTCGGAATCCAGTTGCACCTGAATTCCGAGGCTGGAAGTGGATTCCGAGGCATGCGCCCGCTGTCCGGGCGACGCGTGCGCCGGTCGCCGGCAAAGGAAGGACATCATGACCGTCTCCAGCCATCTCGCCCGCCCTCTGGTGGACTCCTTCGGGCGCGTGCACCGCGACCTGCGCATCTCCCTGACCGACGTCTGCAACCTGCGCTGCACCTACTGCATGCCCGCCGAAGGGGTGCCCTGGCTGGCTCGGGAGAACATCCTGGCCACCGAGGAGCTGGTCCGGGTGGCTGAGGTGGCGGCCGCGCTGGGCATCGTCGAGGTCCGGCTCACCGGCGGCGAACCGCTGCTGCGCCGCGACGCGGTGGACGTGGTGCGCCAGATGGCCGCGATCGAAGGCGAAGACGGCCCGCTCGAGGTCTCGATGACCACCAACGCACTGCGCCTGGTCAAGCTCGCCGGCCCGCTGGCCGAAGCAGGCCTGGCGCGAGTGAACATCAGCCTGGACACCATCCGCGCCGAGCGGTTCGCCGAGCTCACCCGCCGGGACCGGCTGCAGGACGTGCTGGACGGTATCGACGCCGCCATCGAGGCCGGGTTCGCACCGATCAAGCTGAACGCCGTCGCGATGCGGGACGTGAACGACGACGAGCTCGTGGACCTGGTGCGCTTCGCCGTGGACAAGGGCTGCGAGATCCGGTTCATCGAGCAGATGCCGCTGGATGCCGGGCACATCTGGTCCCGGGTGAAGATGGTCACCGGTGAGGAGATCCTCGCCCAGCTCGGGGAGGCGTTCGAGCTGACTCCGGTGGGGGAGCGCGGCGCCGCTCCGGCCGAGCAGTTCCGGATCGACGGCGGGCCCTCCACGGTGGGCGTCATCCGATCGGTCTCGAAGCCGTTCTGCGGAGCGTGCGACCGGGTGCGGATCACCGCCGACGGTCAGCTGCGCAACTGCCTGTTCGCCCGGGAGGAGTCCGATCTGCTGTCCGTGCTGCGTGCCGACGGCAGCGATGACGATCTGGCCGAGATGATGCACACCTGCATCGCCGGCAAGCTACCCGGCCACGGCATCAACGATCCCGGGTTCCTGCAGCCGGACCGGCCGATGAGCGCCATCGGCGGATGAGCGTGCCTGCTCCGATGCCCGACGGCGGAGCCTCCGGGGACCGGACAGGTCACCCGGATGTGGGGGTCGTTCGGGTGTTGCACGACGGCGGAGCGTAGGTGGCTCCGGCTCCGCACCCGCCGCTGGTGGTTGTCCAGGCGCTCTTCGCGGCACTGGCCGCACGCGGCCAGGTGGTCCTCGGCGGTTCGGCCCTGCTGTATGCGCTCGGGCTGACGGGGACGGTGCGGGACTGGGATCTGGTCACCGACGTTCCTGCCGATCAGGTCGCCGAGGTGCTGGCGGCCCGAGGCCTGCCGGCAGTGCTCCGGAGCGGGGACTCACCCCAGTTCGCCACCGCAGCCTTGTTCCAGGTGGACGCCGGCGACCACGACATCGACGTCCTGGTGGACTTCGCGATCCGCTCCGGCGGCGAGGCGGTGCCGATCCCGCCTCGGGCCTGGCGCTCCTGGAACCAGATGATGCTTGCCGCCCCGCAGGACTGGGAGCGCGCCTACCGGCTGATGGGCCGGGTGCAGAAGGCGGAGCTGCTCCGTGACTGGCTGGTGAACGGCGATGGACCCACGAGTGCCGGCGATGGACAGATTCGAGCCTGACCGGCGAACTCTGGCAGATTGGAGGCCATGGACACCGACGCGATTCTCGATCTGCTCAAGGAAACCGCCGCAGAGTTCATCACCCCGCGGTTCCGGGCGCTGGCCGAGCACGAGGTGATGGAGAAGGCACCCGGGGACCTGGTCACCGTGGCCGACCGCGAGTCCGAGATCGCCATCACCGCACGGCTGCGCGAGCACTACCCGGACGCACTCATCCTCGGTGAGGAGGCGACCCAGACCCAGGCCGGGCTGCTCACCGCGTTCGCCGGCGCCGAGCACGCGTTCACGATCGACCCGGTGGATGGCACCAAGAACTTCGTCAATGGCTCACCGGACCACGCGGTGATGGTCTCCGAGCTGCGGGACGGACGGGCTCTGCGCGGCTGGATCTGGCAGCCGGAGCACCAGGTCGCGTTCGTGGCCGAAGCCGGTGCCGGGGTGTCTCGCAACGGGGAGCAGCTCTCCGCCCTGCCGCGCGCGAGCGAGCCGGCAGAGATTCGCGGGGCGAGTTCGACCGATCTGCACGGCCTGGCCCCGGGACCGTTCGCCGAGGTCACCGACTCCTGGTGGTGCGCCGGCGTGGACTACCCCCAGGTGATCACCGGTGGCGTCGACTACATGCTGTTCCGCAAGGACTGGCCCTGGGACCACGTGCCCGGTGCGCTGATGGTGGCCGAGCTCGGCGGGCGTACCGGCCGGTTGGACGGCAGCGAGTACGACTCGCGGCAGCGTCAGGAGTGGCTGTTGACCGCTGCCACCGAGGAACTCTTCGAGCAGGTCCGCGGCCCGGTCGCCGCAGCACTCGGCCTTTGAGCGGGGTGGCCTCAGCGGAGGCCACCCACCGACAGCCCCGTCACCCCACCGGCCGCGCTCCTGACCGGGCCCGGCCCGAGGCGGTCGTGACCGAACTCGGTGAGTAGCTACCCGAGAGCACGAGCGAGTGCGACCGGTGACGTGTGGATCGATTCAGCGAATCTGGGCTCAGCCGCCGGCGAACGGCGGCAGCACGTCCACCACATCGGTGGCGCCCAGGGTGGTGTCCGGCTCGGCGGCCACCCCGTCCACGAGCAGCGAGCAGGTGGTCAGCACCCGCTCCAGCTGCTCCCCGTGCCGGTCCACCATCAGGGCACGCAGCTCACCGATGGTCCCGGCGGCCAAGGACTCACCCTGGCGCCCAGCCGCCTCCGCGGCAGCCGCGAAGTACCGAACTTCGGTCACGACTCCTCCTTCGACGGGGCCCGGCGGGCGGGCCCGGATCTCTGCTCTCGAGTCTGCCAGAGGATGGGCGCTCGCGGGCGCGTGGTGCGCGTCGGGCCGGTCCTCGTCGCAAGTTCACGAACTCGATGGAACCGATCGGCGCGACGGTCCCTCTTGTGGGTATGAGCACCCTCACCCGAGCCGCGGGCCGGCCCACGATCGGCAACCGTCCGCGCGTCAGCACCCCAACCTCCGACCGACGGGAGCGTCGCCTCGGCCTCGGCATGGCCGCGGTCCTGCTGGTCGATGCGGCCCTGCACCTGTACTGGGCGACCGGGGCTGTCTGGCCGGCACCGGACGAGTTCTCCCTCTCGGTCGCGGTGCTCGGCTTCGGTGTCGACTTCCGGCCCGGTCTGCTGATTCCGCTGGCCGTGCTGGTCAGCGTGGGCGCCGGCCTGGTGGCCGCCCGGGCTCTGCTCGGGCGCGGCCACCGGCTCGGGCTGTTGTGGCAGCTCGGCACCGCAGCGGTCACTGCCGGAGTGCTGACCCGAGGGCTGCTGGGTGTGCTCTGGGCTATCCCCGCCACCGGTCACCTGCCCGACGGCTTCTACTGGATCAACCTGCTCGCCTACACGCCGCTGTGCCTGGCGATGGCCATCGCCGGCTTCCGGCTGCTCCGCCCGGCCCGCGCTACCGGCTGGCGTCGCACAGTCGCCGTGCGGACGTGGGCCCTCGCGCTGCCCGTCGTACTGGTTGCCCTGCTGGTGTACGGCGCCTATGGGCTCACCCCGCGGGTCGTGGAGGACTACGCGCCGGTCCACGGTCTCGGCGGGCTCCAGTCGCAGTATGTCGACACCGAGCTGGCCCGCTTCCACTACGTCCAGCACGGCCAAGGGTCACCGGTCGTGCTGCTCTCCCCGGGCGCCGCCTGGATCTCCTCCTGGCTTCCGCAGATCCGCGCGCTGGCCGCCGACCACACGGTCTACGCGGTGGACCTGCCCGGGCAGGGGTTCACCGACCTGCACGATGAGGAGTTCCGCTTCGACCTGCCTGGAATGACCTCTGCTGTGCAGACCTTTCTGGACGCCGTCGGCCTCGAGCGGACGGCACTGGCCGGCAGCTCGTGGAGCGGGGGCTGGGCGCTGTCCTTCGCCCAGCAACACCCCGAGCGGGTCTCCCGTCTGATGCTGCTGGCACCCTCCGGGCTGGATCGGCCCGACCCGACCAGCTGGGAGATGCTGAAGCTGCCAGTCATCGGGCGCGCTCTGACGAGGCTCGGTGCGAGCAGCCGAGCGACCGCCGATTCCAGTCTGGAGAGCTTGTTCGTCCACGACGACCGGATCACGGACGAGCTGGCGGAGGGATTCTTCGCGGCGCAGACCCGCCCGGATAACGTGCGCTCGATGTATGAGCTGCAAGCCCGGCTCGACTGGAGCACGGTCGAGGCCGGACTTGCCACAACCGAGCAGCCGACCCTGGTCCTCTGGGGCGGCCAAGACTCCGTGCTGCCAGTCGATCGGGCGGCGGTGTTCGGGCAGTTGCTGCCGAACGCCACCGTGCGGGTGTTCGACGACTGCGGGCACGGCCTGCCGTTGGATTGCCCTGGTCGGATCTCCACCCAGATGGTGGAATTCTTGCCGTGACCCTCGACCTTCCGATCCAGCGCGGCGCGGATCTGGTCCGTGCCGTGCAGGGCGGTGACACGCTTGCTCTGGTCGAGCTGCTCGACCTGCTCGAGCCGTATGTCGGGCGGATCTGCGGCGCGATCGCGCTCGACGCGGGTGCGGATGCTGCGCAGGAGGCGTTGATGATCGTGCTGCGCCGACTGCCCACGCTGCGGGAGCCGGTGACGTTGTACGCCTGGGTCCGGACCATCGCCGTCCGGGAGGCGCTGCGGCACGCGGGGGGAACGGGCCGGGCGCTGGCCGTCGACCCGACCGGCCTCGACGCGGTGCCCAAGCCAGGAGATCCCGAGCTCGCCACCGATGTGCGGGACGTCCTTCACCGGCTCCGACCGGAGCACCGCGCCGTCCTCGTGCTCCGGGATCTGCACGGCATGGACGAAGCAACTGCAGCGGGCTACCTCGAGGTGCCGCCCGGGACCGTGAAATCGCGGCTGCACCGAGCGAGGGCAGCCTTCAGGAAAGCGTGGACCTCATGAACCCCCACTGGCCCAGCACGAGCCTCGATCCGGTGCAGCGTCTGCACACAGTCGCCGCCGGAGTCCCCGGGGCGGCGGTGACCGAACGTGTCGTCGCCGCCGAGTTCGACTCGGTGTGGTCCACCCTGACCGACTTCCCGGGCGGCTTCACCCAGGTCCAGCCGGACATGCGGCGGGTGCAGGTCCTGTCCCGGGACGGCGACCGGGTGCGGCTGCTCGCCAGCAGCCGCCGCGGAATGCGCGCACTGCTGGTCGGCATCGAGCGACCCGGCTGGTGCTGGCTGCAGAGCAGGTTCCTCATCATCGCGATGGCCGCCACACCGCACAGCTCTGGCGGCACTCGGGTAGCGCTGACCGGTGGTGTCCGGGTTCCCGGGCGGGCGAGGATCGTGCCGATCGGGGTACGCCACGAAGCGAGGCGCTCCCTCGACGCGCTCGCCCAGCTCCTGGACAACCCTTCGTCCTGACTACCAACACCACCGGTCCCGTCGACCTCACCTGCCCGCGGAGGAAGGCAGGTCTTGGGGCTCGGCGGGTGGTGGGTCAGGGCTCGCGGTGCCAGTCGCCGGACTTGCCGCCGGTCTTGGCGATCAGGCGTACCGACTCGATCGAGGTGGACTTGTCCAGCGCCTTGACCATGTCCACCACGTTCAGCGCGGCCACGCTGACCGCGGTCAGCGCCTCCATCTCCACCCCGGTGCGGTCGGCGGTGCGCGCGGTCGCGGTCAGCTCCACCCCGTCGTCGGTGACCTCGGCGTCCAGCACCACGCCGTGCACACCGATCACATGCGCCAGCGGCAGCAGCTCCGGAGTGCGCTTCGCGCCGGCGATCCCCGCCACCCGGGCCACAGCGAGCACATCCCCCTTGGGTACCGAACCGTCGCGCAGCGCCGCCACCACGTGCGGGGCGCAGCGCACCAGGCCGGTGGCAGTGGCCGAGCGCACCGTCGGGGTCTTCTCGGTGACGTCGACCATCCGGGCCTGACCGGCCTCGTCCAGGTGGGTGAACTTGCTCATCAGCCGGGGGTCCTCTCGGTCCGCAGAATCTGTACCGTCTCGCCGGCAGCCACCTGGTCAACCTCGGCCGGCACCCGGGCGAGTGCCTGCGCACCGGCGAGGCTGGCCACCAGGTGTGAGCCGGATCCCCGCGGTGTCACCGGGCGCACTGCGGGCAGCCCGCCCCGGTCGTTGGCCGGGTCCACCACGACCGGGATGTACTGCTCCCGTCCGGAAGGCGAGCGCCACCCGACGGCGACCGTCGCCTCCTCAAGGTGGGCTCCGCCGTCGTCCTGGCCAGCCATCCGGGCCAGCGCCGGGCGGACGAACACTTCGAAGGAGACGTGCACGCTCACCGGGTTCCCCGGCAGCGCCACCACCACCGGCCCCTTGGGCAGGCGGCCCAGCCCTTGCGGCTTACCGGGCTGCATCGCCACCGGACCGAACCACATCGTCGCCAGCGGCGCGAGCACCTCCTTGACCACGTCATAGGCGCCCACGCTGACCCCACCGGAGCAGATGATCAGGTCTACCTCGCCGGACACCTGGCGCAACGTGGCAGCGAAGGCGTCGGCGTCGTCGGGCACCGCGCCGAGCCGGGTCGCCGCACCACCGGCCTCGCGCACCGCCTGAGCGAGCAGATGGGAGTTGGAGTCCGGGATCTGACCCCAGGCACATGGTTCCCCGGCCGGCACGAGCTCCGAGCCGGTGGAGATCACGGCCACCCGGGGTCGCGGGTGCACCAGCAGCTCGCCGTGCCCGCAGGCCGCGGCGGCTGCGAGCTGAGGGGCGTGCAGCACCGTGCCCGCGCGCAGCACCAGATCCCCGGCTGCCACATCTTCACCCCGGCGGCGCAGGTGTGCCGCGGGTGCGGGCTCCGCGGTGATCCGCACCTGCTCGGTGCCGGCATCGGTGTCCTCCACCGGCACGATGGCGTCCGGTCCGTCCGGCATCGGTGCGCCGGTCATGATCCGGGCGACGCTTCCGGGCCCGATCGCCGGGGCCTCGGTGGCGCCGGCGGGCAGGTCGGCCACCACGGGCAGGGTTACCGGGCGGGCCGGGCTCGCCCCGCTCAGGTCTGCGGCATGGACGGCGTACCCGTCCATCGCGGAGTTGTCGAACAGGGGGATCGGGGTGCGGCTGGTGACGTCGGCGGCGAGCACGCACCCGCCGGCCTCGGCCAGCCCCAGCGTGCGCGCCGGCAGCGGCCTGGTGAGCGCAGCGAGCGCTGCCTGGTGCTCGGCGACACTGCGCCGGTCGGCGCTCACAGCTGCTGCCAGGCGGTCATGCCCCCGGTGAGCACGGTGGTGGCGAAGCCCGCGGTAGTCAGGTCCCGGGCGGCCCGTTCCGCGCGCGGCCCGGTCGCGCAGTACACGACCACCGGCACCTGGTGGTCCAGTCCGGCCCGGCCGGACTGGGTGAGCGCCTGGGCGAGCGGCACCAGCCGGGCGCCCGGGATGGAGCGCTGGGTGTACTCCGCCGGTTCGCGCACGTCCATCAGGATGAAGTCGTCCCGGCCGTAGCGCCGGTCCTGCAGGCGCTCCTCCAGCTCGGCGGCGCTGATCCGCTCGAACGGTTCGTCCGCCGGCGGCGGCGGCGGCAGACTGCCGTTCGGTGCCGGCAGCGGCGCCGGCGAGCCCGAGGGCGGCGGCAGCGGACCCTCTCCAGGCGAGGCCCCGCCGTCGGCAGCGGTACTCGCCGCTGTACCGGAGGGCGAGGTGGGCGCCGAGACCGACCCGGGTGGCGCCGTCGTGCGTGGCCGCAACGGGATCTCGCGCCCGCTGGCGGCGAGGGTGTCCAGCACCAGCACCCGGCCGAACAGTGGATCCCCGATCCCGGCGATCAGCTTGATCGCCTCGTTCGCCATGATCGCGCCGACCTGCCCACACATCGCGCCGAGCACGCCGCCCTCGGCGCAGGAGGGGACCGACCCCTCCGGTGGCTGGTGCGGGAACAGGTCGCGCAGCGTGCGCGGCTGCTCACCGGCCGGCGGTCGGGACCAGAACACCGAGATCTGGGCGTCGGTGCGGAAGATCGATGCCCACACCAGTGGGATGCCGAGCTCGGCGCAGGCGTCGTTGACCAGGTAGCGGGTGGCGAAGTTGTCGGTGCCGTCCAGCACCAGGTCGTAGCCGGTGAGTAGCTCGGTGGCGGTCTCGGTGTCCAGGCGGACGTGGTGCCGGTGGACGGTCAGGTCCGGGCTGAGCGCGAGCAGGTGCTCGGCGCCGGAGTCCACTTTCGGGCGGCCGATGTCGTCGACGGTGTGGATCACCTGCCGGTGCAGGTTCGAGCGCTCCACCACGTCGTCGTCGAAGAGCCCGAGGGTGGCTACGCCCGCGCCGGCCAGGTACAGCAGGGCCGGCGAGCCGAGACCGCCGACACCGATCACCGCCACCTTCGCCGCGCGCAGCCGCCGCTGCCCGATCTCGCCGAGCTGGGGCAGGAACAGGTGCCGGGCGAACCGCTCCGTCTCGACGCGGTTCAGCGGCGGTCCGGGTTCGACCAGCGGAGGGAGAGCCATGGTCCCACGGTAGCCCGCGCGGGCACCGACTGGGGTGCGGGGCGGCTCCGGCTCAGCGCGCCGACCGGGGCCTCAGGCGGCGCTGGCTCAGCGAGGCGGCATCCGCAGCCCGCCGTCCAGGCGAATCACGTCGCCGTTCAGGTACGGGTTGGTCACGATGTGCTCGACCAGCGCGGCGTACTCCTCCGGGCGGCCAAGCCGGGGCGGGTGCGGGACCAGTGCCTCCAGCCCGGACTGCACCTCCTCGCCCAGGCCCGCCATCATCGGGGTGCCGAAGATGCCCGGTGCGATTCCGGCGACCCGGATGCCGTACTGCGCCAGGTCGCGCGCCGCGGTCAGCGTGAGCGAGGCGACGCCGCCCTTGGACGAGGCGTAGGCGGCCTGGCCGACCTGTCCTTCGAACGCCGCCACCGAGGCGGTCAGCACCACCACACCGCGGTCGGCGTCCTCCTTGGCGGCTTCGTTGCCGGCCATCGCCTCGGCGGCCAGCCGGAGCAGGTTGAACGTGCCGACCAGGTTGATCTCCACCACCCGCCGGTAGTCCTCCAGCGGGAGCAGGCCGCGCTTGCCGAGGATCCGGCCCGGGGTGGCCACCCCCGCGCAGGAGACTGCCACGCGCAGCTCGCCCAGGTCTCGGGCCAGCTCGACGGCGGAGCCCACCGCCTCGTCGTCGCGAACGTCGCCCGGGGCGAACCGGGCACGCTCGCCGAGCTCGGCGGCCAGGTCCGCACCGGGGGAGGAAGGCAGGTCGAGGAGCACGACGGCGCCACCCGCCGCGATCACGCGTCTCGCCGTGGCTTCGCCCAGGCCGGAGGCGCCGCCGGAGATCAGGGCCACAGTGCCGGAGGTGATCTGCATCTCACCACGCTAACGCGGGTCCGCCGGCTATGTGCTGTCTCGGGTTCGCTACCTCGGCGGCACGACCAACTGAGTACCTCCTGGACATCGGAGTACCGAAACTTTGGTACTCCGATGTCCAGGAGGTACTCAGACGAGTGTCTGCGCAGGGGATGGTAGTCGGTCGGATGGGTGCAGTCGGTGGGGCGCGTGTGCGCCACCATATGCGGATCGAACGTGCAGACGCGCCTGTATGATGGCGATCATGTCGCAGTATCGGATCAGTGAAGCGGCTGAGCTCCTCGGTGTCAGCCCGGACACGGTGCGCCGCCAGGTGGACGCCGGCTCCCTGCCCGGTGCGCGTGATGAGGCCGGCCGGTTGGTGGTCCCCGGCGAGGCGCTCGCCCGCTGGGCCCAGGAGCGGGCCGAGTCCCCGCACGTGGGCAGCGGCAGCAGTGCCCGGAACCGGTTTACCGGGCTGGTCACTGCGATCACCGCCGATGCGGTGATGGCTCAGGTGGACCTGCAGTGCGGGCCTTACCGCGTGGTGTCGCTGATGTCCGCCGAGGCGGTCCGCGACCTCGGCCTGGAGGTCGGGGACCGCGCGAGCGCCGTGGTGAAGGCCACCACCGTGATCGTGGATGCCCGATGAGCACCCGCCGTTCCCCCGCGCGCCGCCGCTACGCAAACAACCGGTCCGGCTCCGCCGCATCGCCCGCGCGTCGCGCCGCCGCATCGCCCGCGCGCCGCGCCGCCGCCACCTGGCTCGCCGCTGCCGCGATCCTCGCGCTGACTGCCGCCTGCAGCTCCGGCGACTCCGGTGATGCGGGAACTTCCGGCGATCCGGAGCCCTCGGACACGGCAGGCGAAGGTGGGGGAGACCAGACCCTGACCGTGTTCGCCGCCGCCTCGTTGACCGAGCCGATGGAGGACCTGCTGGAGATGTTCGCCGAGGACCACCCGGACGTGAGGATCGAGCCCGCTGTCTACGACGGGTCCTCCACCCTGGTCACCCAGCTCACCGAGGGCGCCCAGGCCGACG
Source organism: Ruania zhangjianzhongii (assembly GCF_008000995.1). Taxonomy (NCBI): domain Bacteria; kingdom Bacillati; phylum Actinomycetota; class Actinomycetes; order Micrococcales; family Ruaniaceae; genus Ruania; species Ruania zhangjianzhongii. The sequence continues at coordinate 1,051,428 of NZ_CP042828.1, forward strand.
TGCTCGCCACGGCCAACACCTCCACGATGGAGGACCTGGTCGCCGCCTTCCCCGATCAGAATCTGGAACCGACCCTGTTCGCCACGAACACCCTGGTGATCGCCGTACCCGAAGGAAACCCGCTGGGGATCACGTCCCTGGCGGACCTGGACGAGGCGACCTTCGTGACCTGCGCCCCGGAAGTGCCCTGCGGTGCGGCCGCCACCGAGCTGTTCGACCTCGCCGGGTTCGGGGGAGAGCCGGTCAGCCTGGAGCAGAACGTCACCGCTGCGGCGGAGCGGGTGGTCTCCGGGGAGGTGGATGCGGCGCTGGTCTACGCCACCGACGTCACCTCCCGGGAGAACGAGCTGGAGGCTGTGGTCCCGGGCGAGGCCGCCGAGGTGGTCAACGAGTATCCGATCGTGGCGCTGCAGGACTCCGTGCTCGGCCAGGAGCTCGTGGATCTGGTGATGTCCGAGGACGGGATGCACGTGCTGGTCGGGTACGGCTTCGGAGTGCCGGAGGCGCAGTGACCACCGGGGTGCGCACCTCCGAACGGTCGACGGCGGGACTCGCCCGGCCCTCCCGGCGCGCCCAGGTGCGCGGCCGGCTTCCCGCGTGGGTGATCGCCGTCGCCGTGCTCGCGGTCGCCACCCTGGTGCTGCCGCTGGCGGCACTGTTCCCCCGGGTGGAGTGGTCGACCTTCCCGGCTGCCATCACCTCGCCGGAGGCAGTGTTCGCCCTCGGGCTCTCGCTGCGCACCGGAGCAGTCGCGGTGATCTGCTGCCTGGTCCTCGGGATACCGCTGGCGCTGCTGCTCTCCCGGGCCCCGGAAGGCCTGGCCGCGGTACTGCGCACCCTGGTCACCCTGCCGCTGGTGCTGCCACCGCTGGTGGGCGGGATGGCGCTGCTGTACCTGTTCGGCCGGAACGGTTGGCTCGGGCAGGCGCTGCAGGTGTTCGGGATCAGCGTGCCGTTCACCTCGGCCGCTGTGGTGCTCGCGCAGACCTTCGTGGCGATGCCGTTCCTGGTGCTCTCCCTCGAAGGTTCGTTGCGCACGGCCGGAAGCCGGTACGAGCAGGTGGCCGCTACCCTCGGCGCCGGTAGCTGGACGGTCCTGCGCCGGGTCACCCTCCCGCTGGTGCTGCCGGGGCTGACCGCCGGGACCGTGCTCGCCTTCGCCCGCGCGGTCGGCGAGTTCGGTGCTACCGCGATGGTCGCTGGGAACCGGCCCGGGGCGACGCAGACGGTGCCGATGGCGATCTACACCGCGTTCAACGGCGCCGGGGTGGGCCGGGACGCCGCGCTCGCGCTCGCAGTGCTGCTGGTGGTGGTGGCGTTGGTGATCCTGATCGGCCTGCGGGACTGGCGCCGGCGGGTGGCCTGGTGACGGGGTCGACGCAGTGAGCGCGCCGGACGCCATGGCGCGGGATGCGGCCACGACCGCACCTGCCGACCTGCACGCCCAGGTAGCCCTGCGGCAGGGCGACTTCCACCTCGACGTCGCCGTCGACGTCCCGGCCGGCCTGGTGCTCGCCGTGGTCGGCCCGAACGGCTCCGGTAAGTCGACGCTGCTGCACGTGATCGCCGGGCTGCTCCGCCCGGAACGAGGCACAGTCACCCTCGGCGAACGCAGCCTCACCGACGCCAGCGCCGGCACCCTCCTGCCGCCGCGGGACCGCCGGGTCGGGCTACTCTCCCAGGATCCGGCTCTGTTCCCGCACCTGAGCGCACTGGAGAACGTGGCCTTCGGACCGCGCAGCACCGGGCAGCGGCCCAGGCCGGCGCGGGAGCGCGCTCAGCACTGGCTGGAGCAGGTAGGGATGAGCGCGCACGCCCGGCACCGGCCCGGGCGCCTCTCTGGTGGCCAGCAGCAACGGGTAGCGATCGCCCGCGCGCTCGCCGCTGAGCCGGATGTGCTGCTGCTGGACGAACCGCTGGCGGCGCTGGATGTGCAGACCGCCCCGCAGGTCCGCCAGCTCCTCGCCGAGCAGGTCCGCGCCAGCGGTACCACCACGGTGATCGTCTCCCACGACGTGCTCGACGCCGTGGTGCTCGCCGACCGGATCGCCGTGCTGCACGAGGGCCGGGTAGCCGAGCAGGGGCCGGTCGCCGACGTGCTCGGCGCCCCGCGGACCCCGTTCGCAGCCACCCTCGCCGGGGTGAACCTGCTGCCCGGTGAGCTCCTGGCCGACCGCCGGGTCCGCACCTCGCTGGGCGAGTGGCAGCTCGCCGATCCCGGCGCAGACGGCTCTCCTGCCAGGATGGGCCGCGGCCAGGCGTGTGTCCTACGGATCCGGCCGTCCGCCGTCGAGATCCACGCGGAGCGCCCGGGCGAGCCGAACGTGGCGCGCACCACGGTGCGCTGGGTGGAACCGGCCGACGGCGGTGTGCGGCTTCGGCTGTCCGGCTCACCCGAGCTGGTCGCGGACGTTCCGGCCGCCCGGGTGGACCCGGCCTGGCTACGTGCCGGTGCGCAGGTGTGGTTGCGGGTGGACCCGCGGGATATCCGCGCCGGTGCTGCCGCCGATCAGGACGACGGATCGTCCGCAGCCCCGGGCTGACCCTGCGTGCTCGGCTGATCCTGCCCGCCAGGCTGCCCCTGCCCGCCGGCCTGCCCGCCAGGCTGACCCTGCGGCAGGTACACCACGATCGTCGTGCCGCCTCCGGGAGTGGGGTGATGCTCCACAGCACCGCCGTGCGCGGCGAGGATCGTCGCGACGATCGCCAGACCCAGGCCGGCGCCGCCGGAGGTGCGGGCGCGGGAAGTATCCGGCCGGTAGAACCGCTCGAAGATCCGGGCCGCCTCCTCCTCGGGGACGCCAGGGCCGTGGTCGCGTACCTCGATCCGGGCCCACCCACCCTGAGCGGCAACGGCGACCTCCACTGCGGTACCCGCCGGAGTGTGCTGCACGATGTTCCCGATCAGGTTGGTCACCACCTGCCGGATCCGGTCCCCGTCGGCGGTGACCCACACCTCTTCCGGGGCGAGCAGCTCGGTGGGACGGTCGGAGTCCAGGGCGCGCAGGTCCCCGACCGCGTCGGCGGCGACCGCCCGCAGGTCTACCGGCGCGAGCCGTAGCCCCTGACCCTCGTCCAGGCGGGCGAGCGCGAGCAGGTCGTTGACCAGAGTGCCCATCCGGATCGCCTCGGACTCGATCCGGGAGAACGTGGCCGGCAGCTGCTCGTCCGGTACCGCACCCATCCGGTACAGCTCGCCGTAGCCGCGGATCGAGGCCAGTGGGGTGCGCAGCTCGTGCGAGGCGTCGGCGACGAACCGGCGCATGCGCGCCTCGGAGGCCGCCTGGGCGGCGAACGCGGTCTCCAGGTTCGCCACCATCGCATTGAACGACGATCCCAGCCGGCCCACCTCGGTGGAGTCCGGTGCCACCGGAGCGCGCCGGGTCAGGTCGCCGTAGGTGACCACCTCGGCGGCCGTGTCCTCGATCGCGCGCAGCCCGCGCAGCGACCGGTGCACCGCCGCGTACCCGGTGACCCCGGCCAGCAGCACCATCCCCAGTCCCACCAGCATGATGAACAGCTGCATCTGCGCGAGCGTGCTGTTCACGGCATCCAGCGGAAGGGCGATCGCCACCGAGACCGGGGTGCCGAACTCGTCCACCCCACGCACCATCACCATCCGCCACTCGGTAGCGCCCTCCACCGAGCCGACAGTGCGCACGTCTCCGGCCACCTGCAGCATCTCGTCGTAGGTGATCGGTGGAATATCCGGCACCGCATCGGTGCCGGTAGTGGCGGGTGCGTCCAAGTAGGCCGATCCGTCCGCGGACATCACCCGCATGTAGAAGGTGGTCGGCTGATCGTTGGTCGGCGCATTGGCCGGCCAGGACCCGCGCGCCTCGAGCAGCTGCACCGCGTTGTCCAGGTTGTCGTCCACCTGGTTGATCAGGGACCGCTTCAGCAGGGTCAGGGTGACCACGGCCGTCACCGCCAGCGCGAGCACCAGCAGCGCGGACAGGATGAGCACCAGCCGGACGCGCAGCGGCATCCGGTCCATCGCGCGCTCCTTGGCCGCCGGGCTACTGCTGTTCACGAAGGACGTATCCCACCCCGCGCTTGGTGTGGATCAGCGGCGGCGAGTCCGGGGTGAATGGGGTGTCCACCTTGCGGCGCAGATAGGAGATGTAGGACTCCACGATCGCGCCGTCGCCGCCCCAGTTGTAGGCCCACACATGGTCCAGGATCTGCGCTTTGGAGAGCACTCGACCGGAGTTCAGCATCAGGTAGCGCAGCAGGGTGAACTCGGTGGGGGACAGTTCGATCTCGGCGCCCCCGCGGCGCACCTCGTGCGCGTCCTCGTCCATCTCCAGGTCACCGACCCGCAGCAGCGAGTCCTCGGTCATCGCCGCGGTGGCGGCCGCCCGGCGCAGGATCGCCCGAATCCGTGCGATCACCTCGTCCAGGCTGAACGGTTTGGTGACGTAGTCGTCCCCGCCCACGGTCAGACCGGCGATCTTGTCCGCCGTCTCGTCCTTGGCGGTGAGGAACAGCACCGGGACACGTACGCCCTTGTCCCGCAGCCGGCGGGTCACGGTGAAACCGTCCATATCCGGCATCATCACGTCCAGCACGATCAGGTCCGGGGTACTCGCCGCTACCTGGCGCAGTGCCTCGTTGCCGTCGGCCGCCACGGTCACGTCGAAGCCGGCGAACCGCAGCGAGGCGGACAGCAGCTCGCGGATGTTCGGTTCGTCGTCGACGACCAGCAGGTGCGCCTCCGGCGCCTTCTGGGCAGCCTCAGATGAGTTCATCGCTCCAGTGTGCGCGCACTGGCTGAAAGTTTCCTGGGAGCGGGCTGGGCGTATCCCGTCCTGTCGTCGGGGTGTGGTTCGCGCGCTTGGGTTCGCCCCATGCTCCGCTCAGGGGTGGGTGTCGACCTCTAGGGATGGCTCCGCCAGCACCGGCTCGCCCTCATCGGTCCAGGTCAGCGGGGTGAGCCACAGCTGCCGGCCGGGCACCGGCTCGTCGACGGCATCGGGTGGCCACGCGTGGTGGACGTACCAGGTGCCGGTCTCGGTCTCGACGACCATGCCGTGGCCGGGGCCGACGGCTACGTCGTTCGAGGCCAGCAAAGGTTCGTCGGCAGGTTTGGTGTAGGGGCCCAGGACGTCCTCGGCGACCGCGTACCCCACGCCGTACTCGGGTGAGCCGTAGCCGTTCGCCGAGTAGAACAGGTAGTACTTCCCGTCCTTGAGCCACAGGGACGGCCCCTCCACAAGGACGCCCTCCCAGTCCTGGTCGTTGGAGATCAGTCGGGTCGGGCCCTCACCCACCAGGGACATCCCGTCCGGGGACAGCTCCTGGGCGTAGACCCACGTGGTAGAGCCGATCAGGTTGCCGTCGTTCTTCCAGAGCAGGTACGGGGTGCCGTCGGCATCGATGAACGGAGATGCGTCGATCGATCCGCCCTGGTCCTCCTGGCAGATGAACGGCTCCTCCGCCTCGTCGATGAAGGGGCCCTCGGGGGACTCGGCGGCGGCGATGCCGAGGCACTGGAGCCCGGACTCGCCGTCCATCGCGGTGTAGTAGGCGAGGTAGCGGTCGCCGATCTTCGCCACTTCGGGAGCCCAGTTCCGGCCGACGCTGGCCCAAGGGGCGAGCTCAGGCATACCGTTTCCGACCGTCGTCCACGAGATGAGGTCATCCGAGCGGAGGATTGGCATCGCGCCCGCGGTCGCTTGGGTGGAGTAGGCGTACCACTGCCCGTCCGCCTCCAGCACGAACGGGTCCGGGAAGTCCTGGTCGTACACGGGATTGGTGTAGGACGTCGCGTCCTCGGCGTCCGGGGTGGTCTGGTCCGGACCGCAGCCGGCCAGCAGGAGCGCCGGGCCGAGCACGAGGGCGACCGCGGTGAGGGGGAAGCGTCTCATCTGTCCTTCCGTGGACCTCGGCTCGAAGCGTGCGCTCCTCACTTTCTCCCGATGCCCCGCCCCATCGGTCGACGTGCTCATCTGAGCGGTGAGGAACCCCGCCGTCCTCCTCCTTCCCCCGTTGGAACGCCCTGAGCGCATTCGAACCTGTCTACGGGGTGGTTCGAGTGCGCCGAGGGTGTTCCGACGCGGTTGTGGGCGGGTTAGTGCTGTTCGTAGGCGGCGGGTTGTTGTTGGGCGTCGCGGATGCGGGTGGTGTCGAGCTTCTGGGTGCGGTCGAAGTGGTAGATGCCGTTTTGTTCTTGGAAGGTGTCGGTGAGTTGGGTGTAGCAGTAGCCGAACATGTGGGGGTTGTTGAGTAGTACTGCGGTGAGGCCGGTGAAGCGTTGGTGGAACTCTTCTTCGGTGGCTACGCGTTGGCCGTAGCCCCAGGAGGCGTCGCGTTGTTCGCCGCTGGCGTGGGCGGCGGCGAGTTCGGCGTTCCACCAGATGCCGCCGTATTCGGAGACGAAGAAGGGTTGGCCGGCGTAGGGCAGGGAGAATTCGCCGTCGGCGGGTTTGTTGCGCTGCGGGTGGCCGTGGGCGAGGCCGGCTTGTTCGGCGGCGAAGGCCGTGGGGTCTTGTTCGTAGGAGTGGGAGTCATAGACGTCGGTTTCGGCGACGCGGTGGGAGTAGCCGGAGGCGTCGATGACTGGTCGGGTGGTGTCGGCGGCTTTGGTGGCGAGGAACATGCCGCGGGTGATGTCGTCCAGGACGGTGATGCGGTCGTGGATGACTTGGTGGGTCTCGTTCAGGGGGCACCAGCCGATGATCGCGGGTTGGTTGTAGTCGCGTTCGAGGACTTCCAGCCATTGGGTGGTGAAGGAGGCGGTGGGTTGCTGGTTGTGTCCGCGGGTTCCTTGTCCGCTCACGCCCCAGTCGCCGAACTCGCCCCAGAGGAGGTAGCCCAGGCGGGCGGCGTGGTAGAGGTAGCGTTCCTCGGCGACTTTCTGGTGGATTCGGGCGCCGTTGAACCCGGCCGCGATGCCGAGTTCGATGTCGCGGACCAGCGCCTCATCGCTCGGGGCCGTCATCAAGGATTCGGGCCAGTAGCCCTGGTCCAGGACCAGGCGCTGGAACACCGGTTTGCCGTTCAGTAGTAGGTGTTGGCCGTCGATGCTCACCGAACGCAGCCCGGCATAGCTCTCGACGGCGTCCATCACCTGGTCTGTCTCGTCCAGCAGTTCGATGCGGAGGTCGTACAGGTGTGGGTCGGTCGGGGACCACAGGCGCACGCTCTCGACCGGAATGGTGAGCTGTAGGGCGGGGGCCAGGTCTAGATCCGCCCGGACCTGCGCCGTCGTGAGCTCGATCCCGTTCGCGCTCAGGGTGGCGCGCAGGCGGTACCCGGCCCGGTTGGCGCTGACCGGTGCCTGGATGCGGAAACACTCGCCGCCGACATCGGGGGTGATCCGCGGGCGCTTGAGGTGCACGGGTGGGACCGGTTCGGCCCAGACGGTCTGCCAGATTCCGGTGGTGCGGGTGTACTGGCAGTGCGTGTTCGAATACCAGGTCGCCTGCTTCCCGCGGGCCTGGACCTCTTCACGCAGGTCCCGGGCCCGCACGGTGATGGTGCCGCGGCCATCGGTGAGGGCGTCGGTGATGTCGGCGGTGAACGGGGAGAACCCGCCGCGGTGGCGGGTCACTTCGGTGCCGTCCACCCACACCGTGGTGTCATGATCGACCGCGCCGAAGTGCAGCAGCACCCGCTGCCCCGCCCAGTGCTCGGGCACCGAGATCTCCCGCCGGTACCAGACCGCCTGCAGGAAGTCGGTCTCCCCGATCCCGGAAGCCTGCGACTCCGGAGCGAACGGCACCAGGATGCTCCGAGTCAACGGCGCCTCGACCAGGCCCCGCTCCAGACCCGAATCACCCTGATCGACCTCGAAGTCCCACCAACCATTCAAGTTCAACCACTCCGAACGCACCATCTGCGGACGCGGATACTCCGGGCGTGGACAAGATTCGGGCATAGCTCACTCTCTTTGTGGATCAAGGGGTGCCTCCGGTGCCGGCTCGCGCCGGCACCGGAGGCGCTGTGGTTGCGGAACTGATGGCTGCTCAGTCATCCACCGTGTGGAAGGAGACCGACTCGAACTCCGCCACGGTGGCGGGCTCGCTGCCCCCGCCGGCGTAGAGACCGACCTGAGGATCGGCGTCGGCCGGCAGGGTCCAGGTCGCTCCCCAACGCCAGTTCTCACCGTCGGTGGAGCTGGCGCTGCGGTAGAGCAGATCGCCGGTGTCCGGATCGACCGTGTGGTGCAGTCGCAGCCACATGGTGGTCGCGGTCGGGCCGCCCAGGTGAGCGCCCCAGTCCAACCGGTCGCCGGTGCTCAGCTCCTTACCGAACTCCACCTGGCGGGTCGCCTGGAGTGCCACTGTGCCCAGCCGGAGGAAGTCGTCGTCATCGCTGTGCACGATCAGACCGGCCTGCTGGAAGTTGCGGATCTCGTCCTCACCGACGTCCAGGGTCAGCTCGGTGTCCATGATCCACTCGCCCTCCGGTGCGTCCCGCAGCAGCAGGGCACCGGTGTTGTTCGAGCCGACGATGTCCGCACCGGCGAGCGGCCAGTTCAGCGCGCCGTCGCTGACGGTGACATCCTCCTGCGGGCGCACCCACTGCCATCCGGGCGCCAGATCGCCGTCGAACTCTTCGGTGAATAGCGCTTCGCCGGCCTGCGGTGTCGGCACGGCTTCGGCGACCGGCTCGTGGGCCGGGGCCACGCTCAGGTTGTCCACCTGAACGGCGCTGCCGGTAGCGGTCATCGCCAGGTGTTGCCGCGGCATCGCGCCGGTGACCTCCAGCTGCACCTGCGCCAGCGGGTCACCCAGGCGACTCTCGGTCAGTCGTGCGGACACGCTGCCCTCGCGGATCTCGACGATCAGACCGGTGAATGCCTCCGGGTCGAACGTGGCCGGCAGGTCCGTGACGGCACTGTCGCCGTGCCGAGGGCTGTCCACCCATGCGCGCAGCTCGCCGGCGTCGGTGTCGATCTCCACGCCGAGGTTGTGCGGTCCTGCCCTGCTCAGGTCCACGGTGAAGGTTCCCTCCCCGCTGGGGAAGCGGACATCGGACTCGATCCGCGCCTCGCGCGGGATCGGCCGCTGGGTCTCCACCCGGGCCGGGTCCTCATCAGGTGCCAGTAGGCCCACGTTTCCGGCCTCGTTCAGCTCCTCGGGTTCGGAGTCCCAGCTGCCGGAGACCGTGCGCAGCGACTCGCTCGCCGCCGGATCGGCCATCACGATGCCCTGGTCGGAGCCAGTGGTGGGCCCGGTCAGGGAGCCTTCGGTGGGGCCAGCCCCGGCCGCGACCACCGGCCACTCGTCGATCCAGTCGAGGCGGTCGATGAAGGTGGGCCGCTCGTTGACGCCGCCGGGGGCATCGAGCCAGGCGTCATCGCGTTCGATCCCGTGGTAGAGGATCCAGTCCTGGCCGGTGGTGTCGGAGAAGAACGCGTGGTGGCCCACGCCGATGATGGAGTTACCGTTCTGCGCCAGCACCTGGGTGCCGCCCACCCGGGAGTCGGCCATCGAGACGCCTTCGTGGTCCACGAACGGTCCAGTCGGGGAGGTGGAGCGCCCGGCGTAGACGCTGTACCCGGTCACCGGCCCCGCGCAGCAGTTGGCCGACGAGGCGGTGAGGTAGTAGTAGCCGTCCCGCTTGACCACGTAGGCGCCCTCGTACCGGTCGGCCACGGTGATCTGGACCGGGTCGCCGACCGCCCGCAGGCCCGTCTCGTCCATCTCGGTCACCGAGATGCCGCCGTTGTATCCGCCGTAGTAGAGGTACCGGCTGCCGTCATCATCGGTGAGCAGCGCGGGGTCGATCGTGTTGAAGTAGCCCCCGTTGCCGTCCGGCCGGGGATCCACGACGGCTTCGTCGGTGGGCGTCCACGGTCCGTGCGGGGTGGGGGAGGTGGCCGCGCCGATGGCGTAGTTCCACTCGCCGGGATCGGCCACAGTGTCGGTCACGGTGAAGTACATGACGTACTCGCCGCCGACGTAGCGGATGTCCGGCGCCCAGAACATCGAGGAATCCGTGGCCCACTCCGGGCGGTTGTCCTCGTCGAAGATCTCGCCCAGGTACTCCCACTCGGTGAAGTCCTGGGTGCGGGCCACGTGCATCAGGCCGAACTTGCTGGGTGCCTCGGTGAGCGGGTCGCTGGTGGCGTACAGGTACCAGTAGCCGTCCTTGCCGCGGATCACCGCCGGGTCGGCGTAGGTGTCGGAGAAGACGTCGGAGATCGGATTGGTCACCTCCACCGGTTCGGCTGGCCAGGTATCTGCCTGCGCGGCGCTGGCCGGCTGGGTGAGGGCCGGCTGAGCTCCGGCATCGCTGCCGGTTGCTGCACCGGAGTCGGCCGACGCGGGCACCGTCGCCCCCAAGGTCAGGGCGCCGATACCGGCGAGGGCCGCGCCCAGGACATGTCTGCTACGCATCATTCTCCATTCAGGTCGCACTCGGAATCAGGTGGTGGTGCTCTGGCGGACGTCGATCGTGAACGGCACCTCGACCTGCTCGGCCGGGGCACCGGGTTCCTCGGCCCGGCGCACCAGCAGCCGGACCGCTTCGGTGGCAAGGAACTGCACATCGGGTGCCACCGTGGTCAGGGTGGGGTGGGCGAAGCGGCCGTCCTCGATGTTGTCGAAGCCGGCGACGGCGATCGTGTCCGGGATCGCCACCCCCGCCTCGCGTAGGGTGCGCATCGCGCCGAGAGCGAGGAGGTCGTTGAAGCAGAGCACGGCATCGATCGGCTCCGGGCTCTGCAGCAGGTGGGCCATCGCGCCGGCGCCATCCTCGCGCCGGAAGGCGCCGACCTCCGCGGCGTGCCCAGGGGCGGGCTCCAGCCCGGCCGACTGCAGGGCGCGCAGGTAGCCGAGCCAGCGCTGCCGGCCGGTGCCGTCGGGCTCGTAGCCGATGGTCGCGATCCGCCGGCGCCCGGTCTGGAGCAGGTGCTGGGTCATCTCCTCGGCAGCCCGGACGCTGTCCATCGCCACATGATCGGCGTCGATCGGGTACCGGTGCTCACCGATCATCAGCAACGGGGTGCTGCCGAGGCGGTCCTCGAGCACCTCCCGGGGGGTGGCCAGCGGGGAGAAGATGATGCCGTCCACCAGGCTGGTGCTCAGCCCGTCCAGCGCCTCCTGCTCCCGGTCCAGGTCTCCGCCGGTCTCCTCGATCACCACGGTGCGCCCATACGCCTTCGCCGCCCGGCTCACCTCCGAGGCGAGGGTGGAGAAGTACGGCGAGGCGAGCTCGGGCACGGCGAGAGCGAGGAACCCGGAGCGCCCGTGCCGCAGGCTGCGGGCGCTCTGGTTCGGCCGATACTGCAGGGCCGCGATCGACGCGAGCACCTTGGTGCGGGTCTTCTCCGTGACGTGCGGGTGGTGGTTGATCACGTTGGAGACCGTCTTGAAGGACACGCCGGCGTGCTCGGCCACGTCTCGAAGCGTCACTCGCATTATTGCCACCACCTTCCTCCTCGCGCTTGCCGCCTGGTCTCGGACCCGGAAGGCGTCAGGGCTGGGTCTCCACGTCGTGGGCGGGCTCGGCCAGTACCGGTGTTCCGTCCTCGGTCCAGGTCAGCGGAGTCAGCCACATCTGCCGGCCTGGCACGGCGGACCCGACCGCGTCCGGTGGCCAGGAGTGATGCACGTACCAGGTGCCGCCCTCGGTCTCGACGACCATGCCGTGCCCCGGCCCCGCCGCGACGTCGTTGGAGGACATCAGTGGTTCTTCCGCCGGCTTGGTGTACGGGCCGAGAAGGTCCTCGGCGACGGCGTAACTCACCCCGTAGGCGTCCGAGCCGTAGTCGTTCGCGGAGTAGAACAGGTAGTAGCGCCCGTCGCGCGGCCAGAGGAACGGGCCCTCCACGAGGTCGCCCTCCCAGTCCTGGTCGTGGGTGATCAGCGACGTCGGTTCGTCCCCGACGAGGCTGAGGCCGTCCTCGGCGAGCTCTTGGATGTAGATCCAGCTCCGGGTGCCGATGTGATTGCCGTCGTTCTTCCACATCAGGTACGGCGTACCGTCGGCGTCGATGAACGGTGAGGCATCGATCGAGCCGCCCTCGTCGAACTGGCAGATGAACGGCTCCTCCGACTCGTCCACGAACGGACCCTCGGGGGAGTCGGAGACCGCCACCCCCAGGCACTGCTGCTGAGTCTCGCGCTCCATCGCGGTGTAGTAGGCGAGGTAGCGGTCGCCGATCTTCGCCACCTCCGGCGCCCAGTGCCGCCCGGCAGCGGTCCACGGGGCGAGAGTGGGCATCCCGTTGCCGACCACGGACCAGGTGACCAGGTCCTCCGATCGCAGGATCGGAAAGGTGCCGAAGGTGCCCTGGGTGGCGTAGGCGTACCAGTGGTCGTCGGCGCGCAGCACGAACGGGTCGGGAAAGTTGCTGTCGTAGACGGGGTTGGTGAAAGCCACGTCAGACTCCTCTGCATCGGTGGGCTCGGTCGAGTCGGCCGGGGTGTTGCCGCCCTCTGCGGGCGGATCGCTCGGGCCGCAGGCGGCCAGCAGCAGAGCACTGCCCAGTACGACGGCGGTCGTGGCAGCGGAGAGGGGACGTCTCATCTGTCCTTCCCGCTGGTCGGGCGGTGCGGGGTCATCCCTTGAGTCCGCTCCGGGCGACGCCCTCGATGATGTACCGCTGCGTGAAGATGAACAGGATCAGTACCGGGACGCTGGCCACGAACGCACCGGCCATGATCACCGGATAGTCGGTCACATAGGCACCCTGCAACAGCTTCAGACCCGCCGGGAGCGTGAGCCGCTCCGGACTGAACAGTACATAGACCGGCCAGATGTAGTCGTTCCAGTTCGCGAGGAAGGACAGCACCGCCAGTGTGGCCAGCGCGGGCTTCGCGTTCGGCAGGATCACCCGGGTGAAGATCTGCCAGTGGTTGGCGCCGTCGAGCGCTGCCGCCTCCTCCAGCTCGGTGGGGATCGCGACGAAGAACTGCCGGAGGAAGAAGACGCCGAAGGCGCCTGCAGCTCCGGGCACGATCAGTGCCCAGATCGTGTTCAACCAGCCCAGCTGATCGATGATCAGGTAGTTCGGCATGATGAACACGAACCCGGGAACGAACAGCGTGGACACGATCAGGGCGAAGATCAGTCCACGGCCCCGGAACTGCAACCGGGCCAGCGCGTAGGCAGCCATCGAGGCGACCACGAGCACGAGCAGCATGTGCCCGAGAGCAGCCACCAGGGAGTTCAGCACCCAGCGCAGGACGGGGTACTGGCCGTCCAGGCTGAGCAACGTGTCGTAGGCGGAGGTGTCGAAGGTCGAGGGCAGGATGGTCGGCGGGATCGAGGTCGCCTCGCCGTAGGTCTTCAGCGAGGTGGTGCCCATCCACAGGATCGGCCCGAAGAACGTGACGAACAGTGCCGCCAGCATCAGCCAGAACATCGAGCTGCGCAGCAGCATGCCTGCACTCATCCGGGGGCGGGTGCTCCGCGCGGTCGGTCGGGAGACGGTCGTGGTCATAGCGCGCTGCCCTTCGCTGCGGCCTTCCTGCGGCGCCGGCGAGGCCGATCCCTGTCCCGCAGGGCGAGGAAGTTGATGATCGAGATGATGCCGAGCACCACGGAGAGCAGGTAACCCATCGCGGCAGCCGAGCCCATCCGGTAGGCGCCGAGACCCTCGTCGAGGATCACCATCAGCACCGTGCGGGTGCTGTCACCGGGCCCGCCGGCGGTGACCAGGTCGGACTGGCCGAACATGTTCGCCGAGGCGAGCACGGTGAGCGTGACGATGAAGACCATCACCGGTCGCAGCCCCGGCATGGTGACGTAGCGGAACTGCTGCCCGCGGGAGGCGCCGTCCACCTTGGCTGCGTCGTAGAGCTCGGCGGGGATGTCCTGCAGCCCGGCGATGTAGATGATCGTGTTGAAGCCGAGGGTCCACCACACGGTCAGCCCCACCAGGGAGATCCACGCCCAGGGCTGGGCGGTGATCCACGGGATCGGGGCGTCGACGCCGAACAGTCCGAACACGTGGATCAGTCCGGAACTCTCGATCAGGAAGTTCAGGATGCCGATGTTCGGGTCCAGGATGAAGCGGAACAGCACGCCGACCACTGCCACTCCCAGCACGTACGGCATGAAGATCACCGCGCGCATGAAGGTGCGCCCCGGGAACTTCCGGTTCAGCAACAGTGCCATCAGCAGGGGCAGCACGATCAGCAAGGGCACCGAAGCCACCACGAACGTCCCGGTGGCGAGCATCCCTTCCCAGAACCGGCTGAACGCCGAGGCGGCCGAGTTGAACAGGTCGAGGTAGTTGTCCAGGCCGACGAACGGCTTGTTCGGCATCAGGTAGTCCCAGTCGTGCAGGGACATCCACACGCCGAGGATGGCGGGGAAGGCCACGAACGTGCCGAAGATCGCCAGGAACGGTGCGAGGAACGCGTACGGGGTCCACCACGCGTGTCGGCGGACCTTGCGGCCCGCCCGCGGCTGCGGCTGTTCGGCAGCCGGCCGTGGGCGGGCGGACGTGACGGACTGCTGGGTCATCAGGAGCCGTACCGCTCGCGGTTCTCTTCAAGGATCGTGTTCGCCCGGCTCGCTGCCTCCTGCAGGGCTGGAGCCGGGTCGTTGGTCAGCAGGACCGCCTCGTTGAGTGCGGTGTTCAACTCGGCCATCGCGTCCGCGATACCCGGGATCGCGGGTGGGAACCGCAGCGCCTCGGCCTGCTCAGCGATCGCCGCCTGAGGCTCCATCGCCGCGAACTCCTCCGACTCGCGCACCGAGTTCCGGGCTGGGACCTGACCGCCTGCCGCCCAGGCGATCGACTGCTGGGAGACCCAGTTGATGAACACACGGGAGGCTTCGAGCTGGTCGTCGGTGGTGCCCCGCTGCTCGGTCATCACGAAGTTGTGCGAGCCTGCCCAGGCGGCATCCTCCCCGCCGATGTTGGGCAGGCGTGCCACACCCCAGTCCAGGTCCTCGATCTCGTTCAGGGTGTTGATGGACCAGATGCCGTTCCAGTTGAATGCGGTCTGCCCGTTCTGCAGGGCGATCATGTCCGCGTCCTGGCCGACGTCCCGCACGCTCCAGCCCTTCTGGATGGCGTCGACCATCCAGGTCAGGGCCTCCACCCCAGGGTCCTCGGCCCACATGGCGGTGGCACCGTCCGCATCGAACAGTTCGCCGCCGAACTGCCAGATCAGCGACTGCAGGGTGTGCCCGCCGGTGAACAGGTGCGGGCTCATCCAGTGCCCGGCGATGTCGTTCTCCAGCAGCGTGTCCAGCGCGGCCTCGTAGGACTCCCGGTCCATCGGCGGGTTCTCCGGGTCCAGCCCGGCATCGGCCATCACGGTCTTGTTGTAGAAGAAGCCGGTGGGGTGTACATCGAGGGGGATTCCGAACCGCGAGCCGTCGTAGAGGCCGGCTTCCCACACCGGGGCGAGGAAGTCGCTCTCGGTGATCTCCAGCGCCTCCGAGACGTCGTCGAGCGGGCGGAGCAGCCCGCGTGCGGCGGAGGTGGCGAGCGAGTCGAGGTGGTGGATCGCCACCTGCGGGCCGTCCCCGGAGGTCAGCGCGGCCGGCAGGCGGGAGTGGAAGTCCGCCCACTCCATCACGGTGGTCTTTACGGTGATGTTCTCGTGCTCGTTGTTGAACTGATCCACCAGTTCCTGCATCACCGGACCGTCACCACCGGTGAAACCGTTCCAGAAGTTCAGCTCGACAGCGGCACCGTCGTAGGACTCACCACCGCCACCAGTGGCGCCGTTGCCACCACCACCGCCGCCACCGCCGCCGGAGCAGGCAGCCAGCGCGGCGCCACCACCGGCGGCGGAGAGTGCGGTGAGGAACCCGCGGCGGGTCAGTGCGGGGTATCGGCTCTGAGATGTCGGATGCACACGAACTCCCTTGTCATGTCTGACGGTCGACGCGAACGGCTGTCGCTGGGACGAGCCGCCGTCCGTTGCTGCTTTACAACGGATAACCACGGCTAGGTTAACCGAAGTTTTCCTCCGTTGTAAAGAGCGCGCAGCAACTGGCCACAGCGACCGATGGGTCGGCTGAGCGTGCGCGGCAACGCGCGTCCTCTAGTGACCGGCGAGTCGGTGGGGAGTACGCAGCAACGCACGTCCTGGAGCGCCCGACGCGCCGGTTGCGGGACGTGGGTTGCGGGTGCTCCGTTTTGTGGGCGGGTCTGCTGTAGGCGGGTCGGCTCAGAGGTAGCGGAGCGGGTCGAACGCGTCCAGCGGAATGACCCGCACCCGCGGCAGCGGCACGGTGAACGCGTGCACATCGTCCTCGAGGTCCACCAGCTGCACCCCGCGTTCGGTCAGCTCGCTCAGACGAGCATTGACGAACTCGCGGAAGCACATCACGCCGAGGCGCCGCTCGCCGTCGATCAAGTCCTCCAGCTGCGGCAGGAAGTCACCGTCGTGGCTGGCCAGCAGCACATCCCCTGGCCGGTCCTTGAGGGCCTCGAGGGTGCGCTGGATACCGACGTCCACCACCTTCTCGGTACCGCTCCCAGCCAGCGGGATCGGGTGATAGCCCATGGCCAGCAGCGCCTGCACGAAGTTCATCGGCAGCTGCCCGCTGGTGGCGTTCAGGAAGAACAGCGCGCGCACCGGCTGGTCCCACAGGGTGCGGGCATGCTCGGTGACTCGGTCCCAGCGGGGCCGCTCGTCCGGGTTGGGCCGGTGCCCCAGCACACTCATGCCCAGGGTGGCGTCGATGTTCTCGCCGTCCACCAGCAGGTAGGTCTGGCGCGGGGGTTCGGTCTCGGACATGCAGGACACTCTATGCCGCAGCGTCCCCCGACGGCGGCACGCGCCGCACCCATCCACCCCTCGCGGTAGGGCCCCACCCTCCCGCACTCGATCGCAATCCCGCACCGGCACCACCCTCCCGCACCGGCACCACCCTCCCGACAATGCAGACGGAGGCAACCTGTGGGATCGGAGCTAGGTTGTACCTTGACTCCGATCCCACAGATTGCCTCCGTGGACCTGCGCCCCGAGGTCAAGCAGGGATCAGGCGATGGTCAGGCCTGCGGGGTGGTGCCGATCTGACCGGCGGATCCGCCACCGGCCTTCAGCGCGGCGAACCGGGCGTCCACCTCGAGGCTGTCCTCGTCCGCCTCCAGCTCGGCGAACTGGGCGTCCAGCGAGGTGGCGTTGATCTCGGCCTTGCCGGCCACCAGGGCTTCCTGGCGGCGGATCTGCTCCTCGTACCGGCCGATCTCGCTGGTCGGGTCGAGCACGTTCATCGACCCGATCGCGTCCTGCACTCGTGCCTGCGCCTGCGCGGTCTTCGCCCGGGCGGCGAGCTGGTCGCGCTTGACCTTCAGGTCGCCGAGCTTGCCCTTCATCACGGTGAGCCCGTGCTTGAGCTTGTCCACCACCTCGCGCTGCGACGCGAGCATCGGCTCGGAGCTCTTCACTTCCTGCTCGTAGCCGATCTGCTTCTGCAGGGCGATCTTGGTGAGCTCGTCGTAGCGGTTGGCGCCTGCGGCGTCCCCGGTGCTGCGCAGCTCGTCGGCCTTGCGGGAGGCGGCCAGTGCCTTGTTCTGCCACTCGGTCACGGCGGCGACGTCGGCGTTGTAGTCCTGCTCGGCCAGGCGCAGGTTGCCGATCGTCTGGGCCACGGCCTGCTCGGCCTCGGCGATGTTGTTGGTGTAGTCGCGCACCAGCTGGTCCAGCATCAGCTGCGGGTCCTCGGCCTTGTCGATCAGCGCGTTGATGTTCGCCTTGGTGAGCTGGGCGATGCGGCCCAGGATGCTCTGCTTCTCTGCCATCGGTGTGTCCTTTGCTGTGTCGATGCCTGCTGTGTCGAAGGTGCGCTGTGGTCGAGCCTATTCGCGGATCAGAATGCGCCGCCACCTCCCATGTCGCCGCCGCCGAAGCCCCCGCCACCGCCGAAGCCGCCCCCGCCGCCGTTCCAGCCGCTGCCGCCGAAGCCGCCGCCGAAGCCGCCGCCGAGAGCGCCGCCGATCAGCCCACCGAGGATCAGCGAACCGACGTCCATCCCGGACCGCCTGCCGCCGTACCTGCCGTAGCCGCCGCCGTAGCCTCCCCGGCCATAGCCTTCGCCGTAGCCGCCGCCGATCCCCAGCGGCGTCTGCGCGTGCCACCGGTCCACATCGGCGGTCGCCAGCTCCCGTGCCCGGGAGGCCGCCGCCCAGGCACGGTTCACCAGCTCGACCGCCTGCTGCGGCTGGCTCTGCTGGATCCGCTCGGCTTCCTGTAGCGCGCGGGAGGCGTTCGAGAGCCGGGTACGGGCCTCCGGTCCGACGGCGCCCCGGTTGGTGGCGATGTAGTCGTTCGTGGACCGGATGAAGGCGTGCGTGCGCTGGATCCCGGCGGCCAGCTTGCCAGCGGCCCGCTGATCGGACTCCACCTGCTCGCGGTGCGGGGCGAGGGCGTCGTCCAGGGCGTCCTCGGCGCCGGTGATCTCGGCCAGGGCAGCGATCGGGTCGCCGCCCTCCCGGGCCTGCGTGGCCTGGGTGATCGCCGCCTCGGCGCGCGGGACGAGCGCCTGCACCTTCGAATCGTTCCCTGCCAGCTTGTCGACGTCGATCAGGTCCGAACGGATCGAAGCCACTGCCGGATTCAGCTTCTCGCGGGCCTCGGCGAGCGCGGCGCCGCCCTGGTGCACCGACTCGATCAGCGACACCGCGTGCTGGAGCGCGTTCTCTGCGGTCCGGGCATAGGCCACCGCACCGGCGCGGTCCGACTCGGTGAGCTCGTCCCGCCCGGCCAGCACGGCCTCGCGGGCGGCAGTCAGCAAGGCACGCGCCTGCTCGGGGGCTCGGGCCACCGACTCCAGCGCGCTCGCCGGGTAGGTGGCGTGCAGCTGGGTCAGCGCCAGCTCGGCGGGCGGGATCGTGTTCTCGATCTCGCCGGCGCGCTGCTCGATGTCGTCCAGGGCCTGCGGGGCGTTCTCCCGAAGGTTGCGCAGGTGCGCGAACGACTCGGCCTGTTCGTCCAGCAGTGCATCCGCCTTCGCGCAGTCCAGCACGATCTCGGTGAGCATCTCCCGCCGCTCGGCGTCGCTCTCCGGAGTCGCGTCCTCCAGCTTCGCCTGGATCTCGAAGGCGTCGGCGAGCTGCGTGCTGGCCGTGGTGAGCGCCTTGCGGAACTCCTGGGTGGCCTGCAGCCCGAACTGTGCTTCGGCGAATGCGAGCTCCTGCTCCGAGGTGCGTACCGAGTCGTCCAGCGCCACCAGCGTGGAGCCGGCGCGAGTGGCCAGATCCTCCAGCGACAGGTTCGCGAGCTTGGCTTCGAGCGAGTTCGGCGGTGGCGGTGGCGGACCAGCCGGAGCCGCGGCCCCACGATGCGCACCGGCGCCGACCGCAGCCTGCTTCTTCCGCCGCGCACGCACCCAGAGCAGCACCAGGACCACCACCACGATCAGCGCGCCGATCACCAGCACCGTCGTCAGAGCGGACCCACCACCGTTGGCGGCGGACTCCAGCTCGTCGGCGAACGTGACGGCACCGGCCGCCCAGTCGCCCGCGGCGAAGTCGTCCTGGGCCCGGCTCATCGCGCGGTTGAACTGATCCTCGGTCAGATCGGAGGCCTCCGCTGCCGACCAGCCGCTCTGCCGGTCCTCGGTCGCGACGGCGAGCAGCACATCGAAGTTCCCCAGGCCGGTCATCTCGGCGGTCTCACTGGACCAGGCCTCGGCCGATGTGCCATCGAAGGAGTCGACGAACACGACGAACAGGTCCAGGTCGGTACTGGAGCCCAGCTCCTCGATCGCGGCCTCCACCTCCGGCGATTGCCCGTCCAGCACGCCGTCACTGGTGCGATCGACCACCGGACCATCGAGCTGGAACGGTTCGTCCGCCGTCGCCGGTAGAGCCATCAGGATGAGGGCGAGGAGCGCCGTGGCCAGCGCGGCGAGAGTGCGGGGGAGGGTACGTGTCACACCCTTGATCTTCGCCGCTGAGCGACTCCCGCGCAACGAATTCGCCGTTCGCACGTCACGATTTCGCGCAGGGCGTGCTCAGCCGGTCCGTCGGGAACTTCTTCGCCCGGGCAGACGTTGGGGCCCGGTGCGCCAGGTGCGGGCAGGGTGCCGCAGAGGCAAGGAGTTTCCGATCTGGAGGTTCGTGGAGTACCTTGCTCGCCGTGTCAGAGAACTCGAACCCGATCGCCGCGGCCACCGATTCCGGGCCCGCGATCACTGTGGTGCAGCATCAGGAGTCCGTACCGCTCGGCCTCCTCACAGATGCGCTGGCGGGCGCCCGGCTGCACATCGTGCGCCCGGACGCCGGTGAGCCGTTGCCCGGCGCCGAAGGGCTGGAGGCCCTGATCGTGCTGGGTGGCAGCATGGCCGCGCACGATGAACAGGACCACCCGTGGCTCGCCGCGGAACGGGATCTGCTCAGCGCCGCGGTGCAGCACGGGGTGCCGACGCTTGCCGTCTGCCTGGGCGCGCAACAGCTGGCGATGGCCCGCGGCGGGCAGGTGGAGAAGTCCGCCCCGACCGGTCCGGAGCAGGGGGTGATCGAGGTGCGGATGCGCCCGGATGCGGTCACCGATCCGGTGCTCGGCCCCGTGGTGGCCGCTCTCGGCCGGGACATTCCAGCTCCCTCGATGCACGCCGATGCCGTCACCGCTCTTCCGGCAGAGGCCACCTGGCTGGCCAGCTCGCAGCAGTACCCGTTCCAGGCGTTCCGGGTCGGGAGTGCCGTGGGTGTGCAGTTCCACCCGGAGGCGGGGGAGGACGTGATACGCCGTTGGGCCGAGAACCGGGGTCTGGACGTCGAGGAGGTCACGGCCGGCTACCGGCCGAACGCCGAGGCGCTGACCACCCTGGTCACCGAGCTCGGCGCCGCTTTCCTCGCCCAGATCGCCGACCGGTCGCGGCTCGCCGTCCGGTAAGGCACCTCGACGCCCATGAAGTGACGGATATACGGCCGGGCTGTGCCCCTATGTGGCACAGCGCGGGCGTATATCCGTCACTTCACGACGTGAACACCTCGTCGAAGAACTCCCCGACCTGCTGCTGCAGCGCAGGCGGGAACGAGTGCGGCGCATCCACGAACACGCTCCGGTACGCATCCCGCGCCCCCGCTGCGGTATACCGGGCCGCGATCAGCTCATCCGCAGCGCGCATCCCGGCGAGGGGGAACAGCCCGTCCCGCTCGGCGTAGCCGACGAACAGCGGCCGGGGTCGGCGGGCGGCGGCGATGTCCGGCCAGTCCGCGACCCGGCCGATCCCCGGGTTCATCATCAGCCAGGCGTGTGAGTGCACGTAGCCGTCCAGCAGATGCTCCATCGTGGACATCATCGCGATCACGGCTGCGGCGCGAACGTTCTCGTTCAACGCCGTGGCCAGTGCCGCCCGGGCGCCGCCACCGGAGAGGCCCACCACCCCCACTCCGCCCGGGAGGACGTCCGCTCGGGAGTCGAGGAGGTCGACGGCGATGCTGTCCTCCCGCGCGACCGCACCTCCCCAGGAGGTACCCAGGATGCCGAGCAGCTTGGCCATCGCGTCCTCGTGCGGCCAGGCGTAGGCGTCATACCGGGCCGCTTCGGTGAGGATCTCACCCGCCTGTTCGCGGGCAGCGACGGCGAGTTCCCCAGCCCGGCGGGTACGGCCCGGCATGTCCTCGATCGGGATGCGGCGGCTGCCCCAGCCGAAGGCGTCCGGGACCAGTACCGCGTAGCCCCGGCGGGCCAGCTCGTTGGCATAGGGGATGCCGCCGTAGAGCTCCGCCCGGGCGGCCAAAGCGCCCGGTTCGGTGGGCCGCGGCCCGTCGGCGATCTTCTCCTTGCCGTAGTACTTCACCCCGCCATGGCAGTGCAGGGCGACCACGCCCGGCAGCGGGCGGGCCTCGCCGGCCGGGCGGAGCAGCCAGCCCACGCTCGGCGCGCCGAAGCCGACGTCCCAGCGCAGCACGGCGGCGTCCACGCCGCCGGAGGACCAGGTCGCGGCCGTCTCCGGTTCCACCCGGTCCGGTACGGGAAGTAGGCCGAGGGTGGTGCGCAATCGGGAGCGGACAGCTGCGCCGTCGGGAGTGTCGGAGGAGAACAACGGGCCGGCACTCCGGGCCAGTTCCCACAGGCCGGACAGGGAACGCAGATCGGCGGGGGAGGAGTCGGTCACGATGCTCACGCTAGTGGGCGGAGGCCGCGCTGTGGCCGGCTCGGATGCTTCGACAGATCTCAGTCGGCGACAATCTCGCCGCCACCGTCGATGTGCTCGGTGACTTCGGCGCCACCGGTGTGCCGGGTGGTGCCGGAGCCGGAGATGGAGGCGTCCAGGGTGTCGGTCGCATGGACCTCGATGTCGCCGGAGCCCTCGATGGCGGTTGCCGCGGTGGTGGCCTCGAGGCGATCGCCGTGGAACTCGCCGCTGCCCTCGATGAGCACGTCCAGGTGTTCGGCCGTTCCCTCCAGTTCGACCGAGCCGCTGCCGGAGATCACTACCCGCACCTCGTCGGCGTCGATCTCGGTGAGGTCGATGTCGCCGGAACCATCGATGTGCACGGTCAGCTGGTCGGCGGGCGCTACGACACCGGACACCGAGCCCGATCCGGCGATCTCCACCGCGTCCAGCTCCGGCAGGCTCAGCTCGTAGTCGATCGGTCCGGGGCTGTTCAGGAAGCCGCCGTCCACGTCCAGCGCCAGCACGCCGGCGCGTTCCTCGGTCTCGATCCTCTCCAGGGTGTTGCGGCCGGCCGTCACCGCCAGCGCGGGGTCGCCCGGCTGGAAAGTGACGTCGCCCGTGCCCTCGACACGCACCCCGGTTGCGCCCGCGGGTACGTCGCGATTCTCGGTGGCCGTCGGGCCGGCGGAGACGAAGCCACAGCCGGCGAGCCCCACCCCGCCCACGCCTAGCGCCAGGGCGACGGTCAGGATGCGTCGAACCATCATTGCTCCTCCTCGGAAAGTGGGCGGCCCGCCCCTCCAGCGGGCCTGGTACCACTCTGATGCTCGGGGTGTTCCCGGGGGTATCGGGGACCACCCCGGTCCAACCCTGGCTCTGGGCTCGGGGTGGCACTGAACGCCCCTCTAGAATTATTAGAGTGTGCACTCTAGTATTGGGGTCATGGAACCGACCGAGCTTCGTCAGTCTCGCGCCATTCCCGCGCTGTTCGGTGCCGGGGTGCTGGCGCTCGGCGCAGTGGTCGGGGTCGTCGCCGGCCCGGCGGCCGCCCGGCTGGTGGCCCTCATCGAGCGCACCCCGATCCCCTCACCCCGGCTGCTCGAGGTCCTCGCCGAGCTGCCCCTCGGCTGGACCCTGCCGATCGGGCTGGTGCTGGGCGCTGGGGCGGGTGTGCTGCTCGCCGGGGTGATCACCCACGAAAGTCTGAAGCTCACGGTGAGCACAGACGGTCTGGAGTACCGGCAGAAGGACCGGGAGGGCTGGCTCGACCACCACGACGTGGCGAGCGTGCATCGCGACGGACGCTACGCCGTCGTCTGCGATCGCGAGCGGGGCGTCCTTGCCCGGCTGGACGCGGACGGCCTCAGTAGCGAACGGCTCCGGGCGGCACTCCAGGCGCACGGCTATCGCTGGTTGCCAGCGGACCCGTTCGACGCCGACTACCGGCGCTGGCAGGACGGCCGCCCCGCGTTCACCGACGCCGAACACCGGCTGATCCGCAGCTGGCGCAAGGCCGGCAAGGACGAGGAGGAGCGGGCCGAGGCCGAGGTCGACCTACGCGCGGCGCACCTGGCTGTCCGGGAGCGCGATGGTCGCATCCAGGTCCGCCGCACAGGACAATCGAGACATGGCACGCACCGTCGACCCGCAACGCCATGAGGCGCGGCGGCTGCAGATCATCGACGCTGCCCTGACCGTGATCGCCGCGCGCGGCTACGAGGGTGCTACGACAGCCGCCATCTGCCGCGAGGCCCGGATCGGCTCGGGCACGTTCTTCCACTACTTCCCGACCAAGGTGGAACTACTGCTGGCGATTCTGACGTTGGGTACCGACGAGGTGAGTGAGCTCGGCGATGAGCTCGCCGGATTCGAGGATCCGCTGGCGGCGATCGGGCGGATCGTCGACCAGGCGATCGCCGACGCCGCCGACCCACGCATTGGCGGATTCGTGCTCGCCGTGGCTGCGGTGATGCACCAGCCGCAGGTGGCGGCGGCCTTGCAGGCCGATGAGGACGCCCAGGCCCGCTTGCTGGTGGACTGGCTCGCCCGCGCCCAGGAGGCGGGCCAGATCCGCACGGACCTGCCCGCCGCACGGCTCGGTTCCTGGGTGCGGCTGCTGCTGGACGGTTTTCTGGAGCGGATCGCCACCGAGGAGGGCTTCACCGCGGAGCGGGAGGCGCCGGTGCTGCGGGAGGCGGTGTTCGAGTTTCTGGCGGCCTCCTGATCCTGAAGCCCGATGGCCGGGCTCCAGAACCAGGAGGGACGGTCACGACTTGCGCGAGTTGGCGTCGATGTAGACGACCACGATGAGGATGGCGCCCTTGATGATCCATTGGAAGTAGGTGTCGATCCCCAGCAGCACCATGGCGTTCGTGATCACGCCGAGCAGCAGTGCCGCCACGATCACACCAAACACGTTCCCGCGGCCGCCGAACAGCGAGGTGCCGCCGAGGATCACCACGGTGATGATGTCGAAGAGCATCCCCTCACCGAGCGAGGCACCGCCGGACATGGTGCGGGAGGTGACCCCGATGGAAGCGAGGGTGGTCAGCACGGAGGCGATCACGAAGGCCAGCATGATGACCCAGCGGACGTTGATACCACTCAGCCGGCTGGCCTCCTCGTTGCCGCCGACGGCGTAGAACGAGCGTCCCAGTGCGGTGCGGTTGGTAAAGATCGAGCAAAGCACCGCGATGATCACCATCGCGTAGACGGGCACCGGGATCATGAAGAGGTAGCCCATCCCGAAGTAGTTGAACCAGCTCGGCAGACCGCCGATCGGCAGCCCGCGCGAGTACAGGTACGCCACGCCCATCAGCACGTTCATCATCACCAGCGTGCAGATGAACGCAGGCACCTTCCCCAGCACCACCACCACACCGTTGACCAGGCCGATCACGATGGACAGGGCCAGGACGGCGAGGACGGAGGCCCACATCGGCCACGAGTGGTTCGCGACCAGGCCGGCGAGGAGCACGGACGTCAGTCCGATCGAGGACCCGACGGAGAGGTCCAGCTTGGCGACGAGGATGACGAAGAACTGGCCCAGTCCGGCAATGGCCAGGAACGAGACTTGGCGGGCAATGTTCAGCAGGTTGCCGAGGTCCCGGAAGCCGTCGATCGCGATCGAGCAGATGAGCACGAGGGCGACGAACAGGACGACGATCATCCACTCGTTCGCGTACCGCTGCACGGTGGCGGCCAGTGGCGCTCGTCGGGTCGCAGTCAGTGTTGGAGACGTCATAGCAGTCAGATCCCTAGAATTCCGGCGGTGATAGTGGGCTGGTCCTTGCGCGCGCCAGTCACGACATCGCGGACCTTTCCCTCGTAGAGGATGTAGACGCGGTTCGAGAGCCCGATCAGCTCTTCGACCTCGGGTGAGACCAGCAGCACGGCCTTTCCTGCTGCCGTCAGCTCGGTGATCAGCTCGTAGATCGCCGACTTGGCACCGACGTCGATGCCGCGGGTGGGCTCGTCCATCAGGAAGATGTCGGTGTCGGCGAGCAGCCACTTCGCGATGACGACCTTCTGCTGGTTGCCGCCGGAGAGGCTGAGGATCCCCTGGGTGAGGGACCGGTACTTGAGCCCGAGCTTCGCCAAGATGGCTCGCGCTGCCGTGTTTTCCTGGCGGCGAGAGACGAACGGGCCGGTGGAGAACTTCCGGATCGCCGACAGGCTCGCGTTGCGGCCGACGCTGAGCGCGCCGTTGACACCGAGCGACTTGCGGTCGTCGGGAATGTAGCCGAGTCCGTGGGCGATCGCCTTGCGCGGTGTCAACCGGGTCAGTCGCTTGCCCTTGACCGTGATCGTTCCCTTCTCCAGGGCGTAGTCGCCGAACAGCGCGCGCAGCAGCTCTGTCTTGCCCGCGCCGACCAGACCGGCTACGCCCACGACCTCGCCGGCGTTTACGGTCAGACCGACGTCGGTGAAGCTGTCGCTGGTCAGCTCGGAGACCTCCAGCAGGGGGACTGGTTGAGGCGAGGCGATCGGTGGGAAGACCGAGTCGAGCGGCCGGCCGGCCACCAGCTCGACGAGGCGATCCTTGGTGAGGCCGGCGACGTTCCCGTTCTCGACGTGCTCGCCATCGCGCAGCACCGTGTAGGTGTCACAGATCTCGAAGATCTCGTCCAGCCGGTGCGAGATGTAGATGATGCCCTTGCCGGCCGCTTTGAGGCGACTGATGATCGCCATGATCTTCTCGATGTCCTCTTCCGGCAGCACTGCGGTCAGCTCGTCGAGGACGATCAGCGAGGCGTCGGAGGCGAGCGCCCGGGCCAGTTGGACGAACTGCTTCTCCACCGTCCGCAGATCCTTCACCCGCGCGTTCAGGGGCATCGTGACGCCGAGGTCGTCCAGTAGCTCGGCAGCACGGGCACGCTGTGCTGCGCGGTCGACGAACGGGCCACGGGTGAGGTACTTGCCCATGAAGATGTTCTCGACGACGGTGAGCTCGGGGGCGAGCTGCAGCTCCTGGTGGACCGCTGCGATGCCACGCTTCTGGCTGTCGGCCACATCGAAGTGCGGCGACATGACCTCCCCGCCGATGAGCACCTCACCGGAGGTTCGGGAGTACTCCCCGATGACGCATTTGCACAGGGTCGACTTGCCTGCCCCGTTCTCGCCGACCAGGGCGTGGCACTCGCCCGCTCCGACGGTGAACGAGACCCGCTTCAGCGCATCGACTCCGGGGAAGGACTTGCTCAGCTCGCGGACCTCCAGGATCGGCACGGCCGGTGCTGCGCGCCGGTCGGTGGCCAGTTCCGCGGTCATGCCTTCTCTCCCTCGAGCCACAGCCAGCCCAGCGCTTCGATCCCGGAGGAGACGACGCTGTCGTCGGTGGCTTCAGGGTGCAAGACGTTCCCGATCAGCCGGTTCAGCTCGTGGTAGGGGTACATCGAGCTCTTCACGCCGGTGAAGTTCACCGGGAGGATGTCGAAGAACATCTCTTTGACGATGTCGAAGTCGGCCTCGTTCAGCTCCAGGATCCGGTGCAGGAGTTCACGCTTGCGCTCCGGATCTTCTCCCTGCTCGTAGTCGAGCGAGGTGAGTGCCATGTCGTAGATGACGCGGTTGCGACGCTGCGCATTGCGCAGCCGCTCGAAGTGCGGCACCCACCGGCTCAACCTCGCCTCGGCGCGCAGTTCGCTCTCCACGGCCTCGATACTGGCCAGGAGCGAGGGATGTGCCTCGATCGCGCGCCTGATCGCCGGCCGATCGCCTTCGGCGAGCACATTCGACTGGAACGGGAACGGCGTGGTGTACAGGGCGAGTTGGCTCTCGTGGATGGTGAGCATGCCCTGCAGGATCGCCAGGACCCGATCGCCGAGGTCCGTACCGAACTGCGCGCGGCACACTCGGCTGAAGAACTCCGCCTGGTCCATCCGCGAGCCCCAGGCATAGTTCGCATGGGCCCACTGGTGCATGAACAGCCCGGCCCACTCGAACATGTACCCGTTCACCCCGTGCACACCGTGCTGCACGCTGCCGACGTGCTGTTCGATGTCCCGCTCGATGGTCTGCACGTTCGCCTCGTCGGAGTACCGCAACAGGTTCGACTCGAACGTCCGGTACAGCCGGCCCATCGTCGACGTGATCGAGTTCGACTCGGTGTCCCGGCCCCAGATGCGGTGCGCGCCGAAGGCCTCCACCCACTTGGTGAACTCGGCCTCCGGCACGTACAGGCCTGGTGCCCAGAACAGCACCACATCGTCGGGAATCGTCTCGGCCACCTCTCGTAGCCACTGCGGATCCTTCTCCAGCGGTGGTTGCCGGAATGCACGGATGCCGACGACGATGTCTGCCTTGACGCTGCGTACCTCACGGTAGATCTGATGCAGCAGGTCGAGGTTCGCGGCGTGCTTGGCCTCGCCCGGGGAGACGTTCTGGCCGCCCCACCGTGCCTGGCACCGATCGCACTGGCAGAACCAGAAGCCTTCTTCGCTCTCCTCCAGGGCGTAGCCGTCGAAGCCGAGCTCGGCGATCCTGCGCATGGCCGCGAGGATGTAGTCCACGGTCTCCGGGTCGGACAGGCAGGCAGAGTCGAAATCGTTGAGGAAGCCACTGCCGACCGGGGGGATCATTCGCTTCTCGGGGTGCGCGATCGTCCAGCCGCCGTTGTAGGAGTTCAGGCCGACGTAGGCGAACAGCTTCACACCATAGGTATGGGCGTACTCGAGGAGTTCGGGCAGGAAGTCTGCTGCGATGTTCGGGTGGGAGAACTTGATGTCCAGGAACCGATTGACTTCCTTCGCCCAGACCTTCATCGGGATGTCCTGATAGACCGTCTCGGGGTAGCCCTCGAGCGCAAATGGCCAGTACCCGTACATCACCATGTTCAGCTGGTTGATCTTGCCGTCCAGGCAGGTACGGATGTAGGCCTTCCAGTCCTCGAGGCCCCACAGCTGCATGTCGAAGCCCATCCGGCCATAGCCGGCGTACCAGGAGAACGTCGGGGCGACGGCCCGCACGGGAACGTCCGGATAGTCCACCACCTGGCACTGCGGCAGTTGGAGCGCCGTCCGGCCGGGGTGGTGGGTTCGGGTGTAGTCGGCGATCACCTTGAGGGTGCTCAGTCCGTGTACCAGACCGGCCCTGGTCCCGGTGTGCAGCGTCGTGGCGGACTCGGTGATCTCCAGGACGTAGCCCTGCTGTGCGAAGAGTTCCAGCTTCGCCTGGTCCACGTCCCAGGCCGCCGGGTCGAACGCCACGATTCGGAGCCGATAGCCGGAGCCGGTGACGTCGGCGTGGTCGGCCAGCCGTTCGGTGACGATCGCCGAGATCTCTGCAGCCGATACGTCCGGCAGGCTGTCGTGGGACAGCGCGATGGTCTCGATCTCGACGGTGACCTGGTCGTCGTCCCGGATCTGCTGGGGTTCGGGGAAAATGTCGATCATGCCAACTCCAAAGTGGTCGCAGAGCGTGCGGGCGGACGGTTAGCCGATCCAGTCCCAGGACTGCCAGTCGGTGTCGTCGATGGTGTCCGGGGTGATTGCTTCGGGCTCCGGGAGCTCGGTCTGCTCGGGCAGGTCCTCACCTTCGGCCATCGACTGCCACAGGGCGTCCATGGCGGTGTAGCCGAGCTCCACCGGGTCCTGGAGGACTTCCCCGAGCCAGGACGGGTTACCGTCCTGGATGTACTGCAGGACCTCGCGATCCCCGCCGATACCGACGAAGCCCATCTCTTCGGCGCGTCCGGCGCCGACGGCGGCGTTGTACGCGCCCAGAACCTCGGCATCGTTGTGGCCGGCCACCACGTCGATCGAGTCTTCCCGCTGAAGCACGTTCGCCATCAGGTCCTGTGCGGAGTTCCGGTCGGCCGCCCCCGTGTCGCCCTCGTCGATGATGGTCGCATCCGGATACTCGGCGAGCACCGTGTCCGTGAAGCCCTCCAACCGGGCCGCGCTCGCCTCGCCGGACGTCGGCACGGAGATGTACACGATGGTCGGATCCTCGATGTTCTCGGCCTGTAGGTGCTCGACCGCCACCTGCCCCGCCACCTCGCCGAGGGCGACCATGTCGTGTCCGACGAACGTGTTCCACACGGCGTCCTCCGGGGTGGACGGCTCCTGGGGGTAGTCGCCGACAACGAACTGGGTTCCCTCGCGCCCGTGCAGATCCACCATGGTCGGGATGATGGCGGTGGAGTCGGTCGGGAATACGACGATCCCCTGCGCCCCGGCAGCCACGAGGTTCTCCAGGTTCTGGATATTCGTCTGAATGTCCTGCTGGCTGTCCTCGAACTGGAACCTCACGTTCGCGTCCGGGTGTTCCTCCCCCCACTGCTCCATGCCCTGCTGGGCACCCAGGAACCATGCGTACTGGAGCGTGAACAGGCTGCCGCCGATGAGGGTCTCGTCCTCACCGAACACATGGTCGCCGGCAGCCGCTCCAGACTCCTCATTCGCCAGCGGATCCTGAGTGGCATTGCTGCATGCGGCGAGCATCGCGCTGGCTGCCAGCGCCGCGATTGCGAGAGTGCGCTTCTTCATCGTGCTTCTCCTATCCGGTCCGGAATCTCCTGTGATTCCGCTGTGTGGTTCGAACTCTGGTCATCGGTCAGCACGGCGAGGGCGTCGATCTCGACGAGCATCTCGTCGAGCGGTAGGCCCACCATCACCGTGGTGCGGGCCGGGGGAACGCCGTCGCCGAGGTGTGTGGCCATGAACTCCTCGTAGGCACTGTTCATCGGCGCGAAGTGGGAGCGGTCGGTCAGGTAGACGCGAAGCATGATCAGGTCGCTGACGTCGGCACCACCGGACCGGAGGATGTCGCGCACCCGCTCCAACGTGGCGGTGGTCTGGGCGCCGACGTCGTCGGGGTGCAGCACCGTGCCGCTGCCGGCGTCGAGTGGGCCCTGCCCAGCAACCTGGACGATGTTTCCGGCGCGGACGCCTGCGGAGAAGCTGGACAGTGGGGCGGGAGCTAGTGCCGTGGTCAGGGGGAGTCGGTCGGTCATGATGCTCCTTATCTGGTCGGGGGAAGCGGTTCTTCTGGTGCCAGGGCGCCGTGTCGGAAGCGGGCGACGAGGCCGTCACGATGCTGGTAGTGCACGACGTCCCCCTTCTGTTCGGCACGGCTGTAGCCATCCGGTTCCGCGGTTGCGGGGATGGCGAACGCGAAGGCGTCGTCGTCGGGCGAGCGGCGCATCCACCGGATGGTGTGGGTCAGGTCGCCGACGTAGTGCTCGACGACGTCGCTCGAGGCGTCCGGGTGCACTTGTCGGCTGGTGCGCCACCCATCGACGCCGGTCCGCAATGGCACGGTCTGCACCAGTTCGGGAGTGACTCGGCGGCCCGGTGCGAGGAGTGCTGACGTCGGGGCGCGCGGGGTGCCTGTCCCGTCCCGGGTGGTGATCGACTGACCGGGGGAGAGCTCCTCGTCCAGATGTCCGCCGATCGCGGGGCGGAAGTTCAGATGGGCGAGATACATCAGCGGTGCGGGGTCGCCGCTGAGATTGGTGAGACGGACCACCGAGTCCATCAGTCCGCTGCCGGCGGCGATCGTCAACTCGAGCTGGGCGGAGAACCAGGGGCCGAAGGCGACTCGGTGGGTCAGCGTGCTGACGATCGTGACGGTTTCACCGGCCGTGTCGGTGCTGGGACTCCATCGCAGGGACGCGGAGTCGAGTCGTGCGTTGGGGAGCTCACCGTGCAAGGGGTGGCGATCGTGCGGGCCGGGGTTGCCCATGGCGCTTCCGCCGCAGTGGATCAAGTAGGCACCGTTGTTATGCAGGTACTCGGTGGTTGCCACCGGGTGGTCGAACGAGTGCCGCATCGTGAGGGGGCGGCCGTGGAAGTGTGCGTCCCAGATCTGCTGGCCGACGAACGGCAGCACGGTGACGCGACCGACACCGTTGTGGATCTCCAGTACCTCGATACCGTTCTCCAGCGACCAGGCGTCGAGGCGGAGCTCGGCTGTTTCCATCACGGAACGGCGCGTGCTGGTGAAGAGCTGTCGGTACAGGGGGAGGAGCGCTGCACGGCTGAGATCAGGAGCCAACGACCTGCACACCTCCTTCTGAGAGCGACGCCAGAAGTGCATCGGCGACTCGGACGGAGCCAGCGGCGGCGTCCAGGTCGAAGCTCGTCGGCACTCCGGGGGAGTGGATGCGGTCGACAAAGTGGGCGAGCTCTGCGCGCAGGGCAAGGTCGTACACGACCTGCGCACCAGCGAAGCGACGGGTAGAGCCGTTCGGCGCAGTGAGGTCGGCGTCGGTGTCGGCGATCCGCAGGCTCGCGCCGGCGACGGCCATCGTGTCCTCGTCCGCGCCGTCCCAGCCAGCGTGGCAGTCCCAGGTGCCGCCACCGGAGAGGGTGAGGTGGGCGTCCACCGAGGACCACCGGCCGTCCCTGGAGCGAACGCCGTGCGCTTGCACCCGTTCCACGCGTTCGCCTGTGATCCAGGCGATCGCATCGAGGTCGTGGATCATGGTCAGGCCCACGACGTTCTCGCTCGGGTAGTCGTCGAGGTGGTCGGCGGGCCGCGTGCGTGAGGAGGTTCCCCGCCAGGGGCCGCCTGCCTCCCGGGCGGTGGCGCGCAATTCTCGGTACGGATCCGCGAAGCGCAGGACGTGGCCGACCATCGCCCTGCTGTCGTCGAGCTGGTGGGCGAGCCTGGCCGCAGTGGCTCCGTCTGCGGCGAGCGGCTTCTCGATCAGCACCGCGCAGCCGTGCCCGGTGACCGTCTCGATGAGATCACCGCGGCGGGTGGCGGGCACGGCCACGGAGACGGCGTCCGGTCGCGCCCGCGTGAGCAGCCCCTCAAGTGAGCTGAAGGCAGGCACTCCGAACCGGTGGCCCACCCCTCGGCCCGTGCCTGGTCGGCATCGAGCACGCCCACGAGCTGCACCTGGTCAAGAGCCTCGTAGGTGCGGAGGTGTTCCACGCCGAAACGGCCCACGCCGACGACGGCGATCCGGGTGGCGCTCATGGGGCACCACTGGAGGTGATGGGTGCGTGGAGGTCTTCGGCGTCGAGCGACCGTGCGATCGCCACGATCCGCTCGGCGGCCATGGTCACATCGCGCAGATCGACCCACTCGTCGTCCGCGTGCGCCTGGTCGATGGAGCCGGGGCCGAACACGATGGTCGGTACGCCGGCCCGGGCCAGCTTGCTGCCGTCGGTACCGAACGGCACTCGTGCCGGCGCTTCGTCCTCACCGCCGGAACGCAGCGCGGCGCGCACGATCGGGGTCTGGGCCGGCGTCGCCATCCCGGCATCGAGGAGTAGCTGGGTGACAGTCACGGAGAGGCCGTCGCCGGCACGGTCGTTGATCTCCTCGACCATGGTGGCGAGCACCTCGTGCGGGTCTTCCCAGGGCAGGACCCGCAGGTCGACCCCGAAGGCGCAGCTTTCCGGCACGATGTTGATCGCCGTTCCGCCAGAAACCGTGGTCACCGCCATGATCCGGCCGCCGGACCGGTCGTTCCAGGCTTCGAGATGGTCGATGACGCGCAAGGCGCCGAGGATCGCGTTGCGGCCTTCCTCGGGGCGTGAGGTGTGCGCGGCCCTGCCAGTGATGCCGATCTCGACCCGCAGCACCCCGTGGTGCTCGTGCACGACCTGCAGCTGTGTCGGTTCGAGCACGATCGCCGCGTTCGGCCCGTGCTGGTCGGTGAGGTGCTCGGCGATGTAAGAGGTGACCCCCCGGAACTGGTACTCCTCGTCGATGGCACCGAGCAGCACGACGTCCAGCGAACGCAGCGGCTGCGCGGCAAGCTGCTGCATGGCGAGCAACGCCGCGGTCAAACCGCCCTTGACGTCGCAGGCGCCCCGGCCATACATCCGGTCCCCACGCACCTCGGCCCGGGACATGTCGAGCTGGCGGTCGTTCGTCCGGGCGGTGGGGAGGCTGACCGTATCCAGGTGTGCCTCGATGAGCAGGGACTTCTCCGAGGTCGCCGAAGTCAGGCGTGCCAGGGTGTTACGGCGACCGTCGACGACGTCAGTCGTCGTCACAGTGCAGCCGAACGAGCGGCACAGCTCACCGACGGCGTCCCCGAGCATGTTCTCTCCCGGGGAGGCGGCATCGTAGGCTGGGTTGACAGACGGGATCTCGATCAGCTCGGCGAGCAGCTGCGTCACCGCCGCGTGGTCGATCCCGGCCGGAACGGTCAGTGCGGTCATGACGAGCCTCCGTGCCGGAGCGCACGCAGCGTCGTCTCGACCTCGGCGTGGGTGTTGAACCCGTGCACGGAGAATCGGAGCCGACCGTCGCCTCCCCAGGCACGCACCCCGGAGCGGAACAGTTGCTCGGCAAGGTGAGCTCCGCCGTCGACGGCCACACTGATGTTCGTGCCACGCCGATCCTGCTCACGTGGGGTGAGCAGGGTGTACCCCTGGCGGAGGAGACCATCGAGGAGTGCCTCGCTGACTGCCATTGCATGACGTTCCATGGCAGCGGCGTCCACGGTGCGTAGCGTGTCCATCGCCTCGGCGAGGAGGTAGGCGCTGGGAAAGCTCGGGAAGCCGAGCTCGAACCGCCGCGCATCGGGGTGGGCGTGGATTGCCTCCAACCGATCGGGCGCGAACACGTCCGTGACCGAACGCCACCCTGCGCCGTCGAGACGGTCACTGAACGCTTCCGGCCGGGTCAGGTGCAGCAGACCCATCCCGTGCGGCCCGAGAAGCCACTTGTACGTGCTGCACACGATCGCGTCGGCATCATCAGCATCGACCCGGATGACGCCGAGAGACTGGGTGACGTCGAGGATGAACGCGGCTCCGTTGCGCCGAGCAAGGGCAGCGATAGCAGGTGCGTCGATACGAGCACCGGTGACGTAGCTGACGTGGCTCGCGATGATCAGGCGAGTGCGCTCGTCCACCTGATCGGCGACATCCTCCGGGGAGACAGCGCCGTCACGGGAGCGGACGATGCGGACCTGGACCCCCTGTTCGCGCAGGGCCAGCAGGGTCAGGACACCCGAGGGGAACTCGATGTCGGAGGTGATCACGTTGTCGCCGGGAGCGAAGCGCATCGTTCGGACGAGCCGGTAGAGGGCATCGGAGGTGTTGCCGAGCGCTGCGACGGCGTCAGAGCGGCCCGACAGCATCGCCGCGGTGAGCTCACGGACGCGATCGAGCTCGGCTTCGGCCCGCTGTCTGCCAGCCTCACCATCGGCTTTGTCGTCCAGGTAGCGCAGCGCCGCGGCGCGCTGGCTACGCAGAGGCGGTCCCTCAGCACCGGTGTAGAAGTAGGCCATCTCATCGATGCCCTCGACCTCGTCGCGGAGGAATGGACCGGTGGTCGCGTCTGCCGGGGTTGCCGTCATGCGTTCGCTCCTGCGAATAGCTCGAAGTTCTGGTGCGCGTTCTGGAAGTAGATGGCGTGTGCCTCCTCGGTGGTGACACCGGCCGGGAGTACGCAGTCGACGGCCTGGTCGAAGGTGATGAAATCCAGGCAGGGGGAGAAGTCCGAGCCCCAGACGAGCGCGTTGATCCCGAGGACCTCGGCGAGCGTGTCGACGATCGGCTGCACGTCGGTGTGCGGGTGCCCGCCGGTGGTCGCGGCGTACTGGCCGGAGAGCTTGACCGTGACGTTCGCCGTGCCCGCGAGCGAGAGCACCGGAGCGAGGCGGTCACGTACCTCGGCAGGATTGGTGATCGGCCCGGGGAGGCCGAGGTGGGCGATGAGGAACCAGGTGTTCTCCAGCTGCCTGATCGCTGGGGTGAGCGCGGCCACGGCAGCTGGTGGTGCGTTGAGCGAAACGATGGATGGCGCACGACCGGCGCTGGCCTGCGCGATCAGCTGTGCGGCGAGCTGCTCAGCGTGCTTCGGATCGCCGGGGTAGGCGGAGGCGCGTGTGGCGACCTCGCCGCCGTTCGGGGTGAACCGCAGTGGGCTCAGCCACTCACGCGTGGCAGCGAGTGTGCCCAGGTAGCCGCTGTTGCCGGCGTACCCACCCTCGTCATAGCCGACGACGAGGGAGTGCTCGATCCCGGCGCTGCGCCGGAACCGCTGATAAGCGTCGAGTTCCTCGTCGTGCGCGGGCATGCGCACCCCGTTCGGTCCCTCGAAGCCAGTCTCGAAAAGATGGCAGTGGGTGTCGAACAACTTCGCTGGGGTCGGCATCGACCACGCTCCTCGGCCTCGTCGTCGGAATCGCACCGCTATTCGGTGCGTGAGTGGCAAAACGTGTTTTGCCAGTGATGATTGCGTCAGTCTGGCCCAGGGTGGGGCGCACGTCAAGAGGGGTGCAGGCAGCTGGTGAGACTCGGCAAGCTGCCCTTGGATTACTGTGCTCGGAGGCGCGTCCGAGGCTCTCCGGGTGGTGGCGCCGCCTTGACGGCGTCCGCCGTCAGCGCCGATACTCACGTGGCAATCCGATTGACGGTAATGATGACAACGCATACGCTCGACAGACTCGAGCAGGGAAGGTCGGCATGATCAAGAGGGGTGAGTGGCATCATCTCGGCCACGTGCTCGGGACCATCACCGCTCTGGTCAACTCCGCCCCGCCGGCTGCGGACGTGGACACCCTGGTCGACCTGGAATCGCTCCAGCAGTTCATCAAGGCGCGAGTGATTACCGAGGTCGAACCGCCCACACTCGCTGATCTTGATGGGGTGCACGCCCTGCGTTCACAGCTGCGGGCCGCGTTCGTGGCGCCAGATGACGACGCCCGCAAGGTGGTGATCAACCGTCTCCTCGCGACAGCGCCGATCACCCCGAGGATCACCGATCATGATGGGCTCGGGATGCACCTGCACTACTTTGCGCCCTACTCCACGCTTCCCCAGCACCTGCTGGCCGACTGCGCCATGGCGCTCGCGACGCTGGTGACTGCGGGAGATGGGAACCGCCTGCGTGTGTGCGCGGCGGCCGACTGTGCACGAGTGATGGTGGACCGTTCCCGAAACCGCTCCCGCACGTTCTGCGACAGTGGGCGCTGCGCCAACCGGATCAATGCCGCGGCCTACCGAGAGCGCCAGCGCCAGCAGGCGTGAGGCGCGGTCCGGCCGGTACCGAGAGGTGACTGAACGTCACCGTG
This sequence comes from Ruania zhangjianzhongii, assembly GCF_008000995.1. Taxonomy (NCBI): domain Bacteria; kingdom Bacillati; phylum Actinomycetota; class Actinomycetes; order Micrococcales; family Ruaniaceae; genus Ruania; species Ruania zhangjianzhongii. Next base: position 1,087,912 of record NZ_CP042828.1, read on the forward strand.
ATGGCATCAAGGGCCACCTGGTGTACCACCGCGAGTGTGCTGATTGCCTTCCTGAACCCTCAGAACGCTCACCATGAGGCGGCCACTGCTTACCTGCGCGATTCGGTGGGGGAGCGGTTGGTCATCCACTCGCTGAACCTGACCGAGGTGCTGGTGGGGGGGCACGTGGGTGGACCGCGGGCAGGAAATGCTGTCCGACCTGCAGGCCATCGGGATCGAGGTGGCCGACCACCCCGAGGGCGAGCCGTTGCGACTCGCACGCCTTCGTGTGCAGTGTGGCCTCAGGTTGCCCGATTGCTGCGCGCTCGATACGGCCCTCGCCACCGAGTCCACTCTGGCCACGTTCGATGGCGCCCTGGCAAGGGCCGCACGCGACCTGGGCGTCGCCGTCGCGCCCTGAATGCTGACCCCAGATCCGCGCACGCTGACCTGGGGCCCGCAGTCAAGCCCCCAGTCGCCTGGCTCCGCCGGCGCTACCGGCTCAGCTCGCCTCGGCCGCCAGGTCCTCCGCGTCCAGGATCGAGTACGCATACCCCTGCTCGGCGAGGAACCGCTGCCGGTGTGCGGCGAAGTCCTGGTCCACCGTGTCCCGGGTGACCACCGCGTAGAAGTGCGCCGTGCGGCCGTCGGCCTTCGGGCGCATCAGCCGGCCGAGCCGCTGCGCCTCCTCCTGCCGGGACCCGAACGACCCGGACACCTGCACCGCCACCGCCGCCTCGGGCAGGTCGATGGAAAAGTTCGCCACCTTGCTCACCACCAGCGTGGTCAGCTCGCCGTTGCGGAACGCCTCGAACAGTCGCTGGCGCTCGGGCACGGTGGTGGCACCGGTGATCACCGGTGCGTCGATGTGCTCGCCGAGCTCGGTGAGCTGGTCCAGGTACTGCCCGATCACCAGCGTCTGCTCGCCGGCGTGCCGGGCAAGGATCTGCTCCACCACGGCCTGCTTGCCCGGTGCCGTGGCAGCCAGCCGGTACCGGTCCTCCGGTTCGGCCATCGCGTAGGTCATCCGGTCGGTGTGGGACAGGTCCAGGCGGACCTCCACGCACTCCGCCGGTGCGATGTAGCCCTGCGCCTCGATGTCCTTCCACGGTGCGTCGTAGCGTTTCGGTCCGATCAGGGAGAACACCTCGTCCTCCCGGCCGTCCTCGCGCACCAGCGTGGCGGTCAGCCCGAGGCGTCTACGCGCCTGTAGGTCCGCCGTCATCCGGAAGATCGGTGCGGGCAGCAGGTGCACCTCGTCGTAGACGATCAGTCCCCAGTCCCGGGCATCGAGCAGCTCCAGGTGCGGGTAGACGCCCTTCCGCTTGGTGGTCAGCACCTGGTAGGTGGCGATCGTCACCGGGCGCACCTCCTTGCGCGAGCCCGAGTACTCACCGATCTCCTCCGGGCTCAGGCTGGTGCGCTTGACCAGCTCGTCGCGCCACTGGCGGGCGCTCACGGTGTTCGTCACCAGGATCAGGGTGGTGGTGCCGGAGCGGGCCATCGCCCCCGCTCCCACCAGGGTCTTGCCTGCCCCACAGGGAAGGACGACGACGCCGCTCCCGCCGTGCCAGAATCCGTCCACTGCCTCGTTCTGGTAGGGGCGTAGCGACCATTCGCTGGTGTCCAGGGTGATCTCGTGCGCCTCACCGTCCACGTACCCGGCGAGGTCCTCGGCGGGCCAGCCGAGCTTGACCAATACCTGTTTGAGGTGGCCGCGTTCGCTCGGGTGGACGATCACGGTGTCGTCGTCGACCTTGTCCCCGAGAAGGCCCTGGGTGCGCTTCGACCGCATCACCTCGGCGAGCACCGGGGCGTCGAGTGCGTGCAGCAGCAGCCCGTGGGTGGGGTGGGTGAGCAACTGCAGCCGCCCGTACCGGGACATCGTCTCGGCGATGTCCACCAGCAGGGCGTGCGGCACCGGGTAGCGGGAGTACTTGATCAGCGCGTCGACCACCTGCTCGGCGTCGTGGCCGGCCGCCCGGGCATTCCACAGGCCGAGCGGGGTGAGCCGGTAGGTGTGCACGTGCTCTGGGGCGCGTTCCAGCTCCGCGAACGGGGCGATCGCGCGGCGGCACTCGGCCGCCTGGTCATGGTCGACTTCGAGCAGGAGGGACTTGTCGGACTGGACGATCAACGGGCCGGTAGGCATCCGGCTATTCTCCCACGCGCGGCCGGGATATCCCTGGTGCGCTCGGTCACCCCGCCAGTACCTCGCGCAGTGGCGTGCCGATCGAGAAGTGACGCGCAGGCCGCTGGCGGTCAGGCCACGTCCCCCTTGGCCACGAGCCGTCGGAGCCGGTCGGCGTCTGCGGCGAGGCGATCAATGGCGGTTCGTAGTGAGGTGCCTCGTTCTTCTGCCAGGCCAGCGAGTATCCAGCCTCGGATCAGCGCGCTGACCGGTACGCCAAGCTCGGCGGCCAACCGCTCGATACCGTCCGAGTCGGCCTCGGAAAGGCGCACGGACTGCACCACTGACTTGCTGCGGCGCTGGCCGCGCACCTGTTCGGGCAGTGGCACCTCTTTGCTTGCCTCGGACTCGAGCTGGGCGGCTTCCACGTCACGTTGAGCGTTCATCACTCGCCCCTCTCATGCCGGGTATTAGCCGATGACTCGCACTCCTCGCCCAGAGCGGCTGTGCGGGTCTGGGTGGAACCACAGCGCATCGATGTCAGCAACCGCCTCGTCTGCCTCGGCAATGGCGACCCGATGGTGGTCCCACATGTGCTTCGCACCATGGCGCCAGTCTACCGCGAACATGTTTACGAAACTACTACGACGTCGATGGCCCTACTGGGAGGGCTGTGGATATCCGGGGTGCGCTCCGCGAGCCCCTTCGAAGCGGCCGTAGAAGCCAGTTCGGCTGTGGACGTCGCCGTCGATCCGGGTGTACGGTCGGCCTCTGGAAGTAAACGATTACCAATGGTGGTCGATGACTATGGCGTCTGGCAAGGAAGTGATCCGATGACGGAGCCGCTGCTGTCGCTCGAGGGCGTGTCCAAAGGGTTCCCCGGAGTGCAGGCGCTGGATGACATGCACCTGCACGTCAACCGTGGCGAGGTTCTTGCCTTGGTCGGGGAGAACGGGGCCGGCAAGTCCACCCTGATGAAGCTGCTCTCCGGCATCTATACCCCGGACTCGGGAACCTTTCAGCTGGACGGGCAGGAGTACACCCCCTCGGGTCCCAAGCATGCCGAAGAGCTGGGCATCGGCATCATCCACCAGGAATTCCACCTGATGCCCGATCTCACCGTCGCCCAGAACATCTACATCGGCCGCGAACCGAAACGTGCGGGCGTGTTCACCGACGACCGCGAGCTGAACCGGATGACCAGCGAGCTGCTCACTCGGCTCGGTCTCGATCTGGATCCGCGCACCACCGTCGGCTCCCTCACGGTGGCCAAGCAGCAGATGGTCGAGATCGCCAAGGCGCTCAGTGACGACGCCACCAAGGTGCTGATCATGGACGAGCCCACCGCGGCGCTGAACAACGCCGAGGTCGCCACGCTGCACGACCTCATCCGGCGGTTCGTCACCCCGGACACGGCCGTCATCTATATCTCCCACCGGATGGATGAGCTGCGCGCCATCGCCGACCGGATCACCGTGATCCGGGACGGCAAGTACATCGACACTGTCACCACCGCCGAGACCACGATGGCGGAGGTCATCTCGCTCATGGTCGGCCGGGAGATCGACACCAGCGTCGGCCCGCAGAACGTGCAGGACGGGCGCGAGGTCGTTCTCACCGTGCAGAACCTGTCCACCAAGGACTTTCTCCACGAGGTCTCCTTCGAGCTCCGCCAAGGTGAGATTCTCGGCTTCGCCGGGCTGATGGGAGCCGGACGCACCGAGGTCGCCCGCGCGATCGTCGGTGCTGACCCGATCACCAGCGGCACGATCACGTTGCACGGCAAGCCGGTCCGGATCCCGCACCCGGCCCGGGCGAACGACTACGGCATCGGCTACCTGTCCGAGGACCGGAAACGCTACGGCCTGCTGCTGAACCTGAGCGTCGCGGACAACATCGCCCTCTCCGCACTGCGGGAGAAATTCACCTCAGCGGGTTTTGTGCGCTCCACCGCGATCGCTCAGGCGGCCCGCGAGCGGGTGCAGTCCCTGGGCATCCGCACCCCGTCCGTCCGGCAGGTGGTCAGCAACCTCTCCGGGGGGAACCAGCAGAAGGTGGTCATCGCCAAATGGCTGACCAAGGACTGCGACATCCTCATCTTCGACGAGCCCACCCGCGGTATCGACGTCGGCGCCAAGGACGAGATCTACACCTTGTTGAACCAGCTCGCCGCGGCCGGCAAGTCGATCATCATGATCTCCTCCGAGCTGCCCGAAGTGCTCCGGATGGCCCACCGCGTGGTGGTGATGAGCGAAGGCCGGATCACCGGCGAGCTGGACCACGGCCACACCACCCAGGAGAACGTGATGGAGCTCGCCACGCTCCGCCCCGACTCCGCTCCCACTGTGATCAGCGAAGCAGGACACGAATGAGTACACCGACCACCGCTCCGGACCAGACCACCCCGGCACAGGGACTGACCAGGCACCTGCGGGCCGGGCTGCAGCAGCTGCTCGCCTTCGCCGGCCTCATCGTCATCATGATCGTGTTCTCCTTTGCCTCCCCGGTGTTCTTCACCTTCGGCAACATCGTCGGGAACATGCTCTTCTCCACTGTGGTGATCGGCACGCTCGCCCTGGGCACCACCTTCGTGATCATCACCGCCGGCATCGACCTGTCCATCGGTACCGGGATGGCACTGTGCGCCGTGATGGCCGGCAACTTCATCACTACCATGGGCTTGCCCTGGCAGCTCGGCGTCGTGCTCGCGATCGCGTTCGGCGGAGTGGTCGGACTGGTCAACGGGATCCTGGTGGCGGTGGCAAAGCTGCCACCGTTCATCGCCACTCTGGCGATGATGATGGTGGCCGAAGGACTCGCCCTCGTGCTGTCGAACAGCGCCCCGATCTACATCGACGGCGAGAGCGCCGGCGGGTTCATGAACCTGTCCACCGGAAGCCTCATCCCCAAGGTGCCGAACGCCGTCCTGGTGTTCATCGTGGTGGCGGTGATCGCGGGCATCGTGCTGAACCGCACCATCCTCGGTCGCTACACCTACGCCCTCGGTTCGAACGAGGAGGCCACGGCGATCTCCGGAGTGAACGTGACCAAGTGGAAGCTGATCATCTACTCCTTCGCCGGGCTGTTCACCGGACTCGCGGGTGTGCTGATCGCCGCGCGGCTGGGCTCGGCGCAGCCGGCGATCGGGATGGGGTACGAACTGCAGGCCATTGCCGCCGTCGTCATCGGGGGGACCTCGCTGATGGGTGGGCGAGGTTCGATCGTCGGCACCGTGATCGGCGCGCTGATCATCTCGGTGATCAACAACGGGCTGCAGCTGATGTCGGTACCCCAGGAGTGGCAGAACGTGATTCTCGGTGCCGTGATCGTCGTCTCGGTCTTGATCGACACGGTGCGTAAGCGCGCCGCCACTACGACCTAACCCCTACCCGGCCCCACCGGGGCCCCTATCGAAGGAGCACTTACTATGCGCAGACGGACACTGTTGATCGGCACCGCTGCCGGCGCCGTCACCGTGGGCCTGGTCGGCTGTTCGGAGGACGGCGAGGCCGGAGGCGACGGTGGTGGCGACGGCGAGCTGCCCTACATCGCGATCGTCTCCAAGGGCTTCCAGCACCAGTTCTGGCAGGCGGTGAAGACCGGCGCCGAGCAGGGCGCTGAAGGCAAGGCCACGATCACGTTCGAAGGGCCCGCCACGGAGACCGACGTCGAGGAGCAGATCAACATGCTCCAGACAGCGATCGCCAAGAGCCCCGATGCGATCGCGTTCGCGGCACTGGACTCCCGAGCGGCCGAGGGGCTGCTCCAGCAGGCGCAGAGCCAGGACATCCCGGTGATCGCCTTCGACTCCGGGGTGGACTCGGACATCCCGCTGACCACCGTCTCTACGGACAACAAGGCCGCTGCGGCTGCGGCGGCCGAGCACATGGCCGAGCTGATCGGCAACGAGGGCACGGTGGCCATGGTGGTCCACGACCAGACCTCGGGTTCGGGTCAGCAACGCCGGGACGGCTTTATCGAGTGGATGGAAGAGAACGCCCCGGACATCGAGCTGCTGGAGCCCCAGTACGGCGATGGCGACCAGAACACCTCGGCGAACATCACCAAGTCCATCCTCACCTCCAACCCGGATCTGGCCGGTATCTACGGCTCGAACGAGGGGTCGGCGATCGGTGTGATCAAGGGCGTCCAGGAGTCCGGGATGGAAGGCGAGGTCGTGATCGTCGGCTTCGACTCCGGCCAGGCGCAGATCGACGCGATCGAGTCCGGGGTGATGGCCGGTGCGATCACCCAGAACCCGGTCGGGATGGGCGAGCAGCTCATCGAGGCCGCGCTGAAGGCCATCAACGGTGAGGAGCTGGAGGAAGCGATCGATACCGGCTTCTTCTGGTACGACGCGGACAACATCGACGACCCGGAGATCCAGGAGGCGATCTACGAGTGAGACGATAACCGTCGTGAACGGGCGGAAACTGCAGGACGTGGCCCGCGAGGTGGCCGAGGAGTTGCCGGCGTCGACGATGGGCCATCCCTTTGGGCCCGAGTACGAGGTCTTCAAGGTCAGCGGCAAGGTCTTCATGCTGCTGACTGAGGTCCCTGGCGAGCCCGTCGTGGTGCTGAAGGCTGACCCGGAGGACTCCGAGGCGCTGCGCCAGCAGCACAGCGACATCACGCCGGGCTATCACATGAACAAGAGGCACTGGATCACGCTCGCACCGGGACAGACCGTGGACCCGGGCCTGGTCCGGGAGCTGGTGACGGAGTCGTACCGGCTCGTCGTGGCCGGACTTCCCCGGGCTGACCAGCCCGTCGATCCCGAGCGTTTCGGCATCGCGGAGGAGGACGGATGAGCCGCTCTGGTGAGCACGTCCAGCAGATCGCCCGCCGCACGGCCGGCTCCCTGCCCGGGGTGTCGAACGGACGACCTTTCACCGAATCTCTGGACGTGTACAAGGTTGCGGACAAGGTCTTCATGATCGTCACCGATGACCCGGACGAACTGATCATCACGGTCAAGGCCGAACCCGACCGCGGCAACGCCCTCCGCCGGGAGTATCCGACCATCACCCGCGGACGCTATCTGGACAAGGAACACTGGGTGAGTGTCGGCAGCGACAATCGGATCAGCGAGCAGCTGATCAAGGACCTGGTGGAAGGGTCCTACGAGCTCGTTCGCGACTCGCTGCCGGAGAGAGATCAACCCGACGGCACCTGATCGAGTCGCCCGTGGATGGCTGGGATGTGATCGTGGTCGGTGCCGGGTCATGGGCGCCCCGCGCGCCTCAACCCGCTAGTATGTGGAAGCAGTAATCCGTCAGGCGGAAACACAAGGACGTGCGGAGGAAGGCGTGACCACCATCATCTACCGGGCGCGGGTGCTCGATGTGCCCACCAGCCCGTTCACCGGCGGCGAGCTCCGCGCCGACGAGGACGTCGCCCTCACCGTCACCGACGGCACGATCACCGCCCGCGGGCCGCTGGCCGACGCCCGCGCCCAGGCACCCGACGCCGAGGTCATCGACCTCCGCAGCGGCATCCTGCTGCCCGGGTTCGTGGACACCCACGTGCACTACCCGCAGGTCCGCGCGATCGGCGGGCTCGGAATGCCGCTGCTGGACTGGCTGGACCAGTGCGCCCTCCCGGAGGAGGAGCACATGGCCGACGCCGCCTACGCCGGCCAGGTGGCCGAGGAGTTCCTCACCGGGCTGAAGCGCGCCGGCACCACCAGCGCACTCGTGTTCGGCGCCCACCAGGCCAGCGCCATGGACCTGTTCTTCGCCGCCGCAGACCGGTCCCAGTTGCGAATCACCGCCGGACTGGTGGTGGGCGACCGGCTACTCAAGGACGCGCTGCACACCACGCCCGCGACCGCCGTCGCGCAGGCACAGCACCTGATCGAGAGCTGGCACGGCCACGGCCGGCTGCGCTACGCCGTCACCCCGCGGTTCTCCCTGTCCGCCACCGACGAGCTGCTCGACGCCTGCGCGCAGACCTTCGCCTCCCGCGACGACCTGTACTTCACCAGCCACATCAACGAGAACCCTGCCGAGGTGGCCACGGTCGCCGAGCTGTTTCCGCAGGCCGCGCACTACCTGGACACCTACGACCGGCACGGCCTGCTCGGAGCGCGCTCGATCCTCGCCCACGATGTGCACCCCACGGCGCCCGAGCTGACTCGGATGGCCGAGACTGGCACCACCGTGTCGCACTGCCCGAGCTCGAACGCCTCGCTGGGCAGCGGGCTGTTCCCGATGCGTGCGCACCTGGACGCCGGAGTGCACCTGGCGCTCGGCTCGGACGTGGGCGGCGGCACCGGGTTCAGCTTGATGAAGGAGGGCTTGTTGGCGTACTTCGCCCAGCAGAACCGGGCCGACGGCGTCCCGCTCGCGCCCGAGCATCTGCTGCACCTGGCCACGGCTGCTGGGGCGCAGGCGCTCGGCCTGGACCAGGTCGGTCACCTGTCCGTGGGGATGGCTTTCGACGGCGTTCTTGTCCGTCCGCAGGACGGTTCCACCTTCGAGGTGGTGCTCCGGCATGCGGACAGCTCCAGCGATGCGCTCGCGAAGGTCTTCTCGCTCGGTACTCCGGCGGACGTTGCCGGGGTGTGGGTGAGTGGCGAGCAGGTGCACTAACGCGCTCCCCGGGCTGACCTGGCGGTGGGTCATGAAGGATATACAGGGGCGACTCGGCACGCCTATGTCCGAGCCTGACGAGTCCGATCTCCGGGCGCGGCGTAGCGTGCAGTGATCGTGTCAGCGGCTTCATCGACGGCGCGGAGCTGCTCATCATCGGTGATCGACCAGGTGCCGTGCACGAGGCGCGGCCAGAAGATCGCGGACGCGATCATGCCGAGGAACTGGGCGGACGCGACATCCGGGTCCTCGATGTCGGCGGTTCCCGCCGCGTGCTCCGCTCGAAGATAGCGCCCGAGGGTCGCGAGTACGGGCAGCGTGCCGAAATCGAAGGTGCGCTCGCGCAGTTCCGGGAACCTCGGCGACTCGGCGATCACGGTACGCATCAGGGCGACCATGCGAGGGCGGGTCAGCACCTCCGCATACGCGCGACCCAGCGCGACCAGGCCCGCGCGGAAACCCCCGGTCGGGAGGTCCACGGGCTCGGCGTCTGGCGACCCGCCTGCGGCGAGCACGGTCGCCTCGAAGAGCTCGGCCTTCGTCGGGAACTGCTTGAACAGGGTCGCCTTGGAGACGCCCGCGCCCTCGGCGACGCGTGCCAGTGACGTGCGGTCGTAACCGGACTCGAGGAACAGTCGCAGGGCCGCGTCGAGGATCATCCCGCGATTCGTCGCGGCGACCTCACGGTGGTACGAGGAGAGCTCGCGTGACATTCGCCCAGTATCCCATGAGGTGAGTCGCTTGACTCACTTCATGTTTGCTCGATACGTTGCTAGAGGCGAGTTGCCCGACTCGCCTCTAGCGAGAAGGAGCAGCTCATGGCGCAAGTGATCGTTCATGCGACAGTGACCGTCGATGGATTCATCGCAGATGCGGACGGCGGGATCGACTGGATGTTCGGTCGGCCCTCCGTCCCCGAAGACGGCGCCGTCGTCGAGAAGGTCATCGAGCGCATCGGCGCCGTGGTCGGGGGAGCGAATAAGACGCAGACCATCGAAGACGGTGAGATCCCCTACGGCGGCATGCTGAAGGTGCCGGTGTACCTCATGACGCACAGCGATCATGAGCCGATCGAGCGGGACGGCGTCACGTACACCTTCGTGGTCGACGACATCGCGCAGGCGGTCGAGTCCGCCAAGCAGGCGGCGGGGGAGAAGTGGGTCAGTCTGCTCGGGGGAAGCGTCTCGCGGCAGTGCCTCCTGCTCGGACTCGTCGACGAGCTCCACCTCGACGTGGCGCCGGTCCTGCTCGGCGAGGGCGTCTCGCTGTTCGCCGGGCTGGGGCGGCGCATCGAGCTGGAGCGCGTCGAGACATCGGCCTTCGCGAGCGAGAGCCACCACCGTTACCGCGTCCTGCGCTAGTGAGGCTCCACGGTGCTCGAGGAGGTGCGCCGGCGCGCTGAGGCCGACGATCGATCGCTCTCCTCCTGGATCCGTCGCGCGGGTGAACACGAGATGCGCGGCTCTGCTCGTCATGCGCGATGCGACCCTCGTCAGGGCCGGCCTCGACCGTATCCCGCGCTGGCGCCGGAGGGTATCTCGGTCTGCTGAGGAAGGTCTGCTGGGGTACGTCACCGCTCAGAACCAGCCCGACGGCGTTCGTCCCGTCCGCAGGACGGATCCGTTTTCGAGGTGGTGCTCCGGTGTGGAGCGAGTGTCAGAACTACTGGCGGTACGCCCAGGGATCCAGCGCTGCCACTCCTGTCGGCTGAAAATCCTTCAGGTTGCGCGTCACGACCGTCAGGCCATGGACGCCTGCAGTCGCCGCAATATAAGCATCACGTTCGGGACGGGGGTCCGGTACGTGTAGATGCGCCGCGTGCAGGGCAACTTCGAGACTGACAGGCAGGATGCGACCGGCGAACCCGGCCAGCACGCCCGACTCCATCCATTGCCTCAGAACGGCAGCCTGGTGCTGATCGGGCAAGGGCTCGAGTTGACTCATGAAAAGTCTCCGCTTGTGCGGGGTCGTTGCCTCAGGTTGGAACCTTCGGGTGAGTGTGTCGTTGCCTCAGGTAAGTACCTCCGCGTGGGCAGCATCGCGGATGGAGCTGACGATGAGTCAACGCAAGGCAGTGACGAAGAAGAAGGCGCTGGCCTATCGGGGTGCGGACAGGGCCGGGAAAACTCGGATCCTGGATGAGCTGGTGGAACTGACCGGATGGCACCGCGACTCCCGGCCGACCAGCTCGACGAATGGGCCAGTGTGGGGGAGTGGCTGATCGGACGCGTGGGTTCCGGCTACCTCGCAGTGGCGACGCCTGGCGGGTTCCGGCCGGTCCGTGCCGGGGACCAGGCCTGGCAGGAGTGGACGCCGGAGCAGGATGGAAGGGCGTGGGCCTGCTTGGTCGGCGACGTGGACCGGGACGGCACGTTCGCCGAGTTCGCGGCCACGGTGGAGGCCACCGAGGTGGTGTGGACCGCCGAGCGGGACAACCCCGGCGTGCGAGTGGTGCGGTCGGGGCGACCCGTGCTGGCCGTGGAGTTCGATGGGCTGTTCACGATCGACGGCGCGCCGGGGGGCCTGGACGGTGAGGGTCGCCCGGAGGAGCCGGGCCAGTGGGAGAATCCGGCCATGACCGCGGCGTTCGGAGCCGACCGGGCGCAGGTGGCTTGGGGTGGGGCGGAGCACGACCTCGATGTCGGGGCAGCGCTGAGGATGCTGGGTGATTCCGGTAGGTAGCCGGTGCCCGAAACTAGTGGCCGGGGATGTGATCGATCCACTCCTGAGGTCTGCCCGCCGGACTAGAATCGGCTGCCATGCGCTGGCTCAAGGACAACCGTCTCGCGGCCATCGGCCTCGCGGCGCTGTTCGTGGTGACGGCCGTTCTGGTGGGCTTCGCGCTGCGTCCGGTGCAGGCTCCGGCCAGCGACGGAACGCCGTTTACGCCACCGCCCACGAACTCATCCACGGCCGAAGAAAGCCCGTCGGAGGAGCCCAGCCCGTCGGAGATGGCGAGCGAGGAGCCCACTCAGGAGCCGACCGGAGAGTCGACTGACGAACCGCCGGAGCCGGTACCCACCACGCGGTTGCTCACCGCCGCTTCCGCCGACCGCGCCTGGCGCGCCAGTGCCGGCAACTGCGAGGATCCGGGCACCCTGGAGGTCACCGCAGACGGCGGCCAGTCCTGGGATGCCGTCGACCCCGGCCTGGGGCCGATCGTGCGCGTCAAGGCGCTCGATGAGGACACCATGTTCGCCATCGGCGGCGACGCCGAGTGCAGTCCGAACTTCCAGATCTCCGCCTCCGCGGGTGCCGAGTGGCAGGAGTTGAACGAGGAGCTCGGGGGCTCCTGGTACACCGAGCCCGCTGACCGGAACACCATCGTGGGTCCGGCCGGCGAGGCGGTCCCGTGCGAGGCGGACATGGTGGACTTCGCCGGGCTGAGCAACACCGTGGCGATGGTGCTGTGCACCGATAGCGACCTGCAGGCCACCACCGACTCCGGGGCCTCCTGGGGGTCTGTGGGCAGTGCCGAGGGAGGGGTGGCGATCGCACCCCAGCTCGATCCCGACTCCGAAGTGCAGTCCTACGTGCTGGCCTCGCTGGAAGCGGGCTGCGACGGCGTCGCCGTCCGGGTGATCGGCACCTCCGGCGGGGGAGCGGGCGGAACCCCCACCGGTTGCGCCGAGGTCGGTCACGTGGAGGCAGGAAATGTTGCCGTGGCGCTGAACGGTGAGATGGCGTGGCTGTGGGCGGGCGACGAGGTGCTGGTCTCCACGGACGGCGGGGCGAGTTGGTGAGCGGGCCGCGCTACTCCACCGAGGAGCCGAGCTGCTCGACCTCCGGGTTGTCCTCGAGGTAGTCGGCGATCCGGTCCTCGGCGAACGCCTCGGACACCTCCTCCAGAACGTCAGGATCGAGGTTGACGATCGACTGGCTACCGTCCGGGCTCCACCCGGTACCCAGCACCGGTGCACTGATGAAGTTGACGTCTCCGGGCCGGATATCCCGCATGGAGAGCGCCAGACTGCGCATCTCCCCGATGGTGAACCCTTCGTCCACAGACACGTTCTCCGCCACCACCGTGAGCAGATCATTGAGTTGGACCGGATTCGTGAGCACATCCCGGTCGAACGCGGAGGCGAGCATGGCGCGCATCCAGTTCTGCTGACGCTCCATCCGAGAGAAGTCACCACCGGAGAGGCCGTGTCGCTGCCGGGTGTAGGCCAGTGCTTCCTCACCGGTCAGCGTGTGCTTGCCCTCGTCGAGCGTTGCCCCGCCCGGTACGTCGAGCGGTTGGGAGAGCGTGATCTCCACTCCGCCGAGCTCGTCGGTGATGTCCTGGAAGGACTCGAAGTCGGTCACCACCATGTGATCGATGCGGATATCGGTGAGGTCCTCCACGGCCTGGATCATCAGGGCCGGCCCACCGAAGGAGTAGGCCGCGTTGATCTTGTTCTCGCCGTGGCCGGGAATGGGCACCCAGGAGTCGCGCGGAATGGACATCATCGTCACCGACTCCCGGTCCCCGCTGACCGATGCGATCATGATCGCATCGGTGCGTTGCGCGCCGGCCTGCCACTGGGACGGGTCGCCGGCGGAGATCCGGCTGTCCGAGCCGAGCATCAGGATGTTCACCGGATCACCGTCTTCGCTCTCCTCCTCCGACGGCGCCGGCACGGTCGGGCGGTCGGTGCCCAGATCGGCGAACGGGTCGCCGAAGCGCTCCATGGCGCTGTCCAGCCGGTGCTGGATGATCAGCGCGCCAGCCACGGCACCCACCACCAGTACTGCCACGAGCGAGAGCGAGATCACCAGTGCCAGCTTGGTGCGGGAACGGCGCTTAGTGTGCGTGGACATTTCCGTCTACCGCCCTTGCGCGACGTCCGCGATCGATGTGACCGCTTCTCGAATGGCGGCGAACGCCTCGCGGTAGACCTCTTCGTCTCGCCCGTACGGGTCGATCACGTCATCGGCATCCGGTGATGTCGGCACGATCTGTCCGCGAAGCACGGCAGCCTGGGGGAGTGCTGCGGTCAGGCGTTCTGCGGCTGAGGCCCGAGCCGGCAGTTCTGCAGGGTCCACGAGCTGCAGCGCGCGAGCGAGCTCGGCGAGCGTGAACGTGCGCCGCACCGCGCCGGGCCAAAGGTCCACGACCGAGGCGCGGTGGTGTCGGGTGAGGGTGAGGATCAGGTCCGCCTGGCGCACCGTGGACTCGGTCAGTTGCGTGGCGCGGAAGCCGTCGACGGCGGCACCCACCGCGGTGAGGAGCGTCGCCATCGGTGGATGGATCGGTTCCCCGACCAGCGCGTGAGTTCCGGCGCTGCGAACCTCCACGCTGGCATCCAGGGCACTACCCAGCAGGCGTTCCACCGCTGGGGACCGGCAGATGTTGCCGGTGCACACCGCGAGGATCCGGTACGGCGGCATGCCGGCTGTAGTCATCGCGACGACTCCTCCCCGATCCTGGACGCTAGCGTGTCAGGGACGTCGACGACTAGACGGTATGTAGTGACCTGTCCGGCGTGGAGGGGTTGCGGGCCGGGGCCTCTCTCACACATGTTCGTGGGTTACCGAGCAGGGGCCGCCTGCTCGGCCTATCCGACAGTTGTGGGAGGCCCCGGTGTTTACCGAGCGTACGAGTGTGGGGCTCGACGTGCACGCAAGGTCGGTCGTTGCTGCAGCGATCGATGGCGTCACGGGCGAGTTCTTCCGAACTAGATTGACGCCTTCGCATGAGGAGATCCGATCCTGGGTGAACGACCTGCCTGGCCCGGCGGCGGTCGCTTATGAGGCTGGCCCGACAGGGTTCGGGTTGTATCGGCATCTGATGGCGACTGGGATCCGGTGCGAGGTGGTGGCGCCGTCGAAGTTGCAGCGCCCCAGTGGCGATCGTGTGAAGACCGATGCCAGGGACGCGGTGCATCTGGCGCGGTTGCTCCGGCTGGATGAGTTCACCGCCGTGAGGGTCCCGACCGTGGACGAGGAAAATGCTCGTGATCTGGTCCGTGCTCGTGAGGACGCCCGTGGTGATCTGATGCGGGCTCGCCACCGGCTCTCCAAGCTGCTGCTGCGCCATGGGCTCGTCTATTCCGATGGGCGGGCCTGGACCGGCGTGCATGAGGCGTGGCTACGCCGACAGCGGTTCGAGTCGCACGCACTGCAGTTGACTTATGAGTCTGACTTCGAGGCTGTGTTGACGGTCCAGGCGCGCCGGGACCGCCTCAATGAAGCGATCGCGGCGATGGCCGCGGACAGTGAATTCACTCCGATCGTGCGACGCCTTGGCTGCCTGCGCGGGATCGGCGACCTGACCGGACTGGCCCTGGCGGTCGAGGTTGGCGACTGGCACCGCTTCACCGGAAACAGCATCGGCTCGTTCGTCGGCCTTGTCCCTTCGGAGTACTCCTCCGGTGCCTCCCGGGTCCAGGGCTCGATCACCAAGACCGGCAACACTCACGTGCGGCGGCTCCTGGTCGAAGCCGCCTGGCACCACCGAGCCCGCTACGTGATCGGCAAGACCATCCAGGACCGCTGGGAACTGGCCCCACCGGCTGCCCGGGCCCGTGGCGATGCCGGGAACCGGCGCCTGCACCAGCGCTGGAACACCTTCCGCGAACGCCGCAAGCGCCACGTGGTCGCCAACGTCGCCATCGCCCGAGAACTGGCCGGCTGGTGCTGGTCCCTGGCAGTACTCGAGGAATAGTCCCCACAGACCGCTTCGCCGACCAACGCGGTGGGAGCAGCGCGTGGAGCGACCCGCGACACAGCTATGAGCAACCGGGCCCCTGGGCCAGGCCACGCTCGACCCTAGACACGCGGACCGCTCCTGCCGAACACCCCGTCCTGCGGTAACCAACCCGCGCATATCAGTCTGACCGCGCGTCGCCAACGACACGCTCACCACCTACCCAGGCCGGCGAAGCAGAGGCGCCCGCCCCCAGTAACGGGGGACGGGCGCCTCACCCTGCCACTTGACAAAAACGGCTACATATCAGCTGGCGAGGCATGTCGCGGCGGAGCTGCCTCTCGCCCGGTCTCCGCCAGTTCGTCACCAGATACCCGCGCTGGGATCGGATCTGGCTCGCCGCTGGCTTCGACAGCATGGCCAGGCGGAGACGCGGCCGCACGATCACGAGGGACTCGCTGCCGCTCTCTTCGCTTCTCTCGAGATCGCGCGTCGCTTTCCGTACGCGAGCTGTAGGTCGGGTGGTAGTGGTAGGCGGTGTAACCGTCGGTGTGCTTCTTCTGCACTTTGTTCAACACCAGCCCGAGAACCCGGCCGTCAACCGCTTCCAGTGTCTGCAACGACTTGGTCAACTGTGCCTGGTGGACGATGTTGCTGCCCACGACCAACAGGGCACCGCTTGCCCTGCTTGCAAGGATGGCGCCATCGGTGACCGGGAGCAACGGAGCGGAGTCGAGCAGCACGACGTCGTACTGCTCCGCGGCCGTGTCGATGAGCTGTTCCATGGCCTGCGAGCCGAGTACCTCGCTCGGGTTCGGTGGGATACGGCCGGAGGGGAGGACATGAAGATTGTTGTTTCCCCACGGCTGCACGACACTGGCCAGGGTGGCTCGGCCAATCAACACAGTGGTCAAGCCCACCTTACCCTCGATCTGCATGTACTTAGCCACCTGTGGGCGCCGTAGATCCGCGTCCACCACCAGCACGCGGGTGCCGGCTTCGGCGAGCGCAATCGCGAGATTGATCGCCGTGGTGGTCTTTCCCTCCTGTGGCAGGGAAGACGTGATCACGATCGTGCCGGCTTCGTCGGCGAGGTCAAGAAACTGCAGGTTCGTCCGAAGGCGGCGATACGACTCGGACCGCGCCGAGTCGGGAGCTGCATGAACGGTGAGCGGATGGGCCGAGGCGGTGTCGTCATAGCCGATCGTCGCCACGACTGAGGCATCGGTGACCCGGGCAGCGTCAGTCTCGGTGCGCACCTTGGTGTTCAGCACCTCGAACAGCAGGGCCAGGCCGACGCCGGCGAAGAGACCGAGCACGAGTCCGAGGGCGAGGTTGCGCGGGGTGTTCGGAGAGGAGGGACTCCCCGGGGCGGTCGCAGCCGAGATCATCGTCGCCCGGATCGACTCACCCTGCTCCCCGCCATCGGGGGAGAGGTCACTGACAGCGGCAGCGAGTTCGGTACCGACAGCGTTGGCGAGGTCAGCCGCCTGCTGAGGTTCTTCGCTTTCTACCGCGATCTCGATGATTACGGTGTTCTCGGGCACGGTGACGTCGATCTGCTGGGCAAGTGTCTCAACGTCAGTACCCAGGCCGAGCGTCTCGATCACGGGTTCGAGCACATAGGGGGAGGTCGCCACCTCGGAATACGACTCCACCTGGCGCTGGGTGTATGTGGTCCCTTGAGCGAGGTCGGAAACGGACGCGCTGCCCTCCACGGCGAAGAACAGGCTCGTCCGCGCCGTGTAGGTTGCGGTGGCTGCGAGCGTCACGGCCGCACTCAGTGCGAGTACGCCCAGTGTGACCGTCACGATGGCTAGCCATCGCTTGCGGATGACGGTCAGGTAGTCGCGCAACTCCACAGGGTCTCCAGAGACGGGTCGATGACTGCTGACATAGTCGCACAGGATCGGTCGCGTCATCGGGAAGCAACTAGAGGAGACGCCCATCGATATGCTCGAGACCATGCGTGATGCCACCTGCCGCACTCCGTTCCGGCGGATCGGGTTCACTATCAACCCGGCAGCGTCTTTCGAAGCCTCCATCACCGGTCTAGCGGACCACCCGGCACCCACCGCAAGAGCATCACGAATCCTCGCAGGGGGAGACGTGCGGCCCGGCGGGACAGCCACGCTCCTTGACGCCGGCGGAAGAGATCGACCATCCCAAATTCCAAACGGAGCATCAGGAAGCTCCGCGGAGTTCGCGACGTGCGCTCCTGCTCGTGCGGGTGCTCACTTCTCAACACATTGCCACAGCCGGCCAGCCGGCCAGGCGCCGGGCGACGACTGCCTGACCCGAGCGGGCGGTAACGGACAAGCCTTCTCCGGTGATGTAAGAACATGAAGAACGTCCTTGTGCTCAACCAGTTCGCTCTGCCACGTGACCAGGGAGGCGGAACCCGGCACGCCGAACTCTTCGATCATCTCGAAGAGTGGACGGTACGCATCATGGCTGGAAATCGAAACCACTACAGCCAGGAGCGATTTACCACAACAGACAACAGGTTTGACCTGATCCCGGTTCCAGCGCAAGCGGGCCATCCCGCTCAGCGTGTGGCAGGCTGGTTGGTGTATGCGGCCCGAGTGGTTGTTCGTAGTTTTCGCAGCAGGCCACTGGACCTCGTGTATGCCTCGAGTCCGCACCTGTTTGCACCTGCGGCTGGCGTGATCATCTCACGGGTGAGGCGCGTCCCCCTGATCGTCGAGGTGCGTGACCTTTGGCCAGAATCAATGGTCGCTGCTGGAGTCATTCGTCGTGATAGCAAGATCCACAGGATGCTCTCCTCTCTGGAAAGGCGCGTTCTGAACGCGGCGGATCACATCGTCGCGGTGACGCCCGGGTGGCGCGAACATTTCTCCTCGCTCGGCATCCAGGACTCTCGCGTGACCGTCGTGCCGAACGGGACCGATCCTTGGGTCGTCCCCATGGATTATGATCGATCAGCCATGCGTCAGAAGCTTGGCCTTGCCGGCTTCTCCGCGATATTCGCCGGAGCCCATGGCCCAGCGAACGGTCTGCACCTGGTTCTGGATGCGGCTCGTGAACTTCCTGACGTCAAGTTCGTGCTCATGGGCAACGGCCCGGCGAAAGCGCAAATCATGGCCCAGGCCATGGCAGAGCATCTCGCGAACGTTGAGTTCTGGGACGGTGTTTCTAAGTCCGCGCTGATGGAGATCCTGGCAGCGTTTGACGTCGGTATTCACTCCCTGGCGCCGATGTCTGTCCTCGAGAAGGGGATGAGTCCAAATAAGCTCTTCGACTACGTTGCTGCTGGTATTCCGGCGGTAAGCAATTGCGAGAAGGGCTTACGCCTAGTGTTCCCCGAGGACGAGTCCGTCCTCTTGGGTCCAGCAGATTCGCTCGCTGAAACGGTTTCGCGTGTCAAAAAAATGAGCCGTGGCGAAAGGAGCGCAAGAGTTGCGGCTGGGAGTCGAATCCTGGACTCCGACTACTCTCGCACGAACTCCCGACGGAAGTTGCAGGGCGTTATCACGGAAGTCCTCCGTACTTCCAAATCTGGTACGCGTTAACTCGACGAGCGAGAGCCGGGAGCGGATCTGGTACCAAAGAGCGGTATGGACGCGAATTCGTCTGGGAGTGGCCGGGTCGACACCTCGGTCTGTCGACGGATCCACGATGATTTGCGGATGGTCAGTGCCGGATCGCTCCCGTGCACAGTTGCACGATCTCGTCGAAGAGCGCGTGACGGTCTTCCTTCATGCGAGCCCAGTCCCGGTTGGCTCCCACGCGGACGCCGACCGTTCCTGGTGACGTCAATGCATGGGTGAGCGATTCGACCAGCGGCTCCGCGAGCAGCGTGACGCTCGCTCCATCGTCCGCGAGCTCGCGATATACGGGCAGGTCATTGAGCAGCACGGGCACACCGGACGCGATCGCCTCAAGAACTGTCGTTGACCGCTGATCGGCTCGCGGCACCGAAATGACGGCGTCGGCCGCGGCGAAGAGATCGAGCAAGTCATCGTGCGGCTGCCGCGGCAGCGTGAGCGTTTCATCCGTGCGATGCACGACGGCTCGGCCGGCATGCCCGACTGTCGTATCGATCTCGATGAGACGAAGTTCTGGTCGGGCGGCGTGGGCAGCGGTGAACGCGTGCCGGACCTCGTCGTGACGGTAGACGGTACCCAGGCCGCGTGGCGCCAGCACAAGGAGGTGCTTCTCAGACAGCCCAAGGCGAGCGCGAACTGCCGCCCGGACGTCGTCGGTGCGTTCGGTGAGTGCGGTCTCTGCCACGCCCCAGGAACGGACCTCGGTGGCGGCTCTGGTAGGCGGCCAAACTCTCGCGACTGTCGTTGCCATATCGCGTGATGTCATCAGCACCAGGTTCGCTCGCCGGAGGACGAAGGCGGCGATTCGACGCCGTGCGGTGGACCGGGTCGCTGCCTCGACCTCGCTGCCCCACGGCACCACGACGGTGCGGGATGCGCGGGGAAGGAGCGCCCCGAGCAGTCCATGGGTCCCGAGTGAGTGGACGATGGAGACCTGCGGGCGGCGGCGCAGCCACTCCGTGATTACGCACGGCAGAAGGCGTCGGCGTGAGACCGGGGAGTTCGCCGTGCTCAGCCCGACCATTCGGACGTCCCAGCCCCGCCCGCGCAACTCCTCGACCCACAGCGTGATGTGGGCCGATGCTTGTGGGCCAACCACACGGACGATCCTCGTCTCGTTCGCCACCGTCAGACCTTCGTGACGAACAGTCGGTCCACTGCCAACAGCATACGGGCGCGTAGCCGGGAGGGTAGACGGCGCTCGTACTCGTGAAATCGTCGGGCATAGGTGCCGAACTCCATGCCGTAGAGCTCCTCGAGAACGGACAGAAGGGCAATGTGCAGCCGGTGGTAGTCCGGCGAACTCGGTGACTGGCCGAGTAGGTCGTATCGAGAGTAGTAGCCGATGTCCCATCGTGGCAGCAGGTCGTTCAGGCGGTGCGCGGTACTAGCGGCGACATCTTCGCCGGTGGCACGCGCATAGTCGTGCAGACCCAGCAGAGCGAAGGCTGCGCCGTTGAGGATGTACGGCGCAGGTGTCGCCGGGCACTCCTCAGGGAACGGCCTCCCCTCGGGGTCATACGTGCTGCACCCGCCGTCCTCGACCGGAAGCAGGAGATGGGCGACCGCCGCGTGGATGCGCTCATGTGCGACCGCCGATTCTGCGTCCGGCAGGACGTCCGCGCTCCTCAGCAATGCGGATGTGGCCAGCCCCTGCGCCATCGCGGAGGACCATCCAGGCGCCACGCCGTAGCGGGCTACGCTCACCGGGTATCGCCAGGACCCGTCCTTCTGCTGAGCCGCCATCAGTGCTCGCACAGCACTGGTTACGGCACCCCTGTTCGATTCGGTGAGACCGTCGTCGACCTGCAGGCGGGCGAGGATCCGGAAGGACGTGGCAACCGGGTGGAGAAACTCAGTGCCGTCGTCGCCGGGCCGGCGGACCGCGAGCGTGTGGTCGGCCAACTGCAGGCCGAAGACAGTGCAGTCGATGGGGTACAGGGTCGCCCACCGTGTTCGCGGCAGCATTCGGTACTGCGTGCCGGAGGCGAGAGCCCGCCGAACGAGACGGCCAAGTCGTGTCGTCATAGCTCGACAGCCTCCCGATAGATCTCCTCGAGAGTGGAGACCGTCTTGGTGATGTCGAACATCTCCCGCACGTGGGAGCGGCCCTCCCTCCCCATCCGTTGGCGAGCCTTCGGGTCGTCGGCGAGGCGTCGCACGGCGTGCGCCAGAGCTTCGGCGTCCCCCGGGGGCACGAGCAAGCCAGTCCGACCATCGACGATGGTATCGGGGAGCCCACCCACCCGGGAACCGATCACCGGCCGCCGCATGAGCGAAGCCTCGATCATCGTGTACGACGCCGACTCGCTCAGCGAGGGGTTGGCCAGGATATCCAGCCCGGCGAGGATGTCAGGCATGTCGGTTCGATGTCCGAGGAAATGCATCCGACCGCTGTCGATCAGCGGCGCCGCACGGCGTTCCAGCTCACGCCGGTAACTCCCGTCACCAACGAACTCGTCGCCCACAATGAAGAAGCGCAGGCGTGAGTCTTGCTCGGCCAGCGCCAGGGCAGCGTCGATGAACACCTCGTGGCCCTTGACACCGATATTTCTGAACGACTTCAGCTGCGTGGGGTACATATGGGCGATGAGGCCGACGGCGACGTCGGTCGGGGCCAGCCCGTACTGGTCGCGCAGGGCAGTGCCTGACGTGGCGGGGTTGAACCGTTCGGTGCGGCAACCGTAGAAGCTCACCGCTGTACGCCGCGAGCCGCGCCGAGCATAGGTCCGGGCGAACTCGGTGCACGATCCGACAAGGATCGTGTCCCACCGCAGCGTCGCCCTGTCGATCGCGGCGAGGGGCCGGCTCTGCAGGTGGACAGTGCCGGCGACCTGTGTCACGAGCCGCGGTGCGCGCCGGCCCCGCAGAATCACGCGTGCCAGGATGAAGGACTTGAAGAGGTGAGCGTGCACGATGTCCCAGGACCCGTTCCGGATGAGGGCGCTGAGGTCACGGTAGGCGCGGATGAGCCGGCGCAGATCCTTGGGGTGATAGCCGCGAAAAGGGATGACGTGCACACGGGTCCCCGTCCGCGTCAGCCGCTCCTTGACCGTACCGTCGCCCGGGACCACCGCCTCGATCTGGTAGCCGCGCCTTTCGAGCTCCGTGACCTGATCGACGAACCACGATGCTCCGTCTGCTGACCCACACACTTGCAGGACCCGCATCATGTCGTATCCCCCGCACTGCGCTCCCGGGGCAGGCCCAGCAGGGTCGCGAGCGGGACGATCGTGATCGGCGTGAGCAGCGGCTCGCCGAAGAAGGAACAGACGGCCGCTGCGGTGACGGCGAGCATGGCGGCGAGGTTGGTGCTTGAGCCGCCGAGCTGCGCTGCACGGAACCGACGCAGCCACGCGGCGGTGATCGTCCCAAGGACCAGCAGCCCGATTGGAAGGCCGAAGCCCGCCAGCAGCGATAGGTAGCTGTTGTGCGCGAACGTGTACCCAGCCGGCCCGCCTTGCTCCTCGATGGCCAACGAGAGCGCGTGGATTCCACTGCCGAGCAGTGGCGTTTCGGCGATCACGCCCAGTGCGGACTCCCACAGGTCGAGCCGGGCGGAGGAGGAAGGATCCAGGCCACCGGTGGCGGTCGTGAACTCGATGCGGTCGCGTACGGAACTCGGTACGACAGTCAGTAGCAGCGTCGCGAGCGCAGCGACGGCGAGGATGGCCTTTCGCCGTACTACGGTGAGGATCAGGAGCATCACCGCGAGAGCCAGGTAGCCGCTGCGAGAGAAGGTCATCAGCAGACCGCCC
Source organism: Ruania zhangjianzhongii (assembly GCF_008000995.1). Lineage (NCBI taxonomy): Bacteria > Bacillati > Actinomycetota > Actinomycetes > Micrococcales > Ruaniaceae > Ruania > Ruania zhangjianzhongii. Next base: position 1,110,573 of record NZ_CP042828.1, read on the forward strand.
GCGCACAGGGCGCCTGTGACCAGGTGCAGGAGCGAGCGGGTCGTCGAGAATATCCGCGCCAGCGCGACTGCGAACCCGATGAGGAAGAGGAGGGCGAGGGCGTTCCCGTTGAGCCACTGGCCACCTGTGGCTACGTCCACCCAGGCGTACCGAGACTGCGAGCCCAGCCGCGGCACCGCGTAGGACAAGTAGGCGACCGCGAGAGCGGCGGTGCCCAGCAATAGCGCGCGTTCCGCGCTGCGCGGGCACAGGCGGCGGGCGATCTCGGTGACGGTGATCCAGGCGGTGGCAACGGTGACCCCGAGGAGCACTATGACCTCAAGGTTTCCGGGCCGTAGCCACGCGGTCACCAGAATTTGCAACGGCAACAGCACGTGGAGCACAACGACGTGCATCTGTGGTCTGCTAAGACGCTCGGTGCGCGAGGTCAGCCCCATGATGAGTCCTGCTGTGACCAGCAGGCTGGCGGCGAGGTAGGGCCCTATCGTCGAGGTGCCCGCCGTCATAGCCGTGGCAATCACCAGGACAACGGGAATGAGGCGCGGCACAGCGCGCGAGCCTTGCAGCAATTCCGTACCGGCACTCACGTGGCTTCCTCCGCCCGTAGGCGCGGAGTGCAGATGACCACGAACATCGTCGCGTAGCCCGCAGAAACCGCCAGTGCGCCGCCGACAGGCCCGAGCGCCGGACTTGCGGCGCACTGCACGAGGACGCTCGTGATGACGGAGAGCACGCTCGCCCACAGCACTAGGCGGTAGCGCGAGCGCGAGACGAGATAGCTCTGCAGCACTCGCGCATAGGAGAAGAGGACGACCCCCGGCACCATGATCTGGAGCACCAGTGCGGCGCTGGAGTAGTCGGCGCCGTAAAGCAAGGGCACGAGCCATGGTGCCGTCACCGCGGCCAGCGCCCCGACGGCTGCAGTGAGGGCTGCAATCCGGAGGGCACTGCGGCGCACCGCCGTGGGCGTTGTGTCGGAGCTGTAGTACCGGGGCAGTAGCACTGTTCCGGCTGCGACCGGCAGCACGAGCAGGAGGTCGGCAACGGGGGAAGCCACGGCGAGAAGTCCCACGGCAGCTGTGCCCGACAACGCCTGCAGCAGTGGCACCTGCAATCGCATGAAAAGCGCCTGCGAGATGGTGATAGCGCGGGTTCGTGAGGCTGTGTGCACTACAGCTGACGTGCGGTTGGTGCGCCGGTCGTGCGGCTGGTGACGGACCACTCGCACGAGGCAGACGAGCGCTACCAGGTATCCGGTGAGAAAAGCCAACTGATAGGGCGCGACGCCTGCGTGTCCGGTGGCGGCGATCAGCGCGGACGCCAGGAGGTAGATGACGGCGTTCATGAGCGTGGCCACCACCCAGGCCCGCCAGCGCCGCAGTCCCAGAATCGCGTTGCCGTAGAGCTGAACGGCCACCACCGGTGGGATCGAGACGAGGCAGATGACCAGGTGCCACCTGCTGAGCCCCAGGACGCTGAACGGGATGAGGAGAGCAGCGGTGACGAGGACGAGGACGATCGTGGCGATGATGATGAGACGCCGCATGATGAGGCCGAAAACCTCGGCGCGCTGATCGCGGTTCGCGGTGCGCAAGGCGGCCGTCTCGAGGCCGGCGCTGACGACGATCGCCGGGACCGCCGTCAATGTCAGCGCCACGGCGTAGATGCCACGATCCGCCGGAACCATCGACCGTGCGAGCATGACGCCGACCAGCACCGACAGCCCCATAGCGAGATAACGAGACAGCGTGACGCGCGCGATAGCGCGAGGACTGCCGGAGTCAGGCTCCTTTGGCTCCGGATGGTCTTCGACGTCAGGGACTCGGCCCGGTGCAGGGCGGGACCGGTGGACAAGGGGAAGTCGGCTCGGGACGTTCGTATGCCGCGAGCGCCGGGCGTTCACCGAGCAGGCACCCCCTTGACCGTCGTGTGCCGGGCCACATCCCGTACGACCACAGCACCGGCGCCTATGGTGGCATGCGGTTCCAGATGGAGATTCTGCAGCACTGTCGCATTTGCTCCGATGTAACAGGACTCACCGATCTGCACGCCACCAGATAGGCACGCAGCAGGATTGAGCCTGGTGAAGGATCCCACCGTCGAGTCGTGTCCGATCGTGACATTCTGATCGACCTGCACATGGTCACCGAGGGTGATGTCGACGCTGAGCCGGGCGCCTGCTGCAACAACGCAACCAGCACCGATCTGAACACTCTCGGCGACTGTGGCGTCCGGATGGATCGCAGTGCCATATGAGGCTGCTTGCGGTAGTCGTCTCACGATCTGACTTCGCAGCTGCGGGTCACCGACGGCGATGATCACATCGGTTGCGGCACCCACCGCATGGAGACTGGCATCTACTGCACCGAGAAACCGAGTCCGGGAACGCTCGAGCGATTCGAGTGACTCGGCCGAGGGCGCATCGTCGGCTACGCCCAACAGCCGCCACGACGGGCGCACCCTGTTCACGGCTCGGACGATCTCGACCACCTCGCGTCCGAAGCCGCCGGCGCCGACGATCACCAAGGGGTGCGCGGTCATGAGTGCGGTGGACCTGACTCGGCGCGAAAGACGGGCACAGTCGCTTCACCATCTGCCGTGATGCCCCGTCGCTGCAGCACTCGCAGCACGGTGAGGAGCAAAATGCTGAGATCTTGGCGCAGGTCGTGATGATCGACGTACGCAAGATCGAGGGCGAAGCGTTCGGACCAGCTGATCGAATTGCGCCCCCTCACCTGCGCAAGTCCCGTCAGTCCTGGCCGTACGTTGTGCCGACGTGCCTGTTCGGGCGTGTACTCGCCAAGGTATTGCATCAGCAGAGGGCGAGGGCCGACGAGGCTCATGTCGCCGCGGATCACGTTGACGAGGGTGGGTAGTTCGTCCACGCTACTCGCTCTGAGGACGCGCCCCACTCTTGTCAGTCGGGACGCATCGTCGGTTCTTTCGGAGGCGGGATCTACTGCGTGCATAGTCCGCAGCTTCAGCATCGTGAACGGTCTGCCGTGTAGCCCGGGCCGTGCTTGGCGAAAGAAGGCGGGAGCTCCCATCGTGACTCGGACCGCTATCGCGCCCGCCAAGGTCAGGGGCAGAGTGACGACGAGGGCAGGTACCGCGACCGCTACGTCGACCGCGCGCTTTCCTCGGTAACTCATGCTTTCGCCGCCAGGTTCGCCCGGATGGAGTGCAGAACCCTGGTGAGGTCGTCATCGGTCAGAGTTGAGCCACTCGGCAGCGCGATCCCCCGGGTGAAGAGTCCTGCGGCGATGTCTGACCCGAAGAACCGTTTTGAGGCAAAGACTGGCTGAAGGTGCATGGGTTTCCACAAGTGCCTTGCCTCGATCCCGTCCTCGCTGAGGGACCGGATCAATTCCGTCACGTCGGTAGACCGATCGTCGACAGTGAGCGTGGTGAGCCAACAATTATCGCGCTCGTCGGCGCCGTCGCTCCCAAGGAACTGCGCAGGTAGCTGAGACAGCTCATGCACGTAGGTTCGGCGGATCGCCCGCCGTCGAGCGATCATCGCATCTAGTCGGGAGAGCTGGCCGCGCCCCAACGCCGCGAGCAGGTTGGACAACCGGTAGTTGTAGCCGACCTCCTCGTGCTCGTACCACGGCACCGGTTCACGAGCTTGAGTGGAGAGCTTACGGGCGTGAGCGATCAGATCGCGATCGTTGCTGACGAGCATTCCGCCGCCGGAGGTGGTCATGATCTTGTTGCCGTTGAAGGACAGCACGGCAGCGTGACCGAAGGAGCCTGCGGCCCGACCTTGATAGATCGCGCCGAATGCCTCGGCAGCGTCCTCGAGCAACGAGACACCGCGCTCCGCAAGTGCCGGTTCAATCGTCGAGTAGTCGCAAGTGCGGCCGAACAGATCCACGGTCATCGCGGCCACGACCTCGCGGCCCTCGGCCTGCAGCGTGTCTACTGCGTCAAGTAGCGGCCCAGGGTCGACGTTGCCGTCCTCAGCCAGGCTGTCCACAAAGACGGGCTCCGCACCGGTGTAGACCACGGCGTTGGCCGAGGCAGCGAAGGTCATGCTCGGCAGGACCACCACAGTGCCGGGCCGAGCGCCAAGGTGGATCAGCGCCAGGTGCAAGGCCGCAGTGCCGGAGGAGAGGGCCAGTGCGTGCCTCACGCCGATGCGCTCGGCCACCTCGCGTTCGAACGCGTCCACATGCGGGCCCAGCGGTGCGACCCAGCCGGACCGGATCGCGTCGAGGATGTACTCCTCCTCCGTCTCGGTGATATCGGGCGTGGAGAGCAGGATGCGGCTCATCGACTACCGGCGCTCTCGCTGGTCGAGCCGAAGGCTGCCAGGAGGGCGAGGTCCTCTGGGTCGACCGGTGGTACCGAGACGTGACTGATCATCGGGTGCTGCCGCTTCTCTCCGGCTTCGTTCTCGGAAAACAGGATCTCGTGCATCTTCTCACCGGTCCGAAGCCCAGTGAACACGATGTCCACCTCTGCCTGGGCGTTGTCGATCAGTCGGCGGGCGACGTCAAGGATGAGTACCGGTTCGCCCATGTCCAGCACCAGTACCTCTCCGTCGGCGCCGATGGCGCCGGCCTGGATCACCAACTCACACGCCTCCGGGATGGTCATGAAGTAGCGGGTGACCTCGGGATGGGTGACGGTGACCGGCCCCCCTGCTGCGATCTGAGTGGTAAAGGTGTGCAGCATCGATCCGCGGGAGCCGAGCACATTGCCGAACCGGACGGAGATGTAGGTACCGGGGGAGTGGGCCCCGTACCAGGCCGTCAACTGCTCGGCAGTGCGCTTGGTGGTGCCGAGCACACTGGTCGGGCTGGCCGCCTTGTCCGTGGAGATGTTGACGACCCGGACCGCACCGTGACGCTGGGCAGCCTCGAGCACGTTCAAAGTGCCGAGCACGTTGGTCTTCCAGCCCTCGTTGGGGAAGCGTTCCAGCAGAGGCAGGTGCTTCAGCGCGGCAGTGTGGAAGACGACGTCGGGCTTGTGCATCGCGAACACCTCGTCGATCACGTCCCGATCGCGGATGTTGGCAAGGACGATGTCCTCGCTGTCCAGCAGGCCCTGGCCGTAGATGGACAACTGCACGCTGTGCAGGGCGGACTCGTCCCGGTCGAGCAGGACCAGCTTTCTCGGGCCGAGCCGATGCAGCTGGCGCGCCAGCTCGGAGCCGATCGAGCCACCGGCGCCGGTGACCAGTACGCAGTGCCCAGTGAGGTAACCAGCGATCTCATCGAGATTGGTCTCCACCTGGTGCCTGCCGAGGATGTCTGTGATGTCCACCTCGCGCACATCCTTGAGCTGGACCCGCCCGTTGATGAGCTCGGAGACCGGGGGGAGCACGAGGAACCGGGCGCCGGCGTTCTCCACGGCGGCTGCCGCATCGTTGATCAGGGCAGTGTCCGCGCGGGTGATCGCCAGGATCACCGTATCGATCTCGTGCTTCTCGATCAGCTCCGGCAGCTGCCCGCCCTGGCCGAGGACCGGCACCCCGAGTAACCGCAGGTGGCGTTTCGTGGGGCTGTCGTCCACGAGACCGATCACGTGGAAGGGGGAGTCCTCGTGCGTGTGGATCAGCCTGAGGAGCTGGTGCCCGGCATCACCGGCACCATAGATGAGGACCCGGTCGGTGCCGGTGACGTTGTGGTGCGACTGTCGATACCACAGTCGCCAGGTCAGGCGACCGGCGGCCATCGAGAGCAGCGCGATGGGTGGCGCGAGAATAGCGATTCCGCGGGGCAGGGCATCCAGTCCCGCGGGCAGAAAAGCGACGGCGAGGCTCGCGCCCACGATCAGCGTGGTCAGTGCGACCGCGGGGACTTCGTCGAAGCTTGCCGTGCGGTAGCGGCCCTGGTACAGCTTGAGCAGCAGTCCCACCACGAGCTGCAGGAAACACGCGGCCAGCAGGTAGAGCGCGATGGCGTTCCAACGCATCACTTCGAGCTCGAACGTGTACCGCACCCCGGCCACAGCGACTATGGCGCAGAACCAACTGAAGCAGTCCCAGAGCGCTTTGAGCATCCTTCGCGTCAACGGCCGTTCGAAAACGGTTCCGCGTTCCTCCGCTGTCACCGTGATCATCTCCCCCGAGAGAGTCCGTGGTAGCCGTCACGCTAACAACTCCCCGGGATGCTCGCCTGTTCGCACGTCTGGCCATCGACGCGGACCGGCGCGGGTGGCCGATGGGTGAGGTGAACAGCAGAGCACCCCGGGGAGCTGTGAAGCAGTGAACGCGGCCTGCCGACTCCGGTGGGTCGTTCAGGGTGGTCGGCTCAGTGCATGACGGTGCCCGGCAGCACCCCTCGGGGGTCTGCGCCTGGGCGCAGCCCTACCGAACGAAGATCTCCTTCAGCGCAGCCACCTGCTCCTCGGTCAGCTCCAGAGTGCCGGCGGCGGCGTTGTCCTCGAGCTGAGCCACGCTGGAGGAGCTCGGGATCTGCGTGCCCATCCCGTCCAGGGTGAGGATGTAGGCGAGGGTCAGCGTGCTGACCTTGACCTCCCAGTCCCGGGCCAGCTCGCCGAGCTTGCGCACGGCAGCGAGCTTCTCCTCCGCGATACCGGCGAAGCTGCCCTCGTCGAAGAGCCGGTCGCCCGGGCCCACCTTGTCCGGGTCGAGGTAGCGCTCGGTGAGCAGACCTTGAGCCAGCGGGGAGTAGGGCACGAAGGAAACGCCCTCGCGGGCGCACAGGTCCAGCACCCCGGGCAGGCTCTCGCCGTTCAGCGGGTCGAACCTGTTCTGCACCGCGATCGGCCGGGTCCGGCGGGACAGGGTCTCGCTGACCCGCAGGCACTCGCTCAGCTGCGCGGCGGTGAAGTTGGAGACGGCGAGGTAGCGCACCACGCCCTGGCTGACCAGGTCCTCCACAGTCTCCAGGCTCTCCTCCAGCGGCACCTGCTCGTCGAACCGGTGGAACCAGAGCACATCCAGGTAGTCCGTCTGCAGCCGCTCCAGGGAGGCCTTCACCGACTCGACGATCTGCAGTCGGGACAGCCCCGCGTGGTTCGGCGTCCAGCCGTCCATCCCGCCGTGCGTCTTGGTGGCCAGCACCACGTCCCGGCGGCGCTCCGGGTGGTCGGCCAGCCAGCGGCCGATCAGCCGCTCGGAGTTACCCGAGGCCGCGTTGTACCGGTTCGCGGTGTCCCAGAACATCACGCCGAGCTCACAGGCGCGGTCCATGATCTCGGCGGCACCCTCGGGATCGATCCGGGCGCCGTCGCCGGTGTCCGGGAACCCGAACTTCCAGGTGCCCAGCCCGATCGCGGGGCCCTGCAGGCCACTGCGGCCCAGGTACCGGTAGGGCATCGACTGGTAGTCGTGCGCCTGATAGGTGACGTTGTACAGATCGGTATTCGGGGTGAGAGGGTCCATGTCTCGATCCTGGCACACCAGAGAGCGGTTGCTCAGCCGGTAGCCACCGGCCGGACGGCGGCGATCCGGTGCGCGGCGACAGTGATCTCCGCGTCCCGGCGCACATCCAGGACCCGGATCCGTCCGGAGTCGACCGTCAGCGGGCGCACCACCCGGGACTGCACCCCACCCTGCGCACCGGCCATCACCAGCTCCACGCTGCCACCCCGGGAGGCCGCCAGCCGGAGCGCCTCCAGCGTGTCCGCCGGCGCTCCGGGCTCCTCGTTCCGGGACCGGAGCAGGTCCTGGGCACGCCGTTCACCGGCACGCATCTGGGCGATCACCTGTTCTGCCGGTTCAGCTTCATCGCCGCGGGGCTGACCCGGGCGCACCGCCCGGACCGCCGGCCGCACCGTGGCCGGGAGGGTCAGCGGCTGGCCGTCCGGCCCCTCGAGCACACCGGTCAGTCCGGCCTCCGCCAGCGCCTCGCTCACCTCCCGCGCCCCGGCTCGGGCCACCAGCGCGGTGGGGGCGATCGCCTGCAGCCCCAGATGGGCCAGCCCCGGGTGAGCGACCACCCGGGCCAGCGCCGACGGGTCCTCCGCTCGCAGATACGCCCCCACCCCGCCGATCCGGACCGCGCCGTGCGAGCGGGCCACGTCCCGCACCAGATACTCCAGCGGCTGCGGCAGTGGCGTGAGCGAGGCGGCACGGAGCCGGTCGAGCAGCTCGTCGGCGTCGGTGCCGCTGTCCAGCGCGCGGCGGACCGAGTCCGCCGAGAACCGCACGGTCATCCCGGGACCGCGGCTCTCCACATCGGCCACCAGGTCCACGAGCTCACGCAGCTGCGCCGAAGGGCGCCCCGGCACGACGGCGGTGAGGTCACCTTGGATGATCATCTCCGCCACTGCTGGGGGGATAGCCTCCGCCATCGCTGCGGCCAACGTGGCCGGGTCGGCATCCTGGAGCAGCAACCGTCCCGCCGGGGTGAGCCCGCCGGCGCCGGTCAGCCCCAGGGCAGCGGCCTCGGCGAGGATCGCCTGCACCGCCGGCAGCGGCGGCACCGCTTTGGCCGTGTACCAGCCGAGATGGGTGCGGACCTGTTCCGCACTGGGTGCGGAGTTCTCCGGCCAGGCGGCCAGCGCGGCCAGCACCCGGCGGCGCAGCACCGGCGCCCAGTGCCGCTCCAGGTCCGGTTCCAGCGCAGCACGGAGCACACCGCGCTCGGTGCGGGTGCCGGCCAGCCAGGGCGTACGCGCCCAGTCCGTCCAACCCAGCACCAGCTCCGCCCAGCGCTGCGCCAGGTCGGTCACCGCCCAGTCCTCGGCATCCACCGTGGCGGTCCACCAGGAGCCGTCCTCATCCATCCGGTGCCCGAGCAGCCCGCGCGCTGCGGTGAGCTCGACGACCAGGGCGAGCTCCGCCGTCGTGAGCTGGAAAGACGAGGCGAGCTGACGCAGCTCGCGTACCCCCACCCCGCCGGAGCGCAGCACCGGAACGGGGCGGGTTCGCCAGCTGCGGACCAGCGCCTCGATCTGGTCCAGGATCTCCTCGGCGGCGCGCGCCGATTCCGCCAGGACGGTCTCGGGGGCCCGCACCGGCGCCTCCGGTAGAGGCGCCGCCGGCGGGACCGCCGGAGTCAGCCGGGCGCCGCGGGCGGCGAGCGCCACCTCGCGTGGCAGCACCAGCTCGGTGGCAGAGGTCCGCACCAGGAGGTGATTGTCCAGCAACCAGCGTGCACCGGGCGGGATGTCGTGGGAGACGGTGCCCACCGGCGGCCCCCAGGTGAGCGCTTCGAGCATTCGACGGGCGGGTTCGGGAGCCTTCGCCAGAGCCGAGCGTACGGCTCGCGGGGTGGTGGGCCACCCTTCCGCCGGTGGCACGCCCAGGTCCGCCAGGCGCGGTCCGAGTCCGAGCGGGTGCGGGCCCAGGGTCTCGCGCAGCACCGGAACCGGGGTCAGTTGGTCACCGGTCTCGAGCACCAGGGCGAGCTGGACGAGCTCGGCCACCTGCTCGGTCGGGTCCTGGCTACCAGCGGCCTCGACGTCGGCACGGGTCGGTGGCCGCGACTCGGCCAGCACCACGATCGTCTCCAGCACGCCCAGGGTGGGGGCGTCCAGGGTGGTCAGCGCCCGGGAGACCGAGGCCCGCGCTCCGGCGCGGGAGGCGAGCGCGGTCAACGACGACGGCGCCGGCCGGGCCAGGTCGGGGCGGCGGCGCAGCAGGTGGTCCAGCCGTTCGTCATCCCAGGTCCGCACCGCCTCGGCGAGATCGGGTGAGGACCCTGCGGTGGGAGTTCGGCTGGGCATCCGCACTAGTCTACGACGGCGCCATCTGCAGTAAACTGGTGCGCAGGCGCACTGCGTGCGTCAGCGTTTCCCCTCCCCACGACAGAAAGTCAGGAATCCTCGTGCCCACCGGCAAGGTCAAGTTCTTCGACGCCGACCGCGGCTTCGGGTTCATCGGCGCGGACGACGGCGGCGAAGTCTTCCTGCATGCCTCCGCGCTGCCAGAAGGATCACCCGCCCCGAGGCCGGGCACCCGGGTGGAGTTCGGTGTGGCCGACGGCCGCCGTGGCCCGCAAGCCCTGTCCGTGACGCTCCTCGACCCCGCACCGTCGGTGGTGCGCGCTCAGCGCCGCCCGGCCGAGGACATGGGACCGATCGTGGAAGACCTCATCCGTTTGCTCGACCGCGCCGGTAACCGGCTGCGGGCCGGCCGCTACCCCGACCGCGAAGAGTCCGCCAAGCTGGCGCGGCTGCTGCGTGTGGTCGCCGACGAGTTCGACGCCTGACTATGAGTAAGAGCAAGGAGTGTGGTGCATGAGCGCCGCTGCAGCTACCCGCCCGGCCGCCGGACGTAAGTTGACCGGTGACAGTGTGCTCGAGGGAGCCGTGGAGCTGGCGCGCGCCGCCCTGGGCGAGGAGCAGGTGGGCGAACACCTCGGCTTCGCCCTGGAGGCCGAACGCCTCGGCACCCACTACTTCGCTGCGACCGCACCCGGCTACCGGGGATGGCGCTGGTATGTGAGCCTGTCCCGGATCCCGCGCTCCCGGAACGCGACCGTGTGCGAGTCCGGGCTGCTGCCGGGGGATGAGTCGCTGACCGCTCCGGCCTGGCTGCCGTGGGCCGAACGGCTCGCACCGGGTGACCTCGGCCCCACGGACCGGCTGCCCTACGTGCCCGGCGACGACCGGCTCGAGCCGGGGTGGGTCGCCGGTACCGGCGACGAGGAGACCGATCACCTGGCGCTGCGGGAGCTCGGCCTCGGCCGGGACCGGGTGCTCAACCGCAAGGCGATCGACGCCGCAGCCACCCGTTGGCACGAAGGCTCCCGTGGGCCGGACACGGCTGGAGCAAAGGCCGCGGGAGCGTCCTGCGCGAGCTGCGGTTTCATCGTGCCGCTCGCCGGATCGCTCGGCACCGTGTTCGGCGTCTGCGCGAACGAGTGGTCGCCCGACGATGGCAAAGTGGTCGCACTGGACCATGGCTGCGGTGCGCACTCCGAGACCGATGTGCCGGAGGACGGGCACGAGTGGGACCAGCCGGACCTGCACCTGAACGAGTTCGATCTCGAGGTGCTGGCGCAGCCGGAGCCTGAGTCGAGTGCGCAGCCGGAGGCGAGTGCCGCGCCGGAGGCTGAGCCGGAGCCGGAGCCGGGTGCGGCTGATGACGCGGGCAGCGGTGAGGATGCCGCGGAGACGCCGGCCGCCGAAGGCGCTGAAGCTGACGCCGAGACGCCGGCCACGAACGATGCTGGGGGCACGGCGATCGACGCCGCCGCCGAGGGCACCGCGGATGCTGCCGAGAGCACCGCGGACGCCGCCGAGACGCCGGCCGCAGACGCGCCCGCTGAGGCCGGTCACCCACCGGCTGAAGGTTCCTCGAATCACTCCTGATCGGCGCCATCTCGCCGTATAATCCCGAGTGCGTGGTACCTCCACGTATCGGCCGTAGAGCCGGATCCTGCACGGGCGGTCTGCGATGTGCTCCGCTACAGTGTGAAGGACCCGTCTCTCGGGGGACTACTGGCTAAGGAGCCGAGAGAATATGAGCGAAAAGATGACACGTCGGGCCCGATGGGCAGCGGTTGCCGGCGGTGCGGTGTGCGCGGTGCTACTGATGGCACCGGGAGCATCCGCATCCACCACAGCAGGGTGGGGTGACGAGCTCATCCAGCTCAACCCCGGCGGCTCGCAGGTTCAGGGTTGGGGCGACGAGCTGATCAACGGTGGTGGTGGCAACCAGGCACTGGGCTGGGGCGACGAGCTGATCAACGGTGGTGGTGGCAACCAGGCACTGGGCTGGGGCGACGAGCTGATCAACGGCGGTGGCGGCTACCAGACCCTCGGTTGGGGCGACGAACTCATCTGAGTCCGGCTCGGCCGAGTTTCCCCGCAGCTGTCACAGATGGCCGCGTCCGTGAGTCGGACGCGGCCATCTGCCTGTCCAGGCCCTCTGGCATCATGGCGGCCGTGATGAGTCGGTGAGCGTGTCTGGGCAGTACACCTCACTACGCCCGCTGATCCCCGGGGTCTATCTGCCGTCGCTGCTGTTCAGCATCGGGATCGGTGCGATGACGCCGATGATCGCGGTCAGTGCTGTGGGGCTCGGTTCCGGTGCTGCTGGTGCAGCGCTCCTGGTGGCCCTCGTCCCGGTCGGCCAGATCATCGCCGATGTGCCCGCCGGGGTTCTCGCCGCGCGCCTGGGGGACCGGAGCGCGATGATCGCCTCCTCGCTGGTGGCGATGCTGGCCCTGGCCGGCTGTGCGCTCGCGCCCAACCTGGCCACGCTTGCCGTGGCGGTCCTGCTCACCGGAGCCACGAACTCGGTGTACGGCTTGGCCCGGCAGGCGCACCTGACCGAGGTGATCGCGCCGATGCGGCGGGCCCGGGCGATGTCCGCGCTCGGCGGGGTCGCCCGGATCGGCCTGTTCATCGGCCCGTTCGCCGGTGCCGCCCTGGTGCACGGGGCCGGTGGGCCGGCCCCGTCCTACTGGCTCGGCGTGGCCACCTCGCTGATCTCCGCGCTGGTGGTCTGGTTCGTGGTGCCGGCCGAGGGCAAGGACCACGACGGATCGGGCGCCACCCCGCGCCCGCGGATCTCCACGCTGCAGGTGCTGCGTGACTTTCGCGGCATCTTCACCACCCTGGGCATCGCCGTGCTGCTGGTGGGGGCGGTACGCGGCGCCCGGCAGACCGTGCTGCCGCTGTGGACCGAGCACCTCAACTACGCCCCGGCCACCACCAGCCTGGTGTTCGGCCTCGCCGGCGCGGTGGACATGCTGCTGTTCTACCCGGCCGGCAAGGTGATGGACCGGCTGGGCCGGCTGTGGGTGGCCGTGCCGTCGATGCTGGTGATGACCGTGGCGATGGTGCTGCTGCCGTTCACCCAGTCGCTGCCCGCTGTGATCACCGTGGCCCTCGTGCTGGGGATCGGCAACGGCATCGGGTCCGGGATCCTGATGACTCTCGGGGCTGATACCGCACCGGAGCACGCCCGCGCCCAGTACCTGGGCATCTGGCGACTGTTCGGCGATACCGGCAACGCCGGCGGCCCGCTGGGAGTCTCCCTCGGTGCCGCTCTCGGCTCGCTCGGGGCCGGGATCATGGCGATGGGCGGCATCGGCGTGCTCGCTGCTGCGGCGCTGTGGCGATGGGTGCCCCGCTGGACCGACCATGCCAACGCCACCACCCGCCGTCGGGCTGGACTGACCGGACACTGACTGGATACTGGCCGGGACGCGCGGCGAGCACCCTCACCGCCGAAAGTCGATGCGGCCACCGGTGTGTGCGCCGTCGATGCGCGTGTGGTTCACGATGAGGCCGACCCACGGCCGGGTGATCTCCGGTGCGCTGAGGTTGAGGTAGCGACCGACCAGCCACCGATCACCGTTGTCTCGCGCCTCGATCAGCCCCTGGCACGCCCCGTCGTCCCAGTCGAACCAGAGGTAGATCGTGCGCGAGGCCACGCTGAGTCGGGCGTGACCCCGCCGCCAAGCCAGACGATCGCTGTACCACCGGCTGGACCACCTACCCGCGATGCTCCCGGGAGCATAGGTGATCGGATCGGCCCAGGTGGGTGCATTGTCGTCGGTGGCCGGCCCGGTCAGCCGGACGTTTCGGGCGAACTCCTTCACGTCGGCACCATCCGGGTCAGGGACGTCTTGCACGCCGAACGGGTTGCGAGTCATGGGCTCCTCCTGGGTACGGATCTGGTCTTCTGTCCGCTCCTATGGCAGACGGCGGACGGCCCCGTGGTGTGAGGTCAGATCGTGGGTCCGAGGGTGCTCGGCTGAAATCCCGTTGACCTGGGGCGCGCGGACCCCGATCTTGTCTGGGGTAGAAGGCGCGATCGGGCCGGAGAGGAAGTAGCCGTGCGAGTGACTGAACATGAGGTCGGACCGGGTGCGTACGGGGTCGGTATCGCAGCCGACGGCGCCGTGTGGACCAGTCTCGTTCCCGGCGGTGAGCTGGTGCGCCTGGACCCGGACGGCCGCTCTGCCCGGATAGAGCTGGACTCGCCGCAGAGCCGGCCCATGGTGCTGACCAGCGGGACCGACGGCGACCTGTGGTTCAGCCGCGGAGACGGGTTCCTCGGCCACATCGATCACGCCGGCACGATTTCCTCGCATCCGCTCACCACCAGCGCGACGCCCTATGGCATCTGCGCCGGACCCGAGCAGACGCTCTGGTACACCCTTGTCGACGGGGACCGCGTCGGACGGATGACCGCCGATGGGCACGCGGAGGAGTTCCCGGTGCCCGCCGGCAGCATGCCTTCGCTCCTCTCCGCAGGTGCCGACGGCACGCTCTGGCTCACGCTGAACCAGGCCAACGCCGTGGGCACCCTCTCCCTGACCGGCGCGCTGACGACCTACGAGCTGCCCACCGCCGACGGCGCACCCGTCGGTATCTGCGCCAGCCCGGACGGCGCCTGGTTCGCTGAGATCGGAGCCGGCCAGATCGGGCACATCGGCATCGACGGAGCCATCGAGGAGTTCCCGTTGCCCGACCGGTCCAGCAAGCCGCACGCCGTCGCCACCACCAGCGACGGCGGCTGCTGGGCCACGCTGTGGGCGAGCAGTTCCGCGGTCAGGCTCGACCGGCAGGGCCGCATCGTCGACGAGGTGCACTTCACTACCGGTGGCGAACCACACGGCGTGGCGATCGCGGCCGATGGGTCCGCCTGGGTCGCGCTCCAAGCCGGGTCTCTCGCGCACATCGCTGCTGGCTGACCAGGCCACCGCGCGCCCACCTGCACAGCTGTGTGTGACGTGGGACACTTCCGCTGAGGCCATCAGTGGAGGCAGAGATGATTGCAACCAGTGACGCAGTGGCGCCCGACGGCCGCCCCAACGGCTCGCCGGCGTTCACGCGAGTGCTCGCCTACGGGCGCAAAGTCGCCCGCGACCTCGCGCTCACCGGAGTCCCTGAGGACTCCTATGCCGTGCAGGAGGAGCGACAGCCTCCGCGCAAGGAGGAGTTCGGCTTCTACGGCTTCGGCGACGACATCCGGGTGCCCATCCGGGAGCGCCGGTTGAGCCTCGGCGGCTGGCGAGTGCACCACCGACTGCTGGACGAGACCATCCGGCTGGACGAGGTGGGCAGCCAGGTAGGTCCGGCCACTGCCCGCACGGTGCGGGAGATCTGGCTGTTGCGCAGCGGTGGGCTGCAGGAGGCGGTGCTGCATACCGAGGCCGACGGCGCTACGTCAGCGCAGTCGGCACCGTTGACCGAGGGGGTCGCGGCCTCGATCAACGACACCGAGCAGTGGCGTCAGGAACGGTCCAGTCACGCTGGTGTGCGGTTACTACGGCGTACGGCGATCCTCACCCCGGGTGCCGTGGATCCGGAGCTTGGCGCTTTGGAGGGGGCGCTTGACGAGTTGCGGGAGCGGATGAATCGCTGAGGGCGGGTGCGCGCCGAGTGGTCGCAGCTCGGCACGGTGGCGGTCTGCCTTCGTGGAGGGCACTGCGGTCCGCAGTGTGGCAGCGCCGCCGAGCAGCATTCGTCCACATTTCTGCTCGACCCTCTAGCGTACGGGTGTTCGAAATAGTACACTAGTTCTATGGGCGGCGACATCGATATCTTCTCGGAGGGCTCCGGTGATGGGGGCTCCGGGCGGGGTGGTGCTGTGGGGGTGATGGCTCGGTTGTTGACTGAGTTCGAGGGTTTGGGCGTGGATGAGCAGCTGGTGCGGATGGGTACTGGTGGTGCGTTGTTGGAGCGGTTGCTGGCGTTGGATCTGGACGCGGTCGGGGATGGGGCGCTGGTGGAGGCGGTTGCTGCGGCGAACCGGATCTCGGCGTGTGCGGAGGCGGTGAGGGCGCAGGCGGCGGGGGTGCTTGCGGAGCGGGCGTCGATGAATCCGCCGGCGTTGGCGGTCGAGAGTGTTGATGCCGACACCGGTCGGGTTACTGCGATGGATGCGGAGAAGGGGTGTACTGCGCCGGAGGAGTTGGCGGTGCGGTTGGGGTGGACGCGGGGGCAGTGTCGGGATCTGGTGCGGCGGGGCCGGGCGTGGGGTACTCATCTGGTGAATACGGGTGAGGCGCTGCGATGGGGGTGGATCGATGCTGGGCGTGGGCGGGTGATCGCTGATGGGTTGGCGGATTCGTCTTGGCAGGTGGCGATGGCGGTGGAGGATGAGGTGTTGCCGGGGGCTTCGGGGCAGACTGCGGGGCAGTTGCGCCGTGATATTGCTCGGGCGTTGATCGCTGTGGATCCGGCTGAGGCTGAGGCTCGTGCGCAGCGGCGTCGGGCGCGGCGGCGGGTGAGTCGGCCGCGGGTGTTGGCTGATGAGGTGGCGGCGATGACGATCGAGGGTCCGGCTGCTGATGTGCTTGCGTTGGATCAGGCGTTGCATGCTCACGCGAAAGCGGCCAAGCGTGAAGGGGACTCGCGCACCATGGGCCAGCTGCGCTTCGATGCTCTCGCGGGGGTGGGTTCTCAGGCTTTGGTGAGTGGGCATCTGGGTCCGAAGCACTTGGGCCTGTCACTGGCTCAGAGCGAGGGGCGCAAGCCGGAGGTTCATGTCACGGTCCCGATCAGCCACCTGATCCCGGACACCCCGGCACAGGCCAACGCCGGAACCAGCACCAGTACCGGGGCCAGCACCGGTACCGGAGCCCGCGCCAACCCCGATCCCGATCTCGATCCAGGTGCGGGGGTTGATTGTGGTGATGAGGCGGGTGTGCTGCGCCGGATGCTGACCGCACCACCCGCACCCGCACCCGCACCCGCACCCGCGCCCGTGCCTGGCGCCGGGTCGACGTGTACGTGTGGTGGCCGCCGGATCGGACCGGCAGAACTGGCAGGATCGGCAGGATCGGCAGGACCGGCAGACCAGACCGGGTCGGGTGTGTCGGCTGGTCTGGAGGCGCCGTGGTATATGCCGAGTGAGACTGTGATCGACGTGGGTCCCAGCATCAGCGGCGAGGCGGTGCCGTTCCTGAGTGGGTATGGGCCGATCACTCCTGCTACTGCTCGTGCGTTGGCTGCGGGTGGGATTTGGCGCCGGTTGGTGACCGACCCGGTCACCGATCAGTTGCTGGACCTGGGTCATACCCGGTATCGGCCCTCGAGTGCGTTGGCCGACCATGTCCGGGCCCGAGATGTCTCTTGTGTGCGGCCCGGGTGCTCCACCCCGGCGACCGAGTGCCAGCTCGATCACACCCAGGCGTGGGACCACACCGACCCGGGCGAGGGTGGGGCGACGGCTCCGGCGAATCTGGGGCCGTTGTGCCAGCGGGACCACCAGGCCAAGACCCACGGCGATTTCGAGCTCGAGCAGACCGCTCCCGGGGTCTTCGAATGGACCACCCCCACCGGGCACCGCTACCGCCGCAACCCCGACGGCAGCACCACCCCACTGAGCCACCACCCCGACACCCCACCCCCGTTCTAGGGCCGAGGTGTTCGGCGGCGTGTCACGTTCTCCCGGGTGGACGGTGCACCCCGCGGTGCGGATCGCTCAGAGCACAGCGACCTTCCATCGGCTGCACGCAGGTGCGCCTGGCCGAGCTGGGCGTGTGGGCCGGGGCGCATGGAGCACTGCTGCAAGCGGCCGAGGTGGGGTGAGGCTGAGGCTGGGTGACGCCCTGGTGGCCGTGGTTAGGGTAGGTCGATGACCACCCCGCCGTGCGCCGAGCTGCATCTGCACCTGGAAGGAACCCTCGAACCCGATCTGGTGTTTGCGCTCGCTGAGCGGAACAAGATCGAGCTGGACTACCGCGACCCTGATGAACTGCGTGCGGCGAAGGAGTTCACCGATCTGCAGTCATTCCTCGACCTCTACTACTCCTGCATGCAGGTGTTGCGTACCGAGGAGGACTTCGCCGACCTGACCCGCGCGTATCTGCGCCGGGCCCGTGAAGCGGGGGTGTGGCATGCGGAGATCATGGTGGACCCGCAGGCGCACATGGTCCGCGGTGTGCCGCTGCCGACGGTGATCGAAGGGGTAGGCGGCGCGCTCGCCGAGAGCGAGCGCGAGTTCGGGATCAGCACCGGCCTGATCGCCGCGTTCCTGCGGGACCGGCCCGCAGCCGAAGCGCTCGAGGTGCTCGACGATCTGCTCGTGATGGACGCACCACTGCTGGGCATCGGCCTCGACTCGGCCGAGGTGGGCTACCCACCCTCGCTGTTCACGCACGTCTATGACCGCGCCCGCAGCGCCGGACTGCACCTGATCGCGCATGCGGGGGAGGAGGGGCCAGCGGAGTACGTCCGGGAGGCGCTGGACCTGCTCGGTGTCGAGCGGATCGACCACGGCATCCGGTCGATGGACGATCCGGACCTGGTGCAGCGGCTGGTCCGCGAGCAGGTCCCGCTGACCGGGTGCCCGCTCTCGAACGTGCGCCTGCGCGCTGTGCCCAGCCTGGCCGAGCACCCGCTCCCCGCGATGCTGGCGGCCGGGCTGCTGGTCACGATCAACTCCGACGACCCGGCGTACTTCGGCGGCTACGTGGACGACAACTACGCCGCTATCGCCGAGCAGTTCGGCCTCGGCCGCGACCAGCTCGCCGCGCTCGCAGAGAACTCGGTGCGTGCGTCGTTCGCGAGCGAGGCGCGCAAGACGGAGCTGCTGGGTGAGGTGGAGACCTGGCGGGTCGGCTAGGTTCGCCGGTCAGCCATTGCATAGAGCTCGAAGAGATCGCGGCTGGTCGTTAGCCATAGTGACCGGCTCGGCAGCGGAACCCCACGGTCTCGAGTACCGCTTCGATGTAGGACTTCGGGTCGGTATCCGGAGCAAGGTCGCCCCAGAGTAGCAGTCGTTGGATCAGGGCACCGGCGAGCAGGTCCTGCATGAGCTCGGGATCGAGGGCGGGATCGATCTGGCCGTCGTCTTGTGCCTCTCTGATCCTGGCGGCGAAGGCCCCGCGCCTGGGAGCGAACATCTCCACGAGGTAGGTCTGGGTGATCGCGCTGCCGTCGGGGCCGAGCGCCACCAGCTGACGTAGAAGGTTTCGAGCGAACTCATCCTCGAGAGCTGTGGCGGCACGGGCGACGAACAGATCGAGGATCTCCTCGAGCGTCCCGTCAGCCCAGTCTTCCAGGCCTGCTTCGGACTCGGCGCGAAAGGCCAGCAGGGCGGAGGCGACCAGTTCCTCGCGGGTGTCCCATCGCCGGTAGATCGCGGTACGGCTGGCCCCCGCCCGTCGGGCCACCTGGTCGAAGCTCACCGCCGCTCGCCCGCCCTCCGCGAAGAGCGACAGGGCTGCGCGCTGAAGTCGGCGATCGACGTCTGCACTACGCGGTCGGCCAGCCATGACGCCTACCGTCTCACACCCCTTTACGGTTTCGCTACACCTCTGTACCGTAATCGCGGGGCACCCACCCGCGACCTCGACGCGAGGAGAAGTCCGATGCGGACAGTTTCTGACAGCACGGCGTTCATCACAGGCGGAGCCAGTGGTATCGGGCTCGGCATGGCACGCGCCTTCGCGGCCGAGGGAGCGAGGCTCGCCTTGGTCGACCTCGATGCCGCTGCCCTCCGTGAGGCCCAACGCGAGCTTGCTGACGTGACCGAGGTCATCACGATCACCCTCGATGTCCGTGACCGCGAGGCGATGGCGGCAGCTGCCGATCGCACCGAGAGCGAGCTCGGTTCCGTCCGGGTCCTCTGCAACAACGCCGGTGTCGGTAGCGGGATGGGTGGTATGAATCTCGAGACGATGAAGTACGAGCACTGGGACCATACCCTGGGGGTGAACCTCGGCGGTGTGGTGAACGGCGTGCAGACGTTCGTGCCGCGAATGGTCGAGCGGGGTGGGCCGGCGCATGTCGTCAACACCTCGTCGGGCTCCGGGCTCGCCGTGACCGGCGGGGCGCAATTCATGTACTGCGCGTCGAAGTACGCGGTGACCGGCCTTTCCGAGGCGATCGTCAACCTGCTGAAGCGGTACGGCATCGGTCTGACTTTGGTGAGCCCGGGGTTCGTCGACACCCGGATCGCGGAGACGACCCGTCGGCTCGACCCAGCTGCAGCCGAGGCCGACGCCATGGATTCGGACTATCGAGAGAAGCTGGAGCGATTCGAGGCCCTCTTCGAACCGTTGGGGCAGGACCCCGACGACGTCGGTGCCATGGTGCTGGACGCCATCCACCATGACCGGCTCTACTGCCAGCCGGATCGACTGATGGCAGAACCGGTCCGGGCGCGCTGCAGCGCCCTGCTCGAGGCCATGCCCCCGGAGACCGAGCGGGATCGACAGATGGTCGAGATGATCCAGAAGGTTCGTCAGTAGCGTGGGGTGACGGCCGGCCCGATCAGCATGCGACACTCGGCGAATGATCCGGGTGACTTTTCTCTATCCCAAGACCGACGTGTCGACATTCGACATGAACTACTACACGTCGACGCACATGCCGATGCTCGCCGCCGCCCTCGGCGACGACTGTCAGAGCTGGGGCGCCGACAGGATCACCAGCGGCCCATACGAGGCGATCGGTTGGGCGCTCGTCTCGAGCGCCGAGGCGTTCGGCGCAGCGATGACCGAGAAGGGTGCCGAGATCAGGGCTGATGTCGCCAACTACACCAACATGCGCCCCGACGTCGTCATGGGAGACGTTGTCAGATAGGGGTGACGGCTGCTGGCGCAGCTGATCTGACATCTCGACGATCGCCACGCGGACAGCGCCCTCATGACCGGATCCTGAGCAGGTCCGCCTCGAAGTCTGCTAGGTACCGTCGACGTTGAATCTTGACACCGTAAACGACTTGCGGCACTGTCGGTCAGCAGGTAGGTAGTTTACATCGCAGAGGGGCGATGGAGCCGGTCGCAGCCGACCGGGTCCCGCCGGACGAGGAGCAGTTGATCATGAATCCTTCAGTTTCCCGCCGCGGCATGCTGGCCGCCGCCGGCATCGGCGCGGTCGCGACAGCCGCCACCGTGCTGCCAGGCACTAGCAGCGCCCACGCCGCTCCGCCCATCGGCCGGGGCCCGACGGTGCTGCCCGGCGCCGATGTCGCTCATGCCGATGACTGGCAGGTCTTCAACGGTCGCCGGATCGGCATCATCACCAACCCCACCGGCGTCGTCCGAGACGGACTGAGAAGCATCGTGGACGCCATGCACGAATCCGGCAGGGTGGACATCGGCGCGGTGTTCGGTCCGGAGCACGGCTTCCGTGGCACTGCCCAGGCCGGCGAATCGGAAGGTACCTACGTCGATGAGCGCACCGGCGTCACGGTCTACGACGCCTACGGTGCGGACTCCGCCAAGTTCGAGCAGTTCTTCAACGACTCCGGGGTCGACACGATCGTCTTCGACATCCAGGACGTCGGGGTGCGCTTCTACACCTACATCTGGACGATGTACGAGGCGATGATCGCCGCGGCCAGGACCGGCAAGGATTTCATCGTGCTCGACCGGCCCAACCCCGTCGGTGGCACGCCCCACGGCACGATGATGACCGACGGCTACACCTCCGGTGTCGGCAAGGACAAGATCCTGCAGGCACACGGGATGACGGTCGGCGAGGTCGCCCGCTTCTTCAACGGCGAACTGCTGGAGGAAGCCGGGGGAGCGACGCTCGACGAGGTGCAGGTGGTCCAGATCGAGCGCTGGAAACCCGAGCAGTTGTTCGCCGAGACCGAGCTGCCGTTTGTGATGCCCAGCCCGAACATGCCGACGGCGGACACGGCGTTGCTCTACTACGGCACCGGGATGTTCGAGGCCACCAACATGTCGGAGGGCCGCGGCACCACCCGTCCGTTCGAGCTGATCGGTGCGCCGTATGCGGACCACCGCTGGGCTGCCACGCTGAACGAGCGGGAGATCCCTGGGGTGGAGTTCCGCGAGGCATATTTCAACCCGACGTTCTCCAAGCACCAGGGGGAGATCTGCGCTGGCGTCCAGGTGCACATCACCGACCCCCGCGAGGTCTCATCGATCAATGTCGCGACGCACATGATGACCGCGGCCCGGGACCTGTACGACGACTTCGGATGGCGTGCACTCGATGGAGACAACCCGGGGCGCTGGATCGGTCTTCTCACCGGGTCCAGCCGCTTCCAGAGCCTGCTCGAGGGCGGCGCATCGGCTGAGTCGATGATCCGGTCCTGGATGGCTGACGAGCGTACCTTCGAGCGGCAGCGTCGCCCGTACCTGATCTACCGGCGCGCGCGCTGACCCTGCTCACCGGGTCCGGGCGCTCTGGGCGCTGGGGCCCCGTGACCGTCACCGGGCTCAGCCCGCCGGTGGACCACGACCAGTAGGACCACAGCAAGGGTGAGAAGTACGCCGCTGTGGGTGAACTTTGCTGCGTGCGTGACGCCGTCGGGTACAGGGGTGGCGAAGCCGGTGAGCGTCCCTGCCAGGACGACCCCCGCGCCGAGCAGGCCGATCTCTCGCGCGCCCCATCGGCCTTGGCGGACGCACCAGCCGAGGGTAGCCCCGCTGATCGCGACGATGGCGGCCAGGCTCACCGTTCCGGCCCAGGTTGGCGGCAACAGGTCCGTGGTTCCCTTGAGCACCATCGCCCCCAGGACCACCGCAGCCGCTGGGACGCGGCGGCCAGTCGACGCGCTCGTCACCGGGCCGCCGAGTCGGGTGAACGTGAGTGCCGCGATGACTGTCACGACGGCGAGGACGGTGACCACCTGGACGACCGATGGCGTGTATCCGTACGTCTGTCGGCCATCCTGATGCACCGCCACCACGACCAGAGCCGCTGCGGCGACCGTGAGCGGCAGGCCGACCTTACCGAGGAGCGGGCGGCCGCGATGGGCCGGCGCCAACGCGTACAGCAGGGCGAGTGGAGCACCGATGCTCATCATGACGTGGCCGAGTGTCCAGCTCAGTGCAGGGAAGACGCTGAACCCTAGTGAGGGGACCAGTGTGGGTTCGCGCAGCTCCGACCAGAACGCCACATCGGCCCGATCCTCACCGAACAGCGCGAGGTCGATCACGCCGGGCATAGCCAGGCCGAACGCTGCGGCGAGCACGAGGGTCCCGGCCCAGCCGCACCCGGTGCGCACGGAGGCCTCCCGGATCAGCAACGCCGCCCCGCCATAGAGGGGTGCGAAGAAGAGCAGGGTGGCTAGTGACGTCCAGAGGTCACCGGTGAAGGAGAGGTAGGCGGACAGGTACTCCGCAGTGATCGGCGCGACCAGGAACACGCTCAGCACTGGTACGAGGCGACGCCGCAGAGGGAGCATGCTCACAAATTACCAGAGTGGCTACTCTATTAATCGCGAATAGGGCCGCGCAAGGCGGACGCAGAATGACCAGCAGTGCATGTGTGGGCCACCTGGCCCTGGTCAGACCAGGTTCGCCAGCTCCTCACCGGCGAGCAGCCGACGCAGGTTCTCCTCGATCAACGCCTCCGGTGCCTGCGGCCGGCCTCCGGCGCAGTGCGGGGTGAGGATGGCGTTCGGCGCGTGCCACAGCGGCGAGGACTCCGGCAGCGGCTCGGTGGCGAACACGTCCAGTGCGGCACCGGCGATCGAGCCGGTAGCCAGGGCCTCGATCAGATCGCCCTCCACGACCGTGGCGCCCCGGCCCACGTTCACCAGCCAGGCCCGCTCGGGCAGCGCAGCTAGCACGGCGGCGTCCACGATCCCCTCGGTGTGCGCCGTCGCCGGCAAGATGTTCACCAGCACGTCCGCCGTGGGCAGTACCCGGTCCAGCTCGGCCTCGGTGACCACCGGGTACCCGTCGCGCTCGCCGGCGGACCGGGCCACCCCGGTCACCCGGGCGCCGAGCATGCTCAGGTATCCGGCCAGCCGGGTACCGATCCCGCCGAAGCCCCAGATCACCACCTGCGCGCCGGTGAGCGTGGTGAACGCCTCCGGTGAGCCGAACGGAAGATTCGCGTCCTGGGACGGGTGCCAACCGCCGTCGGCCTGGGCTGCCACCGTGCGGTCCAGGCGGCGGGCCGCCGCCAGGATGAGTGCCAGCGTGTGCTCGGCGACCGGTGCATCATGCAGGCCTCGGCCGGAGGTCAGCTGCACCCCAGGATCGAAGCCGGCCGCCTCGATCGCATCGGTGCCGGCCATCAGCGACTGGATC
Organism: Ruania zhangjianzhongii; assembly: GCF_008000995.1. NCBI lineage: Bacteria > Bacillati > Actinomycetota > Actinomycetes > Micrococcales > Ruaniaceae > Ruania > Ruania zhangjianzhongii. The sequence goes on from NZ_CP042828.1 coordinate 1,134,425, forward strand.
CACCGCAGCCGGGGCAGCTCGCCAGGCATCGTGGCCAACCGCTGCGCGGGAGACTGCCAGATCACCACCACCTCGGCGTCGCGATGCTCGGGCGGGATCGGCCGGTGCACGTCGTAGACCACGGAGGTGATGCCGTCGGGCAGGTGAACGGACAACGGGATGGAACTGGGCAGCAGCACCTTCACTCGCTCATCCCCTCATCATCGATCAGGTGCGCCTTGTGTGCCCACCAGTAGCCCGTGGCGCCCAACAGGATCCCGGCGACGCACACCCAGCCGAGGCGACCATCCGGGGAGCGGCCGGCCAAGAACGCCACACCGACGCCGAGCAGCCCGGCCAGCCAGGCGATCGTGCCGATCAGGAACAGCGCCTTGGCGTTCACCTTGGCCGCACGGAGCGGGGGCGGGCTTTCAGGTTGCGGATCGGGCACACGGCGATCGTAGTCATCTGCCGGACGGAACGGCGCATCCGCCCGCGAGGCGGACCGTCCACAGCCGCTCCCAGACGTGCCACCTTGACGCCGGTATCGTGCGAATCCTGGCCTCGCTCGCCACCCCGTGGAGCGCGGCGTGCGGGGCTCGCCGGCCGGTTGGTCGACGCTGGGGTTCGTGGTTCGCATCCGCCAGGGCGTGCGGACCCGCCAGGGCGTGCGGACCCGCCAGGGCGTGCGCATCCACCAGGGTGTCCGGACCCACCAGACGCGCCCGGTCGCTATCTTTACTTAGGCTAAGTAATAGTCTAGGATGGCGTATCGATGGCTTCCGAGCGCGATGATTCCGCAGCTGGAGGCGATCCTGTAGGGGTCCGGCGAGTTCGATCCGGTGGTCGCGAGGGACAGCCTCGCCCCGGAAAGGGTGCGCCCCGACCACCCGGGGGATTGGCCTCCAGGCTTCGACTGACCCTGCTCCGCACGGCGCGCAAGCTACGCGCCGAACGGGCGGGCCGACTGTCCGAGACGCAGCACGCGGTGATCAGCGCAGTGGTGGCCCACGGCCCGTTCACCCCCAGTGCGCTGGCCGCGCGCGAGCACGTCCAGCCGCCGTCGATGACCCGGACCATCCAGGCCCTGGAGAGCGAAGGCCTGCTGAAGCGCACCGCGCACCCCACCGACCGCCGTCAGGTACTGGTGACCAGCACCGAAGCCGGCCGGGAGTACGTGGCCGAGACCCGCCGTCGCCGGGACAAGTGGTTGTCCCGCCGGCTGGCCGCCCTCACCCCTGAAGAGCGACAGATCCTGTCCCAGGCAGAGGAGATCTTGAGGAGGATCACCACCCAGTGAGCACCATGTTCGCGTCGCTACGCCAGTTCAACTATCGCCTGTGGTTCGGCGGGGCCCTGGTGGCGAACGTTGGTACCTGGATGCAGCGTGTCGCACAGGACTGGCTGGTGCTCGCCTATCTCTCCGACGATTCCGGCACCGCCGTGGGGATCGTGACCGCTCTGCAGTTCGTCCCCTCGTTGCTGCTCAGCCCGTTCGCGGGAGTGCTCGCCGACCGGGTGGACCAGCGCAAGCTACTGATGATCACCCAGGGGCTGATGGGTGTGCTGGCGGCCGGGCTGGGCATCCTGGTGCTCGGTGGCCATGCCGAGCTGTGGCAGGTGTACGTCTTCGCGGTGCTGCTCGGGATCGCGACGGCGATCGATGCACCGGCCCGGCAGACGTTCGTGGCCGAGTTGGTGCCCGCCGATGGCCTGGCCAACGCTGTGGCGCTGAACAGCGCGTCGTTCAACGCGGCCCGGCTGATCGGCCCGGGCCTGGCCGGTCTGCTGATCGCCGTGGTCGGCCCGGGCTGGGTGTTCATCATCAATGCGGTCTCGTTCGCCGGGACCATCGGCGCGGTCCTGGCGATGCGCACCGGCGAGCTGCGGCGCGTACCGCGCACGAAGAAGGCCAAGGGGCAGCTGCGCGAAGGGCTGTCCTATGTCCGGCACCGCCGGGACATCATCTTGATCATGGCGGTGGTGTTCCTGGTCGGCGGCATTGGCCTGAAGTTCCAGCTCACCTCCGCGGTGATGGCGCGGGTGGAGTTCGGTAAGGATGCGGGGGAGTACGGGGTGCTTGGCTCGATCCTGGCGATCGGCTCGCTGGCCGGAGCGCTGATGGCGGCCCGGCGCAAGCAGCCGCGGGTGCGTACCGTGATCATCGCCGCAGGAGGCTTCGCCGCATCCACCACGCTGCTCGCTCTGGCGCCCACCTATGAGCTGTTCGCCCTCGCATGCATCCCGGTCGGGTTCACCTCGCTGACCATGCTCACTTCGGCCAACGCCGCGATCCAGATCAGCACCGATCCGGCGATGCGGGGGCGGGTGATGAGCTTGTACATGATGGTGCTGTTCGCCGGGAACCCGATCGGCGCGCCGCTGGTCGGCTGGGTGGCCGACGCCTGGGGACCGCGCTGGTCGATCGGCATCGGCGCGATTGTCGCTGCCGTGGTGGTCACCGTGGCCGCCCTGTGGGCGCGCAAGCACTGGCAGGTGCAGGTGCGGTATTCGCTGCGCCAGCGTCCGCACATGATGCTCACGAATGCGGAGGAGCGCGCCGCGCGCCGGGCAGCGAAGGTCGATGCTGCCGTGCAGGAAGGCTCGGACGCTACGAACGCTGCCTGAGTGTGCGGCTTGGTGCGGCCCGGCCAGGCCCGCCGGTGCTGCGATCTGAGGTAGGTCCCGCGATCGGAGGTAGTCCGCACTTACCTCCGATCGCGGGAGCTACCTCCGATGGTGGGCTGGGCTCGGGTGACTTCCGGTGACGGGTTCAGGCCGGCCCGCCCGCGCCGAACACCTCCGACTGCAGCCGGTCCAAGGCCTTCTCGCAGGTGCGCTGCTTGATCATGCCCTCTCGCGCGTGCGCCACGACCTGCAGTCCGGAGGGATCCCAGAGTGCCTCGACGACGCACGGGTTCAGGTTCATCGAGCCGGAGCCGACGATCGCGGACAGCCCGACCACCGGGGAACCATCGGGTGCGCTGAGCTGTCGCTGCTGTGGGCCCCGGAGGAACTGCTGCAGCCGATGGAGGTGCACCGGAGTGCTCGGCTGCGGCCAGTAACGCCGCTGACTGTCCAGCTTGGTGAACCGGGCGCCGAGCCGCCCGCCGAATCTTCCGCCGCTCGCCCCACCGGCGGCACCGGCCGCCCCAGCAGCCGGTCCGGCACCGAGGGCGCCACCGAGCCCACCGCCGAATGCCCCGCCCGCGGCTCCTAGGTCGCCCAGCCGGCCTTCCAGCGCCGCAGCGATCTCTGCGGCGGACAGGAACAGTGATGCCTCGGACACACGGCCAGCGTAACGGCCGGCTCTTGCGGCGCGGGCCGAGCGCTCCGCGGAAGTCGCATTCCGACGCGGAGGCCCCTGTGGCACCTCCGCGTTCGGAAAGTGCCTCCGCGGCTCGCGCGTTCCGCCACCAGGTGGACGCCCGTGGCCACCAGGCCGCGCCCCGCGGTACGGTGGCCGGGACAAAGCCCCCGGGGAGCGCGTAGGCGCTGAGAGTGCGGTCGGTACACCGGCCGCAGACCCGAGGAACCTGACCTGGTTAGCACCAGCGTAGGGAGATGGGCAGCAGAGTCCGCCGCGTGCACCCGTGCGTGGCGGTGCCTGCACGCGGCGCCCGGGGGCCTTCGATACCAGGAGGCCCTATGCCCACCCCACCCACCACCGTATTCACCGCCACGTCCTACGGTGTCGGCGCACGCTTCAGCCTGCACCCGATGACCGACGGCTTCGCCGATCTCATCCTGACCGCACTGCGGGAGACCGACTCCCGCGGCCTGCAGATCAGCACCGACGAGGTCTCCACGTTCCTGCGCGGCCCCGAGGATGACCTGCTCGCCTACTTGGCGGACACGATCGGCGCCGTCGCCCGCACCGGGGTGCACACCGCCGCGCACGTGCTGTTCTCCCGAGGCTGCCCCGGTGAGGTGGAGTGCACTGTGGCCGACGGCACCGCCCAGGCACCCGCGGCGCTCACACGCCCGGCCCCGGCCCACGTCCAGGCGGCCGCGCACTGGGCGCTCTATCCGCTGGAAGACAGCCCCACAGCGGATCACATGGCCGCCATCTACGCGGCGATCGAGCATGCCCGCGACCTCGGCGTGCTCACCGGCTCCGAGCACTACGTCACCCGGCTGGACGGCGATCTGGCCGACGTGCTCTACGCCGTCACCGACGGCTGGCGGGAGGTCGGCACACAGGTGCGGCATGTGGCCAGCCACCTGAGCCTGTCGCTGAACTCACCCACCACCACGCACTCACCCGCGGCAGGTGCCCGATGACGGCACGCACCGAGGCCACTGGCCGCCGCCCGATCACCCTGCACGATCTGGTGCTTCTCGCCGTGCTCGCCGTGGTGTTCGGCTTCCTCTACTGGGCGCTGGTGCAGGTGTGGGGCTGGCTGCAGGTGGTGATGGGCCCCTTCGGCGATCTGGCTCAGAACGTGCTCGTCGGCGGCTGGATGGTGGTCGCCCCGCTCGCCCTCTACATCGTCCGCAAGCCCGGTGTGGGCATCCTGGTGGAGATCATCGCCTCGATCGTGGAGGTGGTCTTCCTCGCCTCCCCAGTGGGGCCGATGCTCATCCTCGTCGGCTTCATCCAGGGGGCCGGGGCGGAGGTGGCGTTCGCCGTCACCCGGTACCGCCGCTATGGCTGGGCCGTGTTCGTTGCCTCCGGGGCGACGGCGGCACTCGCCAACCTCGTACTCGGCATGGTGCGTATGGGCTGGGCCGGGCAGGAGCTGTTCGAGCTCCGGGTGGTCTTCCAGCTCGCCTCCGGTGTGCTGCTCTGCGGGCTGCTCGCGAAGGTGATCGGGGATGCGTTGCTGCGCACCGGGGTGCTGGACAACTACGCGATCGGCCGCGCGGCCCGGGCCAACCAGGCCGCTCGTTCCAGCAGTGCAGCCGGCAGCGGTCAGGCCAGCGATGGCTGACCTGGTCCGCACCGAGCAGCTCACCGTGACCTACCCCGGCGCCCGGGCGCCGCACCTACGGCAGGTCAGCATCGCCGTCGGGCAGGACGAACGAGTGCTGCTGCTCGGACCCTCCGGAGCCGGCAAGTCCACCCTGCTGCGCACGCTCGCCGGGGTGGTGCCGCAGACCGTGGACGCCGAGGTGACCGGCCAGGTCAGCGTGTGTGCCAGCGATCCGCGCAGCACCCCGGTGCCGCAGCTGGCCGGGCAGGTCGCCACGCTCATGCAGGACCCAGCCGATCAGCTCTGCCTGCCCACTGTGGCCGAGGAGGTGGCCTTCGCCTTGGAGAATCGGGCGGTGCCGGCCGAGCAGATGCCGCCGCGGGTCACCGCCGCACTGCAGGCGGTGGGGGCCGGGCACCTGGGTGGGCGGCGTACCAGTGAGCTCTCCGGTGGGGAGGGGCAGCGGGTCGCGCTCGCCGCTGCTCTGGTGGCCGGCCCGCGGCTGCTGCTCCTGGACGAGCCCACTGCGCTGCTCGATCCGGCCGGTGCCCGCTCGATCGGTGCTCTGCTGGCCGGCCTGGACGGGGCGAGCCTGTTGATCGAGCACCGGTTGGACGAGCTCGGCCCGCTACCCACGCGCTGTGTGGTGTTCGACCGCTGCGGCAGCGTGGTGGCGGATGGGCCGAGCGCGGCCGTGCTCACCTCAGGTGAGGTGGCCGCCACGGGCTCCTGGTTACCGGCGACGGCGGAGCTCACCCGGGTACTGCGGCGTCCGGTCTCCCCGGCTCAGCTAGGTGGCGCACTCACCGAGCTCGCCGGTCGCGCGCCGCGGCCGGCTCCGCGTCCGGCCGGTCCGGTGCTGCTCGCCGCCAGGGACGCCGAGGTGCGGCGCGGGGAGTCCGTGGCGGTGGCCGGGGTGGACCTGGAGCTGCGGGCCGGGCAGATCACCGCAGTGCTCGGGGTGAACGGTTCCGGGAAGAGCTCGCTGCTGCTCGGCCTGGCGGGGTTGCTGCCGGCTGCTGGTGTGCGTGGGCTGGCGCGGGTCGGGATGGTGTTCCAGAACCCCGAGCACCAGTTCCTCACCCGCACCGTCGCCGACGAGATCGGCTACGGGCTGCCGGCCGGTGCTGGTGCTCCTGCTGGTGCTGGTCCCGGTGCTGCGGTCGGGTCGGTGCTGGAGCGCTACCAGCTGACCGGGCTCGCCGCTGCGGACCCGTTCCGGCTCTCCGGCGGTCAGCAACGCCGGCTCTCCCTGGCGGCGATGACCGTGATGGCCGATGACGTGCTGCTCGCCGACGAGCCGACCTTCGGTCAGGACCGGCGCACCGCCGCCGGGATCGGCGCCGAGCTCGCCCGGCTCGCCGGGGAGGGCCGCGCAGTGGTCCTGGCCAGCCACGACCTGCGCCTGGTGGCCGCGCTCGCCGACCAGGTGCTGCTGCTCGCCGGTGGCCGCCCGGTCGCCGTCGGCACTGTGGACGAGGTGCTCACCCCCCGTGCTCGCCCGCGCCGGACTGCACCTGCCGCCGCTGCTGGCCGCCTGGCCTGGCCCGCTCGGTGCGGCCCGGGATGCGCTCGCCCTGCTGGAGCGCGAGGCAGCGCCGGTGGGGGTGGCGGCATGAGTGGCGGCGTCGAGGCGCGACCGCAGCCGGCCGCGAGGGCAAGGGGCAGTGCCAGGGTGCGGGGCAGTGCCCGGCCCGCTTTCGGACGACCGTTGCCGGGGGACTCGGTGCTGCACCGCCGCGATCCCGTGGTCAAGCTCGCTGTGCTGCTGGTGATCTGCCTGGTGCTGACCGCGGTGACCGATCCGGTGACCCCCGCTGTGCTTTACCTGCTCACCTGGCCGGTCGCCCTGGCCGCCGGGCGGATTCCGGCGGGCACCCTGTTGCGCGCCCACCTGCTGTTCGTCGCCTTCGCGTTCAGCCTGCTGATGGTGAACGCGTTCACCCGGCCCGGGCAGGCGGTGGCGCACGTGGGGCCGGCGGCGATCAGCGCCGAGGGCCTGAGCATCGGTGCCGGGCTGGCGATCCGGACCCTGTTCATCGGCGTCGCCTCGGTGACCTTCGTGTTCACCACCGACGGCGCCCGGCTGATGACCAGCCTGCACCAGCACCTGCGTCTGGACGGACGCTTCGCCTACGCGGTGCTGGCTGGCTACCGGCTGCTCGAACAGCTACCGGAGACCTGGGCCACGATCCGGGCGGCCCAGGCGGTCCGCGACCCGCGCCGCCGCGGGATATCCCGGTCGCCGCGGGCACTGACCCGGGCGGCGTTCACTCTGCTGGTCACCTCGCTGCGCCGCGCCGAACGGATGTCGATCGCCCTGGAGACCCGTGGCCTGGGCGCCGGCCGCCGCACGATCGCCGCACCCAGCCCGCTCGGGCGCGCCGATGCCCTGCTGGCCGGGACAGCTCTGGTGAGCACCGCCGTCGTGCTCTATGCCTCCTGGCAGGCCGGCACGCTCCGCGGGCTGGGTGCGCTTGGGGTGTTCGGCTGACGCCGCCACCCCACTACACCGCCACCACCACCACCACCACCGTCGCCACCACCGTCGCCACCGCCACCACCACCACCACCAACGGAGGTAGGTACGGCGATCGGAGGTACGTTTGTACTTACCTCCGATCGCCGTACCTACCTCCGATCGGCGCGGGGACGGTGGAAACTCGGGTGCGGGTGCGGGTGCGGGTGCCGGGGGTTGAGCGGGGTCTAGCTCAGAGCCGCTCGACCACCCAGTCCACGCACGCGGTGAGCGCCTGCACGTCGGCCGGGTCCACCGACGGGTACATCCCCACCCGGATCTGGTTCCGGCCGAGCTTGCGGTACGGCTCGATGTCCACCACCCCGTTCTCCCGCAGGATCGCGCACACCCGGGCGGCGTCCACCTCCGCCTCGAAGTCGATCGTGCCGACCACGGGGGAGCGGGCCTGCGCCTGCTGCACGAACGGGGTGGCGTACTCGGCGCGCTCGGCCCAGGAGTAGAGGATTTGCGCCGAGGCGGCACTGCGCCCGGCGGCAAAGTCCAGCCCGCCCCCGGCGAGCAGCCAGTCGATCTGTTCGGCCATCAGCACCAGGGTGGCGATCGCCGGAGTGTTCAGCGTCTGGTCCTTCCGGGAGTTCGCCACCGCCGCGGCCAGGGAGAGGGACTCGGGCACCCAGCGGCTGCCGAGCTCGGCGATCCGCTCCAGCGCGGCGGGGGAGAGCACAGCCAGCCACAGCCCGCCGTCGGAGCCGAACGCCTTCTGCGGGGCGAAGTAGTACGCATCGGTCTCGGCCAGGTCGGCGCGCACACCACCGGCGGCCGAGGTGGCATCGACCAGCATCAGCGCATCGGCGCTCACCCGCTGCACCGGCGCGATCACCCCGGTGGAGGTCTCGTTCTGCGCCCAGGCGTAGGCGTCCACACCCTCGGCCAGAGACGGTACGGCGAGCGTGCCCGGTTCGGCCCGGACCACCTGCGGCTCGTCCAGGAACGGGGCCCGGGCGGCAGCGGTGGCGAACTTCGCGCCGAACTCGCCCGTGCTCACGTGCTGGGAACGCTGCCGGATCAGGGCGAAGGTGGCCGCGTCCCAGAAGAAAGTGGAGCCGCCGTTGCCGAGCACCACCTCGTAGCCCTCCGGCACGGCCAGCAGCTCGCGCAGTCCCTCCCGCACCCGGGCCACCAGGGCCTTCACCGGCGGCTGCCGGTGCGAGGTGCCCATCAGCACCGGGCCCAGCGCCGCCAGCGCCGCCGACTGGCCGGGCCGGATCCGGCTCGGTCCAGAACCGAAGCGGCCATCGGCGGGCAGGAGGTCGGTGGGCACGGCCAGCGTCGTCATACCGGCATCATCCCAGGTGCCGACGGCGTTCCTCGCCCGGGTCCGGATCGTGACCGGGCTGCGCTGGTCGAGAAATCCGAGGGCCCGGACCGGGCGGTCCGGTTAGGGTGGAGTCGGCATTGGCTGGCATGAAGGGGAAGGGCCCCGTGAGCGATCTCATCGATACGACGGAGATGTACCTGAAGACGGTCTTCGAGCTGCTCGAGGACGGGATCGTGCCGCTGCGGGCCCGGATCGCCGAGCGTCTGGGACACTCCGGGCCGACGGTCTCCCAGACCGTGGCGCGACTGGAGCGGGACGGTCTGATGGTGGTGACCGGGGACCGGCACCTGGAGCTCACCGACGAGGGGCTGGCCCGCGCCACCCGGGTGATGCGCAAGCACCGGCTGGCCGAGCGGCTGCTCACCGATGTGATCGGCCTGGACTGGCCGCATGTGCACGAAGAGGCCTGCCGCTGGGAGCACGTGATGAGCGATCAGGTGGAACAGCGCTTGATCGGCCTGCTCGATCACCCCCAGCGAGACCCGTACGGCAACTCGATCCCCGGGCTGGAAGAGCTCGGGGAGCAGTCGCTGGACGCCGCCTACGGCGCGGCGCTCGCCGATCTGCTGCCGACCGGTGCGGCCACCTACCGGATCACCCGGATCGGGGAGCCGCTGCAGGTGGATGTGGCCCTGCTGCGGCAGCTGCAGGAAGCGGGCCTGGCGCCAGGGGCCACGATCCAGGCGACCCGCGGCAAGGACACCTTCGCCGTGCAGGTCTCCGGCGTCGAGACCGTGCTGGACCTGCCGGAGGACACCGCCCGGCACGTGTTCGTCACCACCGACTGACCGAATCCGACGGGATCGCGACACGCCGCAGATTCGTGCCACCAGTCACATCCGGGACCGAATTGTGACCGGAACGTGACAATCGGCCCAGTGCTGAGGTAGCGTCTGTTCCGCTCGCAGAAACCCTCCTTCAGCGAGTACCCCGGACAGACGCCGAACCCTGTCACTGCCCGAGGTCAGATCGAACCCGTGACAGGGGCGGGGGACCCAAATCTTGCGGTGCTGTGAAGCACCTTGGGGTGAAGTCCACCGGCCGAGCGGCAGGCGGACCGGGTGCTACCTCCACCCGAACCCGACAGCTCACCTCGTAGGCGGCAGGAGAGGCAATACTTTGACCGACATCAAAAATGGGCGGCACCGCGCAGCATGCCGCCCGGTAACCCCGCTGAGCACCTTCGGCCAGGCCGTCACCGGGACCGTGGGCAAGCGGACCGCCGTCGCGCTGGCCACATCGGGAGCGCTTCTGGCGCTCAGCGCCCCCGGCGCTCTCGCCGCCCCGACCACCGCCGACGCCCCCGTTCGCACCGCGAACCTCGCGTCGGCTATCGCCCCAGACACGGCGAACGAGGATGCCGTGGGCACCTCCGCCACCGTCAGCGTCGACGCTGACGTGAGCTGGAACCTGGGCACGAACGTCGAGGTGGAGTCTGAGGCTCCGCCGCCGCCCCCGGAGCCAGAGCCAGAGCCGGAGCCGGAGCCGACCTACGAGCGGACCACTACCGAGACCTCGCGCAGCAACGACCGCACCGAGGCCGCGACCGAGTCTAGCGACTCGGACGAGGGTGAGTCCGAGGAGTCCAGCGAGCCCGCCTCCACCACCAGCGCCAGCGGAATCGGCGCGCAGATCGTGGAGATCGCCCATCGCTACGTGGGTACTCCGTACGTGCACGGTGGTTCGACCCCGGCCGGGTTCGACTGCTCCGGCTTCACCGCCTACGTGTACGCCCAGGTGGGCATCAGCCTGCCGCGTTCCTCCGGTGCCCAGGCCGGTGCCGGTCAGCAGGTGTCCGCCTCCGAGGCGCGCCCCGGTGACCTGGTCTGGTGGCCTGGACACGTGGGCATCTACCTCGGTGGCGACCAGCACATTGCTGCCCGTAACCCCAGCAGCCCGCTGCACGCCAGCCAGATGTGGCGGTCCAACCCGACGTTCATCCGCGTCACCGGCTGAGCCTCATCGCGTCAGCACAGTGGCCCGTCTCTGCATCGGCAGAGGCGGGCCATTGTCGTTGTCTGGCCCCGACGGTACAGCGAGTGCTGCCCGGGTAGTACGCGAGTGCTGCCCGGCGCACAGTTGATTCGCGTTTTGGTGCGCAGCATCGCCTCCGACAGGGCACACTTGAGGCCAAGAGATCACCAACGACCGGGGGTGTACTGGTCATGGAGCACGAACAGGTCGTTCTGGTAGGGGTCGATGGATCACCGGCCAGCCTGAACGCACTGGAATGGGCCGTCGCCCAGGCGCGGCAGGTGGGCTGGCGGCTGCACCTGGTGTGCGCCTACGCCGTGCCCACGTTCGCTGCTGCCTCCCTGGACGGTGGCTACGCCGCACTGGACGACACCGCCATCCGCGAAGGTGCGCAGGCAGTGCTGGACGAGGCGGTCGCGCGGGTCTCGCAACGTGACGTGGAGGTGACCAGCGCCCTGGAGACCGGTGACCCGGCCGGGGTGCTGGTGGACCTGAGCAAGCAGGTCTGCCTGGTGGTGGTCGGGACCCGGGGGCGCAGCGGCTTCGCCGAGCGTGTCCTGGGCACCGTTTCCTCGGCCCTGCCGGCCCACGCGCACTGCCCGACCGTGGTGGTGCCCCTGCTGGACGGTGAGGACGATGACACCACTCCGCCGCTGCCGATCAACCGGATCGTGGTGGGTGTGGACGGGTCCGATTCGGCGAAGGTGGCGCTGAACCGGGCGATCGAGCAGGCCGAGGTCTGGCAGGCCGAGCTCACCGCTGTGGTGGCGGTGCCGATCGGCGCCGGTGCCGGCGTGCTCGGCTGGCTGCCGGCCGCGGTGGACCGGGAGAGCGTGCTCGCCGACGTCAAGGAGGGCCTGAACGTCACGGTCGACCGGGCGTTGGAAGGCCGCGAGCTGGTGGTGCGCCGGCACGCGCTGGACGGTAACGGAGCGGCCCTGCTCTCGGAGTTCTCCACCGCGGTGGACCTCGTGGTGGTCGGCTCCCGCGGGCGTGGCGGGTTCGCCGGCATGCTGCTCGGGTCCACCTCGCAGCAGGTGCTGCACCACACCGCATGCCCGGTGATGGTGGTGCCCAGCCGGATCCAGGATGAGGGCCTGCCGCCGATGGAGCGTGGCTGGAGGCGGCGCAAGTAGCCGGCTTTCCCCGTGCTCAGCCCAGGCGCACGGGCACCCCGCGGGCGATCCGGGCGAGCTTCTCCGGGTTGCGCACGTAGTAGATCCCGGTGATCTTCCCCTCGCGTACGGCGATCGACACCACGCCGTCGAGCTCACCGCCCACGTACGCGATCAGCGCCGGGTCCCCATTGATCGAGGTGAGGGTCATCTCGATCGTGCCGGCGGCCTTGGTCGCGACCCCCTGGACGTAGCGCAGCACCCGCTCCGCGCCCACGATCGGGTGTCGTGCGGCCGTGCGCACCCCACCGCCGTCCGCGAGGCACACCACATCCGGGGCGAGCACATCCACCAGGTGCTGCAGGTCACCGGTCTGCAGCGCATGCTGGAAGCTCTCGACGGCGGAGCGCGCCTCGGTCGGTGAGGTCGCCTGCCGAGGGCGCCGGGCGTGCACGTGCTGGCGCGCCCGGTGGGCGATCTGACGCACCGCGGCCGGGGTCTTGTCCACGGCCGCGGCGATCTCGGCGTAGTCGAAGCCGAACGCCTCCCGGAGCACGAACACGGCTCGCTCGGTGGGGGAGAGGGTCTCCAGCACCAGCATGAGCGCCATCGAGACGGTGTCGGCGCGCTCGACGTCCTCGGCCACGTCCGGTGTGGTGAGCAACGGCTCGGGCAGCCACGGGCCCACGTAGGTCTCCCGGCGCCGGCTCATCGTCCGCAGCCGGTTCAACGCCTGCCGGGTGGTGATCCGGACCAGGTAGGCGCGCGGTTCCTGCACCTGCTCCAGGTCCACGCCTACCCAGCGCAGCCACGTCTCCTGGAGCACATCCTCGGCGTCGGCCGTCGAGCCGAGCACCTCATAGGCCACGGTGAACAGCAGGTTGCGGTGGGCCATGAACGTGACGGTGGCCGCCTCCACAGCTGGTTCGGTCACGATGATCTCCTCTGCCTGGTGCCCCGGTTGCTGCTGCCGGCGGCCCGGGCGTGCTGACTCCACGGTACGCACCGCCGTCAGCGCGCTTCCTCGGCGGTGACCCGTGCGGCTGGTGCGCCGGCAACCGGTGGGACTGATGCGCCGGCGGCGGCCAGCCGGCGGCGCCGGGCCGGGTCGGTGAGGCGCATCGTGACTCGGCCCGGGAAGCGGGCCTCGAGCTTGAGCTGCCAGATGATCCCGGAGCAGATCAGCTCCTTGATCGCCGCACCCGGCCGGCCGGCCAGGTAGGTGCGCCGCGCCGTGTCGTTCAGGTGGGTCAGCTGCAGCAGGCCGTCACGTCGGCCCAGGCTGACGCACTGGCTGACGAAGGCGAGGCTGAGCCGGTCCGGCTGCTTGCCGGCGATCAGGGCGAGTACAGTCTCGGCCGCCTGCGGGCCTACCTGCACCGCCGCCTGGCAGCTCATCCGCGCCGGTAGGTCGGACGGGGCAGCGGCGTCGCCGGTGGCCACGATCCGCTCATCGTCCAGACTGACCCAGCTCTCATCGGTGCGCAGCCGGCCGAGGGCGTCGGTGGACAGCCCGCTGTCCCTGGCCAGGGCAGGCACGCTGAAGCCCGCCGTCCAGATGGTCAGGGCACTGTCCAGGCGGCGCCCGGCGGCCAGCAGCACCGCGTCCGGCTCCACAGCGCGCACCCGGGAGGGAACACCGTCCAGCAGCTCCACCCCGAGCGCGGCCAGTCGCTGCGCCGCCGACCGCCGGCCGCGCTCGTGCAGGGTCGCGGCGAGCACGCCGCCGGTGAGCAGCCGCACCTGCCGGCCGGACTCGGCGAGCTCGGCAGCGGTCTCGATCCCGGTCAGGCCACCACCGACCACGGTCACCGGGGCGTGGTCCGGCAGCTCGGTCAGCGCGGCCTGCAGGCGCTGGGCCTCCTCCAGGGTGCCGATCGGGTAGGTGTGCTCGGCGCCGGGCACGTCCGAGGCGGCGCTGTGGCTGCCGACGGCGTAGATGAGGTAGTCGTAGGCGAGGCTGCCTCCGCCGGCCAGCTCGATGCTGCGAGTGGCGGCATCGATCCTGGTGGCGGTGTCGACCACCAGGTGCACTCGCTCGGCGAGCACGTCGCGTAGGTCGTGGGTGGCGCTGTGCGAGCCGCCGACCAGCTGGTGCAGCCGGATCCGTTCCACGAACGTGGGCCGCGGGTTGATCAGCGTCACGGTGACGTTCTCGCCCTGGGTCAGGCGGTTGGCCGCCATCACGCCGGCGTAGCCGCCACCGATCACGACGGCGTTCCGTGGCTGGCTCCGTGTGGTCTCGGGGCGTTGGTCTCGCATCGGGTGCTCCTCCGCAGTTGTTGGGTGACCCATGTCGTTCGGTGACCCATGTCGTTCGGTTACCCATGGGACACCGGTGCACCCGGATCTGTGACACCCCTACGGCAGAAGAGCTTTGCTCACCCCGGCGAGCTCCGCCGTCGGCGGCTGAGCGTATGGCCTGGCCGGCGGTGAGTGGCCGGTCAGGATCGGCTGAGCGGAGTCTCAGCGCTGATCCGGGAGAGCTTCTCCGGATTGCGCATGTAGTACATGCGAGCGATCCGTGCGTCGTGCACGGCCACGGCGAAAATGCCGTCCAGCTCGTCGTCCATCGTGATCAGCAGCGCTGGGGAGCCATTGATCGTGGTGAGCCGCGCCGACAGGACTCCGGGCGCCTTGCGCAGGCCGCCGAGGAACAGCCGCGCGACCGGGTCGGCACCACGGACCGGGTTGGGGACGGCCTGCTTGAGGCCGCCGCCGTCGGAGAGGACCACGACATCCGGAGCCAGCACGTCCATGAGTGCGCGCAGATCGCCGGTCTCGATCGAGACCACGAACGCCTCGAGCACCTCCCGGGTCTCGGCCGCACTGGCCGGTCGGCGGGGACGGCGGGACTCGACGTGGCTGCGGGCGCGATGCGCGATCTGGCGCACGGCGGCGGGGGACTTCTCAACCGCGTCCGCTATCTCGGCATAGTCGAAGCCGAACGACTCGCGCAGGACGAACACCGCGCGCTCGGTGGGGGAGAGAGTTTCCAGCACCACCATCAGCGCCATCGAGACGCTCTCTGCCAGCAGGACGTCCTCGGCGACATCGGGGGAGGTCAGCAGGGGCTCGGGCAGCCACTGCCCGACGTAGTCCTCCCGGCGCCGCTGCAACGTCCGCAGCCGGTTGAGGGCCTGTCGAGTGGTGATGCGGACCAGGTAGGCACGCCGGTCCCACACCTCGGCGAGGTCGACGCCCACCCAGCGCAGCCAGGTCTCCTGCAGGACGTCCTCGGCGTCGGCGCCCGAGCCGAGAATCTCATACGCCACGGTGAAGAGCAGGTTGCGGTGGGCGACGAAGGTCTCGGTCGCGGTCTCCGCGGGCTCGTCGGTCATGATCGACCTCTCGGGTGGGGGACCTACTCTGCCAGCGACTGGCGGCTCTCGACAGAGGTTTTTGCTGTGCTGAGCAGCTGCGCACGCCGAGGGTCCTGGACCATGGTGAGGCTGGAGATGAGGTGGGGGCGGCGCGACATCGTGTGCAGCCCCTTGACGGTGCCCGCGCAGACGGCTTCCTTGACACCGGCGCCGATCCGGCCGCCGACGAAGACGCCGATCGCGGAGTCGTCGCGCCGGGCGAACTGGAGTACGCCTGCCTTCCGGCCCAGACTCAGGCACTGTCCCGGAATCGGCACCGAGAACGGCGCCGGGTCCCGCCCCGCGATGCGCCGGAGCACCGTCGCGGCAGCATGCGCGCCGAGCGGCTGCGCGGCGGCGCAGCACATCCGGTAGGGCACGTCGGACGGAGCGGCCGCGTCCCCACCGGCGAAGATGCGCTCGTCGTCGATACTGGTCAGCGTCTCGTCGGTGACGAGGCGGCCGAGGGCGTCGGTGGTGAGCCCGCTGCGGGACGCGAGGTCCGGCACACCGAACCCGGCGGTCCAGACGGTGACGGCGCTCGGCAGCGTGCGACCGTCGGCGAGGTGTACGGCACCGGGGCCTACCTCCGTCACCCGTGCGCCCACGCCCGCCAGGACGGTGACGCCGAGCCGGGCCAGCTGCTTCGCGACCTCGCGCCGCGCTCGCGGGTGCAGGTAGGGTCCGAGCTGCTCGCCGCAGACCAGCGTGACTGGGTGGCCGAGCTCGGCGAGCTCGGCGGCGGTCTCGATCCCGGTCGCCCCGCCGCCGACGACGGTGACTGGCGCCGACGGTCCCGCGGTGGCGAGCCGCCGGCGGAGGGCGTCGGCCTGCTCGAGGGTGCTCAGTGGGTGGGCGTGCTCGGTGGTGCCCGGCACGACCGGCGGCGCGTCGTGGCTGCCGACCGTGTAGACCAGGTAGTCGTAGTGCACTGCCTGGCCGGAGGCGAGTTCGAGCGTGCGGGAGGGGGCATCGATCCGCCTCACCGTGTCGACGGTGAGGCGGACGGTCGGTGCCAGCACCTGCGCGAAGTCGGTCGCCGCTTCGTGGGAGCCGCCGACCCGCTGGTGCAGCCGGATCCGCTCGACGAATGTGGGCCGCGGGTTGATCAGCGTGACGGTGAGGTCCTCGCGCCGGGTGAGGTGATTGGCGGCAACCACGCCGGCGTAGCCGCCACCGATCACGACGGCGTGGCTCGCCTGGGTCTGTGTGGTCTCGGGGCGTTGGTCTCGCATCGGGTGCTCCTCCGCAGTGGTTCGGTGACCCAGGTTGTTCGGTTACCCATGAAGACACCGGTGCACCCGGATCTGTGACACCCCTACGGCGCGGGAGCTCTGCTCGCCCCGGCGAGCTCCGCCGTCGGCGGCCTAGCGCACCGCCTGGGCGAGGGCGTCCATCACCTGGTGCAGCTCCGCCTCGGTGATGGTCAGCGGTGGCGCGAGCCGGATCGTGTTCCCGTGCGTCTCCTTGGCGATCACGCCGTGGGTGGCCATCCGCTCGCTCACCTCACGGCCGGAGCGGTGGGCCACGTCCACGCCCAGCCAGAGCCCCAGGCAACGCACCTCGCCGACCAGGCCCGCCTCGGCCAGCTCGCCGGCACGTCCGGCCAGGATCGGGTGCAGGGTGCGGGCCCGCTCCTGGTACTCACCGGTGGCCAGCAGCTCGGTGACCGCCAGGCCCACCGCGCAGGCCATCGGGTTCCCACCGAACGTGGACCCGTGGGTGCCGGGGGTGAGCACGCCGAGCACGTCCGCGCGGCCGATCACCCCGGAGGAGGGCAGGATGCCGCCGCCGAGGGCCTTGCCGAGCATGGTCAGATCGGCCTCGACGCCGGCCAGGTCCTGGGCGAGGGTGGCGCCGGTGCGGCCGAGCCCGGACTGGATCTCGTCGAGCAGCAGCAGGGCACCGGCCTGCGTGCACAGCCGGCGCAGCTCGGGCAGGTACCCCGTGGAGGGGATGATCACCCCGGACTCGCCCTGAACGGGTTCGACCAGTACGGCGACGGTGGTGTCGTCGATCGCCTCGGCGACCGCCGCGGCATCGTCGTAGGGCACCACCCGGAAGCCGGGAGCGTAGGGGCCGAAGCCGGTGCGGGCCTCCGGGTCGGTGGACATCGAGACGATCGTGGTGGTGCGGCCGTGGAAGGCGCCGGCAGCGACCACGATGGTGGCCTGGTCGGCGGGCACACCCTTGACCTCGTAGCCCCACTTGCGGGCCGCCTTGATCGCCGTCTCCACGGCTTCGGCGCCAGTGTTCATCGGCAGGAACATCTCGGTGTGGGTGAGCACGGTGATCGCCTCGGCGAACGGCTCGAGGAGGTCGTGCTGGAGGGCGCGGGAGGTGAGCGTGAGCCGGTCCAGCTGGCGGTGGGCGGCGGCGATGAGGTCCGGGTGCCGGTGGCCGAAGTTCAGCGCGGAGTAGCCAGCCAGGCAGTCCAGGTAACGCCGGCCGGCGGTATCGGTGACCCAGCAGCCCTCGGCGGCGGTGATCTCGATAGGCAAGGGGGCGTAGTTGGCGGCGAGAGCGGTCACGGGCACGGTCACGGGCACCTCCTGGGTCGGGTCGATGCCGTCCATTCTCACATCGTGAGACGCGCTCTGCTGGCAATCCGCACCCGGACCGCGCCAGTCTGCACCCAGAACACGAGGGTGGGCTGATGGTTGCGATTTCGCTGGATCCGATCGCAACCATGAGGTCACCTTGGTGAGGGTGGATCAGTGCGCAGGTGCAGGTCGAACAGGCGCAGCGCGCGCCGGGTCATGGCGGCGAGCACCCGGTCCACGAGTGGGTCGGCCCAGCGCAGCGGGGGAGCGAGGTGCACGTCCTCGGTCCAGTCCACCCGGCAGGTGCTCGCGCCGAGCGGCGTGACGGCGATCCGCGCCTGGCCGAGCAGGATCGGCCCAGCCTTGGCGAAGGTCACGACGCCTCGCTGGTTGTTGCCGGGTGGCCGGGCGAACGTCACCAGCATGGTGTCCCGGAGCAGACCGAGGGAGGTGGCCACGATCCGGTCCCCGCGGCGTACCGGAGGAGGGGGCGCGTCCACCTGGGTGAACGGGATGAGGTCGCGGTGGAACTCCAGGGCGGTGATCGCCGCGAAGACCTGCTCGGCGTCGGAGTCGATCACTCGGGACGCCCAGCTGCTGGTCACCAGCGCAGCGTCCCACACTGGGGCGGCGGGGGCGAGTGCCCGGACGGTCGGTACCCGATTCCGACGGCGGGGGTCAGCAACGATAGGCTGCACCCCGGGCCCCCGTAGCTCAGGGGATAGAGCAACCGCCTCCTAAGCGGTAGGTCGCCAGTTCGAATCTGGCCGGGGGCGCCACGGTGTGCGCCACTGTCGTCGACTCGAAGCCTGGACCTCAGCAAAACTCTGTTGACGACAGGCAGAGCGACGCGGGACAGTTCCACGGTGTTGATCCGACGCGAGCACTCCGAGGACGTTGAGGCGATCCGGTCAGTCACGGGTGCCGCATTCCGAAGTGCCGCTTACAGCGCTCCACCGGTGGAACCAGGCGGCGACCCTGGCGAAGTGACGCTGCTGTCGTGGCTGCGAGCCGACGTCGGGCGGATCCCCGAGCTGTCCTTCGTGGCCGCCGAGGACGGGCTGGTGGTTGGTCATGTGGTCGCTTCGCGCGCCCGCGTCGAGGACCGGCCTGCCCTGGGCCTCGGGCCGCTGAGTGTTCTCCCGCACCGGCAGAGATCTGGAATCGGCGCTGCCCTGATGCAGGCTGTTCTTGGTGCGGCCGATGCCTTGGACGAGCCCTTGGTGGGGCTGCTCGGCGACCCGGCCTACTACCGCCGGTTCGGCTTCGTACCAGCACAGACGACCGGGATAACCGCACCGGATCCCTCATGGGGCGACTATTTCCAGGTCCGCACCCTTACCCGGTACGACGGCCAGAGCGGGCGCTTCCACTACGCCGCACCGTTCGACGGGTTCTGAACAACACCACATGCGCGCGGCGCATCTGTGCCCGCCACGGTCACCGACCTGCGACGAATCGCCGTTCCTGTAGGGCTCTTCTTCCTGACCGCCGCATCATTCGGGCGGTCACCACCTTCCTTCCCCTCTCCGGACCAAGCGCCGGGCAGGCTTCGGTGCGTGCCAGAACGTGTCCTTCGTCGGACGGTCCAGCGACTTGTCCCTACTCGGACCGCTACCGCCAGCACGGTGTGGAATATGGCCTGCGACGGCGGCCCCGGGTGTGGCGCATGTACCGGTCATCCCGCCGCGCGTGGACTGACCTCTCAAGGTCGCGAGCGATCGGGCAGCCGTCGGGGTCGGCTGCGGACACCGTGCCCCGGGGCAACGGAGAAGGCGCTCACTCGCCGAGCGACCTGACGGATGCGGCTCCACACGGTGCGGCGCCGGCGTCGGTGGGGTTGGGTGGCGTCCACAGGGTGCAGGGACGCCGGGTCGCTGGTCTTGAGCATCTGCTGAGCGAGGAAGTCGTCGATGTGCATGTCTCGAGCCTCGCAACCAACGCCGCGCTACGGGAGTGGCAAGAATGACACAAACTGTTAGAATTTTGCCACTATGGTTCACCGGCGCCCGACGATCGCGATCCCGGTCATTGACGGGATGACCCTCTTCGAGATCGGCATGCCGCTGGAGGCCTTGGGCTATGACTGGGACCCCGAGCATGGTCCGCTCTATGACGTGGTGCTGTGCGGGGACTTGCGCGGGGTGCGCACGCACACGGGGGTCCGGCTGAGCCCGGAGCGGCCGCTCAGCGCGATAGCGGAGAGCGACACAGTGCTCGTGCCCGCAGTGCCACCAGGGCGGTCCGTCGGCTCCGGGCTGGTCCGTGAGCTGCGGCGCGCGGCCAACCGTGGCGCCCGCATAGTGGCCCTGTGCAGCGGCGCGTTCGCCCTCGCCGAGGCCGGCCTGCTCGATGGCCGCCGGGCCGCCACCCACTGGCGGCACGCCCCGCTGCTGCAGCGGATGTATCCCGAGATCGACGTGGACGCGCGCGCGATCTACGTGGAGGACGATGGCGTCTTCACCAGCGCCGGCTCAGCCGCGGGCCTCGACCTCTGCCTGCACCTGATCCGGCGCGACCACGGGGTGCGCGCCGCGAATGCCACCGCGCGTTACCTCGTGATCGCCTCCCACCGCGACGGTGATCAGGCGCAGTACGTCCGCGCGGAACCGCTGGAGGAGAGTGCCACCTGGTTGGACGACCTCCGCGGCTGGCTGCTGGAGAACCTGCGCCTCCCGGTGACGTTGGCCGAGCTGGGGCGGGCAGCGCACCTTTCGCCGCGCACCCTCGCTCGCCGGTTCGAGCTGGACGTCGGCACCACACCGATGCGCTGGGTCGCCAGCGAACGGATCGCGGTGGCCAAGGAGCTCCTCGAGGCCACCACCCTGACCGTCGACCGAATCTCGTCCGAGGTGGGCTTCGGATCGCCGGTCACGTTCCGAACCGCCTTCACCCAGGAGGTCGGCATCTCCCCGGGGCGTTACCGCTCGCGGTTCGCTGCCGGGCTCGGCGTCCCTGCCGGGTGACGCCGCAGAGTCAGGTTGGTAGCGCCGCCTTACCCATCGGCGCGTGCGGCATGGCAGTCCACAGGCCCGATGGCACAAATTGTCGGTGGAGGTGGTGAGCCTGCCGACCCGCAACGCCGTCCTCACCGATCATCAGCAGGAATTCATCGAGGCCCTGGTGGCCTCGGGGCGCTACCAGAACCCCAGTGCGGTCTTGCGGGAGTGCCCCCGAGGCGGGCGAGGGTGTGCGTCGTTGGCGCCTGCGGCAGAGCCGCCACCACGCCCATAGACCTATGGTGCGCCGCCCCGCGGCATGTCGTGTTCTACACCTTCAACTAGGGTGTAGTCCTCATTGTGCGCGTCCTGCACGACGCCATGGAACCCAGCCAGCGTCTCGGACCCGACAGGCCCGACAGACCGGACGAATGATTCGAGGGATCGCCTGCCCGTGGTGCTGACGGACGGCAGCCTCTCGTCCTGCGGGTGCCTAGCGCCGCCGCATCCCGCCGCCTCGCCGCGGTAAGGCGCGACCATCCGGAGTCAAGCGGGGCCATGGTGGTCGAAGCAGGGAATTGCGCTGCGGTTCTCGTCGTCGTGTCCAGGCGAAGCCAACTATAGTTGACTCATACCAATAATAGTTGGATGATAACGATGTGGACCTCTCCTTCCCGCTTGCGGCCATCACGCCTACCCTCGATGCCGGGGTGCTGCAGGTGCTGGCGGCCACAACCACAGGATGTACAGCGGCTGAGGTTCATCGTCGCCTCGGCCGCGGCAGCGATGAGGGAGTCCGCAAAGTGTTGGCCCGCCTGGTGAGGCAGGGGGTGGTGCTCGTCGAGACGCCTGCCCGTTACCCGGTGTATCGACTGAACCGCGACCACGTGGCCGTGCGTCACATTGAGGCGCTGACCCGGGTCAGGGACGAGATCGTGGGCAACATCCAGACGGAGGTGGCGGGCTGGGAGGTCGCGCCGAGTCACGCCGGCCTGTTCGGGTCCTTCGCGAGGGGGGACGCTGATAACGGCAGCGATATCGACGTTCTACTCGTGCGCCCAGAGCCGCCGGCCGAGCTTGACGAGGACGCTTGGCTCGAACAACTCGACCGCCTTGACCGCCGGGTCCGAGCCTGGACGGGCAATGCCGCACAGATCTTCGATCTCGCCCCCGCCACATTAGGCCTGATGGCTCGCCAGAGGGACCCCCTGGTCGGCTCGTGGCGTGCCGAGATCATTCACGTCCACGGCGAGAACCTTCGAGATCTGCTCCGGAGACTGTGATGAACCCTCGTCACTCCGGTCGCATCGTCACGTGCACGGCCGCGGAGTGCCGTGCGCGCCGCGACCAAGCGCGAGCGTTTCTCGAGGTTGCCGAACTGGTCCTGACCGAAGACCGCCGCGAGGCTCACGTCGCGGCCGCGCTTGCCGTCCTGGCCGGCATTGCGGCCACCGATGCCATCTGCGGGCTCAGCCTCGGCAAATGGAGCCGCGGCCAGGACCACAACCAGGCAGCGGATCTGCTGGGGGAAGTTGCGTTGCGTGAGACCACACTGCCAGCCAAACTCAGGCGCTTGCTCGCGGACAAGGACGCGGCGCATTACTCCCCGAACCTCATCACTGTCGACAAGGCCACAAGCATGGTGCGCCAAGCCACCGCACTACTGGCCGAAGCTGAGGCGCGATGAACCAGCTCGCGACTGCGTGCGCGACGACGGATCGCGGGCCCTCGCAAGGGCCGACTCGCGGCTAGGTCAAGCAGTCGCTTTGCGGCGAAATGACGCATACCCTCGATGTTGCTGATCCTGGCATTGCCGCGTGTTCACGATTAGCTCAAGCGCGACATCTAGCCGCATCTGGGCCGAACTGGACGGCGACGGATTTCGGTCAGCGTCTTCTCGGCGGCTGACGGGCACGGGGCCAAGTTGCGTCGACGATCCGGTGTCGGCGCGGTGGGAGAGAATGTGCGCGTGTCCAACTACCTTGCTCGGGCCATCGAAGGACTATCAACGCCCGGCGTCGAACTCCCTGACGCGCTGCGCGGGCTCTACGTGGTGTCTCGCAGGCTTCGCGCCGACGACCTTACGGCCTGGCTCCGCGCAGAGCTCGACGGTTACCCGGACGACCGGCCAGCGCCGCCGTACCGGACCGCGGAGCAGTTGCCCATCGAGCTCCACTTCGACGGAATGATGCGCACCTCGGACACCATGCGAGTCGCCGGCAACGACCTTCCTGAGGGCCTCGGAGCCGCGCTGCGAGAGCGGCCGATGCGGCAGCCAGTTGCCGAGCTCGCGGCGCTCGCGGCGAGTGACCGTGAGGTCGGAAGTGATCTGCCCCCGACGTGGGTCGATCTGTACCGACAGCACATCGAGACCGGCAGCATCCCGCACATTCAGATGATGGTGCTGAACCGGGCCCGCGTCCTGGTGCCACACACCTACCTACTCGGCATTCTGGACCGGGTGAAGTCCAACGCCCTCGACCTGGCGCTTGACCTCGAGCAGGTCGCGGTGGACGCCGGTGACGCCGGCGGCCCCACGATCAACGACGAGCCAACGCTGGCGGAGGTGGTCACCCAGCACATGACGACGTTGTTTGCACCAAGCGCGACCATCGTGCTCCGGGGGAAATGCGGCCATCGCATCTGGCGCCGGAGGTGCCGCGGTCCAGACAGTCGGCGCCGACCTAGAGGGCCTGCTGAAGGCTGTCGAGGAACTGCTCGACCAGCAAGGACGCAACGACCTCCAGGCTGCGCTGCAGAGCGACGGCGGTGAGCCGGCCGAGAAGACTCGAGGGTTTCTGGAGAAGGTGAAGGGCGGCGCATACGTTCTCGCGGGTGGCCTAACGACTAACGGGGCGTATGACGGTCTTGTTGCGCTAATCAAGTCCGTGTTCGGCGGCTTCACCGGCTGAGCGCTCCGGCCTGTCGCTCTGCATGCTCGGTGCCAGCCACCCTGTGCAGACATCCTGATGCCCGGGTACTGACGGCACAAATCTCGACGTGGCGGAGTGCGGCATGAGCGGATGGTCGTCGAAGCCAAGCTCTGAGCGGAAAGTTCACGTCGCACGCGGCTACGCGCCAGCAGTGTCACAGGCCACCGAAGGCCAGGATCTGTCGTCACCAATCGATGCAGCAGTCCCGATATTCCAAGTAACGCCGCGCAGTGTCGGCGATGGCAACTAGGTTCTAACCATGCTGCGCAGACTCGATGTCAAGGCCCCTTGGCGGTCACTGGATAGCGGTTTCTGGCCCGAAGATCTCCCAGCTGGCTGCAAGACGGTCGTCTACGGCCACAATGGCAGCGGCAAGTCCACCTTGTCGGAGCTACTCCTGAGCCTCGCCGAGGGATCCTCGGCGACCGGCGTCGTGTGGGAAGACGACCACAAGCAGCGCACCAATGTCACGACGGGTGCTTCGAGTCCGTCTCCGGCCATGGCGGTCTTCACCCGCAAGTGGGTCGGAGAGAACCTGTCGGCGTTCCTCGACGGCGCCAACGCTTCGGCGATCGTGACGCTGGGTCGCGAGGCGATCGATGCCAAGGAGGAGGAGGAGCGTCTGGTTGGTGAAATCGAGACGCTCCACGAGCAGGCGGGCGAGGCCGAGAAGCAACGCAGCACGGCCACCGCCAAGGTGGAGGCGTTGGTGCGCAGCGTGCAAGACCAGATCGTTTCCCAACTCAGGGCGTTCGACTACAACCACTTCACGAGGAACCGCTACAGCGTGCCTAAGGTCCAGGAGGATCTCCGGTCGTATCAGGGCGAGTTCCCCGACAGCGACGCCCACGCCGAGGCCTTGAAGCGACTCGGCGAAGGTGCGCCCGCACTGGCCGATGACGTCCCTCCGCCTCCCAGTGGCATTGCCGCGAGGCTCGCTGGCTTGTCGGAGCTTCTCGCAGAGACGCCGACACGGGTGGCGATCGCGACGCTCGACGGCAACCCGACAGCTCAGGCATGGGTCGAGCATGGACTCGCGCTGCACGAAGGAGTCGACCGCTGCCGCTTCTGCGACGGCGAGATCACGAAGGAACGGCGGGCGCAACTGGCACGGCACTTCGATGAGAGTTGGCTCCAGATCCGCGGTAAGGCCAAGGATCTGCTCGGCGCCGTGACGCGCGAGAAGCAGACGCTCGGAGGCTGGCTCGCCTCATTGCCGGCGACCACGAGTCTCGCTGGCGAACTTCAGCCGGTGTACGAGCAGGCCCTCAAGCAGGCCAAGGACGAGATCGACACGCGCGTAACCACGCTTGAAGCCGTGGAGTTTGCGCTCGACGCCAAAGCCACCGATCCCAGCGACGCTCCGGGGGCACCGCATTGGTCGGTACTCTCCACGGCGTTGACCGCCACGGTGCTTGCTCAGGCGGTCAGCGAACACAATGACCAGGCGCGTCGCCACGAAGAGGTGACGGCTGAGCGAAAGCAGGCCGTCCTCGACCACCTCATCGGGTCCCAGAGCCAGGCCATCCGAACGCTTGAGCAGCAGGCCAAGGACCTCACTGACAAAAGCACGACGAGTAAAAAGGCGGCGGTTCTGGCCGAACGCAGTCTGGACAAGGTTCGCCAGGCGCAGTTCACCACCAAGGACATGGCCGACACGCTCACCCGCGATCTCGCCCGTGTCTACGGCAAGGACCACCTCAGCGTGGCGGTCACCGACGACGGCAAGTCGTACGCCTGTCGACGCGGAGACAAGCCCGGTACCGACCTCAGCGAGGGAGAGCGAACCACTCTCTCGCTGCTCTATTTCCTACGGAATCTGGAAGATGAGCAGCAGCCTGGCTGTGACCCGTCTCAGCGGATCGTGGTCATCGATGACCCGTCGAGTTCCCTCGACCGGGAGGCCCTATTCGCCACACACCAATGGCTCATCGACACGCTCAACGGATTCGGGCAGTACATCGTGCTGACGCACGATTTCAGCCTGCTCCGGCTGTTCATCAAGTCACAGAACAACGCCTGGGGCAAGTCCATGAAGCGGATCACCCAGGGTGATGCCGACGAGGTCCGCTTCCCCAAGGTGTCGTTCTTGGAGATGTACGCAGCATCAGCGAACAGCGAGCGTCGAGCCAAGGTGGGGAAGCTCCCGCGGCTGCTGCTCAACAGCACCTCGGAGTACGCCTACCTCTTCGCCATGGTGATGTCCGGCGTGTCCGACTCTGAGGACCACGAGCGCCTCTTCCTGCTACCGAACGCAACACGACGAGTTCTGGAGGTGTTCGCTAGCTATAAGGCACCGCACCTAACGGACTTCTTGCCAGCACTGGAGGTAATGGTGAAGGAGCAGGATGGCGAGCCCTTCCGCGACGTCTACGACTTCTGTAACCGCTACTCCCATGGTGAGGGAAGCGAGACCGTGGATGTCCTTGATGCCCGCGCAGTTCACGGCCAGATCCGACGCTGCATGGAGTTCCTACGAGCGGTCGATGCCGAACACTTCCAACGCATGTGTAAGGCGACCGGAGTTGACCCGACGACGCTTGGCTAGCGCCGTCTCATGCCGCTGAACTTCTGGCCGGTCGCCGAGTTCGATCCATTGCTATTCCGCCGGTGTCTGGACGGCAACGACACGGTTGACAGGTTCGTCGTTCTAGATGGGGAGGCGGAAGTGACCAGGGAGATCAGAGACCGATCTCGATCTCTATTCGCTCCGTCGAGCTGACCCGTCCCGGCGTGTCCGGAGACGCGGTGGGGCTGCACGTGCGTCTTTGTGGGCGGAATGCAGCTGGTCTGGGTCCCGCGTGCGTCGAACTATCACGCGACCCGATCAGCGTGCTCGAAGGCGCACCGGCGCCCGTGGGGGCTGCCCTGGGCACCCCGCCCGCCCACCGCGCGGCTATGATCTGCATGTGCGTGCAGCGTTGCGGGTGCGATACGGCGGCCCCGAGGCCATTAGCTTCGGCAATGTCCCCGAGCCAGTTCCCAGCCGAGGCGAGATCTTGGTGCGCGTGGCCGCCACCACTGTGAACCGCACCGACTGTGCGTACCGGTCCGGGCGCCCGTGGATCAACCGGGTGGTCTGTGGGTGGCCGCGTCCCCGAGTCCAGGTGTTGGGGTCGGAGTACGCCGGCGTGGTGGTCGGCCTCGGGGAGGGCGTCGAGGCCTTCGCCGTGGGCGACCGTGTGTTCGGGTTCGTCGACGGCCGTCCCGGCGCCCATGCCGAACTGGTCACTGTTCCCGTGAACGGGTTGGTCGCCCCGGTGCCCGGGAACTGGGAGCTGGCTGACGCCGCGCCAGGTATGGAGGGCGCGCACTACGCACATGCCTGTCTCCGGGTGACGAACATCGGCCCGGGTGATCGGGCTCTGGTCCACGGTGCCACCGGGGCCATTGGTACCGCACTCGTCCAGCTGCTTCACGCCGAGGGAGTGCAGGTCACTGCGGTATGCGACCGGCTTCCCCCGGGCCGGCCGGACCTGCTGACCGAGCTTGGCGCCGCACACGTCGTCCAGCTGCGCGATGCAGCCGGGCGGACCTCGTTCGGGAGCGGGTTCGATGCCGTCTTCGACGCTACCGGGCACTTTTCGTTCGCTGCTGCTCGCCCGCTACTCCGACCCGGAGGCAGCTACAGCTCCTCCGACCTGGGGCGTGGCGGTCAGAACATCCTGCTCGCCACAGCGGGACCGATGGCCCGGGCGCTGGGCCGCCGCCAGGTGCTGTTCCCGTTGCCTCAAGGCAACGCTGCCCTGGCACGGCACCTGGGCCAGCTGATGGACCGCGGCGCCTACCGTCCAGTGGTGGACCGCACCTTCGACTTCGACGAGCTGCGAGAGGCGTACACCTATGTCGACGCGGGCCGGAAGGTGGGCAACGTCGTGGTCACCATGCCCGCGGCCGGCCGCAACCTGGGCTGAACTTCCCGCCCCGGTACGGCGAGGCACTGCAGTGTTAAGATTCGTGCAGACAACGGGATATCGCACCAGGGAGCACACGATGGCGTGGAGCACGCGCGAACTTGCCGAACTGGCGGGGACGACCGTGAACACGGTGCGGCACTATCACCGGCTCGGTCTGATGAAGGAGCCCGAGCGCCGCTACAACGGCTACAAGCAGTACTCGGTGCCCGATCTCGTGCGGCTGCTCCGAATCCGGCGGCTCGCCGAGCTCGGCGTCCCGCTCTCGCAGATCGCGGAGGTTGAGGCCGCCGGCGATGCCACCCCGGAGGCGCTGCAGGCGGTCGACGCGGAACTCGCCGCGAACGTCGAGAAGCTCCGTCAGGCGCGGGCGGACATCGCGGCCATCCTGCGCGACCAGGCACCGGCGGATGTCCCGCCGGGCTTCGAGGCCGTCGCGAACCGTCTGTCGGAGGCTGATAGCTCGATCCTGCACATCTACCGAAAGCTCTATGACGAAGACGCGATGGCGGACATGCGGCGCATGGTCGAGGCCGACTCCGACGAAGTCAGCAAGGAACTCGACGCGTTGTCGGAGGACGCCGATGAAGAGACGCGGCAGCGCCTGGCGGAGGAGCTCGCGACGAGCCTCGCGCAGAACATGCGGGCCTACCCGTGGCTGACTGACCCGGTCGGCCACCTGTCGAAGAGTGCGCGCGTGACGCAGCAGACCTTCATCGAAGCGATCGTCGAGCTCTACAACCCCGCTCAGCGGGACGTCATGGCACGAGCAGGAATCCTCGCGAGGGAGCAGGTCAGTGCCGAGCAGGGGATTGCCGAGACCCCGGAATGAGAGTCCTGTCACACCGGGCTTGACCCTGTTCTAAGAACACAGACTCTACTGGCGGTCCGAGCCCAGAAGGACTCGGATTTCGCTGCAGAACAAGGAGTCTTTCCCGTGAATCCCATCGCGGACCTCATCCAGAACTTCCAGGAACTGATGGCCCAGGTGCCAGAGTTCCTCCAGCCGTTCATCGTCCTGCTCGGCGGCATGATCCCCTTCATCGAGGGTGACGCCGGCGGCGTCATCGGGGTGCTGGGCGGTATCAATCCCTTCGTCGCCGGGGCCGCCGCAGCCGCCGGGAACCTCATCGCCGTCAGCGCCGTGGTGTACCTCAGCTCGCGAGCCCGTACGGCAGTTGTGGCCAGCCGCTCGGGAGGAGTGCAGACCCTCGAGGAGCCCAAACCCGAGTCGAAGGGAAGACAGCGCGTCCAGAGGTGGCTAGTCCGCTTCGGCGTTCCGGGAGCGAGCCTTCTGGCGCCGGTCGCGATCCCGTCGCACTTCACCGCCGCCCTGTTCGTCGCCTCGGGGGCGCCGCGCCGCTGGGTCTTACTGTGGCAAGCCGTGGCGATCGTGGCCTGGACCGCCCTGACGACGACCCTTATCTGGGTCGGGCTGAACACGGTGCTGATGTGACAGGGCGCCCCGCACAACCCAGCCTCGCCGAGGACCTCCTGCTCCTGCTCTTCCAGCCGAACTCCGGGTCCCAGGGCGCAGGGACCATCGCTGGCGAGAACACGCTGTTCTACATCCTCGCCGGCGCGGCCCTGGCCGACCTCGGGCTCGGTGAGCACGTGCGAACCACCAGCCGCCGGTTCGCCGGCACACTCGTGGAGGCGATCGAAGGCCGTCCGCCCGGCGACGACATCCTGCGCTCGGTGTGGGACTACGTCGCCAAGAAGCCCCGCGGCGTGCAGACGATCCTCGCCGCGGTCGGCCCACGACTGCGCGAACCGCTGCTCGACCGGCTCATCCACCGCGGCGACATTCAGCGCAGCACCCACAGAACCCTCGGCCTGTTCGACACGCAGGTCCTCGAGGGCAGCGGCGGTGAACGACGGGAGAGCCTCATCGCGGCCGTGCGCGCGGTGCTCGTCGACGGTGCGGAGCCCACCCCGCGGGTCGCCGCCCTCGCCGCACTGATCTCGGGCAGCGGGACGCTTCCGCAGTTCCACAAGGAGATCCCCTGGACCTCCGCTGTCATCACCAGGGCCAAGGAACTTGAGCAAGGCAACTGGGGAGCCGAGGCTGCCGCCGAGGCCGTGGCTCGTACCGTCACCGCGGTGATCGTCAACAACGTGATCATCGCTGCGGCAGTACAGCCGAGGACGTAAGAGCCCGGCGGATGCCTGCGGACGCCCCCATCAGACGCGCTCGGCCAGCTTCTCGGCCAGCGCCTCCATCCGGCCGAACGTCCCGGAGTACTCGCCAAAGTGCACCGCCACTTGCGCCGCACCCGCCTCGCGGTAGGCGAGGACGGAGTCCGCGATCTGCTCGACCGGCTCGTCGTTGTCCCACCCGATCCGCAACGACGGCGTGATCGTGCGTTCCGAGGCCAGCTCGGCCAACGCCGTCGCCCGCTCGGCGAACCGCTCCGGACTGGCCGGCAGGCCCTGCCAGATGTCCCCGTAGCGCGCCGCCCGGCGCAGTGCGGCGTCGCTGTTCCCACCGATCATGATCGGCGGCTGCTCGGCCGGCACCGGCGCGAACACCCCCTGCTCGTAGCCGAACCGCCGCCCGCGGTACGGGGCCTGGCCACCAGCGAACAGATGGCGCAGCAGCGCCAGGACATCGTCGGTGACCGCGCCGCGACGAGAGATGTCCGCGCCCAGAGCCTTGAACTCCGGCGCGCTCCAGCCCACGCCGAGTCCGAGAATCACCCGCCCGCCGGAGAGCTCGTGCAGCGTGACCACCTGCTTCGCCAGGACGAACGGGTTCCGCAGCGGCGCCACCAGCACCGACGTGCCGAAGCGCAGGTGCTCGGTCACCGCACTCAGGTGCCCGATCGTCACCAGTGGTTCGTAGACGCCCCCGAAGGTCGGCCCGTACTCGGCCGGCGGCAGAATATGCTCCGGGAGCCACGCCGTCGCGTAGCCCAACTGTTCTGCAGCCCGCGCCAGATCCACCAGAGTTCGTGCCGGCATCTGCGGGGATTCATCGGGCAGGATCACCTGGAGCTCCATACCCGGGCCGAACCACCAATCGGCCACGGACATTCCCACGGAACGACGCCCGGGCACCGAGAAAAAGGATGCGGCCGGCCGACGCCGCCCGGCTACCCTCACCGCATGTCTCCCACCTTCGTGCTCGTCCACGGTGCCTTCAGCAGTTCGTTCACCTTCGCGCCCCTACAGGCCGAACTGGCCCTACAGGGACACCGCTCCCTCGCCGTCGACCTGCCGGGCCACGGCTTCGAGGCGACGTACTCCGCGCACTACCAGGCCCCGCAGGACCTCGAAAAGCTGGCCACGGTGCCGAGCAGCATCGCCGGCGTCACTCTCGCCGACAACGCCGCCCGCGTGATCGAGGTACTCGAACGCGTCAAGGAGCATGGCCCGGTGATCCTGGTCGGCCACAGCCGCGGCGGCATCACGATCACCGCCGTCGCCAACGCCCGGCCCGATCTGATCGACCGGATCGTCTACATCTGCGCATGGGCGCCGGTCGAGCTGGACGTCGGCGACTACTACAACGAGCCGGAGATGGCCGACTCCGACGCCGCCGCCCTCGCCGGCGCCATGATCGCCAACCCGGCCGAGCTCGGTGCGCTGCGGTCCAACTTCCGCACCGCGGACGCCGACGTGCTCGCTGGCTTCAAGCACGCCTTCCTCGCCGACGGCACCGACGAGGAGTTCCTCGCCTTCATGAACACCTTCCAGCCGGACGAGAACCTCGACGTCGGCGGCAGCGCAGACCGCGCCCAAGCCGACACCTGGGGCACGATCCCGAAAACCTACGTGCGTCTCAGCGAAGACACCAGCTGTCCACCGGCGATGCAGGATCGGATGATCCGGGAAGGTAACGCGCTCACCCCGGACAACCCGTACCAGGTGCACACGCTCACCTCGAGCCACCTACGCTGGCTGGTCCACCCCCGCCCCGCCGCCGAGCTGCTCGCCGGGATCGCTTCGGACTGAGGGTGCGGGGCGCTCCGGCCGGGTCAGCCCTCCAGTGCCACGGCGGCGACGAGTCGACGGGCGAGCGATGCGGGCTCGGCGATCGCTTCACCCGCATAGGTGGCCAGGAACGCTTCGTGCAGGGCAGCTCCCGTGAGCAGACGCGCGACAGCGTCGGTGTCGATCTCGGGCAGCCGGCCGAGGCCCACCTCCTCATCGAGGTACCGGTGCACGATCTGTGCGGGGCCGTGCGGTCCCACGCCACGTGCCGCCATCACCTCCCGGTGCGCGGTGAGCAGCTCCGCACTGCTGAAGATCGAGACGGCGATGGTGAAGCCTTGTGCGTAGAACGCCAGCAGGTTCGCCACCAGGTGCTCGAGATTGCCGGCCACAGCGCCGGAACCGGGCGATCCGCCGGCCAGATCGAGACGAGGCGAACGCTCGGTCAGGACCTGCACGAAAATGTCGTGCTTGTCCGGGAAGTGCTTGTACAGCAGTGCCTCCGAACATCCGGCCTCGCGGGCGATCTCCTTGGTGGTGGCGTGCACCAGTCCGTCACGGCGCATGATCACTGCCGCGGCGTCGAGAATTCGCTCTCGCGCCGGCGGCGTCCTCGTGTGGTCGGCAGGGGTTGACGCAGGCGTGACCATACTGCCATCGTAGGGGTGAGTGAACACTCACTCACCCATGATGGAGGATCATGCTGACTGCAGAGCGCGTGAGCGTCCCGTTACCGAACGCTTCCTGTGACCGGCTCGTCCCGACGGACGGCGGCGCATGGGTGAGCACGTGACGCGCCGCAGGTTCCTCTGGCCGGCGGTCGCGCTCGCGGTCCTGGTGATCGAGTTGGGCGCGACCCTCGGCACCGTCAACGGCGAGCCGTTCTCACCGGTCGCCGGTTGGGGGCCGACCCGCCCCGCCGATGCCCTCGCCTTCGCGGCCGTGGTACTCGGCTGTGGCGCCCTCGCGCTCATCGACCGCTTCCCGCGCACCGTCGCGGTCGTCGCCACCGGCTCGTACGTCGTCTTCGCCCTCCGTGACCATGAGCTCGGGATGTTCTTGCCGCCGATGGTGGCCACCTTCGCCCTCGCGGCACTGACTCGGCACCGCCGTACTGCGATCGTGTCCGCTCTGACCAGCCTGGCTGCCGCGATGATCTGGGTGGCCGGCCGAACCGGGACGATCGCGGATTCGGGGGTCGCGCTGCTCGGCTGGGTGGCGTTCGCCGCCGTGCTCGCTGTGTTCTTCCTGGTGCCGCTGCTGATCGGTGAGATCGTCCGCACTCGGTCACTGCTCCGGGCAGCTCGAAGCCGGCCAGTAGCAGTACTGCCGCCTCTGGGCTGACTCGGTGGCCGCAGGTAGTGTGCTGGCGTGCCGGAAACCACCACGCCCGCAGCGCCCGCCAGTTTCGCCGACTTCACCGACGTCGACGCCTTTCTCCGCATCCCGCGGCTGACCGCCCTCGCGGCCGGACCTCGGGGCCGAGCCGTCGCCGTGATCGCCGAGTGCGACGAGCACGGGTCGAAGCTTCTCTCCTCACTCTGGGAGCTCGATCCGGCCGGCGAGCAGCCCGCGCGCCGGCTCACCTTCTCCGCGAAGGGGGAGTCCGCGCCGCTGTTCGCCCCGGACGGCAGCCTGCTGTTCACCTCGGCCCGACCGGACCCGCAGGGCGAGGACGATGACGAGACTGCCGCGATCTGGCGGCTGCCGGTCACCGGGGAGGCCAGCGTGGTCGCCACTGCCCCCGGCGGGCTGAACCTGGTCGCGGTCGCCGACGACGGCACCATCCTGGCCACCACCACCATCCTGCCCGGCACCAGCATCGACGAGGACGCCGAGGCCCGCAAGGCGCGCAAGGACGCCGGCCGCACCACCATCTGGCACACGGGGATGCCGGTGCGGTTCTGGGACCACGAGGTCGACGACCTCAGCACCCGACTGGTGCTCATCGCCCCGGACGGCAACCTGCGAGACCTGACCTCCGCCGTCGGCACGGTGGAGCTGCGCAATGCCAGCGCCGACCTCTCCCCGGACGGGCGGACCGTGGCGACCACCTGGATCGAGCGCATCCGCGGCGGCGAGACCCGCACCTCGCTGGTGCTGATCGACACTGCGACGGGGGAGCGGACCCCGTTCCTGACCGCCGACCAGTCCAACCAGTACTCCGGTCCGAGGTTCTCCCCGGACGGCAACCGGATTGCGGTCACCCGCAGCACGATCGGCACCCCCACCGACACCACGTACTCCTTCCTGGAGATCCATCCGGTCGGCAGCGGTGAGAAGGTCAGCGTGGACGTCGGCGATCTCACCGCCAGCGAGTACGTCTGGACCGAGGCCGGCACCCTCCTGGTCACCGGGGACCTGCACTCCTCCGGTGCGATCCTCGCCGTGGATCCGGCCACCGGGGCGGTCAGCACGATTGCCGACGGCGGCGTCTACTCGTCTCTGAGCACGTCCGGTTCCGCAGTGCTCGCCCTGCGAAACGACATGGCCACCCCGGCCCGGCCGGTGCGCCTCGAGGGCAGCGTCGTGACCGAGCTGGCGGCACCGGGCGCGGTCAACACCCTTCCGGGCTCGCTGGAGTGGGTGAGTACAGAGGTGGACGGCGTGGCCCTGGGCGGCTGGCTGTGCGTGCCCGCCGGTGCGAGCGCCGACGATCCCGCACCCGTGATGCTCTGGATCCACGGCGGCCCGCACGGCTCCTACAACGCCTGGAGCTGGCGCTGGTGCCCCTGGCTGGCTGTCGCTCGCGGCTACGCCGTGCTGCTGCCGGACCCGGCGATGTCCACCGGCTACGGCCACGCCGGGCTGAACCGCGGCTGGCCGCGCCTCCCGGATGTGGTCTACCGCGAGTGCGAGACGCTGTTCGACC
Source organism: Ruania zhangjianzhongii (assembly GCF_008000995.1). Lineage (NCBI taxonomy): Bacteria > Bacillati > Actinomycetota > Actinomycetes > Micrococcales > Ruaniaceae > Ruania > Ruania zhangjianzhongii. Next base: position 1,168,765 of record NZ_CP042828.1, read on the forward strand.
AGGTGCTCGCCCGCGCGGAGCTGGACGAACGGCGGACCGCGATGCTCGGTGCCTCCTTCGGCGGCTTCATGGCGAACTGGATCGCCGGGCACACCGACCGGTTCGACGCGATCGTCACCCACGCCGGCCTGTGGGCCCTGGACCAGCAGCACCGCACCACCGACGCCGCCGCCGGCAAGATGCGAGTGCACGGCCACGAGGAGACGAACGCGGACTGGTACCGGGCGTACTCTCCGCACCACGCCGCTGGTGAGATCCGGACGCCGGTGCTGATCACCCACGGCAACCGGGACTACCGGGTGCCGATCAGCGAGGCGCTGCGGATGTGGTGGGACCTGGTCTCCGGCTGGGACGGGGAGCCGGAGACGATGCCGCACCGGTTCCTGCAGCTGACCAGCGAGAACCACTGGGTGCTCACCCCCGCCAACGCCCGCACCTGGAACGAGACCGTGCTCGCGTTCTGCGACCAGCACGTGCGCGGCGGGGAGCCGGTGCCGGACGTGCTGGGCTGGTAGGACCTATCGCTGCGCTGGGACGGTGAGGCTCGCGCTCAGCTGGACGCGGAGTCGATTCAATGGCGAACCGGTTCTCTGACATCCGACGTCACTGGCCGTATATCAACACAATCTGAGTCTTGCACCGCCTGTACCTCGACAGATAGAGTCGAACCGGTTCGCAGGATCTACGTGAGGAGGCGCTATGGTCACCATCGGTGATGTCGCCTCGACTGCACGAGTTTCGCGGAGTACGGCGTCGTACGCGTTGTCGGGAAAGCGTTCGGTCTCGACCGAGGTGCGCAGTCGGGTGGAAGCCGCGGTCCGCGAGCTCGGATACACGCCGAACGCGGGTGCGCGTGCTCTGGCTACCTCGCAGACCCATGTGATCGGCTTGCTGGCACAGTTCCTCGCTGACGAGTTCGCTCCCGCGATGCTCCAGTACATGCTGGGCGTCTCGAACACGGCACGCGAGCTCGGCTACGACATCCTCCTCGCCACGGAGGAGGATGGTCGCAACGCACTGCGGCGGATGACCGATTCGCGCATGGTCGACGGCATCGTCTTGTTGAACGTCGCCGAACATGACGACCGCTTGCCGATCCTCCGCAGCGCGGCACAACCGGGAGCGCTCGTCGGGCTCCCGGCCGACTGCTCCGGGGTCGACGTCTTCGACCTCGACTTCGAAGAGGCCGGCCGGCTGATGGTCGAGCATCTACGCACTCTCGGTCACCGGGAACTGATCCTGGTCTCCCAGCCGGAGCACGTCGTCGACCGCGGTGGCGCCTATGTCTGGCGTCTGCAGAACGCGGCCATCGCGGCAGCCCGGCGATCCGGTGTGCACCTGCACGCGGCGTTCGCACCGTCGCGCCAGCCTGAGGTCGGACGTGACCTGAATGCCTTGCTCGATGCACACCCGGGTGCGACCGGGCTGCTGATCAACAACGAGGCCGCCGCGGCTGCACTGCCTTCTGTCCTGCATGAGCGCAGTGTCAGCGCACCGGCGGACCTCTCCGTCATCGGGCGTTACTCCGACGAGTTCGCCCGCACGTTCTCCCTGCCGTACTCCTCGATCGAGAGCGCTCCCGACCGACTCGGTCGGATGGCCGTCCGTGAACTCGTTCGCCGGATCGAGGGCGAGGTGGGACACGACGATTCGCACGTGGTGCGGTTCGTCACGCCCGAACTGGTCGACCGCGGTAGCACCGCGTCCCCACCGGAGGTCTGATTTCCACGTCCGATCGATTCGGACTTGTGCCAGCACGTCGAGCGAACCGGTTCGACAGGCGCTCGCCCGACAGCTCGAACACTTCTCGCGGTCCCGAAGCCCTCGGCGGCCATCGTTCAAGGAGGAACTCATGCAACAGCCCACGCGCAGATCAACCGTCCTCACCGCCACGGCGGCTCTGGCCGCCGCCAGCATGGCTGTGCTCGGCGCCTGTTCATCAGCCGGCAGCAGCTCCGGTGGCGAATCGGCCGCCGACGGAACGTACACCTGGTGGGATCCCTACCCCCAGCACGACGGGTCTTCGGACTGGGAAGCCCGCGTCCAGACTTGTGGCGAGGAAGCGGGTGTCAGCATCGAGCGCACCGCTTACGACACCACTGCACTGACCAACCAGGCACTCCTCTCGGCGCAGGAAGGGTCCTCGCCGGATGTCATCCTTATTGACAACCCAGCAGTGTCGACACTCGCTGAGACCGGGATGCTGACCACGGTCAGCGAGTTCGGGCTGGACACCTCCTCGATCGAGGAGAACCTGCTCGACGCCGGTGTGGTCGACGGTGAGGCCTACGGCATCCCGATCGGCGCGAACACCCTGTCTCTCTACTACAACGCCGACGTGCTCGAGAACGCCGGCGTGGACCCGACCTCAGTCACTGACTGGGAGTCGCTGACTGCAGCTCTGGCCCAGATCACCGATGCCGGCGACAAGGGAATCACCTTCGCCGCGATCGGGACCGAGGAAGGCACGTTCCAGTTCCTCCCCTGGTTCTGGGGCGCGGGCGCCGACCTGGAGGACCTGGACTCGCCCGAGGGCGTTGCCGCACTCGAGTTGTGGAAGGGCTGGCTCGACGAGGGATACGCACCGAACTCGATCATCAACAACTCGCAGAACACCACCTGGGAGGAGTTCCTCACCGGTGACTTCGGGTTCGCCGAGAACGGCACCTGGCAGGTCAACAGCGCCGCAGAGGCTGAGTTCGAGACCGGGATCATCCAGCTGCCGGCCCGAGACGGGGGAGTTGCCCCGGCGCCCACCGGCGGCGAGTTCATCGTCGCCCCGGTGCAGTCGAATACCGCTCGCTACGACGTGACTCGCCAGATCGTCGAGTGCATGACCACACCGGAGGGCTTCGTCGAGACTGCGACGACGTTCGCGTACTACATCCCGCCAACGGCCGAGGGCCAGGAACAGCTGCTGACGCAGAATCCGGAGCTCGAGCCCTGGGTCGAGGCCGTCAACAACGCTCAGGGTCGCACCGGTAACGGACTGGGCACCGACTATCCGCTGATCTCCGAGGCGCTGTGGACCGCCGTGCAGAACGCGCTCTCCGGTGTGTCCACACCGCAAGAAGCGCTGGAGACCGCACAGGCCGACGCCGAGGCCGCGACCAGCTAGTTCCCCGACCGCCGGTGCTGAACGGTGTGCCCTCGGGCGCGCCAATCAGCAGGAAGAGGATCATGACGAGCATCTCTCCCACCGCTCGCCCCGGCGCGGGTGAGCATGGTGCGGCGGGTGGCGAACCCGCCGCACCACGTCGCCGCCGGCGCCGCAGCACACTGAACCCGAGCCAGTGGTCCGCCGTAGCCTTCGCCGCACCGCTGTTGATATATCTCGTGCTGTTCTACGCCTACCCGTTGTGGCGCAACATCGACCTGTCGGTCCACGACTACACCGTCCGCGCGTTCGTGCAGGGCGACGCCGAGTTCGTCGGGTGGCAGAACTACGTCGAGGTGATCCGGTCTCCGACCTTCCCGACGGCGCTGAGGAACACCGCGCTGTTCACTCTGGGGTCGATCGCCGTGCAGTTCACGCTCGGGCTAGGTTTGGCGGTGTTCTTCCGGGCCAACTTCCGGCTCTCCGGCGTGCTGCGCGCACTGTTCCTGGTGCCCTGGCTGCTGCCGCTGATCGTGTCGGCATCGACCTGGGCGTGGATGCTCAACAGTGACAACGGCATCGTGAACTCGGTACTGACCGCGTTCGGGTTCGACCCGGTCAACTGGCTCACCTCTCCGGGGATGTCGCTGCTGTCGGTGACCTTGGCCAACATCTGGTTGGGCATCCCGTTCAACCTGGTGATCCTCTACTCCGGTCTGCAGAACATCCCGGACGACATGTACGAGGCGGCGGCACTGGACGGCGCGGGTGCGTGGCGCCGCTTCCGCAGCATCACCCTGCCGTTGCTGCGCGCAGTCTCGGCGATCACTCTCCTGCTCGGGCTGATCTACACGCTGAAGGTCGTGGACGTGATCTGGGTGATGACCACGGGTGGGCCAGGCGACACCTCGACGACGCTTGCCATCTGGTCCTACCGCGAGGCATTCGGTACCGGACAGCCCGACTTCTCCCCAGCCGCTGCTGTGGGTAGCCTGCTCATCCTCATCGCTCTGGTGTTCGGATTCCTCCACCTGCAGCTTCAACGGCGACAGGAGGACTCATGACACCCCGACGCCGACTGCCGAAGAACTGGTGGAAGACGGCACTCGGCCTGCTGTTCACGGCCATCATGCTCTTCCCCGCCTACTGGATGCTGAACGTCTCCCTCACCCGCACCGGTGACCTGCGTGCAGATCCGCCGCACTGGTTCCCGTGGGACCCCACGCTCGAGGGCTACCAGGCGGTCTTCGACCAGCAGATCCCGGCACTGGGCACGTCGTTGTTCGTCGGCCTCGGCAGTGTGCTGCTCACCGTGGTGATCGCAGCCCCGGCCGGCTACGCACTGGCCCTGCTGCACCTGCGTGGCGGCCGAACCCTGAACTTTCTCCTGCTCGTGGCGCAGATGATCCCGGCAGTGGTGATGGCGATGGGCTTCTACGCCGTCTACAACAACCTCGGGCTGCTGAACAGCATCGGCGGGCTGATCATTGCCGACACCACGATCGCCGTACCGTTCGGCGTGCTGCTGTTCACCGCATTCATGTCGGGGATCCCGCGCGAGCTGCTCCAGGCCGCCCGGGTGGACGGTGCCGGAACGTGGCGCACCTTCCGCTCGATCGTGCTCCCGGTGAGCCGGAACTCGGTCCTGACCGTCTCGCTGTTCGCCTTCCTCTGGGCGTGGTCGGACTTCATCTTCGCCTCGACGCTCAGCCGCAACGCCGACTTCATCCCGATCACGCTGAGCATCTACAACTACATCGGCAACAACACCACGCAATGGAACGCCATCATGGCGACCGCCGTCGTCGCCTCGGTGCCGGCAGCGGTCCTGCTGGTGGTCGCGCAACGCTATGTGGCCGCTGGCGTGACCGCCGGTGCTGTCAAGGACTGACGAAGGGCAACTGAAGTGACTAACCTGACCCGCCGCCCCCACCGCGCACGCCCGGTCGCCCCTCCGGGTGCCCGTCGCGGTCTCGGGATCGGTGAGTTCCGCCTCGATGGCGGATTTTGGGGGACGCGTCAGGCGACGAACGCTCGTGCCACCCTGCAGCACTGCCACGACTGGATGGAGCAGCTCGGTTGGCTGGCGAACTTTGACCGGGTCGCGAATGGCACGACCGGTGCCGACCGTCCCGGTTGGCCGTTCTCGGACTCAGAGGTGTACAAGCTCCTGGAGGCGATCGCCTGGGAGATCGGGCGCTCCGGCGACCCGGGCGCGGAATGGATGTGGGACTCGCTCGTCGATCGCGTTGCCGCTGCACAGGACGAGGACGGCTACCTCAGCACCTGCTTCGGGCATCCCGGCCGCCCCGGCCGCTACACCGACCTCTCCAACGGGCACGAGCTGTACTGCCTAGGACACCTGTTCCAAGCGGCAGTCGCACGATTGCGTTCCTACGGCCCGGACCGCCTGGTCGAGGTGGCCCGCCGTGCTGCCGACCACGTCTGCCAGGAGTTCGGACCCGAGGGGCGCGCCGACCTCTGCGGGCACCCCGGGATCGAGGTAGGCCTGGCCGAGCTCGGCCGCGCCCTGAACGAACCCCGCTACCTCGAGCAGGCCCGGCTGTTCGTGGAGCGCCGCGGGCACGGCACCCTCCCGCTGATCCCACTGCGCGGGTCTGCCTACTTCCAGGATGACGTCCCGGTGCGGCAGGCGAGCGTGTTGCGCGGGCATGCGGTGCGTGCCCTCTACCTCGCTGCGGGAGCTGTGGACATCGCGGTCGACACTGGTGACCGGGAGTTGCAGGACGCGATTGAGCGGCAGTGGGCCGCCACCGTGGAACGGCGCACCTACATCACGGGCGGGATGGGTTCGCGCCACCAGGACGAGGCCTTCGGCGACGACTGGGAGCTGCCGCCGGACCGGGCCTACTGCGAGACCTGTGCCGGTGTGGCCTCGGTGATGCTGTCCTGGCGGCTGCTGCTGGCGACCGATGATGTCCGGTACGCCGACTTGACCGAACGTACCCTCTTCAACGTCGTTGCCACATCCCTGCGGTCCGACGGTCGAGGCTTCTTCTACGCCAACCCGTTGCAGCAGCGCGAGCCGGGCACCGAGGTGCGACCGGATGCGGTCAATCCGCGTGCCGAAGGAGGGGTACGGGCGCCGTGGTTCGACGTCTCATGCTGTCCCACCAACGTCGCCCGCACCCTCTCGTCCTGGCACACCTACGCTGCGACGATCGAGCAGACCGGGGCACAGGTGCTGGTCACTATCAGCCAGTATGCCGCCGGCGACCTGCGGATCACCCTGGACGACGGTCAGACGGTGGTGCTGCGAGTGGACACCGCCTATCCCGACGAGGGTACGGTGCGCGTCGAGGTGGCGCAGGTCCCGGCATCGGTACAGCTCGCCGTCCGGCTGCGGGTTCCGGACTGGGCCGACGGCGCCACTCTGGTTGGCACCGATGGTCACCCGGATCCGGTCGAGCCGGGGTGGGTCACCGGTCCTGACCGGTTGCCCGCCGGGGCTGTAGTCACCCTGGAGATTCCCCTGCCGCCACGACTGACTCGCCCGGACCCGCGCCTGGACGCCACCCGCGGCACTGTGGCGGTCGAGCGTGGCCCGTTGGTGCTGTGCCTGGAGTCCGTGGACCTCCCTGACGGGACCGTGCTGGAGCAGGTGCGACTGCCTACCCGGGCCGAGATCGGTGCGGCGGGGGACGGCGCGCGCGTCAACGCCCGCGCCGTCGCCCTGCCCGGGACCGGTGACGGCACGCTGCCCTTCTATCCCGTCGGCGCCGAACCCCGGCGGCAGGAGGACGTCCTCGCGCAGGCACCCGCAGACGATGAGGCTGGCCTGGAACTGACTCTGGTGCCCTACCACAGGTGGGCAGAACGCGGCCCCTCGACCATGCGAGTGTTCCTGCCCACCGACTGACCCACACGCCCCACCCCGCCCGAGTCGAAGGAGACCCGATGATCGAGTCGACTATGAGTCCGATCCACGTCGATGGCCACGTGCTGACTTGGCGCGGTGGAGGGGAGACCATCGTCATCGAACCCTGGGGACGGGACAGTCTCCGAGTGCGGGCCACGGTGATGGGCGACGTCGTCGACACGGACTGGGCACTGCTGCCACCGGATGCGGACGCACACGCGGATATCCAGGTGGAGGTCCGTGACGGCGGTGCCTCGTTGCGTAACGGTGCGATCCGCGTCGAAGTGGAGACCTCGTGCTGGTTCCACGAACCGGTGGGCTATGAGGTGTTCTGGTGCACGCTGGCGTTCTACGACGCCAGCGACCGGCTGCTGTTCCGAGAGCTTGGCCGTGGCGGCTCGCTCGATCTGCGGGCCCGGAACTTCCGGCCCCACTTGGGCAGTGATGGGTACGCCCTCACCGCCGCGTTCGAGGCAGACCCGGCGGAGCACCTCGCCGGGATGGGGCAGTACCAGCAGCACCTGCTCGACCTGAAGGGCGCCACCTTCGAGCTGGCGCACCGCAACTCCCAGGCGAGCGTGCCGTTCGTGGTCTCCAGCGCCGGATACGGGTTCCTCTGGCACAACCCAGGTATCGGGCGGGCGACCTTCGCGCGCAACCGCACCGAGTGGCACGCCGAGTCCACCGACCAGCTCGACTACTGGGTGACGGCCGGGTCCACGCCGGCACGAATCTCCGCCAACTATGCCCGCGCCACTGGGCATGCGCCGATGATGCCGGAACGCGGGCTGGGGTTCTGGCAGTGCAAGCTGCGCTACTGGAACGCCGACCAGCTGCTCGAAGTGGCCCGGGAGCACCGCCGCCGGGGTCTGCCCTTGGACGTCATCGTGGCGGACTTCTTCCACTGGCCACGGATGGGTGACTACCGGTTCGAGGAAGAGTTCTGGCCGGACCCGGCTGCCATGGTGGCCGAGCTGCGCGACCTCGGCGTGGAGCTGATGGTCTCTGTGTGGCCTCAGGTGTCGATGACCTCGGAGAACATCCGGCACCTGCGATCGAACAATCTGCTCCTGCGGGCCGAGCGTGGCCTCGACATCCAGATGGCGTTCGAGGGCCCGAGTGCTTTCCTCGACGTGCTGAACCCTCGGAGCCGCGCGTGGCTGGCGGACCAGCTCCGGGAAAACTACGGGACCCACGGGATCCGCACCTTCTGGCTCGACGAGGCGGAACCGGAGTTCGGTGTGTACGACCACGACGGGTACCGCACCCACCTGGGTCCGTACCAGCGGGTCGGAAACCTTTATCCGCAGTCCTTCGCCCGTGCCGTCTTCGACGGACAGCGCAGCGCTGGTGAGACCGAGATCGTCAATCTGGTCCGCTGCGCCTGGGCGGGCAGCCAGCGCTACGGGGCGCTTGCCTGGTCCGGTGATATCTCCTCCACCTTCGAGGACATGGCCCGGCAGATCACCGCCGGAATCCACATGGGCGTGGCCGGGATCCCCTGGTTCACCACAGATATCGGCGGCTTCCACCACGGAGATGTCACCGACCCCGACTTCCACGAGCTCCTGGTCCGCTGGTTCCAGCTCGGCACATTCAGCCCAGTCATGCGGCTGCACGGTGACCGGCTGCCGTATGAAGAGGTGACCGCCGCGGACGGCACCCGGCGGCTGCGCTCGGGCGGGCCGAACGAACTATGGAGCTTCGGCGAGGAGATCTACCTGATCCTGGAACGCTACGTGCACCTGCGGGAGGCCCTACGGCCCTACCTGCGCGAGGTCATGCGCGCGGCGCACACCGACGGACAGCCGGTGATGCGTGGGCTGTTCCACGAGTTCCCGAACGACCCGCACGCCTGGCAGGTGGACGATCAGTACCTGCTCGGCCCGGACATTCTGATCGCCCCGGTGGTGACCGCCGGGGCCCGGGAACGGGGCGTGTACCTGCCACTCGGGGAGTGCTGGACCGACGCCTCCACCGGCGAGGTGCACCAGGGCGGCACCACCGTCCAGGCGTCCGCCCCGCTGGAGATCGTGCCCGTCTTCCTGCGAGCGGAGGCACTCCGGCACCTCGTCGGGTGGACGTCCGCACGGCGCGCGGAGCTGGAAACCCCAGCCCCGAGCTGATCCGGCAGCCGGCCCAGCGGTGCCGTCCCACCGCCACTAGCGAACCGGTTCGACAGCACAACCGAACGGAGAGGATCAGCGATGAGAGCCGCAGCACGGAGTCCACCCCACACCCACCGGAGTTCGGCCCATGCCCGCGCCAGCGCCGGCGTCGACGAACGGCCGCACGCCGTTCCTCCTCTGCACCCACCCTCGAGAACGGAGTAGGACGATGACCCTCAGACCTATCCCTGCGGCGTCGCACGCGCGGCGTCGCCCCACCCCTGCAGCGAGTGCCTCGGTACTGGCTGCGCTGGCGATGACCGCCGCGGCCGTCATCGTCCCGGCGAGCACTGCCGGGGCGGAACCGGACGCAGAAGACACCCTGCTGGTTTCCGCCGACCAACCGTTTCGAACCGTCACCCACCTGGCGAGCGGTTCGCTCTATGGCATTGCCGACGAGGGAGTGCCTTCGGACGATCTGATCGCGCCGATCGATCCGCACACCTTCGTGCAGATGCCGCCGCACGGAACTCAGCAGCCGACCGGTGACGTCCTCGACGTCTGGCAAACGGCAGCGCGACACGACGCCGGGATCGTGGTGCGGATCGTGGACTACTACCCGGGCTGGCCCTACCAGTTCTCCTGGGAGAACACCGAAGACCGCAAGGCTTGGGAAGACGTCATCCGGGATGTCGTCGCCGACGTCGAGGCATCCGGGGCGACGAACATCGTCGCCTGGGCGCCGTGGAACGAGTCCGACCAGACCTGGCTCGAGGAGAACGGGACTTTCGAGGAGTTGTGGGAGTTCAGCTACCGCGTCCTGCGTGAGGAGCTCGGCCCGGACGCGGTGATCCAGGGACCGAGCTTCTCGGACAACATCACCGATATGCGCCAGTTCCTGGAGTTCGCCAAGGAGACCGGCACGATGCCGGACGTGCTGGAGTGGCACGAGCTCATTCGCGACGACAAGATCCAAGGCGACGTCGAGCAGGTACGCGCGATCCTCGACGATCTTGACCTGGGCGATATGCCCATCGACATTGCCGAGTACGGCCATCCCCAGGAGGTCGGTATCCCCGGCGCCCTGGTCGGCTACATCGCCAAGTTCGAACGCTTCGGGATCGACCGCGCCGAACTCGCGTTCTGGAATCAGTCGGGCACCCTCGGCGATCTCCTCGTCGAGCGCGGCGGTGAACCGAACGGCGCCTACTGGCTCTACACCTGGTACGCAGACATGACCGGTCAGATGGTGACCACTACCCCGCCCTCGAACGAGAGCCCGCTCGACGGGGCCGCGTCGGTCAACGATGCACAGGACGAGGTCCAGGTCATCACCGGCGGCAATAGCGGTCCGACCACCGTGCGGGTGGAAGGCCTCGAGGCCCTGGACCTCGGCGACGAGGTGACCGTAGAGGTGCAGGTGTCCCCGTCGTACGGCCGCACGACGCCGACTGAAGGACCCATCTCCATCTCGACCACCACGTACGAGGTGGGTGAGGACGGCACCATCGACGTCCCGATCGTGATGAACCCCGCCTACGGCTACCGCGTGCTGGTCACCGATGGCGGCGAAGCGGAGAGCCTGGCCGGGGCCTACACGGTAGACAACGCCAACAGCGGTCTCGCTCTGGACATTGCGGACGGCGCTGTTGTGCAGTCGGATGCCGCAGGATCGGACCTCTCCACCTGGGAGCTGGTCGAGGCAGGTTCCGGGCTGTATCGGATCGTCGACACCGAGAGCGGTCTGCTCCTCGGTGTGGACGGCGGGGCCAGTCAGAATGGTGCACCGGCCACCGTCCGTGCGGATGACGGGGCGGACGATCTGCTCTGGCAGCTCGTGCCGGACGGGCACGGGAACGTGCGCCTGGCGAACTACGGCACCGGAATGACTCTCGGTGTGGACGAGATGAGCACCGAGAGCGGCGCGGCCATCATCCAGTGGACAGACGGTTCGCCCACGTCCAACTGCACTGCGGACGGAGAGCGGCAGCCCGGCAGGATCGGAACCGCGCTGGACTTCTGCCACAGTGCCTCCCACGTGACCGTCCCGGACGGCACGTTGAGCAACCTCGACGGCGACTGGTCGATCTCTACCTGGATCCAGCCGGCGGCGCTGGAGACCTGGTCGCGGGTGTTCGATCTCGGGGCAGGTTCGGGTAGCAGCATGTTCCTCACCGTCAACGCGGGCAGCGGCCCCCGCTTCGCCATCACCACCGGCGGGGCCGGAGGAGAGCAGCTCCTCTCCTACGACGGGCAGAACTTCTCGCTCGACACCTGGTCGCACGTGGCCGTCACGGTCTCGGGTACCACGGGCACGCTGTACATCGACGGCGAGCCGGTGGCCACGAATGACGAGATCACGATCTCTCCAGCGGATCTGGGCGATACGACCGGCCGCAACTACCTGGGCAAATCCCAGTACGGTTCGGACCCGGCGTTCGACGGTGCGTTGGACGACTTCGCGATCTACTCCCGCGCGCTGAGCAGCGCGGATGTCACCGCGCTCGCCGGCGGCCAGGCCGCGGCCGGCGACGTCCTGAACTACGCCTTCGACGAGACCGAGGGCGCTACCGTCACGGATTCCTCGGGCAACGGCCGGGACGGGACGATCGTCGTGGGCAGCGGCGTGGGTGGAAGCACCACCGCGACCGACGAAGAGACTGCGGACCGGTTCTGGACGTTGGAGCCGGTGCAGTCTGGGCCGGACGCGTGGGCGCCGGAGAGCGTGTACACCGAGGGTGACCGGGTCAGCTTCGACGGCTCCGAGTGGGAGGCGATGTGGTGGACCCAGAGTCAGGAGCCCGGAGATCCGCACGGCCCATGGCAGGAGATCGTGGTCGACGACTCCGGCCGCGACGTCTGGACGCCGTCACGCATCTTCGACGAGGGTGACGTGGTGGTCTACCAGGGGACCGAGTATGAGGCCCAGTGGTGGACCCGCAACCAGGAACCGGGCGATCCGCATGGTCCCTGGCAGGTGATCGACGGCTGAAGCACGGCAGCGTCGGTGACCCTGTGGGGTCACCGACGCTGCTCTTGTCACTTATTAGCTGGTGAGTCTCAGCGGCGCACCGGGCCGGTCTCGAACCGGTGGTACACCCGGACCAGCGCGATCAGCACCGCTGCCGCCGCCGCGCACCACAGCGGCCACTGGGCGAACCAGGCCGGCGTCCACGCGGTGGGCACCTCCAGCCCCAGGCCGAGCAGTGCGACGCCCACCACCGTGAACATCGCCGTGAGGTGCCACAGGTAGAGGGTCATCGACCGCGCACTCACCCAGCTCACTGCGCGCCGCACCGGGCCGGCCGCCAGCCGGGTCAGCGGTCCGCGCAGCGCGAGCGCCACCGTGGTGAGCAGCACGCCGTGGGCGAGCGCGGCCAGGGTCGGCGGGCCGAGGTTGGAGATCGCATCGCCGGGCATGCCGATCATGCTGATCGGGTACGGCCCCGCGGTGGTCAGGGTGATCAGGGCCACCAGGGCGACGGCGGAGGTCACCCACCAGGTTCGTGCGCCCAGCCGAGGCTCGCCACGGCGGGCGTAGGCCAGGCCGATCGTGTACGGCACTGTCCAGACGGCGAGCAGGTTCAGCCACGCGAGCTGCGGCGCCACCCCGGTGAACCGGAGCAGGTCCACCGCCACCGGGACCAGGGTGAGCGCCACCGGGGCAGCCCACCCCACGGCGTCGACCAGGCGGCGCAGCAATGGCGTGAGGATCATCAGGGCCAGGTACACCCCGAGGAACCACAACGGCTGGGGAACGATCCGGATCACCCGTTCCACCGCCGTCGCCGGTACGCCGAGAAGGGGGAGCAGGAGCGCGGCCAGCAGCCAGGTACCGGCCAGCGCGAGTACCGGCAGCACCAGGCGCGGCAGCCGGCGGCGCAGGGTGTGGGTGATGGGGCGAGGGCGTTCCAGCCCAGCGGCGGCGCCCGCTGCGAAGAACAGCAGCGGCAGCACCTGCAGCACCCAGGTGACCAGCCAGCCGGCGCCCTCGCTCAGGCTGTTGCCGATGCTCAGCGTAGAACCGTCCCAGGCCACCTGCGGCATCAGCCAGTGCACGCTGAGCACCGCGACGGTGGCCCCGGCGCGGACCAGGTCGATGAACGGATCTCGGGCGCGCCGGTGCGGCGCCCGGGTCTTGGGTGGGGTGGCCACTGCCGGCAGGGTCTCCACGGCCGTGGCGTGCACCCCGGTGAGCGGGGTCTCGATGGCCGGCGCGGTGGGGCTGAGCCGGGTGGGTGATGGGGGAGCGAGGGTGCTGGCCACGATGGTCCTGCCGGTCGGGAATCAAGGTCCCTCCCAGTCTTCGAATCGGGCGGGCCCGGCACTATGGAGGAAGCCGCCGCTGCCGGGGTGGCCGGCCCGAGCGGCTCGCGGGGGACAGCCCCACTGGTGGGCCCTACCGCTGAGACCGCGCCGTCGCACCCACCGCCGCTAGGCCGCGGTGACTGACGGGTCGCTCGTTACCTGGCTCGCTGACTCGATACCCGGGAGCACGACTCACCGCGCCAGGTCACTACTGCATCGATTCACGCGGCGGCGGGCGTGGAGGCGTGGCAGGCGTGGCGGGCGTGGTGGGTGGGTGGGTGCGGGCTGGGTTGCTGCGGCGGGTGGGTCAGGCCTGCTGCAGGTAGCGGACCACCGCCAGCACGCGGCGGTGCGCGGCGTCGTCGGAGGGCAGGTCGAGCTTGCCGAAGATCGAGGAGATGTTCTTCTCCACCGCCCCGGCGGACAGGTACAGCGACTTGGCGATCGCGGAGTTGGTCCGGCCCAGCGCCATCAGCTCCAGCACTTCGCGCTCGCGCGGGGTGAGCCGGTCCAGAGCAGCACGGTCGGGACTGGAGCGCAGCAGCTGGCTGATCACCTCCGGGTCCAGCACGGTCTGACCGGCGGCGATCCGCTCCAGGGCATCGACGAACTCGCTCACATCCGCCACCCGGTCCTTGAGCAGGTACCCGATCGCACGGGCATCCCCGCGCAGCAGCTCGGTAGCGAACCGGGTCTCCACGTACTGGGAGAACAGCAGCACGCCGTGTTCGGGATACCGGCCGCGCAGCTCCAGGGCGGTGCGCAGGCCTTCGTCGGTGAACGTGGGTGGCATCCGGATGTCGATCACCGCCACATCGCAGGGGGTGCCCGCATCCGCCTGCTCACCGGCGACGGCGAGCAGCTCCGTGCCGTTGTCCACTGCTGCGACCACGTCGTGCCCCCGCCGGTGCAGCAGCGCGATCAGCCCGTCGCGCAGAATGGCCGAGTCCTCGGCGATCGCGATCCGCATACCGGACACGGTAGCGGTCCCGGCAGGCGCGGCAGTCCCGGCGGTCCCGGCTGGCGCGGCTGACCGCGGCCGCACCGACGCGGGCGGGACGGCCACCGCCCGGATTGTCGGCGCCCCGCCCCGCCCCGCCCCGGGGCGGCTGGCGGGCTGGGACGGCTGGCGGGCTGGGTCAGTGCTTGCGTGCTCGCGCGGGCTGGGTCAGCGGTCGCGCACCTGCATCGGCAGCGTGATGGTCACTACGGTCGGGCCGCCTTCGGGGCTGTCCACGTGCAGGGTCCCGTCCACCGAGTCCACCCGATCGCGCAGTCCGGCGAGCCCGCTGCCGTGCCCGTCCGCGCTGGGCACGCCGATCGCCGCGCCGCCGAGGCCGTCGTCGCGCACGCGCAGCCAGAGCTGGCGCTTGCGTTGCTCCGCCAGCACGTACACCCCGGTGGCGCCGGAGTGCTTGACCGCATTGGTGATCAGCTCGGCGATGCTGAAGTAGGCGATCGACTCGATCGACGGGGCCGGGCGCAGGTCCTCGGGCACGTCCACGGTCACCGGCAGCGAGCTGCGCGCGGCCAGCGTCTCCACCGCTACGGTCAGTCCGGCCTCCAGCGCTGGCGGGCGGATGCCCCGGGCCAGCTCGCGCAGCTCGGTCAACGCGTCCTTGGTGGCGACGTGTGCCGCTGCGACCAGGGTCCGCGCCTCGTCCGGGTCCGTCTCCAGCGACTCTTTTGCCTCGCCCAGCTGCATCGCCAAGGCCACCAGCCGGGCCTGGGTGCCGTCGTGCAGGTCCCGCTCGATCCAGCGCAGCTTGGCGTCGGCGTTCTCCACCGTGCGGCCTCGTGAGGTCTGCAGCTTGGCCACCCGCAGGCTGTACCGGGTGGGTCCCAGCAGCAGCCCGATCAGCGCGGTCCACACGGCCGCGAAGCCACGGGCGAGCTGTGGCCAGAGGAACCACAGGATCAGCCCGACCGCGGCATAGGCGGCGATCCCGGCCGGAGAGTCCATCGGAGTGCCGTCCCAGAGCATGGCGCCTCGGTGCCAGGTACCGTCCGCGGCCTGCTGCAGTGGCAGGAACCGATACCAGATCCCGTAGGTCAGGCAGCCGAGCGCCGTCACCAGGAAAACGATCACCAGCACGGCACTCAGGATCGCCAGCGGGAACGCGATGAACAGGAACAGCACCGCGCGCCAGCCCGCGCCGTCGCCGATCGTGCGGCCCAGCCCGCGCCAGAACCCCTTCCCCCGGCGCCGCGGCAGCGGCGCGCGCACATCGACGCCGAGGAGCCGCGCGAACCCCCGGAACATGCCACCCCAGCCGCGGGCCCCTAGCACCAGCCAGCCCGGCACGTACAGGCCCACCACGGTGACCGCCAGCGCCGCGGTGAGCACCACAGTCAGCACGGCGTAGGCGAAGCCGAACGGTGCTACCAGGAGGATCAGCAGGTGGGTGCCGAAATCGCTCCAGGCGCGCGGGCGGAAGGGAGCGGACCAGAACTTCTGTGGCCCGCGCCGGCTCGACACCGTCGGCTCCACTGTGATGTCGGTCATAGTAGCGGTAGTGCTCATGTGATCATTCAAGTCCCGTCATCGCAGCTGGACCAGGTGGTTGTCCCCCGTGTGCTAGTGGGGGTGGCCCCCAGCGGGCGCCAACCGAGGCCCGGGCTGCCACCAGAGATGTTTGCGTCCGCCCCCGGTGTGGGCCAAACTTGGGCCAGGACGGTGTGCGTCGCCTGCCCCCTGCGTGGCGCACGCCGTCCGCTCCAACTCACCGGACGGCCACCCGTTCCCTGGAAAGTAGTTGTTCCCGGCGAGAACTCGCCCTGGAAGAGTACCTCTCGGCGGGTCCAGCGCTGCGAAACCGGCAGCAGTCGTTAGCGTGGACGCGTGAGGTCTTCCGTGCGCAATCCCTTTGCTGGCTCCGGCCGCCAGCGCGCTGCGGAATCGGCTGGTGCCGAAGCCGCCGAGCGCAGCGCTGCCACTCCCCGCGAACTGCAGGTGGAGGCGGCGGCCACTCGATGGCGCGCCCGGCTGGCTGACCTGGCCGGTAACAGCCCGCTGTGGGACATCAGCACCCTCGGGGATGCGATCGTCGATCTGACCGCCGCTCACCCCTCCGGTATCGCCCAGCTGTACGCGGGCCGGTCCACTCCGCTGAGCAACCTGGTGCGGGAGGGCTCTGCGCTCACCAATGCGCGCCGGCGCGCGCGGGTGGTGCTCGCCCGCACCGACGAGCTCGCTCAGCGGTTCGGCGTCGCACCCACGTACGTGGCCATGGGTGTGGCCACCTGGCAGAGCGACGGCGCAGCTCACCCGGAGGGGGAGGGCAGCGCTGCCGCAGCCGGTTCAGCGGAGATCGACGAC
Source organism: Ruania zhangjianzhongii (assembly GCF_008000995.1). Lineage (NCBI taxonomy): Bacteria > Bacillati > Actinomycetota > Actinomycetes > Micrococcales > Ruaniaceae > Ruania > Ruania zhangjianzhongii. The sequence continues at coordinate 1,185,477 of NZ_CP042828.1, forward strand.
GAACCTGGCAGCACCCCGGCGCTGGCGGACCCGAACGGGCCGCCGCCCTCGGCGGCCCCCGCCGTAGTGCACGCCCCGGTGCTGCTGCGCCCGGTCCGCCTGGGGGTGCACGGACCAGAGGCGGAGATCGACCTCGAGCTGGATCCCGCCGTCGAGATCAACAGCCTGTTCGTGCGCGAGCTGAGGGCGCACGGGGTGAACGTCGATCCGGCGGCGATCGCGCGCTCCACGATGGTCGAGCACGGTTTCACCCCGCGCCCCGCCCTGGAGACCCTGGCCGAGCTGGGGCAGGCGCTCCCGGGTTTCACCCTCGAGCCACGGATCGTGCTCGGCGCCTTCGTGCACCCCGGGCAGGCGCTCGCCGAGGACCTGCACGATCACGAACGCGACCTGGCCACGCACGATCTGGTGGCCGCGCTCGCCGGCGTGAGCGCCGCCCGCTCCGCCGTCTCCCTGGACCTGCCCGAGCCCGACCCGACCGACCGTGACCCGGACGCCGAACGCGGCATCGGGGACCTGGACCCGGCCCAGCAGGACGTCCTGGATGCGGTGGCCACCGGCGCCCACCTGCTGGTGGACTCCCCACCCGGCACCGACGCCGCAGGCACTGTGGCCGCCACCGTGGCCCAAGCCGCCGCAGACGGCCGCCGGGTGCTGTACGTGCCCGGCACCCGCCGCGCCGGGCAGGCGCTGGTGGACGCGCTGCGGCGGGTGGGCCTCGGCGACCTCACCCTGGACCTGAGCAACGACCCGCGCTGGACCACCACTGCCGCCGGGCACCTCCTGGACGGGCTGAACCCGCCCGAGCCGGAGACCGACACCGAGCAACGGGACCAGGACCGCGAGGCGCTGCGGGCTGCCCGCCGCGAGCTGAGCGACTACCTGAACGCCCTGCACACGGCGCGCGCCCCGTGGGACGCGTCCGGCTATGACGCCCTGCAGGCGCTGGCCGAACTCACCTCCAGCCGGCCGGGGCCGCGTACCACGGTCCGGGTTCCCTCTGACGCCGTCCGTTCGATGGGACCCGAGCAGCGCCAGCACGCCCGCGAGCAGCTCGCTCGTGCCGCAGCGCTGGGCGCGTTCCGGCTCCGGGCCGCCGATACCCCCTGGTTCGGTGCCCGGCTGACCTCGGCCGAGCACGCCACCGCGACGATGGAGCGGGTGCGTGAGCTGGACGAGCTGATGCCCGCGCTCACCGAGCAGCTCGCCCGCACCGCCGCCCAGACCGGGCTGGACGAGGCGGCCACGCTGGCCGAGTGGTCCGAACAGCTGATCCTGCTGGACGGGATCCGCTCCTCGCTGGACGTGTTCACCCCGCAGGTGTTCGAGCGCTCGGCAGCCGATCTGGTCGCCGCGACCGCTACCCGCGCCTGGCGCGCCCAGCACGGGGCCGACCTGGGCTGGGCTGCCCGCCGCCGACTGCGCAAACAGGCCAAGGACCTGCTCCGGCCCGGGGTGGCAGTGGGCGATCTGCATGCCGAGCTGCTGGACGTGCAGTCTCGGCGGGACGTGTGGCGCCGGCACTGTGCGAGCGGTGGCTGGCCCCGCCTACCGGAGGGGATGAGCGACATCCTCGCCACCGAGAAGCGCGCGACCGACCTGGTGGCTGAGCTCAACCCGGTACTGCGCGGTTCGCTCGGGGGAGCGCACGCTCGAGGAGCTGCCCTTGGCCGAGCTCGCTGCTCGGGTATCGCGACTCGGCGCCGACGACGCCACGCTGCGCCAGCTGCCCGAGCGCGCCGCGGTGCTCGCTCAGCTCAGCGAGATGGGTCTCGGTGACCTGCTCGAGGACCTCAGCCACCGGCGCGTGCCCACGGAGCTGGTCGGCGCGGAGTTCGACCTGGCCTGGTGGTCCAGCGTGCTCGAGGAGATCCTCTCCGACGATCCGGTGCTCGCCGGTCTGGACTCCTCCACGCTCGACGCCTCCGCCCAGACGCTGCTGGAGAAGGACCTGGCGCAGGTGGAGAGCCTGACCACTCCGGTACTGATCGCGGTGCGGGAGCACATCCGGGCCGTGATCGCCGAGGACCGGCCCCGCGCGCAGGAGTTCTACCGCGCCGTGCGCCGCGGCGTGAACGACCTGAAGGAGCTGCTCACCACCTATGCCGCTGCGGCTTGGGCGCCGCGGCCGGTGTGGGTGGTGCCGCCGATGGTGGTGCCCCAGGTGCTCCCGGCTGCCCGGGACGTGGACCTGCTCGTGCTCGATGCGGTGCAGCACGTTCCGGTGGAGCAGACGGTGTCGGCGATCGTGCGCTCCCGGCAGGTGGTGGTGGTCGGGGATACCCGCCGCGGCGGTACCGGGCTGATCGGCTCCCTGGACTTCCTCCCGCGGCTCACGTTGCCGGCCAGCCGGTCCAGTCAGGACGCACACCTGGCGGGGTTCCTGGCCGCGCACGGATACGACGAGGTAGTGCGCCCGCTGCCGGAGCCCCCGGGCCCGGCGCGGATCGACCTGGATGTGGTCGACGGCACGGGAATGCCGGCACCGGGCGTGAACGTGGTGGAGAGCGTGCAGGCCGAGGTGGACCGAGTGGTGGACCTGGTGATCGACCATGCCCTCACCCGCCCGGACGAGACACTCGCGGTGATCGCGCTGAATACCCGGCACGCCGACCGGGTGCGCGAGGCCGTGCTCTCGGTGGCCGCCGGCAGTGCGAGCGTGGCCTCGTTCTTCGATGCCGACCGTCCGGAGGCATTCACCGTGGTGGACATCGAGTCCGCCGCCGGGCTGCGCCGGGACGCGATCATCCTCACCCTCGGTTTCGGCAAGACCCCGCACGGGCGAGTGCTGCACCGGTTCGGGGTGTTGTCCGGACCGGACGGTGCGGAGTTCCTGGTGGACGCCCTCGATGCGGTCCGTACCCGGCTCACCGTGGTCAGCTGCCTGCAACCGGACGACCTGGATCCCGAACGTCTGCGTGCGGCCGGATCGCAGATGCTCCGCGACCTGCTGCAGCTGGCGGCCGACGGCAAGGCGCAGGACGAGCCGGAGGAGACCGCACCGGAGGTGGACCGGCTGCTGGTGGACCTGGCCGAGCGGCTCTGGCGGCGCGGGCTGACCGTGGTGCCCCGGTTCGGCCGGCCCGGTGGGGTGCGCATCCCGTTGGCGGTGGGGCACCCGGCCCTGCCCGGTGAGCTGTTGCTGGCCGTCCTCACCGACGACGCGGAGTACATGGGCGAACCGAGTCTGCGCCGCCGGGACCGGCACTGGATCGAACGGCTCGCCGCGCGCGGCTGGGCGGTGCGGACCGTGTACTCCAGCGCCGTGTTCATGGACCCGCAGGGCGAGGCGGAGAAGATCGGCACGGCAGTGGACGAGATCGTTGCCGCGCGCAGCGATGGCACCGGCGGCCCGGCGCAGGTGTCGCTGCCCGACCGGGTGGAGGAAGATGCCGACCCGGCCGAGGCGGGACCCACCGCCGATGCTGGTGCCGGAGCTGGTGCGGCCGGTGGCACCGGTGCGGCCGGAGGCGTTGGGGGCGTCGGTAGCGGCAGCGGAGAGCCCGCAGACACGGCGCCGACCACTATTTCCGCTCGCGGACTGGCGATGGTGGGTGCGGGTGAGGTGCGACGGTCGAGCAGCGCACCGGGAGATCGTGGCCCCCGGCCGGAGGTGCGCCCGGGGCAACCGCTGAGCCGCTACGGCGACGACGACTTCGATGCCCTGGTGGTCTGGATCAGCGCCGACGGGCAACCACGGACCGTGCCGGAGCTGCGGGATGCGCTCCGCGCCGAGCTCGGGATCGCCCGTCGGGGAACCCATGTGGACGCCGTGCTCGGCGCTGCAGCGCGGCGCTCCGGGCTGGCCGTGGAGCCGCCGAGCACGGAGGCAGCGGAGGCCGTTGCTGACACCGATGCTGAGGACGCCGAGACAGCGAGGGCTGACGGCGACGCTGACGCTGACGCTGAGGTCACCGAGGCAGTGGCTGTCGACGTCGAGGTCGACCCCGCCGAGGCCGAGATGCCACCGGCGACCTCACCCGGTACATCCGAGGCTGATGCTGACGCCGAGCCCGCCGCTCCGGTTGCTGACGCTGGTGTTGCTGACGCCGGTCCTGCTGGCGCCGAGCCCGCCGATGACACCGCCGACCACGACGGTGACCGGTGAGCCGCCGCCGATGAGCGCCACTCCGCCGGAACCAGCCGACCCGGAGGCCGAGCAGCCACCGCGCAAGCGCCGGCCACGTCGCGCCGTCGACCCCGGTCGCGGCCCGGAACCGGTCTGGCACGGTGCCGCCTGGGAGGACGACCCGCGCGCCTGGGGCGACCGGGGCGAGGATCCGGACCAGGAGTCCGACGAGCGGATCCTGCGGGAGCGGCCCCCGCACTGGTGAGGCAGTCGGCGCGCTCATGAGTGGGATTGGTGGGGCTCACACCCCAGCAATCCCACCCACGAGTAGTGCCACGCCCGGCGAGGAGCCGGGCGTGGCGGGCAGGTTATACCTTCGGCTGGGCGAGCAGGTCGCGGATCTCGGTCAGCAACGCGACATCCTCGGCCGGCGGCTCCGGCTCCTCTTCCTCTCCCCGGGCGCGGCGCTCGGCCAGCTTGTTCAGCGGCATCACCACGCAGAAGTAGATCGCGGCGGCGACGAGGAGGAAGTTGATCAACGCCGTCAGTACTGCTCCGAAGAGCACCTCGGTCGGCTCTCCGCCACCCACGGCCGGGCTGAGCGTGATCACCCAGATCCGGTCCAGGTTCGGCTGGCCGAAGATCCCGCCGATCAGCGGGTTGAGCACGTTGTCCACGAGTGCCGTGACTACGGCACCGAAGGCGGCACCGATGACCACACCAACGGCGAGGTCGACGGCATTGCCTCGAGCGATGAAATCCTTGAACCCCTGCAGCACGGCATTCCCTCTCATTGATCCTGCTAGACGTCCGGAACCACCACGGCCCGGAAGGACGCCAATCCGCTGGCGCCGGTTAGCAGAGTAGCGTCCCCAGCGTCAACCGACACGATGATCACGCCGTTATCCGCGCCACTTCCGGTATCCAGCAATCCGTCGGCGGCCTCGGCGCCGTCGAGAATGCTGAGCACCAGTGCCCCGGAGGTGACCAGCTCGGCCTGGTGGGCTCCGCCCAGGTCACTCACCGCGGGGGCCAGGTAGAGGTCGAGCCGATCGCCCACCTGCAGCAGCTGCAGCAACGCCGGATCGGCCAGCCGGATCGGGGTGACCACAGTGCCCGGCGGTGCGCCGGAGGCTACTCCGGGGCCGACCAGCAGGGTCTCCACCAGCGGCAGCCCGGCCGGCACCCCGACGGCGAGCCGCCGCCCGATCAGGCGCTCGCGGCTCGCCACGCCGTCGGGCACCTCTGCCAGCTCGATCTCGGCCAGGTCACCGGCGCCGAGCTCGGCACCGGCCGGCAGGTCGCGTTCGGCAACCAGCACTGTGTGCGACGGTGCGGGCGGCCGCAGCGCCGGCACCAGCAGCACCACGACCCAGGCCAGGCACAGTGCGGCCAGCAGAAACCGGGACCGCCACAGCACCGGCCGCAGTCGGCGCAGCGATCGGCGAGAGAGCAGCCGGTGGCGCACACCTGGCCGTTGCCGGGAGGAATCTGAACCCATGGCCAGACGCTACGGCGCGCGACCGAGGGAAGTTCCGCCGTCGGGAGGGGGATGTGGAAAGTGGGGCATCGCCCCGATGTGCCCGGCGGGCCAGGTCAGCTGGAGGCGGCCGCCTTGGCAGGCGCTGCAGACGAACCGGACTTCTCGCTGGACTTCGTGGCCGGCTTGGCGTCGGAGCCCGAGCCGGTCGTGCTCTCGCTCTTGCTCTCGGTCTTACCCTCGCTGGTCGACTCACTCTTCGCAGCCGGTGAGCTGGAGCTCTCCGAGGACCGCGAGTCGTTCCGGTAGAAGCCGGACCCCTTGAACACCACACCCACCGAGGAGTACACCTTGCGCAGCGACTGCTGGGCGCACTCGGGGCAGATGGTGAGGGCGTCCTCCGTGAACGACTGGTAGATGTCGAACCGGTGAGAGCACTGTGAGCACGCATACGCGTAGGTAGGCACCGAATCCTCCGCTCGGATCAACGGATCCGCGCCAAGTCGCGGTCCGCCGAGTATTCTAACGCGGCGCGGCGCTCGGATGTTCCTCCCGCAGCATCCCCAGCGGCGCGGCTAGGCTCAGCATGTGCCTGGGAAGTCCATCGTCCGCCGAGTCCTGCTGGCCATCTCCGCCCTCCTCGTGGTGGTGCTGGTGATCGGCACTGTGACCACATTCACCTTCATTCGCCGCCCGCTGCCTGCGGAGTCCGGCGATATCACCATCCCCGGGCTCTCCGGCGACATTGAGGTGATCCGGGACGAGCGCGGCATCCCACAGATCTACGCCGATGATCCGGTCGACCTGTTCATGGCGCAGGGCTACGTCAACGCCCAGGACCGGTTCTTCGAGATGGACTACCGCCGGCACCTGACCGCCGGGCGGATGGCCGAGCTGGTGGGCAACGTGGAGACCGCGATCAACGCCGACCGCGCGATTCGCACGATGGGCTGGCGGGACGTTGCCGAGCAGGAGTGGGAGCTGCTCGACGCCGATACCCGCGCCTACCTCACCGCCTACGCCGACGGGGTGAACGCCTACCTCGCCGACCGAGCCCCGAGCGAGACCGCGCTGGAGTACACCGTGCTCGGGCTGAACGTCGAGGTCACCGACATCGAACCGTGGCACCCGGTCGACTCGCTCGCCTGGCTGAAGGCGATGGCCTGGGACCTGATGGGTAACTACAGCGATGAGCTGAACCGGGCATCGGTGTACGGGCGCACCGGCGAGGTGGACATGGTGGAGGCGATCTATCCGGACTACCCGATCGGGGAGAACCTGCCGATCCTGCCTACCCCGGAAGAGATCGCGAACCAGCAGGAACAAGCCGCAGCCGGGGGGTCGCCGGGAGTGGCGGGGCAGGCCTGGGGTGCGGGGTCGCCGCAGGCTGCCGACGACGGCGCAGCCTCCCAGCCAGGTGAGGTCACCTCGCCGGAGGCTACAGCGGGCACCGCCGGGCGCGCCGGTCCGGGAACGCTTACCGCGATCGAGGACGCCCTGGACGCGCTGCGGGCAGTACCGCATCCGATGGGGGGTGGTGACGGCATCGGCTCGAACTCCTGGGTGGTCTCCGGTGAGCACACCGCGACCGGGATGCCGATGCTGGCCAACGACCCGCACCTGGCGCCGTCCGCACCCGGGATCTGGTACCAGCAGGGGCTGCACTGCCGCACCGTGAGCGCCGACTGCCCGTTCGACGTGGCCGGGTTCGGGTTCGCCGGGATGCCCGGCGTGGTGATCGGGCACAACGCGAACCTGGCCTGGGGGCTGACCAACCTCGCCTCGGACTCCTCGGACTTCTTCCTCGAACGGGTCTTCAGCGACGGCACCTACCTCTACGACGACGAACGTCTGCCGCTGACCGAGCGCACCGAGGTGATCGAGGTGAACGGCGCGGATCCGATCGAGGTCACCGTGCGCTCCACCGAGCACGGCCCGCTGATCTCGGACGCCATCGGCGCGACCCGAGCCGCCGGAGAGGCACCGCTGGCCGAGAACGCTCCCGCTCCCGGGCCGGACGGCTACGGCGTGGCGCTGTCCTGGACCGCACTGCAGCCCGGTCGCACGATGGACGCGGTGTTCATGTTCAACACCGCCGCCGGCCCGGAGGACATCGCTGCCGCGGCCGAGAGGTTCGAGGTGCCCACCCAGAACATCATCTATGCCACGACCGACGGTGATATCGGCTACCAGGCCCCCGGCACCATCCCGGTGCGGAACCGGGTGACCGGTGGCCCGGTGCCCTCGGACGGCACCTGGCCCCGGCCCGGCTGGGACCCGGCCTATGACTGGCAGGGGTTCCTGGACTTCGAGGACCTCCCGGCGGAGGTCAACCCGGAGGCGGGGATCATCGTCGCCGCCAACCAGCCGGTGCAGAACCTGCGCCGGCACTCCGAGCTGGGCGTGGACTTCGACTACGGCTACCGGGCCCAGGAGATCCGGGACCAGCTCGAGCAACGCATCGAAGCGGGCCAGCTGATCACCGCGGCGGACATGAACGACATCCAGATGGTGGAGACGAACCCGGCCGCCGAGATGCTCGTGCCCACCCTGCAGGAGGTGCGGATCGAGGAAGAGAGCGCCGACTTCGTCCATCAAGCAGTGGACCTGTTCGACGACTGGGACTACGTGAACAGTGCCGACTCGGCCGCAGCCGCCTACTTCTCCTCGGTGTGGGCGAACGTGCTCCGGCTGACCTTCTGGGACCAGGTCCCGCAAGCGCAGCGGCCGAGCGGGAACAGCCGCTCGATCGCCGTGGTGGCGGAGCTGCTCGACGACGAGGACAGTCCGTGGTGGGACGACCGGGCCACCCTGAACGTGGTGGAGCAGCGCGACGAGATCCTGGCGCAGGCGCTGGTGGATGCCCGTGCCCAGCTGACCGTGTCCCTGGGGATGGAGCCGACCGACTGGCGCTGGGGGCGGCTGCACGAGCTCACCCCGACCCATGCGGTGCTCGGCGGGGACGCGGTCCCGGGCTTCGTGGCCGACTACGTCAACCTGCCTAGGACCGAGCTGGGCGGCGGGCCGTCGATCGTGAACGCCACCGGGTGGAGCGCGGCGGAGTGGGATGAGGACGGGTACCCGCAGTTCTCGGTGAACTGGGTGCCGTCGATGCGGATGGTGGTGGACACCGCGGATCTGGATGCTTCCACCTGGGTGAATCTGACCGGTAACTCCGGGCACCCGGCGTCCTCGCACTACGACGACCAGTACCAGGCCTGGGCCGACGGCGAGACGTTTGCCTGGCCGTTCACCCGGGCCGCTGTGGAGGAAGCCGGGGCGGAGACGCTGCGGCTGCACCCCTAGCCCCTACTTCGCGCGACCCACCTGCCCATGCCCCCGCCCAGCACCCACCCGCGCCCCCCACTCCGCGCTGAATCGATTCACTCGTTACCGGCCGCGCTCAGTCGTGCTCGCGGGTAACTACTCACCGCAGCCGGTAACGAATGGCCTTGGTGATGTGCCGCTCACGCTCAGCCGCCGAGCAGTTCCCAGCCGGAAGGAGTGAGCACGCCGTCCACCGGGCGGTCGTGCGGAGCCGAGGGCAACGGGTCGCTGGATCGCTCGTCGTCGAAGATCACCGCGAACACGCGGGTGCCCGGGCGCACGAAGCGCAGCACGCGGTCGTACCAGCCGCCGCCCTGCCCGAGCCGGATGCCCTGGGTGTCCACGCTGAGCGCCGGGGCGAACACCACGTCCGCACGGGTGATCGCGTCCTCACCGAGACCGGGGCCCTCCGGGTCCGGTGGGCGGCCCGGGGCGCGCACCTCGAGCTGGTCTCCCGGATGGTAGACCGCCCAGTCCCGGCTCAGGCCCGGTCCGAGCATCGGCAGCAGGATCTCCACTCCGGCGTCGTCCAGCACGCGCAGCAGCGCAGTGGTTTCCGGCTCGGTGGGCCGGGCGGCATAGGCAGCGGCGCAGCGCACACCGTCGAGCAGCTCGCGAGCGTGCTCGGCGATCTGCTCGGCAGCAGCGTGATGCTCCTTCTCCGACCGCTTCTTCCGGTGCTGGTGCACCGAGGCACGCAGCAACTGCTTGGCGTCGTCGAGCTCCAGCCCGTCGTAGTGCGGGAGAGAGCTGGCCAGGGACCACATACTCCAAGAATGGCAGGCTCTGATCCGGTCCGCTAGCAATCCGCTGTCCGCGAAACCGCCGAATCCACCTCGGGTCGTTCTCACCTTCAGCCGGGTACACCGGTGCCGCGCCCGGGTTCCAGGCGACGCCACCGGCTCGCACCGTCTAGCCTTCGACCATGACCACTGTGACCAAGACCGTGATCCCGGTGGCCGGCCTGGCCACCCGGTTCCAGCCCGCAACCAAGGCCATCCCGAAGGCGATGCTGCCGGTGGTGGACGCACCGTCGATCGAGTATGTGGTGGCCGAGGCCGCAGCAGCCGGGATCAGCGACGCCCTCCTGATCACCGGTCGCGGTCAGGGTGCGATCGCCGACCACTTCGACTCCGCCCCCGAGCTGGAGCAGGCCCTGGCGGACAAGGGTGACGAGGAGCGGCTCGCGAAGGTGCAGGCCACCAACGACCTGGCCCGCATCCATGTGGTCCGTCAGGGGGAGGCGCTCGGCCTCGGCCATGCGGTCCTCACCGCTGCCGACCACGTGGGCGAGGTGCCGTTCGCTGTGCAGCTCGGCGATGACCTGATCGACCCCAGGGACGAGATCCTCCCGGCGATGATCGCCGCGCAGGCCGAGCTCGGCGGTTCGGTGATCGCACTGATGGAGGTAGCACCGGAACAGATCAGCCTCTACGGGAGCGCCGCCGTCGAGCCGGTACAGACCCACCTGCCGGATACGGACGTGGTGCGGGTGAGCTACATGGTGGAGAAGCCTGCCCCGGAGGATGCGCCGAGCAACCTCGCGATGATCGGCCGGTACGTGCTCGGCCCGGGAATCTTCGACGTGCTGCGCACTACTGCCCCCGGGCGGGGGAACGAGATCCAGCTCACCGACGCGCTGCAGAACCTGGCGGCGTCCGGCACACACCCGGTGCACGGGGTGGTCTTCCGTGGCCGCCGTTACGACACCGGTAACCCGCTGGACTACCTGAAGACGGTCGTCTCCCTCGGCGCGGACCACCCGGATCTGGGTGAGGACTTCCTCGCCTGGCTGCGCGACTACGTCGCCGGTCGGTGACCCGGTGGCCAAGAGCGTCTCCGCGCACCTGAAGGCTGTCCTCGAGCTGCTTGGCCCGTTGCCGCCGCTGGACGTGATGCTCACCGATGCCTCCGGGTGCATCCTCGCCGAGGACGTCTCGGCCGGTGGCGACCTCCCGCCGACGGACCTGGCGGCCTATGACGGCTACGCCGTGCGCTCCCGGGACGTCGACGGCGCCTCCGCGAGCAGCCCGGTCACGGTGCGCGTGCTGGGCGACCTGCTCGCCGGCGCCACCCACACCGAACGCCTGGTCGCGCACAGCGGAGTCCGGGTGGCCTCCGGCGCCCATCTGCCCGCCGAGGCCGACGCGGTGGTCCCGATCACCGGCACCGATGAGGGTGCGGCCTCGGTGACCGTCTACGCGGACGCACCGGCCGGCGCCGGGATCCGCCGCACCGGGGAGGACCTGCGCTCCGGTGAGCTTGCCCTGGCGTCCGGCCGCCGGGTGGGGGACCGGCAGATCGCCTTGCTCGGTGCCCTGGGCCGGGCCCGGGTGGCCGTGCATCCGCGCCCTCGGGTGGTGGTGCTGCCGGTCGGGGACGAGCTGCGTTCGCCCGGGCTGCCGAGTGGCTCCGGTGGGGTCTATGACGCGAACGGGCATGCCCTCGCCACCGGGGTGCAGGACGTCGGTGGCCGCCCGTTCCGCGCCGCACCGGTGGGCGATGACCACGGCGTGCTGCGCGAGACCCTCGAGGACCAGCTGGTGCGGGCGGACCTGATCCTGACCACCGGCGGACTCAGCGACGGCGCCCACGACACCGTCAAAGAGGTGCTCGCCCTGCTCGGTGAGGTGCGGTTCGACAACGTCGCCATCCATCCCGGCCGCCAGTTCGGGATCGGCACGATCGGTGAGGGCACCCCGATCGTCTGCCTCCCGGGGGATCCGGCGACGGCGCAGATCGCCTTCGAGGTTTTCGTCCGTCCCGCTCTGCTCGCCATGGCCGGGCACAGTGAGCTGTACCGGCCCACCGTGACTGCCGCGGTGGCGAGGGGCTGGACCTCGGCCGACGAACGCCGTCAGTTCGTCCCGGTGACTTTGACCGGCAGCCCCGACGCCGGGTACCGGGCCAGCCCGCTGGGACCACCGGAGCGACCGTCTCTGAATGCGATGTCGCGAGCGAACGCGCTCGCCGTGGTGCCGGAGAACATCACCGAGGTGGCTGCCGGGGACACCTTCGCCTGCCTGGTGCTCGAGAGCTGATGGACCTGCGCAGCGGGGCGATCCGGCTGCGGCCCCTGCAGCGCCGGGACCGGGACGCCTGGCAGCGGCTGCGCCGCCGCAATGTGGCCTGGCTGCTGCCCTGGGAGGCTACCGCACCGGACGGCAACCCGCAGCGGGCCACGTTCAGCGGGTACGTCCGCCAGCTGAATCGGGCCGCCCGCCAGGACACCGGCTACGCGTTCGCCGTGGAGTACCGCGGGGAGCTGGTGGGCCAGGTGACGATCGCGTCGGTGACCCGCGGCTCGCTGCAGTCCGCCTCGGTCGGGTACTGGATCTCCGAGCACGTGGCCGGGCTGGGCATCATCCCGACGGCGGTGGCGATGCTCACCGACTACTGCTTCTCCGAGCTCGGTCTGCACCGGGTGGAGATCAACATCCGGCCGGAGAACTCGGCGAGCCTGCGGGTGGTGACCAAGCTCGGCTTCCGTGACGAGGGCGTGCGCCAGGCGTTCCTGCACATCCAGGGCCGGTGGACCGATCACCGCAGCTTCGCCCTCACCGCCGAGGAGCTCGACGGGAGCATGCTCGAGCGCTGGCTCGCCGCCCACTGACGCCCGCCCGCAAGCCCGCGTGAATCCATTCACTCGTTACTTCCCGTGCCTGGTCGTGCTCCCGGGTATCGCCTGAGCGGGCGCACTGCCGAACCGGTGTAGCGTCCCAGCCCCGACACGCCGCAGGGGATCAGCGATTCCACCCCCGTTCGGCTCTACGGTCAGGACTGTGGAGTTCGCCGGATGGGTCGCGCTGGCGATCGGGGTGCTCACCCTCGGTTACCTGCTACCGGCCGCAATCCGGTCGCGTCAGGTGGTCGTCGATTCTCGGGTAGCTGACAGGTTCTCCGAGGACCTACGAGTACTGGCGACGGCTGGGACGAGCACCACGCCACAACCGGAGACCAGTCGCGGATATCTCCACCGGCCGCGGACCGAAACCACGGAGGACACCATGCACTCGCCCGCCACCCAGCGGCTCGCAGCCGCCGATGCGCGCCGCGCCGCTGCGGCACGCGCCACGCGGGCAGCAGCAGCCAGCCGGCGGGCAGCCGCCGCGGCTCGGCGGCTCGTGCTCACCCTCCTGCTCCTCGCCGCCACTGCCGCGGCCTGGGTGCTGTTCGCTATCGCCTCCGCGCCGATTGCCCTGGCGATCGTGCCCAGTGTGCTGTTTCTGACCGTGCTGGTGCTCGGCCGCCGCGCCGCCGCCCAGGCGAAGATCGCCGACGCCAGGCTGGCCGAGGAGATCGAGCGGGCCCGCAGCGCCGACCACGCTCGCGCCACTCGGGTGGCTGCCACGAAGGCCGCCCGTGAGGTGGAGGTGCCGCAGTCGAAGTCCAGCCTGCGTATCGACGTCGACCCCACCAAGCTGCTGGAGGAGGACGCCGAGACCACAGCGGTGCTCGATCTGCCCGAGGGTGAGGGCTGGACCCCGGTGCCGGTGCCCGCCCCCGTGTACACGATGAAGGCGGCCGCTCCGCGGCGTGAGGTGGAGCCGTTGGCCCCGGAGGCCATCGCAGCTCAGTCCGTCGCTTCGGCGGAGGACGACGGCGCAGCTCAGGTTTCCGCCGACGCCTCGCCTTCTGTCAGTGTCGAGGCGGCACCGAACGCTTCCGCGGAAGCGCCCGCAGGCCCGACGGTTGCGCCGTCCGTGAACCTGCAGGCAGTGCTCGAGCGCCGCCGCGCAGTGGGGGAGTAGGGGACTTTCTCAGACCGGTGACGGCGGGTGGTTCCGGTGATCAGGACCACCCCGTGCGGTGCCGGTGGCAGGGTGGCGAGGTGTTATCCTGATGCACGGTTCTGGGGCTATGGCGCAGTTGGTAGCGCGTCTCGTTCGCAACGAGAAGGTCGGGGGTTCGAATCCCCCTAGCTCCACCAGATGCGTCAGGCCCGACCACGTTTTTCGGTCGGGCCTGAGGCATCTCTCTCGGGAACTGTGGATTCGGGAGGAGGAGCGAGGGACGAGCGACGACGGCTCCCCCTAGCTCCACTCATGTGATGTGTCGCGACCTCGTGAACGGCTGAACCCCCGGTTGTGGGGGCTCAGCCGTTTTTCACTTGGTAGGTGCGGGCGGGGTCGAGGGTGTGTTCGGTGAGGATCTCGCCGGTGGTGGCGTCGATGACCGTGGCGTGGTCGCGGTGGCCACAAGGTGAGCGCTGGAGCGAGGCCACGGTCATCATTCGGGTGATGACCGTTGGGAGGGCGACCGCTACCTGCTCAACTCGCTTCTCTTGGAATCACTCTCTGGGTGAGGGCTGGTGCGGTGATCCTTTGATGTGACGGTCGGGCCACCACCACTAGGAGGGATCGAGGGAAGTTCGCAGGTGCCGCCGGCGCAGGCGGGCTCGGGGGTATCTACGTCGGGGCTCACCGGCTCGGAGATGAGGAAAACGAGCTCGCCGTTGCTCACGCATCCACCGCTTTCTTCAGAGCGTTGAGGTAGGTCTGGACTGATTGCGCTCCTGAGATTCCCCATTGACCATCGATGACGTAGAGCGGTACGCCGCGCGCCCCGAGTGCGCGGAGTCGGTCGCTGTCCTGGTCTACCGCGTCCCGGTAGCGGCGGTCTGTGAGCGCCTCCCGTGCCTTCTCGCGGTTGAGGCCGACTTCGTGGGCAAGGTCGGGGAGTTCGTCGATATCTCCGATGTGGCGACCTTCGGTGAAGTACGCGGTGGAGAGCCTGTGGGTCAGCGCAGCCCGGTACCCGGTCTCGTTTGCATGGTGGAGGAGTTCGAGGGCGAGGCGCGAGTTCGTCGGTCGGGTCAGGTCAGGACGGTAGCTGATTCCTTCAGCACGGGCGAGTTCGGTGAGCTGCGCGTTGACCGCCGTGACGCGATCAAGGTTCGCTCCGGCGTGCTGCGCGATCTGCTGTTCTTTGTCGATCTCGACCTGCGCATCGGGGCGAAGCTCGAAGGAGCGGTAGGTGACCTCGACCATGCCTTCGAACGCGGCGACGGCTTTCTCGAATCTCGGGTGGGCGATAAAGCACCACACGCACTGGGGGTCGGACCGGATCTCGACCTGCACAGGAGCCGAAGCTGCGATTGTCATGAGAAGAATTCCTTTCGTTCGTAGCGAGGTCAGCTATCGCGCTAGACGGTGAGAGCACCGGACGGATCGTGAACTGCGTCCTCGGGGTCGTCGACGGGCTCGGTAGTCGTGGTGGTGTTCTTCGGTCCGCGGAAGAGGACGAAGAATACGAGGGCAGTCATGACGGCGACGCCAACCCACATGGCCTGCTGCCAGCCGGCGATGAATGCCTCGTTCGCGGCAGTGAGTATCTGTTCGGCGTGGACTCCGGCGTTCTGACTGACGGCGGCGGCGTTGGCGATGCCTTCACTGGCAGCGGATGCGAGGTCCGCGGGCACGCCAGTTAGGCGACCGGCGATCGCGCTCTGGTATTCCGCTACGAGCAGCCCGCCCAGAAGTGCGATTCCCAGGGCGGCTCCGAGCTCTCGGGTGAGGTCGTTCAGCGCGGAGGCGATGCCCTGCTGTTCGCGCGGAAGCGAGGAAGTGATGGCCTCGGTCGAGGGTGTCATCGCCAAGCCGGCGCCGAGACCCATGGCCGTGAGACCCGGAAGGACGCTGAGGTATCCGCCATCGGCCGAGACGAGACCGGCCATGAGCGCGAGCCCTGCGGCGGCGATGGTGAGCCCGGTGACCATGCCGGCGCGTGCGCCGATGCGTGCGGCGAGGCGGGGTGCGAGTCCGGAGGCGAGCATCATCAGCAGCGCCATCGGCATCATTCCAACGGTGGCGAGCAGTCCGCTCCAGCCGAGAAGCACTTGGAAGAACGGGTAGAGCACCAGGGACACGCCACCTTGCACACCGAACAAGACCAGCAGCAGTGTGGTGCCGGAGGACAGGCCGCGGGTGCGGAAGTGTCGGATGTCCAGCAGTGGGAACGGGGTGCGCAGCTCCCACAGGATGAACACGACGGTGGCGAGCACGGCAACGGTGAGCGTGATGAACACGCGAGGGTCGGCCCAACCGAGGGATGGTGCTTCGTGGAGGGCGAAGGTGAATCCGACAGTGGCGCTGATCGAGGTAAGCGCTCCGAGCCTGTCGAACCGGCCTGGCGTTTTCTCGCGGGAGTTCGGGACTGCGCGGGCACCGATCAGCAGTGCTGCGACGGTGAGCACGATGGGCAGGGCGAACAGCCACCGCCACGACGCGATATCGACCAGTAGTGCGGAAAGGTACATGCCCAGGATTCCGCCGCCTCCCGCCACCGCGGCCCACATCCCGATCGCTCGGGAGCGCTCCTTGCCGGGGAAGGAGGACGTGATCACAGACAGCGTGACGGGCATGATCATCGCCGCACCAATACCGCTGAGCAGGCGCGCGGCGAGCATGACTTCCATGACCGGGGCTACGGGGGCAGCGATGTTCGCGAGCCCGAACACCGCGAGCCCGGCGATCAGAACAGGCTTGCGACCCAGTCGATCGCCGATCGCTCCCATGGGCAGCAGGAGGGCCGCCAGGGTGAGGGTGTAGGTGTTGATGATCCACAGCACCTGCCCCTGGGAGGCGTCGAACGTCGTCGCAAGCTGCGGCTGGGCGACATTGAGCCCAGAGACGGAGGCGACGACGGCCATCAGAGCGATGCAAACGGCCAGGAGGATCGCACGCCTACGCCGGGGATCGTCGATGACCGGCGCCGACGTGTCCACATCGTTGGAGCCCTCGAACAAGTTCGCGACCCCCTCCAGCGTCACCGTCGCATCTTCGGGACGGCCGTGACCACCGTGATCGCCGTGTTGGTGGCCGTCGTGTGCTGTGCCCACTGCGCTGTCCTCCTACGTACTCGTGATGTCTGCTTCAGAATCACTCACCGCGGCGGGCATGGCAATTATCTTTGCCGAATGGCAAACTCGTAGGTATGGACGAACCCGCAGGCCAAACTCTGGACACCGTCGGCCCACGCTTGAAGCACCTACGGCTGCGCCGCGACGTCACGCTGACCACGCTCGCTGAGGAGACTGGCATCTCCGCGAGCACCCTGTCTCGTTTGGAGGCGGGGCTGCGCCGCCCGACATTAGAGCAGCTGCTGCCTCTGGCTCGCTACTACGGGGTCACCCTCGACTCCTTGGTCGATGCACCCCGCACCGCCAACCCTCGTATCGACCTGCGTCCTCTGTCGTGCACCGACGGGTCGATCATCATTCCGCTGACTCGCCGGCCCGGCGGCATCCAGGCGTACAAGTTCGTTCTCCCCACAGGCAGTGATGACACGGCCCCCGACCTGCATTCTCACGAAGGCTTCGACTGGGCCTATGTGCTGAATGGCACACTGCGGCTCGTTCTCGGCGACCAGGACGTGCTCCTGCAGGCGGGAGAGGCAGCCGAGTTCGACACACGAACGCCGCACTGGTTCGGAGCCACCAGCGCCGGGCCAGTCGAATACCTCAGCCTCGTCGGACGGCAAGGACAGCGCGCTCACGTACGCGCCTCCACCAGCGATCATTAGCGGCTTCGCATCCGCTCCCTTGTCTTGCGGATGCGGGGCCTGGCCCTCGAGCGTCAGCGCGACTGGGCGAGACGATCGAACGGCTCTACCCGCAGGCCGCTGTGACAGGGGCGTGAGAGCGAGCACGGTGAGTAGCGCAGCTCCGCCTCACGGCCGCTACGCCGACCGCCATCGGGCTTGTTGACGCGGACATGATGCCGCGGATCGGTGAAGTTGCCCAATGGGCCAGGGTGAGTGTGCGCCCCCTGCGCTACGACGAGCAGCAGGGGCTGCTCCAGGCCGAGCGCAGCCCTGCCGGTCAGCGACTGTTCGAGGCGAGGGCGGTGGACCGGTGATCAGGCGGTGAGGGCAGGGGCTGAGGTCTGTCTGCAGCGCGCCGACGCCGCCGGTCCGGACGATCGCTCGGACCGGCGGCGTTTCTGGCGCAGCAGGTCAGGAGGTGACAGCCACCTGGCCGCGGTCCTTCTTGACCGGCCCGTCGCCGCCCGGGCGGATCTCGAAGTCGAAGATCTCCGTCGGGAGGAACACCGTGCAGCAGGCGTTCGGGATGTCGACCACGCTGCTGAGCCGGCCCTGGATGGGCGAGGTGCCGAGGATCAGATACGCCTGCTCGCCGGTGTAGCCCCACTTCTCCAGGTAGGTGATCGCGTTCAGGCAGGCGTTGCGGTAGGCCTCGGTCGCGTCCATGTACAGGTTCGTGTCGTCGCGGTGGTCTACCGAGATGCCGGTGAAGGTCAACCACTCGGAGTACACCGGCTCGACCCGGCTGGGCATGAAGATCGGGTTGTGGGTGACCCCGTAGGTATCCATCCCACCCTTGATCAGCTCGACGTGGAGGTCGACGAAGCCGCCCATCTCGATGGCGCCACAGAAGTTGATCTCCCCGTCACCCTGGCTGAAGTGCAGGTCGCCGATGGAGAAGTTCGCCCCGTTGACGTACACCGGGTAGAAGACCCGACTTCCTCGGGTGAAGTTCATGATGTCCATGTTTCCGCCGTGCTCCCGTGGCGGAACGGTCCGGGCGCCGTCCCGGGCGACCTGCTCAGCGATCTCTGCGCTCGCGGTCCCGGCGAGAGTGCCCGGCACCGTCGGCGGGATCGCCAGCGGCGGCACCCGGTCCGGTTGGGTGTCGATCAGAGTCTGTTCCCGGCGGTTCCACTGCGCCAGAAGTTCCGGTGATGGTGCGGTTCCGGCCAGGCCGGGGTGCTGGATCCCGGTGTAGCGCACGCCGGGAATGTGCCGGGAGGAGCATTCTTGGCCGGTGAAGTCCCAGATGGCCTTGTACGCGTCCGGGTAGTAGTCGGTCAGAAACCCGCCGCCGTTCACCTTCGCGAAGATTCCCGAGTAGCCCCAGCCTTCGCCGCAGTTGTCGCCCTGCGTCTGGGGAACGGGGCCGATGTCGACGATATCGACGACGAGCAGGTCGCCCGGCTCCGCGCCTTCGATCGCGAACGGACCGGAGAGCATGTGGTTGAAGTCGAGGTTGACGTCACGGACGTCGTTGGCCGAATCGTTGTTGCCGATCTGGCCGTTCGTCCACTCCTTGCACTCGATGCGGAAGGTCGATCCCGGCTTGACCGTCGCCGCCGGCGGGATGTCCGGATGCCAGCGGTTGTGCCCCGGTACGGCCTGGTCGGTCATGGACTTGGACTGATCGACGCTGAAGATCACTTCGGGCATGGCTAATCACCAATCTGTCTGCAGGGGAGGAAACTCACCCGGTGGCCGGGCTAGCGGTAGCAGAGCGCCGAATCAATCGACCACCTCCTTGACTGGTGCGGTCAGTGGACGTGCAGCGGGTGCGGATACCGCGAGGGCGAGCACGCCGACCACGGCGATCACGATCGCCACGGTCCAGCTACCACTCCATCCGTCGAGCAAGGTCATCAGGGCAGCCACAGTCGTGATCACCCCGATGACGACGGTGTAGACACCGGTCGCGGGGGCGAGGTGCTGCCGTTCGAGGCCGAGGACGAGGAAGAACAGGAACCAGAGGATGCCCCAGAGCAGCCAGATCACGCCGAAGGCGGCGTCCTGGGCACGGAGGAAGCTCTCTGCTGCATAGACGAGGGTGCACAGCGCGACCAGCAGCGCGAACCAGCCGAAGCCGCGGTTGCTGTAGTCCTTGACGGCGTTGATCCCGACCCACAGGTAGGTGAAGCCGAACAGGTAGATCCCCGAGGCGGCGAAGATCGCGTTCAGGTCACCACCGGCGACGAAGATCAGGTAGGTGGGGGTCAGCACCTGCAGCGCACCGACGAACAGGTTGAGCGGGCCTGCTTCCCTGGGTGTCAACCAGCCGAGGAGCAGGAGGCCGTTGACGATGAGGACAGTGCCCACGTAGATGAGGCCGACGGCGGACATGGATCACGGTCTCGGTAGGGCCGGAAAGCCTGGTCGCTGCGTAGTGGCAGAGGTTGGCTGCGCCATGGCGGGGATATGTCGGGTGACTTGTGGCGTTTCGCTGCTGAGGCCAGCCTGTGTCGCTGCGCGATCGAGGGAGGGGGAGAGTCGGCTCAGGTGTGGTGAGCTGAGTGCGCGGGCCCCGAGGCAATCGCAGTCTGGACAGTGTGCCGGGTCCGTGCGGCGGGCGATGGTGCGCAGCAGCTCGAAATCTCCGCAACGTGGGCAGGTGTAGGAGTAGGTCGGCACGAGATACCTCCATTGGTTTCAATGACAATATTTCCAAATGAAAGCAAATGTCAAGGTAGCGCCGCTGCGGTGCTGGGCGGGTCGGGCAGAGGTCTCGCTGGCACGCTGTGCGGGTCGGGCGCTGGAACGCGGCGCGGATCAGGCGGAGATGCCTCGTGGCAGCGAGGTGACGACCTCGAAGTCCGTGACATCTGCCCGGGCGAGGTAGACCGATTGCCGGAGGTGGCCTGACCGTAGCTCCATAGAGCCACGTGGCCCGTCATACCCCAGCCCTTCCGACACGCGCAGGATCGCCTCGATAGAGGTGTCCTGGGCTGTGGCGAAGAGGGCGGTGAGGAGCTGGAGTCCTTCGTAGCAGGACTCGCCCTGGTTGTTCAGCGGCGGTGCATCGGGTCCGAAGGCGGCGGCGTAATCGCCGACGAAGTCGAGCGAGTTGCCGGTGGGCAGAGAGCGGAAGTAGCCGGCTGCCACGTACAGGTCGCGGGTCGCTGCAGGACCGGAGGCGAGCAGCATGTTCTCCTCCATCAGCGGTGTCAGTCGAACGAGCCCGTCATCGAGGCCGCGTGCGGCGAACTGTCGGTTGAAGCGGACCGCGTCCTGACCGACCAGGAACATCAGCACACCGTCGGCGCGCGGTCCGCGCTCGATCCCGTCCAACACGGTCGCGAAGTGCTCAGAGTCAAAGTGGGTGAGAGTGGTGCTCAGTACGTCCAGGCCGAGCGCCTCGGCATAGCCGCAGGCGGCTTGTGCCGAGCGCCTGGGCCAGACGTAGTCCGAGCCGACGATGTGCCAGCGACGCACGTTCGCTTCGTCCCGGAGCCAGGCGAGAGCAGGTGCGATCTGGTCTCCCGGGGTCTCGCCGACGCAGAAGACGCCCGGGCGATTCTCGCCACCCTCGTACAACGAGGTGTACACATACGGGATGCGTCCCTGGGTGATGGGTGCGACAGCCTCCCGGACTGACGAGATGTGCCACCCCGTCAGGGCGTCGATATGGCCGGCATCGACCAGGCTCCGGACGGTACGGGCGACCTTCTCCGGCCGCTGACCCGCGTCGATCACCTCGAACTCGACGGGGCGACCGAGCACGCCGGAGGCGTCCGCCTGCCGCCGATAGAGCTCGGCAACCGCCTCACACGACGGGCCGAAGATACCGCCGGGCCCTTGGAGCGGGATGGCGAGGCCGATTCGGATCGCGTCTGCCCCGACAGCGCTCCGGTGGCCCCGACCCGCCGAGTGCATGTGCATGTTCACCACCACGGGTGCATCAGATAGTATTTTCATCTGAAAGGGATGTGACCAACGTAGAACATTGGTCGCCAGTTGGGAAGGACCCGGATGGTTGGGGCATCAGTGAGTGGGCCGGTTCAGTCACCGCCGCGTGGCGGTCTCGACGTCCGCCTGCTGACCCTGGTGACGGCTCGTGTCCATCGAGATGTCGCCGCCACACTCGCTACCGAGGAGCTCTCCGTCGACCAGTGGACTGTGCTCGACTACCTCGACGACGTCGGGCCGTGCACGATGACGGCACTGGCAGGTGCGACCGGGACCAACGGTGCCACGCTGACGCGCATCGTCGATCGGTTGGTGAGTCGGGCCCTGGTCTATCGGAACGCCGATTCTGGGGACCGTCGCCGCGTGCTGGTGCACGTTTCCGAGCGTGGCCGAGAGATGACCCGCGACCTGCGACCGCGTGTGCGTGCCGCGGAGCAGCGCGCGACGTCCGAACTGACCGAGGGCGAGCGCGACGAGCTCGGGCGGATGCTGCAGCGAATCTCGACTCCGCCGCGGACGGCCGACGATCCAGGCGGCTGAGAAGAGCCTGGCCTCGCGGATGGCGGAGTCAGCTCGGGGATGGCGAAGCCAGGGGCGCAGAGTGGGCACCGGCGGCGCTGTCGCCGTCAGAGCATCGAGGCGAGCAACCGTCCGGCCACCGAGCGCACGGTGACCACGGGGACGTCAGCACAGGCAGCCACGGCGGCCTCGCGCATCGCCTCGTCGTAGCCGATGCAGTCGAGTACCACCAGGTCGCTGACCGTCGCGACCTCTGCGGCGGCCGTGGCGATTGCCTCGGCGGAGTCCGTGTACGGGCTGGCTGCGCCGACCGCTGCCGGCCGCACACCGATCGACTGCTGCCAGTGGCCGTAGGCATCGGCTACCTGCTCCGGGAGCGGGCTCAGCACACCCAGACGACCACCACCTCGGGCGAGGCCACTGAGCAAGCCTCGAACGCCGTCGTGCGCGAGACGCTCCACCAGGAACAGCGGCCGTTCGTGACGAACGTCGGGGAACTCCCCGGAGCACACGAGCAGGCTCAGGTCGGCGCCGTCCGCTTCCCCGCGGGCAATAGCCTGTTCGACCAGGGGGATCGACTGGTCGTGGCCGAATATGGCCGAACTGCCGTCACGCAGCCGCGAGGTGAACGCATGCTCCCCAGTCCGGGGCGCGAGCGCGGCGATCTGTGCGGCATCCAGGCCGTCCAGCCCGCCGTGCTCGATCAGCTCGGTGCCGGCGGGGAGGATGCCCGCCAGCTCAGGCGTGAGGTCAGAGCGGGGCGACTGCCCGATCGTGATCACGGCTAGCTTCATGGATCGCTCCCGTCCTCAGCGGTGCAGCAGGGTGAGTAGCCGGTCCAGCAGCCGGTACCCGTCGGCGCGGATGCCGTCGTGCTGATACTCGTTGGTCACCAGCGGCCGCAGCCCGCGAATCGCCTCGGCTGTTGCCACCGAGGCCTCGCGGGGGACGAACATGTCGTCGGAGTAGATCGCTGCCGCTACCGGCACCTCGTTCGCCGCCAGTGCGTCGAGGTCGTACAGCGCCGGGAAGTCCTCGCGCTGGGCGAGCAGGTCCGCAACCTCGGCCAGCGGCGCCAGAGCGGGATCCTCCTCGAGCTGCCACGGGAAGATGTGCTCCCCGGTCAGTAGCGGCCGGTCCAGGCCGGGGTCGAACTCGGGGAGCGAGCGTCGGACCCGGTGTGCTGCCCAGGCGGTCGCCCCGTGGGAGGCGTCGCCCTGGGCATAGATCGTCTCGTGCATCACGGCATACAGCGGGTTGCCCGCGAAGGAGACGACGCCGCCCACCTCCCGCAGGAACCGCTCCCGCAGCCGGCGTTCACCGCCGACGGTGACGAACGGGTCCTCGAGCAGGTAGTGCAGGGCCTCGAACCCGGTGGAGGAACCGAGCGTGAGGCCGATCTGCAGGAGGCGGGGCACGGACAGTGCTTCACCGGTCGGCAGCAGCTCCTCGCCCGAGCGCAGGTGCGCCACGACCTCGGCCACCGTTGTCGCATCGTGCGGGTAGCGGGCGAAGAACGCGGCGTTGCGGCGGGCGGTCTGTGCGAACGTCAGCCGGTACACCTCGTCCGCCGGGCCGGTCAGGGCTGGGAGGCCGGCGGTGATCAGCACCTCCCGCAGCCCGTGCGGGGCGCTGGACAGGTACGCGGTGGCGATGAATCCGCCGTAGGACTGGCCGAGCACGGTCCACGGATCGTCGCCAAGGGCAAGGCGCAGCGCCTCGGCGTCGGCCACGATCGAGTCGGCACGGAAGTGGCTCAGGTAGGCGGCCTGGGCGGCCCCGGTCATCCCGGCCAGCGTCTGCCGGTCCGCCGGAGTGGACCGGCCGGTGCCGCGCTGGTCCAGCAGCACCACCCGGTACTCCTGCAGGCCACGGTCCAGCCAGCCACCGATCGATGTGGGCCGGTTCGCGCGGTTGCCCGGCCCGCCCTGGAACCACACCAGGCGCGGGCGGTCCGCGCCGCCGTCCCGGACGACCTCCCGGGCGAAGATCTCGATGCTCCCCGGGGACGCGCCCGTGTGGTCCAGCGGCACGGTGAGGGTGTGCTCATGGACGTCATGTCCGTCGATGCGGTGGCTGTGGGTCTGCATGATCAGTAGCCGTCCACTCCGAGGCGGCGGCAGATCTCGACGAGCTCGGGGTGGACGTACCTGCCGCTCTCCTCCAAAGCCACACCGTCCACATAGATCGACGGGGCCACGTTGGATCCGTCCGAGTGTGCGGGGGCAACCCAGGATTCGCCGCCGATCCAGGCTCCCTTAGTGCCGATACCGAACTCCACGCAGCCGAAGACGCGTTCGTCCTCGACGATCCGCCCGGTGGACTTGGTGACGCCCGGGTTGTAACCCAGGGACCAGTGCGCGACCCGGTACATGTTCGGATCGTCTTGTGCGGCGAGCCAGGAGCGGTAGACGTCGGCGTCCCGGCCGGTGCCGGCCACGTCGGTGACCACACCGTTCTCCACGGTCAGCGTGATCGGGTTCGTGATCAGGCCGTTCTCGTCCGGGGGCCAGGCGGCGCCGTCAAAGACGATAGTGCCGTTCTGCGTCTCCTCGATCGGGTTCCAGGAGATCTGCCCGGCGAGCATCACCGACATTCCGGGCTTGTCTGCCGGGATGCCGCGCACATGGATCGGGCGGTCGCCGGTGCGGCCGGTGATGTCCATCCCATTGGCGGACGTGATCCGGATCTCCTCGCCGGCGCTCATCAGGTCCACCAGCTTGTCCCCGAGCTCGCGCACCCCTTGGTAGTCCACCTTGGCGACCGTGTCCACGAGCATCTGCACGTCCAGCCCGGTCAGGCAGGTGTACCGCGTCCCGCGGTCCATCGCTGCGCGGAACGCGTCCGAGTGCATGATGTAGCCGAGCTGGAGCTCGATCCAGACATCGGCGCCGAGAGCGGCGCCGGCGACCGGGGCCGGCGGTTCGATGGCGGACTGCCAACGGGTCTCGTACCGAACGATCACCGGATGAGCGCCCACCGCCATGGCCGCGCCGCCGAGCAGCTCGGCCACGCGCATGTCCGAGGAGGTGTCGGTGGTGATGAGGACGTCCTCGCCCTCCTGCACGCACATGATCTCCTCGATCAGCTTGCGGGCGCCGACGAATGCCTCGAACGCGAGGTACTCGCCCCGCGACTCGATCCGGTTGGTGACCTCCATGGGTCTGTCCTTTCGGTAGTGGGGGACTGGGTGCGGGCCGGTCAGCGGATGATGCGGCCGAGTGAGGCCAGGGCATCACCGGCGATCAGTCCGGCACCGAACAGGTTGAGGTCGTCCTCCGCCTTACGGCCCTTGGTACGGCGGATGATCACCCGGACCAGCAGTGCGGCGAACACCAGCCAACAGGCATAGGGCGAGGAGATCAGCAGACCGGTGGCGAGCATGATGCCCATCTGCCGGGTCGAGCCGCCGAGTGCCTGGATGAGCGCCCCGGGGATGGC
This sequence comes from Ruania zhangjianzhongii, assembly GCF_008000995.1. Lineage (NCBI taxonomy): Bacteria > Bacillati > Actinomycetota > Actinomycetes > Micrococcales > Ruaniaceae > Ruania > Ruania zhangjianzhongii. Next base: position 1,210,763 of record NZ_CP042828.1, read on the forward strand.
CCAGATCACCAGGTTCTGCACAGCCTGTGGGTTGGTCAGACCGGCACTGATCGTGTCGGCGAAGACCACGGACACCGGAGGCAGGGAGCCGGCTTCGAAGTAGGAGCGCCACAGCAGGGCGACCATCACCAGCGCGACGACGAACCCGATGATCGCCGAGTAGTACTGCTGCTTGCGGCCAGACATCTCGTACCGGGTGTACTCGGGGTGCCGGGAGTGGATCCGGCGCAGCATCCAGCCCGCCTTGAAGTCGTAGCCCAGATCGGCGAAGGCAGGTCCGGTGGCGGCGCAGTAGCCGACCAGCACCACCAGTGGCACCTCCGGCAGACCGAGCACCAAGCCGAGGACCAGGAAGATCAGCGTCACCGCGAAGGCCGGGAACCAGCCGGAGTGCATCGCTGCCAGCCCCACGATGATCTCGTGCACGAACGCGGCGACGGCGGCGAAGACGACCCAGCCGATCAACGCAGGGATGCTCAGATCGGCGATGATTCCGGAGAGGAGCGCCAGCGCGACCGCGACCAGCAGGAACAGCACCACACCGGAGCCGAGGCCGCGGCCGAGCTCGGTGGCGGTGCGCGAGTGGTAGAAGGCGGGGTCGATGCTCTCGTCCACCTCGGCGGCGGCCGGACGTGCCATTCCGTGCCGCTCGGCATCTGTCTTGGCGTCGGCGGCCTTCTTCTTCTGCCGGTTGGTGAGGATCAAGATTGCCTGGATCAGCGCGACGACTCCGGCGCCGATCATCACCCCGTGTGGGATGTACTCATCGGAGAGGGAGATGTTCTCCAGGCCAGGGATGATCGGTGCGTACTGGTTGACCATCAGCCCGACACCGAACATCAGCAGCGCGACGATGTTGCCGATCAGAGCGACGCCGGCGGCCGAGCCGCTCAGGCCGAACCAGGAGAGCGCTGCGCCGACCACACCGCCGCCGACGAGGATCTTGGCGCGCCGGCCACCTTCGTCACCGGCCTTGATCGTCTCTGCCGCGGCGATACCGGGGGGCCAGGCAGCGGTCGCCGGCAGGAACCGGGACCCGAACGTCTGGAACAGCACCCAGGAGTCGACGGCCAGACCGGCACCGGCACCGAGCAGCAACGGCCAGATCAGGTCCGGCCGGCCGAACGCCCAGCCGATGGCGATCGGCGTGAGGAGTGCGTTGGCCGCACCGAAGGTGGCCGAAGAGATCGCGGTCTGGGCGAGATTCTGCCGGTTGATATCGCGGAACCTGTGCAGACCCCAGATACCGGCTCGGCCGATGACCATCGCGACCAGCGCGCCGATCACCGAGGTGTTCGCGGAGATGCCCAGGGTGGTGACCAGGTGGAGGCCGATAAAAGCACCGAGCACGGAGAGCAGGACCGTGACGATCAAGGTCCGCGGAGCGAAGGCGCTCGGGTGGCGGAGTGGTTCAGTGCTCGTGGACGCAGCGTCGTGCGACATGACGAAGTCTCGTTTCGTGCGTGTGGGGTCAGGCGGTGACTGGGCGCAGTGCCCGTCCGAGCTGGTCCGCGCTGTGCAGCACGGCACCGACGATCTCCTCCGTCTGCGGCGTCATGTACGCCGGTGGCCCGAGGACGCTCACGGAGCCGAAAATGGCACCGTCGAGCAGAACCGGTGCGGAGATCGCCATCACCCGGGCATCGAACTCGCCCTCGCTGATGGCATAGCCGTGCTGCCGGACCTGCTCGTGGCGGCGGGTCAGCTCGGCAACCGCATCGGGGTCAGGCTTGTGGCCGTCGGCACCGAGCAGATCCGGTGCGGATGCGGTGGGGTGGAAGGCAAAGATGGCGTGCCCGGTGGACCCGAGGTGGCCGGGATAGGACCGGCCCAGGGCGGTGGCGTAGCGCAGCATGCCCGGTCCGTCGCAGGCGGCGATCGTCCGGTACCGGAACCCGTCCGGAACGCAGACCACCACCGACTCTCCGGCAGCGGCGGCGAGCTCCTCCAGAATGGGCTCGAGCTGGTGCCGCAGCCCGGGGCTGCCCTCGGCCTGCCGGCCGAGCTGGACCAGCGTAGGGCCGAGGGTGTACCTGCGGGTCGCCGGGTCCACCACGGTGAAACCCTGGCCGGCCAAGGTGGCCAGCATCCGTTGCACCTGAGACTTGTCCAGCCCTAGCTCGTCCGCCAGCTCGGTCACGCCCCGAGTGGGGCGATCCTCGGTGAAGGCGCGCAGGACCCGCAGAGCGCGGCTCACAGTGAGCAGTTCTCCAGGTCGAGCAGTCATGGGCACCCTTCGTTGCGATGTCTGAGAACTATTTCCCTATATCTGCATCCTGTCAAGCGGACGACACGAGAACGGCGCCCGCTCGGATCGAGCGGACGCCGTTCTGGTGGAACGCTTGGGGTCTAGCGCGACACCCGCTGCAAGTGGGTCGCGGGACCGTACAGCTCTTCCAGCCGGGCGAACTCGTCACCGTCGCGGAACTGCAGGCTGCCGGCGCCCAGCTCCTTCGCCACCTCGAGGCAGAACCGCGCAGCCAGCGCGATATCGGTCTCGTGGCTCGCTCCGGGCGCGGACCCGGCCACAGTGGTCTCGGTGGTCAGGGCCAGCCCCACCACCGGCACCTCGGCAGCGGTTGCTGGCTGCAGGATCGAGTTGATGTGGTACAGCCCGTTGGCGTACGGCGTGATGTCCTGGGTGGCCAGTGGAAACACCTGGGCGGGGATACCGCAGACCGTCTCGTAGACCGACACCAGATCGGGGCTGACCGGCAGAATGTAGCCCTGCTGCACCGTGGGGGAGATGGCGATACCCCGGTGGTTGATCACCCGGTTGCCCTTGGTCGTGTCGATGGAGACGATCGCATCCATCTCCGGCAGCACCTCATGGGCGTTCATCGTGGACATGTCCACCGGTGAGTCCATGAACGGCACTGGATCGTGCGGGCGCGTCGGTGCGTCCGGGCAGACATGTGTGCCGATCACCAGGTCTCCGGGGAGCTGGTCGCCGCGGCTGAACATCTCCAACGCCTTGGCCGCCAGCGAGAGGGCCGCTGTGGCGCCGTCGCCGTCGGAGACGTAGCCGATGCGTTCCGGCCGTGCGCCGATCCCGCCGAGCCGGCCGATCACCCCCAGGGTGCGTGCCGAACCGCCACCCGTCTTCCCGGCTGATCCCGGGATCTTCACGGTGACGAAGTCGGTGCTGCCCTTGGGCCCGGTCACGGTCTGGCTGGTCACCTCGACCTCACCGGCGCGGCCGCCGGCAGCGTCGGTGAGCGCGGCGACGACCGATGTGCCGCTCGCAGCCGGGTCGTCGAGCAGGTCGAGAATGGTCAGGACGTGCTTGAGCATGAGACTCCTTCAGCGTGGGGAACAGGTGAGCAGGTGGCTCAGGTCCGCGCCGGTGGCGAGGTCGACCGGTTCGCTGCCGCGGTCGAACAGCCGAGCCCCGGCGGGTTCGCCTGCGAGGGTGAGGATATGCCCCTTCCGGCGCAGCCAGGTTCCTTCGCGCAACCCCAGCACCGGTCCTGGGTTCTCCTCCAGGTATTGCAGCAGTCGTAGTTCGCGGGTCTCTCCCTGGTGGGTGGAGTCGGGATCCGGGTCCAGGTAGTGCGGGTTGATCTGGAACGGCACCAGGCCCAGTGCCGCGAACGAGTCCGGCTCCACGATCGGCATGTCGTTCGTCGTCTTCAGCGAGGGCGTCGCCACGTTGGTTCCGGCCGAGGAGCCGATGTAGGGCATACCACTCTCGACGGCGGAGCGAACTTTGTCGATCAGCCCTTCCGTGTGCAGCCGGGCCACCAGGCGAAACGTGTTTCCGCCGCCGATGAAGATCGCCTCGGCCTGGCGCACCAGGTCCGCCGGCGGACCGGTGTGTGCGCCGGTGACCCGCACACCGAACGGTTCGAGTGCGCGGGCCACCTGGGCGGTGTAGCCATCGTGGTCGGCGAGTGCGTAGGGGACGAAGACGAGCTCGGTGATCGGCTCCAGAATCTCGGCGAGCGCATCCCGAGCATGCTCCAGGTAGCCGCGCCCGGGTGCCGTGGAGTTGGACAGCAGCAGTAGGTCCATCGGTGTGAGTCCTTCCGGTGATGGTCCGGATCAGCGTAACCACGCACCGGGGCAGGGCTATGCAGTGCCCGCGGCGTCGCTCAGCCCGCGTGCACCACGGTGAAGTGCCGGTCCATCCCTGGGCTCTCGAACTCGTCGAGCACAGCAATGGCGAGGTCGGCGGCGCTGATCCGCGACGTGCCGTCGGCACGGGTCAGGAGCTGGGAGGTGCCACGGCGGTAGGAGCCGGTCCGTGCCCCGGGCTCTAGGACTGCCGGCGGGCTCAGGTAGACCCAGTCGGCGTCAGCGTGCCGCCGGCAGGCGTGGAACTGGTCCAGGCTGGCTTGGGCGATAGACCGCCACTGCGGTGGGACATGTGCCGGGTCGTCGATCACGAGCCGATCCGGGTCGGTGGGCGAACGCAACGGCGCCGACCCGCCGACCACCAGGATCCTGGTGCCGGTCCGGGCGGCGGCATCGAGTACGCGGGTGGTCGCCGGCGCGAGGCGATGGTGCTCGTCGACCGGGAACCGCACGGTGAGTACAGCGGCGTCGCACTCGGCGAAGGCCGGGTCGAGCTCGCCCGCTCTCGCGAGGTCCAACGGGAGCTGCCTGACCCGCTCCTCCTGCGCCGTCGCCCTGGCCGTACGGGAGATGGCGGTGAGCTCGTGGCCCCGCACCAGAGCTTCGCTGACGATGGCGCTCCCGGCCATCCCGGTGGCGCCGAACACGGAGATCTTCATGATGTGAGCAGGTCCTTCTTTCTGCGTGGGGTGAGCTGGCCGGCGACCATCGCTGCCAGCGCCAGTGCGAATCCGCAGATCTGCACCGGAGTGAGCAGCTCGCCGAGGAGGAGGACGCCGAGCACGGCCGCAACCAACGGCGAGAGCAGGCCGAGCAGCGCCGTCGCCGTCACCGGAAGCCGCCGGATTCCGGCGAACCACAGGGAGTAGGTGACCAGCCCGCCGATCAGCCCGAGCCACAGATAGCCCGCCACTGCCGGACCGTCTACGTGTTCCGGGATGCCCTCGAACAGCAGGGTCGGCAGCAGCAGCACAAGGCCGCCCGCGGTGAGCTGCCAGCCGGCCAGGGTGATGGCACCTACCCCCACGGGGCGCCCCCACCGCTTGATCAGGACCACTCCCAGGCCCATCGAGAGGGCCCCGCCCACGCCGGCGAGCACGCCGATCACATCGATCCCTGCCCCGGGTCCGAGGACCACCATCCCCACACCGGCAACACCGACGACCCCCCACCCGACTCGCCAGCGGGAAAACCGTTCATGCAGGATCACCACCACCAGGAGGGCGACGATGATCGGCTGGCTGGCGCCCAGCGTCGCGGCCACTCCGCCCGGTAGGCGCTCCGCAGTGATGAAGAGCAGCGGCAGGAAGATCCCGAAATTGAGGGTGCCCAGCACCGCGATCTTCCACCACCAGTCGCCATGGGGCAGCCTGCGGGAGATCAGCAGGGCCAGAATTCCCGCGGGAAGTGCGCGCAGGAGGGCCGCGAACAGGGGGTGGCCGGCCGGTAGCAGCTCGGTGGTCACGATGTAGGTGGTGCCCCACACCATCGGCGCCAGAGCGGTCCGCGCGGTCAGGCCGGCCCGGGTGCCGGCGCCGATCGGTGCGGCTGCTGTTGTTGTCGTCGTCACCGGACCATCGTGCGGCCTCAAGGATCAATGAGTCCAACACATGCTTGTCATCTTATCTATCGTGAATCATGATTGATTGATGGAGCTGCAGCAGCTGAGGTACGTCTTGGCCGTCGCGGAGGAGGCCAGCTTCACCCGAGCGGCAGCCCGGTGCTTCGTGGTGCAGTCGGCGCTCAGCCACCAGGTCAAGTCGCTGGAGCAGGAGCTCGGCCTCGTGCTGTTCGCCCGCACCAGCCGGAGGGTCGAGCTCACCGCGGCGGGGGAGGCCTTCCTGCCCGCGGCTCGGGCGAGCCTCGAGGCCGCCGAGCGGGCCGCCGTCGATGCGGCGGCAGCGACCGGTCTGGTGCGCGGACAGCTGCGGGTGGGAATCATCCCGACCGTCACCGCCGTGGATGTGCCCGGCGCCCTCGGCGCGTTTCGCCAGACGCACCCCCAGGTGCGGATCGCGTTGCAGGTCTCCGGGAGCGACGCCCAGGAGGCGGCGATCGTCCGCGGCGAGCTCGATATCGGCCTGCTCGGGCTCCCGGAGAACCGCCGCCCCCGCGGTGTGGCCTGGCGCAGCCTGGGCACCGACCGGCATGTCGCCGTCCTCAGCCGCGAGCACGGGCTCGCTACCCACGGCGAGGTGAGCCTGCACGATCTGGAGCAGGAGCCGTTCGTCGATTTCACCGCCGGCTCCCCGGGGCGCGCACAGAGCGATATGGCGTTCGATGCTGCGGGGATCGCTCGGGATGTGGCGTTCGAGGTGATGGCCACTGACCTGATGATCGACCTGGTCCGGCAGAACCTCGCTGTGGTGCTCTTGCCGTCCCGCTATGCACCGCGTGCTCGTGGTCTGATCAGTATCCCGATCACCGACGGGCCGACTCGAGCCGAGTATCTCGCCTGGAGCAACTTCAACCCCAGTCCCGCTGCCCGCGCCTTCCTGGACATCATCGAGCGGGAGGCGTGAGCCGGGTCGCCCCCGGGCCTCGCCAGCGGGTACTAGCCCGCGCGCCCGAGCGCACGCTCGATCGTCGCCCGCAGTGTTCGTTCGGCCGCGCGTGCGGACAGTCCGCCGGTCAGCACCCGCATCCCGAGGCCATCGGCGGCGGCGATCAGCGACCGTGCCACCGTGCGGGGATTCTGCACGTGCCCAGCGATCCGGGTGATCAGCCGCGCCGCCTCCCGCTCGGCGCTGTCCTTGGCCTCGGCCAGCAGCTTCGCCAACGCGGGGTGGTTGATCCCGGCCGCCACGTACTGATGGAAGATCGCCACACCGGCACGGGCCGCCGTGGTCCGCGGTATCGGATGGGCGATCAACTGCCAGAGCGCTTCGGCGTCACCGGCATCGGCGCTCGCCCGGGCGTATCGGTCGGCCGCACCGGAGAGCATCGCCGCCAGGCTGCTGTGGAGCAGCTCGTCCTTGGTGTGGAACCGGTACTGGATCCTGCCCACCGAGACGCCGGCAGCGGCAGCGACCGTGCGCATCGACACTCCTGCCATGCCCCGTTCGGCGATCACCTGCCACACCGCTGCGATGATCGCGGCGTGGCGTTCGTCGACGTCAGAGCTGGTCATCTCGCCATCGTAACGGTGAAAAGTACGGGTGTATCGAATGGTGGGTAGACTCGATCTACACCACTTCAACACGACTGTATTTATCGGCGAAGGGAGTGTGGTGGCACAGTCGAACCGCAGCCGTCGCGCAGCAGAGGCTGGGTACTGGCGCAGCGAGGTCGGTTTCGAGGCCTACAAGGCGGCCTATGACGAAGCGATGGCCACCATGCCGCCACCGACCCGTACCCGCGATGTGCCCATCGAGCTCGGCAGCGTGCGTGTCTACGAATGGGCGCCCCGCGAGGAAGGCGAGACCGATGCGCTGCCGGTGATCCTGGTTCCCGGGATCCGCTCCGGCGTGCCGATGTGGGCCGAGAACCTGCGGTACTGGCTCGGTGAGCGCACCCTTTACGCGATGGATGCGGTCGGCGATGCCGGGCTGTCCACCCACACCGTGCCATTCGAGTCCTTCGACCATCAGGTGGGCTGGCTGGAGCAGGCGCTCGCTGGGCTGGGGATCGAGCAGGCGCACGTGGTGGGCCACTCCTTCGGCGGTGCGATCGCTGCCACCCATGCTCTGCACCACGCTGGCCGAGTTCGTTCGCTCACGTTGCTCGAGCCGGTGATGGTGCTGCACACCATGCCGCTGTCGATCTATCTCTGGGCCTCCGTGCTGCTGCTTCCGCTCCCGCAGTCGTGGAAGGATCGCGCACTGGCGGAGATCGGCGGGGTCACCATAGCCGAGGTCCAGGAGCGCACGCCGATGTCGGTGATGATCGACGAGGGGTCGAAGCACTACGCCGCTGCCGCTCTGACCCCGCGCACCCTGACCGACGCCGAGTGGCGCTCGATGTCGATGCCGATCCGGGTCGAGATCGCCAGTGACAAATCGCTGGCCGGCGGTGCGAAGGCCGCCGAGCGAGCGCGCTCGCTCGGGGTCGATCCGACCATCGTCCGGCCGAACACCACCCACTCGTTGCCCATGCAGGCGGCGGAAGCGCTCGGGCGGGAGCTGCCGGCCTACTGGGCCAGCCACGACCGCTGAGGGGCAGGGTCAGGACTTCGAGGAGGCCGGCGTGCTGCGGGCGCGGTGCCGCCGTACCGCCGCCCGGTTGGCGCAGCGCACCGAGCAGTACTGCTGGCGACCGTTGCGGGTCACGTCCACCACGACGGCGGAGCACGGGTCGCGTGGTGCCGCTCCGGCAGCACATCGGCCGAGCCGGTGCATCCCGCGGGTACTCAGGTGCAGCGCCGTGCCGACGCTGATCACCGATACCAGCACTTCGGGCAGCGAGTCGCGTTCGTCGCGGTAGTGCAGGTGCCAGCCCTCGTCGTCGTGGTCGGTGAGCCGGGGGTAGGCGGCGGCCGCCGCCAGCTGTGCGTTCAGCAGTGCAGCACGCTGCTGCGGCCCGGGAGCGTCGACGACGTCGAGCCAGTTGTCGATCACCTCGCGGGTGCGCTGGTGGTCCCCAGCTGCCGCGGAGAAGCCCATCGTCATGCCGAACTCGCGCGTGCGGGCCACGATCCCGGCCCGGTCTGCGGGCCAGTCGTTGGCGAGGGTGGCCGCCAGGAGGACCGCGTACTCGCCGTAAGGGTTGAGATGCATAAGGCCATTACATCACGGTAGGACTATGACAGTTCTTCACGACCGGGCCGGTGCCGGATCGACCCGCGACGAGCAGCTCCACGACTGGCTGGTGGAGTCCCGTCACGACATTTCCACCGGCACTGTGGTCTACGTGTGCTGTACCCGGTGCGGCGTGCGCCGGGTCGAGCTCCAGGAGTCGCCGTGGCTCCCGCCGCTGGCGATCAGTCGGGAGCTGCCGCAGCGCCGGTGACCCAGGCGCCGAGGCCGGCGTGCTAGGCGCCGAGTCCGCGGCGGAGCCGGTCGAGCCCGTCGTCGACGAGCTCCAGGAGGGGGTCGGCGTAGTCGGTGCTGTACCAGTAGGTGAGGGCGCCGAGCACGGTGCCGAAGATCGCGCCCCAGGTGGTCTGTGCCTCGAATTGCGCCGCGCTGGCGCGCTCGGCGGATTCCTCGCTTGCCGTCCCGTGTAGCCACTCGATCATCCGCTGGGAGAACTCTGCCTGGACGGCTGGCACCTCCATCAGGTACTGGACGCGTCGGCGACTGACCGTGTGCACCGCTTGGCTGCCGAGGTACTCGCGGACGGCGCGTCGGGCGAGGTCGACCGGGTGCTCGTCGCCGCGGGTCGGCACGCGCCGGGCAGCGGGTGCGGGCGTCCGGTCGGCGTCCACAAGAATCAGGCCGGCCTTCGTGCCGAAGTAGCGGTAGACCGAGCTCGGTGAGACCTCCGCGGCTTGGGCGACCTGCTCGATGGTGACGGCGTCGAACCCGTGGGCGTCGAACAGGTCCAGTCCGACCTGCTGGACGTGGGTCATCGCCGCACGGCGCTTGCGTTGCCGGAGTCCCAGATCGTCTGCCACGCAACGACCGTAACAAAATTGTGAGAGTCACTTGCACTTTCTCGATCAACCCCGCATGATGTGAGAGTCACTATCACTTTGAAAGGGGTGCGATGGACGTCAACGGCAGGGTCGCCTTCATCACCGGGGCGGCGAGCGGGATCGGATTCGCCATCGCGACGGCGTTCGCCCGCGCGGGTGCGCACGTCGCGCTGGCGGACGTGGATGAGCAGGCGGTGCACCGCGCTGTCGCGCGGCTCCAGAGCCTCTCCCTGGAGCGTGAGGTGACCGCCGTCGTGCTCGATGTCCGGGACCGCGACGCCTTCGCACAGGCTGCCGATGCGGTCGAAGAACGGCTCGGGCCGATCGAGATCCTGTGCAACAACGCAGGTGTGGGGTCCACAGTGCCGATCGCGGAACTGACCTACGACACCTGGGACCTCGTCCTTGGGATCAACCTCGGTGGTGTGGTCAATGGGGTGCAGACCGTGCTGCCGCGGCTGCTCGCCCGCGGAGGTCCGGGCCACATCGTCAACGTCGCCTCCGGTGCAGGCCTGGTACCGAGCGAGATCACCAGCTACGTCGCGTCGAAGTTTGCGGTGGTCGGACTGACCGAATCGCTGGCGCTGCAGCACGAGCTGGCCGCCGCGAGCATCGGCGTCACCGTCGTCTGCCCGGGCATCGTCCGCACCGAGGTGCTACGCAACAGTCGCGACCATGTCCAGGGCAGCTCCGCCGTCGACGATCACGGCCATGCCCTGCTCCAACGCTACGGGCTGGACCCGGCCATCGTGGGGGATCTGGTACTCGCCGGTATCCACACAGGCCAGCTCCACGTCCTCACCGACCGGTACATCGAACCGTTGCTGGAGCAGCGGGCCAAAGACCTGGCCGCAGCCTTGCCGGAGGAGACCGAACGGGACCGGGAGCTGGCCGAGCTGCTTCGCCAGCGGACCGCTGACCGCGTCCAGCGAGAGCCGGCGCGATGAGCGCGCGGGTGCTGATCGTCGGCGCTGGGGTTGCGGGGCAGGTCGCGGCCTACGAACTGGCTCGTGCTGGGGCCGAGGTCACCGTCCTCGAGCAGGCAGCAACCTTGCGGCGCACCGGGGGGCATGCGGTCGACCTCGCCGATGTGGCCACCGACATCATCGAGCGGATGGGGCTTCTCGACGCGGTCACCGCGGCCCGGGTCGATCGTGACCTTCTGGTCTTTCGCGAGGGCGCGTCGCGCCGCCTGGAGATGTCGCGGGTGAGCGCGGCGATCAGTGCGCGCCACATCGAGATCCAGCGTGAGGATCTGTGCGAGATCCTCTACGCCGGCAACCGAGCGGCAGTCGAGTACCGATTCGGCGACACGGTCACCGAGCTGGCCGAGCATGCTGACGGCGTCGACGTGACGTTTCGCGAGGGGAGGTCGGAGCGCTACGACATCGTGATCGGCGCGGACGGGCTGCACTCCGTCGTCCGGCGGCTCGTCTTCGGGCCCGAGGCACAGTTCCGGCACGATCTCGGTGCAGCGCTGTCCGTGTTCAGCTATCCCAATCCAGGCATCCCGGACCGGCAGGTGCACGCTGTCGCCGACGTCGATCTGAGCGGATTCGTCTACCCGGTCGACGACGGCACGCAGGCCCGCGCACTGCTGCTGTTCCGGACCGCGGGGGAACCGCCGATCCACTACCGGGACCGCGCCGGACAGCTCGCTCGCGCGGTCGCTGCCGTCGAACTGCTCTCCGACCGGCTCCCGATCACTGCCGCCGCTGCCGAGGGTGCGGACGACTTCTACTACGACAGCATCGCGCAGATCCGGATGGACTCCTGGTCCTCCGCCCGCGTCGCCCTGGTCGGTGATGCCGGCTACTCGCCCGGTCCGGCCGTCGGTGGCGGTAATGCGGTGGCCGTGCTCGGCGGATATGTGCTCGCGTCCCAGCTCGCGCACCACAGCTTCGACAGTGCGCACGCGTTCAGTGCCACCGAGCAGGTCATGGCCCCGATCGTCAGTCAGGCGCGAAAGGTTGCGCCGAGCACGCTGCGCCAGCTCGTACCCACCGGGCGGCTCGGGGCCTGGTTGCTGCCCCGCGCGCTGCGTGCTCTCACGAGCCTTCCCGCGGGCCTGACCCAGAAGCTCGCCGCACTGGGCGCGAAGAGGGGCCGCACGCTCGCCGACTACGATCCCGAGGCCTGACCGACTTCAGCTCAGCAGCTCGCGGACCACCAGCTCGACGACTTCCTCGTGCGCACGGCCGGGGTGGCCGAAGTCCATGAAGTAGCTCGTCAGCCGCACGGAGACCGCGACCGCGGTGCGCGCATCGGCCTCCTCCGGTGAGCAGAACTCGCCGAACAGGCCCCGCAGGTAGGCGGTCCGCTGCTGGTCCACGCGCGCGAGGACTTCGGCGGCCGCAACGTCTCTGCGGGCCCACTCCCGGATGGCCACCTCCGTGTCCACGCGCATCGTGACCCGGTCCGGAACATTGATCGCCAGTGCTAGTCGGCGCACCCGCTCGCGAGCCTCGTGTCCACTGTCGGCCTCGACGACGGCGATGACTCCCTCGGTCACGTCCGTCTCCCAGGTGCTCAGCATCTCTGCGAGCAGCTGGTCGCGCCCGGAGAAGTAGCCGTAGAAGCCGCCCTTGGTCACCCCGAGCTGCGCTGCGATCGGTTCGACGCGGACGGCATCCACGCCGCCCGCGGCCAGCGCCTCCAGGCCGCGATCGATCCAGGACGTGCGCGGTGTTCGTGCGTGAGCCATGATCGCCAGCCTATCTGTACGGCTGCGTATATTCTTGCTAAGATGCCTTCTATACGGCAGCGTATAGAAAGGAGGGGCGGATGCCCAGGATCGATACAGCGACGTTTCGCTGCCAACCGTGGCGGATCCACGAGTTCGCCTCCGACTTCCAGGTCGAAGACGTGTGGTGGATCCCGACCCCCGGAGCCGGCCGAGATGATTTTGCCCGGGTGCGGGCCGCCGTCGAGAAGGGTGGCGACCTCGACACGTTCGGTCCGCTGACCCGCGGTCTTTTCGCCGTGCGCTGGTGGCTGGGTGCTCGGCTGGGCTGGGACCGGCCCGGCAGCGGGCTCGAGGAACGGGTGCCCTCGCTGCGTCACCGGCTGCCCGCAGACCTCGAGGCGGCCGCAACCGGCGAACCGGGCCTCCTGTCGCCGGTCTATGCCACCGACCGGGAAGCAGTCTCGGAGATGGCCAGCAGCACGGTGCATGCTCTCCTGCATCTCGGTTGGCCCGAGGGTGGTGAACCAGGCCTCCTCGTCACCGTCCTGACCAGGACGAGCGGCCGGATGGGAGCGCTCTACCTGCGCGCGATCGCCCCCTTTCGGCACCTGATCGTCTGGCCCGCGCTGACCGCCTCCTGGGAACGAGCCTGGCGCGATCGCGAACCGGTATCCGGGGCTCTCGGCCGGCGCGCGGTTGACCCCCGCTCGCTGGAGCTGCTGGATCTGAGCCCTGACTACGCCGACGAGTTCGTGCTCACCACCACCGCTCCCGATGGCGCCCGAGACTGGGCGAGGGCCATGTTCGAGGAGTCGATCGACCGGAAGAGCCGGAGGCTGATCTTCGAGACCCTCCTCCGGATGCAGATCGCACCCGACGGTACTGCCGGGACGATCGCCGGCTGGCAGGTGATCTCCGCATCCGGCACGCACGTGCTGATGGGGGCAGCCGGCCGGCTGCTGGACTGCCGGCTGCTGGTGCACCGGGCCGGCGACCAGGTGCGGCTGATCACGGCGATGCGATACCGCCGTCGCCGTGGACGGCTGGTGTGGACCGTGCTCAGCCACCAGCACCGCGGACTCGCACCTGGGCTGCTGCGGCAGGCCGCCGGTCGGCTGGCCGCTGCCGCGCGCCTGGTCTAGTCCAGCGCCCAGGGCGGCCGCCGGTAGAGCCCTCCGAATGTTAGACCCCTGTACAGCACCGACCTGTTCGGGTGTATGTTGCTGGGTGCAGGCGGGGTCGCCTGCGCGACTTCGGGGAGAAACCTGTGATGCAGACGGTTCGGCCTGGGCCTGCGACGCGACGACGCGGAGACTCCGGGCGAGCAGGGAAGGCCCGCGCTGGTGCCGCCGCGCTCGGCGCCGGTGCCTTGGTCCTGCTCGGTGCAGTCGCGCCGGCTGCGGCAGCGGGTGCCACCTGGTACGTGGACGCGGCGAACGGCGCGGACACGCCAGACTGCGGCGAGCAGGCCAGTGCCGCGTGCGCCACGATCGGTGCAGCGCTCGATCAGTCGACCGCTGATGACACGGTCTCCATCGCGCCAGGGACCTATGTGGAGTCCTTGGTGCTGAGCTCCCCGGTCGCCCTCGTGGGGAGCGCGGATGCTGTGCTCGTCTCCGACGGAGCGGGTCCCGCCGTCTCGGTCCAGGGCGCCGGCATCGCGAGCGTCACCGGGCTGACCATCTCACCCGACCTGGACGGGCTCGAGTACGCGGTGGTGGCGGACGGCGGTAGCACCGTCGAACTGACTCAGGTGAGCATCGAGCACCAGGACGGCGCTACCGAGCTCGGCCCCGGAGTCCGCGCGCAGAACAACAGCTCAGTGGTTCTCACCGACACCGCTGTCCAGGCTGCCGGTTCCCTCGATCCGGACGGTGGCGAACCGCGAGTCGGCGTCAGCGCCAGCAACGGCAGCGACCTGACGATCGCGAGCAGTATCATCACGCCCGCTACAGCCGCGGGAGACGACGAGACCGGGTCGTTCGCGGGCATCATGCTGGGCGGGTTCACCGACACTGGTGGCCCGAGCACACTGACCATGACCGGGTCCACTGTGTCCGCCGGTGGCTTCGCCAACGTGTTGATCTTCCAGGGCTCTGCAACCATCGCGGACACCTCGATCCCCGCGTCCGAACCAGCCAGCACTGCCGGTGGGTATGGGATCAGTATCTTCGATGGCAGCGTGGACGTCACGGGTGGTGAGATCACCGGTCACGCAGGAGGGGGAATCGTGCACGGCGGTATGGCCGGCCCATTGGGTCTGGCGCAGGTGACCGTGAACGGCACGAGGATCGCCGATAACGGCACCGATGGTGAGGCCAGGACCGGCGGCATCGCGATGCTCAGGCAAGACGCCACCACTGGTCCGGTCGGATCGCTCGACGTGACGAATGCCCACCTGATCGACAACTCCAACGCGATCGTGACCCACGGTGTGCCGACCACGGTGACCGCCTCGGACATCTCCGGCAGCAGCAGCGGCATCGTGGCTCAAGATGCTGACCTCGCCGTGATGGATAGTCAGCTGGTGGGTGACAGCGCAGCCGCTGATCAGCTCGACAGCGGGGTGAGATCCGGCAATCGCGGCGAAGAGCCGGTCACGCTCACCATCACCGACACCGAGATCTCGAACTATCCGGTCGGACTGTCCGCCTCCGCGGTGAGAGTCGACGTGAGTGCCAGCACGATCGCAGACAACTACGGCGCCGGGATCGTCGCGCAGCCTGGCGTTGTGCCCGAGAATCCGGACGCCGGTGATATGAGCATCAGTGACACGGAGATCACCGGCAATGGCTCGCTGGGGGTGGGCCCCTTCGGTGCCGGCCTGGTGATCGGCGGTGGTTCCTTCACTGCCACGGGGGTGACGATCGCTGACAACTCCAACGGAATGATCGTGGGCACCGGCGACGTGACCCTGGCGGACAGTTCGGTGACCGGCAGTGGCGCCGATGCGCCCGACGATGAGGCAGCGGCCGGTTTCGGCATCCTCAGCCTCGACGGCTCGAGCAATCCCGATGCTGACTTCACCATCACCGGCAGTGAGATCTCCGGTAATCGCGCCGGTTTGGGACTGGCTCGCTCGACCGTGGTGCGCAACAGCACGATCGCAGACAACACCTGGTACGGGATCAACGCCCAGGCACAGACTCCGGGAGCGACCATCTACCTGACGCTGTCCGCCAGCACGATGACCGGCAACGGCACTGAAGCCAATCCGGAAGCAGACGCTCCGCCGTTCGGACTGGGGATCGGCCCCGGGGTTCAGACTCTGCTGGCGGGCAGTGTCCTTGCTAGTCCCTCGGCTGGGAGTGCGTGCTACGTCGACGGTTCCAGCGGCGTCCTCACCGACGGCGGCTACAACGTGGTCTCCGACGCCACCTGTGCCTTGACCGAGGACACCAGCCTGGCGGATACGGACCCGCTGCTCGGCGTGCTCGGCGACAACGGGGGTACCACCCAGACGGTGCTGCCGGCTGTGGATTCTCCGGCGGTGGACCTGATCCCCGTGGGCAGTACCGCTCCTGGCACAGCCCTGGAGCTGTGCCTCGAGGGCAGCATGGACCAGCGGGGAGCGGGGTTCACCCGGCCCGTCGGCCAAGCCTGTGACGCTGGGGCCGTCGAGGTGGTGTTTGAGCCGGCGCAGATCACCACGGAGACGTTGCCGGGCGGGATCGTCGGACAGGCCTACACCGGGCTCGTTGAAGCCACCGGTGGTGCGGGCGAGCCGTACTCGTGGGCGGTGACCGAGGGCGACCTGCCGGATGGGCTGGAGCTGGATGCGGCCACCGGCGAGATCACCGGGCAGCCGACCGAGGCGGGCACGTTCGAGTTCTCGATCCAGGTCGACGGCGTGACCTCCGCAGACTTCTCCGTCACCGTGCTGCCGGAGCTGGTCATCGTCACGGACACGCTGCCCGAGGGCACAGTGGGGGAGCCGTACACGGCGACCCTGGAGGCCACCGGCGGCGATGGCGGCCCGTATACCTGGGGCATCGACTCCGGTGACCTGCCCGAGGGCCTCGAGCTGGATGCTGCCACCGGCGAGATCACCGGGACGCCCACGTCGGCCGAGAGCTACACCTTCACCGTCGTGGTCGGCGATCCGGTGTACAAGGAGTTCACCCTCGAGGTAGTACCTGCCGAGCAGGAGGAGACGCCGCCACCCGAGGAGACCGCGCCACCCGAGGAGACCGCGCCGCCTGCGGACACGCCGGACGAACCGGGCGACGAGGCTCCGGCAGCCGAGGACGGCGAGCTGGCGGTCAGCGGCATCGAGGCACCGCTGACCGGGCTGGCGGTCGCCGCCCTGGCCCTGCTGATGGGCTCGCTGCTGCTGGTGCTGCGCAAGGCCGGGCGACTCAACCTGGACCGGTGAGCTCCGCCGTCGAGCAGGGGTGCGCCGGAAAGCCCGCTACCAGGCCGGCACCACCTCGATACCGGCGCGCTGCAGCGCGCGGTGGAACACGTCGTCGCGGAGCAGTCGTAGCTCCCAGAGGCGCTTGCGGGCCTCGGCGGCGGGCAGCCACTGGGCGGCAGAGGCCGGGGACGGGTGCAGCATCAGCTCCGAGGTTCCGGCGGGCAGTCGCCGCAGCTGGTGCAGCACCTCTGTGCGCAACTGCCCGTAGCTGAGCACCATCCGGCCGGGGAGCCACGAGCTCACCAGCAGTTCCGGGAGCCGCACCCGCAGCGCGTCCGCCTGCTGGACGGCACTGCGGTGCGCCCGGCGCAGCCCGCGCACCGCGAGGGTGACCGTGCGCTGCAGAGTGCGCGGGAGACGGAAGTCGAGGTCGTGGGCCGCGCAGAAGTCGACCGCTGCCGTGGCCAGCGATCGCCCGCGGAGCCCGTACAGGCTGCCCGAGTGCGAGTCCAAACCGGTGGGCTGCAGTCCGGCCTGGTGCATCCAGCGGAGCTGGGCGAACAGCTCAGTGGTCAGATCGGTCAGTGTGGCCCCGCGCTCCGCGACTCCAGCGTCGACCGGGAAGGTCCCATCCCGGCCGGTCAGTGACCGGACCTCGGGGGACAGCGGCCGCCATGGCGGCATCTCCCGCGAGGAGGAGAGCGTCAGGTGCAGGCGCGGTGCGGGCAGGCCGGCTTGCCGGATCCGGTGGACGGCGTCCTGCGCGGCGCAGGCCACCGGGATCAGTGTGGTGGCCGAGATCAGCCCCTCGCGCAGCAGCTCGACGATGGTCGCGTTCGTGTCCGGATCGACGCCGAGGTCGTCAGCGGTGATCACGAGCCTGCGCTCCATCGGGGCCTCTCGAGTGGGGGACTGGGACCTTTTCCAGGATACGCGGCGATCGGGCGCGGAAACTCCTCGCAGTTTTCGCGTGACAGCTGCCCGCCGGGCCAGTCGTACCCAGTGTTGGACCGCTTGCACATCAGGTGTGCACGGGAGACCAGAGGAGGCAGGAAGATGTGGACTGAGTCAACACGGGGAGTGCTGGTGCTGCGGCTGGCGATCCTCGCGGGCCTGACCGCGATGCTGACCGTGAACGTGCTGAGCGGGATCGGCTTCTAGACCCTTCCCACCCTGCACTGTCCCGGCGATCAGTGGCGGTGTACCGTCGCTGCCATGGGTCGCATCACCACGCGCCGCACGGTGGTGAAGATCACCGTCGGCGGCCAGGCGCGCCACCGCCAGGACACCCTCGCGGTGGAGGAGCCGTTGGAGCTCCGGGTCTCCGGAGAGCCGCTCGCCGTCACGATGCGCACCCCCGGGCACGATGTCGAGCTCGCCGCCGGGTTTCTCGTCTCCGAGGGGATCGTGGCCCGCGGTGAGCAGTTCCACACCGCGATCCACTGCGGCGGACCGGGCACCGGCGGAGGCGAGAACACCTACAACGTGCTCGATATCGCCCTCGCCCCTGGCGTTGCTCCGCCACCGCCGGAGGCAGCGCGCGCCTTCTACACCACCAGTTCCTGCGGCCTGTGCGGCAAGCGCAGCATCGAGGCCGTCCGCACTGTCTCGAGCTTCGACGTGGCCGCCGACGCCACCCGGATCGGTGCCGAGCGGCTGGTCACCTTTCCGGATCGGCTGCGCGAGCAGCAGGCGGTGTTCGACAAGACCGGCGGGCTGCACGCGGCGGGCCTGTTCGACGCCGCCACTGGGGAGCTGCTCGTGGTGCGGGAGGATGTGGGGCGGCATAACGCGGTCGACAAAGTGGTCGGCTGGGCGCTGCTGAACAACCACCTCCCGCTGACCGGCACGGTGCTGCAGGTCTCCGGCCGGGCCAGCTTCGAGCTGGTGCAGAAGGCGGTGATGGCCGGTATCCCGATGCTCACCGCCGTCTCCGCGGCGTCCTCGCTCGCGGTGGACCTGGCGGAGGAGGCGGGCCTGACCCTGATCGGGTTCCTGCGCGGGGACTCGATGAACGTGTACTCCCATCCGCAGCGGGTCGACGGCGGAGCTACCGCGCCGTAGGTCGGCTCACCGGTCGTGGGTGCGCGGAGCGCGCCGGAGGCGTACACCCAGCGTCGGCATGGAACACTGGAACTATGGATACGGCGTCGCACCTCGACATCGAGGCCATTCGCCATGCCAGTAAGCGGTACGGCGTGCAGCGGCTCCGGGTGTTCGGATCGGTACTCGAGGATCACTTCGATCCGGCGCGCAGCGACATCGACTTCCTGGTGGATTTCCTGCCGGGGCGCGATGACGCGTTCGACGATTACTTCGGACTTCGCGAGGCGCTGACCGAGATCGTTGGCCGCGATGTCGATCTGGTCGTCGCCCGTACGGTCAGGAACCCCTATTTCAAGGCGGCTGCCTTCAATAGTGCGCAGGATGTCTATGCGGCCTGAGTCCGCCGCCCGGATCTGGGATGCCGCCGCAGCCGCGAGGGCCGTACTCGAATTCGCGGCAGATCGAACGAAGCCCGAGTTTCTCGCCGATCTGATGCTGCGTTCCGCAGTGGAGCGTCAACTCGAGATCCTCGGCGAAGCGCTGAGCCACCTCCGCAAGGAGGATCGTGAGACCGCTCGACGTGTGCCAGAACTGGACAGAATCGTTGGGATGCGGAACGTCATTGCTCACGAGTACGGCGATGTCGACTACGCGATCGTCTGGGCCGCTGTGACCCGCCGAGTCCCCGAGCTACTTCCTGTCCTAGATGCGCTGTTGGAGGAAGCCGGCCCAGCACCGGAGGTTGCTGAGCAGCCAGCGGTCGACGGCGAAACGCCCGCGCCGTAGGTCGGCCCGTCTGTCGCCCCTGGTAGCGTTGCGGCCATGTCAGCAGCTTCCGCGGCCGGCTGTGCCGCAGTGAACGAGACGTCCCGCTAGCGGCGGGCGTCTCAGCGATTCTCTTCACCTCGCCCAGCCGCTCCCTGGTCAGATTCGGAGCGGCACTCTTCGTGCTGCTCGGAAACCTCTCTCTGAGCAACGGAGTACCTGGTGTTCTCAACTCTTCGCACTTCCCGTGGACGGAACTCGTCCCCGGCACGCGCATGGCTGGTGCTGTGCGCGATGTCGATGTTGCAGTTCTTCATCGCGGTCGACGTGACCGTGGTCAACATTGCGCTGCCGTCGATCGGCGACAACTTCGGTGTTGACGCCCATTCCCTCACCTGGGTGGTGGTGGGATACACCATCACCGGCGGCGGGCTGCTGATGCTGGGCGGCCGCCTGGGCGACCTGCTCGGCCGGCGCCGTACCCTGCTGACCGGCACCGCCCTGTTCGGTGCCGCATCTCTGCTGGCTGGTCTGGCCCCGTCGTTCGGGCTGTTGGTCCTGGCCCGCCTGCTGCAGGGCGCCGGTGAGGCGATCGCACTACCCGCTGCGATGGCAACGATCGTGCTGATGTTCCCCGAGGGACCGCGCCGGTCCCGGGCACTGAGTGTGTGGGCGGCCGTCGCCAGCTGCGGTCTGGTGCTCGGCTTCGTGCTGTCCGGGATCATCACCGCCCATCTCGGGTGGCGCTGGATCTTCTTGATCTCCGTGCCGTTCATCCTGATCGTCCTGCTGGCCGGCCTCTTCCTGGTCGAGCGGGACCGGCCGATACATCGCGGCACCGAACCGTTGGACGTTCCGGGCGCTGTGCTGTTGACCGCGTGCCCGTTGCTGTTCACCTTCGGGGTGGTGGAGGCGGGCGAGCCCGGCACGCCCGGGTGGGTCGCTCCGGCGGCCTTGGTGGGGGCGGTGTTGGCCGGAGTCGGATTCGTGCGGGTGCAGGCACGTTCGCGGAATCCGTTGCTGCCGCTGGGCTTCTTCGCCAACCGCGCCCGGGTAGCAGCCAATCTGACCACGATGCTACTCAGCGGCGCGCTGTCCACCTCGTTCCTGTTGTTCACGTTCTACCTGCAGGACCGGCTGGAGATCGGGCCGATCGGTGCCGGGGTGACGATGGTGCCGCTGGCGGTCGCCCTCATCGCGTTCTCCATGCTGGTGCCCCGGTTGTTGAGCAGATGGGGAGCGCGAGCCTGCATCCTGGCAGGCCTCGCGTTCACCGCGGCCGCGCTGGCGGTGATCGCGCTGGTCGCAGTCCTCGGTGCAGGTGCGGCAGCGATGGTCCCGGCGATGCTGTTGATCGCGGCCGGGATGGGCCTTGGCCTCGTAGGCCTGCAGTATGTGGCGGTCAGCGGCGTGACCGACGAGGACGCAGGCACTGCCTCGGGTGTGCAGCGGGCGGCCGACCAGCTCGGCGGTTCCAGCGGGGTGGCGGTCTGCGTCGGAATCGGCTTCGCGCCCACGCTGCATGCCGGCGACCCGTTCCTGGTCGCCACTGTGCTCGCCGGGATCGGGCTGGTCGTCGGGGTGGTGGTGGTCGGGCGCTTGCCCGCACCTGCTCCCGTCCAGAATCAGCAGGAGTGAGCACCCGCCCTGCCGTCGGGTCCTTGAGTACCGAGGGGTCGACGGCGGGGCTCTCCTGCCGTAGGTCGGCTCGCTGACCTCGGGCTGCTCGGGAATGCTGGGTGATCCTGGCTGGTTGGTGCGGATATGTCTGCAGAACTCGGCCGATACGGAATCTGGGCGCGCCCCGAGCACGCCACCACCGAGCTGGCGCGCGAGATGGAGCACCTCGGCTACGGCACGCTGTGGATCGGCGGCAGCCCCTCGGAGCTGACCGAGATCGAGCCGGCGCTCGATGCCACCGAGCACCTGGTGGTGGCCACCGGCATCATCAATATGTGGCAGGTGCCGCCGGACGAGGCCGCCGCTTGGTTCCACCGGCTCGAGGAACTGCACCCGAGCCGGTTCCTGCTCGGCCTGGGCATCGGCCACCGGGAGGCGACCGCCGAGTACCGCAGCCCGTACGCCACCATCGTGGAGTACCTGGACCGGCTGGATGCCGACGGGGTGCCGGCCGAGCGCCGCGTGCTCGCCGCCCTCGGTCCCCGGGTGCTCGCCCTGGCCGCAGAGCGCGCTGCCGGCGCGCACCCGTACCTGGCCACCCCGGAGCACACCGCCATCGCGCGGGAGGTGATGGGCGCCGGGGCGTTGCTCGCACCGGAGCACAAGGTGCTGCTGCAGACCGATGCCGCCGCTGCCCGCGAGGTGGCCCGGCCAGTCGTCGAGCGCTACCTGCAGATGACCAACTACCGCAGCAACCTGCAGCGGCTCGGCTTCACCGAGGAGGACTTCGCCGACGGTGGCAGCGACGCCCTGGTGGATGCGCTCGTCGCCCACGGCGAGCTCGAGGTAGTCGCTGCCGCGCTTACCGCGCACCTGGATGCCGGCGCCGACCACGTCGCGGTCCAGTTCCTCGACGAGGACCCGCTCGCCGCTGCGCGTACTCTCGCCGAATCTCTCGACCTCAGCTGATCGCGCCAGGTCGCACCAGCGGATTGGCCGGTTCACGCCGCCACGGTGACCCGCTAGTGCCGCGGCCGCACCACCTCGCGCCTGCTCGCATCCACGCGCCGGGTCCAGCCGCGCCCGTCCAGGTACTCCAGCAGCGGGATCACCACCCGACGAGTGGTGCCCAGCACCTGTTTGGCCGCGCTCGCGGTGAACGGCTGCGGCAGCGCCGCCAGCTCGCGCATCGCCCGCGCGGGAGCATCGGGGAGCAGCACGACCTCACCGGGCAGCCGGAGCAGCCGGCCCGCCCGCTCGGCCGCCGCCAGCTCGCGGGACCCCAGACCCAGCACCACCAGGTCCGCAGCTTCCGGTGCTCGGAACGGCGCCGCCCGCAGTCGAGTCTCCAGCTCTGCCACACCAGGCTCGGCCGGGCCCAGGTCCGCACGGTGCCCCGGCCGGGCCAGGAGACCACCATGCTCCTCGAGCCCGGCGGCAGCGACCACGGCAGCGAGTAGGTCTGCGCTCGGTAGACCGAGGGCATCGACCGCTGCGCCGCGGGAGAGGCCCGCGGCCAGCGGCTCCCGCTCGTGCAGGGTGGCTACCAGCTCCGCCAGCTGCTGCTGCCAGCGGTGCAGCGCCGCCGGGTCCACCCACCAGTCGCCGACCACCTGGACCTCCACCGGCGCCGGGGCGCCGACGCTGATCAGCCCGAGCGCTACCAGCCGTTCCACGGGCATCGCCCCGCGCCGGGCCACCTCCGCGGCCACATCGCCCTCCGGGCCCACCGCCGCGAGCGTGTCCGCGCGGCGGCGCCCGTCCCCGCGCCGGGCCAGCGCCGGCGGGTCGGCATCGAGGACCACGGCGCCGGCCCGCACCCGGCGGCTGCCCGCTGAGCGCAGCACCACCCGGTCGCCGAGCACCACCGGCACCGGGTGGTCGAACGTGATCCGGGCGTGCTCGCCGTCGAACGGGCGGAGCCGCCCGGGCAGCGCCGCCGTGCCGACATGGACGTTCACCTGCTCCAGGGATGTGCCGAACTCCGCCCCGCTGGTCCGCCGCACATCCACCGCCGAGGTGGCCGGCCACGCCTGCGGGGTGAGCAGGGCATCGCCGCGGCCGACCTGGCCCGGCTCGATACCACGCAGGTTGACCGCCACCCGGTTCGTCGGCCCGATCTGCTCGCAGTCCTCGCCCCGGCTCTGCAGCCCACGCACACCGGCCGGGACCAGATCCCCTGCACCGGCGACGGTGAGCCAGTCGCCGCGCCGGATCGTGCCGGCTGCGAGCGTGCCGGTGACCACGGTGCCCGCCCCGGCGATGCTGAACGAGCGGTCCAGCCAGAGTCGCACCCGCGCGTCCGCATCCGGCGGGCCGGCGTCGGCGAGCACACCGGCGAGCACCTCACGCAGCTCGGGCAGCCCGGCACCGGTCACCGCTGAGGTCACCACTGCCGGTGCATCCGCCAGCCCGGTGCCGGCTAGCTCCGTGCGCGCCTGGGCAAGCACCTCCTCGGCGCGGGCTGCATCGGCCCGGTCCGCGCGACTGAGCACCAGCACACCGCGGTCGATGCCCAGCGCCGCCACCGCGTCCCGATGGTCGCTGGACTGTGCCTGCCAGCCTTCGTCGGCGGCTACCACGAAGCAGACCACCGGCGCCGGCCCCAGCCCGGCGAGCATGTTGGCGAGGAACCGCTCGTGCCCGGGCACGTCCACGAACGCCACCTCGCAGCCGGGCACCAGCGCGGTCCAGGCGAAGCCCAGGTCCACGGTCAGGCCGCGGCGACGCTCCTCGGCCAGCCGGTCCGGTTCGATCCCGGTCAGCGCTCGCACCAACGCCGACTTGCCGTGGTCCACATGCCCGGCCGTGGCCACCACGTCGCTGCTCACCGGTGGGCCTCCCGTCCTACCTGCTGCACGTCATTGGAACCGGCTTGGCGCATTCGAACCCGGTTCTACGCGGGTTCGAATGCGCTACGCGGGTTCCAACCGACTCGGCTCGGCTCCTGCACCCGTCAGCGCTCGCCGCACCGCACCGGCAAGTACGCCGTCCTCGGCCGGCGGCACACAGCGCAGGTCCACCAGGCATCCGCCGTCGTGCACCCGCGCGAGCACGGCAGGCTCCCCAAGCCGCAGGCGGCGGGCCGTGACCTCCGGGAGCCGCAGTGCCCAGCCCGGTAGCTCCCGACCCGGGGCGCCGCCCCCACCGACCCGACCAGGGTGCGGCACCACCGCCACCTGAGCTCCGCCGTCGACGGCGGCCGCGAGGCGCTCGGTCCGATCCCGCAGGGCCTCCGGATCGGCACGCACGTATTCGCCTGCTGGCGCCGGGCCAGCGATCAGCGTGGCCTCCAGCGCCGCCAGGGCGAGCTTGTCCGCGCGCACGGCCCGGGCCAACGGGTGCCGAGCCAGGGTCGCGATCACCTCCGCCCGGCCGAGCAGCAGCCCGGCCTGCGGTCCGCCAAGCAGCTTGTCCCCGCTGGCGATCACCAGGTCCGCGCCCGCTTCGAGAGCAGTGGTGGCGTCCGGCTCGTCCGGCAGCACCGGCTCGGGGGTGAGCAGTCCGCTGCCCAGATCCGCCACCAGCGGCACGCCTTGCTCGTCGGCCAGGGTGCGCAGCTCGGCCAGGGAGACCTCCGCGGTGAAGCCGTGCACCCGGAAGTTACTCGGGTGCACCTTGAGCAGGCTGCCGGTCTCCGGGCCGACGGCGCGGGCGTAGTCGAGCAGGTGCGTGCGGTTGGTCGTGCCGACTTCACGCAGCCGGGCGCCGGTCGAGGTGATCAGGTCCGGCAGCCGGAACCCGGCGCCGATCTCGATCAGCTCACCCCGGCTGATTACCACCTCGCGGCCGGCGGCGAGCGCCGTGGTGGCCAGCACCAAGGCTGCGGCGCCGTTGTTCACCACCAGCGCGTCCTCGGCGGCCGGGCAGGCGGCCAGCAGCGCCGCCCGGGCACCCAGTCCGCGCTTGCTGCGGGTGCCGGTGGCCAGGTCCAGCTCCACGTCCACGTAGCCGGCGGCCGTGACCAGGGCCTCGACGGCTGCAGGGGAGAGCGGCGCCCGGCCGAGGTTGGTGTGCACCACCACGCCGGTGGCGTTCAGCACCGGGGTGAGGGAGGTGCTGCGCCGGGTGGTCAAGGCCGCGACCAGAGCCGCCGGGACATCCTCGGGCGCGAGGTCACCGGCCCGGGCTCGGTCCTGCTGCTGCCGGACCAGGGTCCGCACAGCGCCGGTACCCAGACGTTCGGCTGCCGCCGTGGCTTCGGGCAGGGCGAGCAGGTGGTCGGTGCGCGGGATCCGGCGGCGTGGGTCGTGCTCGCTGGTCGGATCGGTCACCGAATCGCCTCCTCGATGTGGCGGAGGCGGACGGGAATCGAACCCGCCAGGCCGAGATACTCGGTCTCACCGGTGTTGAAGACCGGGGGGCCCACCAGGAACCCTGACGCCTCCCTGCGCCGCGAGCCTAGCAACAAGCACGTGACCGGGGTGGCATGACAGGTAACCCTGTGGGGTAGGCCTTGAGCCGATCGTCCTGGACAGTGCGCATCGGCACGGTGTCGCAGATTGTTCATCGGCCCAGACGAGACTGGCACACTCGTTGAGGTCGGTGTCGTGGAGTGGCACGGCGTCATCGCTATCGCACACGCTATGCGTCCGGCACGATCCACGTATGTGAGCCGCGCGCCAGCGTTACGGCTCAGATGCTTCGCGGGTTTAACCCCCGCCTCCGTTCGCGAGCGGGAGAACGGTGGCTAGGGTGGCGCTATGGAGAGACTGACGTCCTTCGCCCGCGGCGGCGGGTGCGCGTGCAAGATCCCGCCCGGTGAGCTTGAGGACGCGGTCGGCGCGCTGACCGGGCAGGTCGGCGGCGCGGATGCGCGCGTGCTGGTCGGCCTGGACGACGGCGACGACGCCGCCGCCGTGCTGGTCCGCGAGGATCTCGCCGTGCTGTCCACTGCGGACTTCTTCACCCCGGTGGTGGACGACGCCTACGACTGGGGCCGGATCGCCGCAGCGAACGCCCTCTCCGACATCTATGCCATGGGCGGCACCCCGGTGATGGCGATCAACCTGGTCGGCTGGCCCCGGGAGCGGCTGCCGATGGAGCTGATGACCGAGGTGCTCCGCGGCGGGCTGGACATCGCCACCGAAGCGAGCTGCCCGGTGATCGGTGGGCACTCCATCGACGACCCGGAGCCGAAGTACGGCATGGCCGTCACCGGCATCGCCGACCCGGCCCGGCTGCTTCGCATCGACGCCGCCGCCCCCGGTCAGCCACTCACGCTGACCAAGCCGATCGGCGTCGGCATCCTGAACAACCGCCATAAGGCGACCGGGGAGGTCTTCGCCGAGGCGACCGCCTCGATGACTCGGCTGAACCGCGATGCCGGTCGCTCCGCCGTCGAGAACGGCCTGAAAGCCGCTACCGACGTGACCGGTTTCGGCCTGCTCGGCCACCTGCACAAGCTCTGCCGCGCCTCCGGTGTGGGGGCGGTGATCGACCGGGCCGCTGTGCCGGTGTTCCAGGCCGCACTGGACGCGCTCGCCGACGGGTATGTGCCCGGCGGCAGCCGACGCAACCTGGACTGGGTGAGACCGCACCTGACCACCGGGCCGGGGATCACCGACGATGACCTGGTGCTGCTCGCGGACGCGCAGACCTCCGGCGGGTTGCTGGTTGCCGGCGAGCTGCCCGGGCACCCGGTGATCGGGCACACCGTGGCCGGGTCGGGGATCACCGTCCGCTAACCCCCCGCGGGTCGTCCTGTCAGGAGTGCGCCCTGGCGCACGGGTGACATGACGACCCGGTCAAGGGCCGGTGGTGATCGAGTCGTCGGTGGTCCCGGCTGCGCGGCGCTCGGCGAGCCGGCGCTTCTGCGGTTCCACGGTGTACTTGGGGTCCTCGGCCGAGCGCAGCCCCGCCTCGAAGAACCCGAGCCGGGTGAGCGCGGAGGACGCCAGCAGGGCCACCCCGGAGATCACTCCAGCCGCCCGCCACCGCCCGGCGAGCAGGGTGCCCAGCCCACCGGCAGCCGCCAGCGCCTTGCTCACCTGCAGCATCGTGCCTGCCCGGCCCTGGTGCAGCGTCTCCGCGACGGTCTCGTCCATCCGCCGCTCCATTACCTCCGACGCCGCCAGCTCGCTCGCTACGCCGACGACGGCGAGCACCCGCGCCGGCCCCGCCTGCGCGCTCGAGGTGGTGATCATCGCCAACCCGCCCGCTGCCAGGCTCGCCGAGCCGACGAACACGAACGGCAGCTCCTCCCGGGCCTCGTTCCAGGTGGGCACCGCCGTGTCGGAGAGCAGCACCGCGGTGTAGGCCGCGAGCGGGGGAGCGAGCAGCCCGGCGCCGAGCCCGCCCGCTGTTCCTGCCCCGCGGAGCAGAGGGCGCAGCCGGCCCAGCGGGAGGCGCCCACCGGTGGTGCGGTCCACCTCGTCGGCAGCGGCGAGGCCGGCGCAGCCGCTGAACCCGGCGAGGATCCACGAACCCACGCTCATCGGTGAGGTGAGCTTGAGAGTCCGCAGCATGTTCAGGAACCGTTCCGGCCGGCCTAGATCGCGCACCAGCGCCACGGCACCCAGTCCGGCGGCACCGATCGCGGCGAACCGGCTGCTGCGGCGCAGCTGGTCCTGCCCGGTGAGCTCGGCCCCGGCAGCGAGCAGCGCAGAACCGCCGGCGAGCCCGCCGAGGAACAGGTAGGCGGCCACATCCGTCTCCCACGGCGGTGCCTTGACCACCGGGCGGCCGTAGTAGGAGCCGAACTCGGCGTCCGGCACCACCGGCATCTCTCGGGAACCGTCCCCGCCACGCGGCCCTCCAGCACGACGGCGGCGCTTGCCTTTTCGCCGCCGGTCCGGCTCGGGTGGGCGGTAGCTGTCGTAGGAGGAGGTGCTCACCGGCGCCTCCCGGCGAAGGCCACCGCCGCGGCGGCGAGCATCCCGGCGGCGGCCAGCCCCGCGCGGGCGAACATCTGCGGCAGGTCCGCTGTCGGCACCCGCGGGTCCGGCGGGAGACCGTAGGTTTCCGGCTCGTCCAGCAGCAGGAACACCGAGCCGGTGCCACCCACGCCGTCGAGCTCGTTCGCGCCGTACAGCCGCGCCTCGGTCATCCCCTGCTCGTGCAGCTGGGCGACCCGTTCCCGGGCGGTGGCGACCATGTCCTCGTGGTCACCGAACTTGATCGACTCGGTCGGGCAGGTCTGCGCGCAGGCGGGCGTCTGGCCGTCGGTGAGCCGGTCGTAGCAGAGCGTGCACTTCTGCGCGATGCCGGTCTCGCGCAGGCTCTCCTGCTGCGGGCGCTGCTCACCGGGGCCGGCGGTGCCGTCTGAGCGGCGCTCGATCACCCCGAACGGGCAGGCGGCCACGCAGGTGCCGCAGCCGTTGCAGACATCGTCCTGGACCACCACGGTGCCGAACTCGGTGCGGAACAGCGCCCCGGTCGGGCACACGTCCAAGCAGCCGGCGTGGGTGCAGTGCTTGCACACATCCGAGGACATCAGCCAACGGAACTCCGGGGTGTCCGGGGGAGCGGTGTCGGTGGGGCTGTCCCCGGGCACGCCGGAGGAGACCGGCGGGCCGAGTGTGGCGGCGTCGTGCAGGTCGCGGCCGCCCGCGTTGCCTGGGCTGCCTGGACTGCCCGGGCTGCCCGGGCTTCCTGGGCTGCCGACGCGCGCCGCCGGCGGACCCACACTCGGCATGCCCAAGTCCACCAGCGCCTGCCCACTGCGCCGTGCCGCGCTGATCCGGTCGGCGTCCTGCTCCACGAACGCCACATGCCGCCAGGTGTTCGCTCCCAGCCCGCCGGTGTTGTCGTAGGAGGAGCCGAGCAGCTGCGGATCCGGATCGCTCGGGACGTGGTTCCACTCCTTGCAGGCCACCTCACACGCCTTGCAGCCGATGCAGATCGAGGTGTCGGTGAAGAAACCTTTGCGCGTACTGGTCTGCGGCCATCGGGCATCCGTCGCCGGGTCGCTGGGTCCGAACAGCTGGCCCATCAGCTCCTCCTCTCCTCGTCGGTGTTCACGGCTGTCAGCCTTCCTTGGTCGGGTCGTCCTCGGACGGCGGTGGTTCGATCGTCTCCTGCTTCGGGGCGGTCAGGTGCGCGTTGCCAGTCTCCTCGGTGATCCCGGCGTGCCGTTGGTAGCGGGCCACCAGGTCGAGCAGCGCCGGCCCGCGAGGCCGGCGGCCCGGGCGAATATCGCAGGACCCGGCCTTGGACTCCTGGATCAGCACGTTCGGGTCCAGGGTCACGCCGAGCAGATCGTTGGCGGCGTCCCCGGTGACGCCGGCATCGGACCCCACCCCCCAGTGGTAGGGCAGCCCGATCTGGTGCACGGTGCGCTCGCCCAGGTTCAGCGGCCGCACCCGCTCTGTCACCAGCACTCGCGCCTCGATCGCAGCACGGGCGGAGACGATCGTCGCCCAGCCGTAGTTGCTCAGGCCCCGTTCGGCGGCCAGCTCCGGGGACACCTCGCAGAACATCTCCGGCTGCAACTCGGACAGGTACGGCAACCACCGGCTCATCCCGCCGGCGGTGTGGTGCTCGGTGAGCCGGTAGGTGGTGAACACGTACGGGTACATCTCGCTGCCGTCGGTGCCGGCGCTCGGCGCGGACAAGTTGTCCGGGTGGGGGTAGACCAGGCGCGCCGGGCTGGCCTGCTGTGGGTAGAGCGGGTTGGCCACCGGGGACTCCTGCGGTTCGTAGTGCGTGGGCAACGGCCCGTCCACCAGTCCGCGCGGAACGTACAGCCAGCCCTTCCCGTCGGCCTGCATCACGAACGGGTCGTCCCCGGCCAGCGCATCGGGTCCGCCGGCCTCCGGGCCGGGCCGGGCATCAGGAGCCCGGTCCGCCACGAAGTCCGGCACGTCCAGACCGGTCCAGGTGCCGTTCTCGGCATCCCACCAGACGTGCTTCTTCCGCTCGCTCCACGGCTTGCCCTGCGGATCGGCCGAGGCGCGGTTGTACAGGATCCGCCGGTTCGCCGGCCAGGCCCAGCCCCATTCCAGCGCGGTCTGGTCCTGCTCGGAGCCCGGTTTGCGGCGGGCCGCCTGGTTCACCCCGGCGGCATAGACGCCGGTGTAGATCCAGCAGCCGGCAGCCGTGGTGCCGTCCGGGCGGAGCTCGGTGTAGGAGGACAGCGGCTGCCCGGCGTCGTCGCCGGTGACGAAGGACCCGTTGATCTCGGCGAGCACCGACTCCGGATCCGGTTCACCGTCCTCCAGTTCCGGGTAGTCCCAGGTCAGGTCGAGCAGCGGGCGGTCTCGTTCGTCGGTGGAGCCAGCCAGCCGGGCGCGGATCCGTTTGCCCAGCTCGAAGAAGAACTGCAGTTCGCTCATCGCCTCACCGGGCGGAGCCACCGCCTGGTGTCGCCACTGCAGCAGCCGCTGGGTCTGGGTGAAGGATCCGGCCTTCTCCACGTGCCCGGCCGCGGGCAGGAAGAACACCTCGGTCTCGATGTCCTCAGTCCGCAGTTCCCCGGTCGCGATCTCCGGCCCGTCCTTCCAGAACGTGGCGGACTCGATCATCTGCAGGTCGCGGACCACCAGCCACTTCAGGTGCGCCATGCCCATCCGCTGCATCCGCCCGTTGGCCGAGCCGACCGCCGGGTTCTGCCCGAGCAGGAAGTAGCCCTCCACCTCGTCCTCAAGCATGGACAGCACGGTCTGGTAGGTGCCGTGCGGGCCGGTGAGCTTGGGCAGGTAGTCGAACGCCCAGTCGTTGTCCGCGGTGGCCGCATCACCCCACCACGACTTCAGCAGGCTGATCGTGTACGCGTCCGCGTTCGCCCAGAAGCCCTTCTGCTGCTTGGACGCGATCGACGCCAGGTAGGTCTGCAGGTCCTCGTGCTGATCGACGGTCGGCATCGGCAGGTAGCCGGGGAGCAGGTTGAACAGGGTGGGGATGTCGGTGGACCCCTGGATGCTCGCGTGCCCGCGCAGCGCCATGATCCCGCCACCCGGGCGACCCACGTTGCCCAGCAGCAGCTGCAGGATCGCGGCGGCGCGGATGAACTGGGCACCGAGGGTGTGCTGGGTCCAGCCGACGGCGTAGACGAACGCGGTGGTCCGCTCTCGCCCGGAGTTCTCGGTCACCGCCCGGGCCAGGTACTCGAAGTCCTCGGCGGAGATGCCGCAGGTCTGCTGCACCATCTCCGGGGTATACCGGGAGTAGTGCCGCTTGAGGATCTGGAACACGGTCCGGGGGTGCTGCAGCGTCTCGTCCCGGTCCACCTCGGCGGTCTCCAGCGGGGGTCCGCCGCTGCCGTGGGTGTCCCCGGCGGCGCGTGCGGCGGCATCCTCGCCGTGTTCGTGGTGCCGGTCCGGGGTATCGGCGCCGCCCTCGGCCTCGGCGTAGGCCCAGGTGGTCGGGTCGTACTGACCGGTCTCCGGGTCGAAGCCGGAGAACAGCCCGCCGGTGTCCTCGGTGTCCTCGAAGTCCTCGCTGATCAGCGTGGCGGCGTTGGTGTAGGCCACCACATAGTCGTGGAAGTGCAGCTCGCGGCTGAGCACGTAGTTGATCAGCGCACCGAGCAGCACCACATCCGAGCCGGCCCGGATCGGCAGGTGCCGGTCCGCCACCGCAGTGGTGCGGGTGAACCGCGGGTCGACGTGAATGACCTTGGCACCCCGCGCCTGGGCTTCGGTCACCCACTGGAAGCCCACCGGGTGGCACTCGGCCATGTTCGAACCCTGGATCACGATGCAGTCAGAGTTGGCGAGGTCCTGCAGGTATTGGGTGGCGCCCCCGCGCCCGTACGAGGTTCCCAGACCGGGAACCGTGGAGGAGTGTCAAATCCGCGCCTGGTTCTCGATCTGGATCGCCCCGGCTGCGGTGAACAGCTTCTTGATCAGGTAGTTCTCTTCGTTGTCCAGCGTGGCACCGCCGAGGGAGGCGATCCCCATCGTGCGGCGCAGCGCCCGGCCCTGGTCATCGGTGTCCTGCCAGGTGCGCCGGCGCGATTCCACGAACCGGTCGGCGATCATCTCCATCGCGGTCTCCGGGTCCAGCCGCTGCCACTGGCGCCCACGCGGCGGGCGGTAGAGCACCTGGGTCTGCCGGCCGGGGGCGTTGATCAGCTGCTCGCTGGCAGCACCCTTCGGGCACAGCCGCCCGCGGGAGATGGGGGAGTCCGGGTCGCCCTCGATCCCGATGACCTTTTCGCCGGAGACGAACACTCGCTGCCCGCAGCCGACTGCGCAGTAGGGGCACACGCTCTGCACCGACCGGTCCGCGGTGGCCGTACGTGGCACCGTCGCCCGGGTCTTGGCGGAGGTGACCGCCGGGCCGCGCCCGAGCAGGTCTCCGGAGCGCAACTGCCGGACCACCGGCCACTCCAGCGGACTCCATCGTGCCATGGCGCCACTATAGGCACGGGCCGGCGATTACACACCCGCATCAGCGCCGGGCGCGCCCGAAGGCGGCGGCGAAAACCAGCAGCACCACCCCCGCGGTCACGCCGGCCACACCGGACCCGGTTGCCCCGAACAGGATCGCCAGCACCGCACCCACCAGCGCCAGGGCGATCAGTACCCAGCCGAGCGCGGCGTAGGCCCGGTGGCCGAACGCCGTCGCGAACGGGAGGAAGTGCACCCCCACCACGGCGATCACCCAGAGCACCCCGAACTCGCCCAGGCCGAACCTGCCGAGCAGAAAGGTGCCGGCGACGATCGCGATCCCCTCGATACCGACCCAACGCCAGTAGGTGCGCATCGCGCTCGGCCCGGGTCGGGGCGCCGGAGCCACGGCGCCGGTCAGCACGCGGGCCGCCACGGCTGCGGTGAGCAGCACCCCGGCCACGCGGACTCCGAGCGGCCACGGCGCGGGCAGTGAGCCGGCGTTGATCAGCAGGAACAGCAGCCCGAAGCCGGCACCGATCAGCGCCGGCAGTCGGGTGGCCACGAACGAGGTGTCGCTCGCGGGGGCGGCGCCGGTCATCCAGGCATCGTCGCACGACGGCGGAGCCGGGCTGGCGTAGGCCGGCGGGTGGTGGAACGGTGGTCGCCATGGCACACGCAGGTCACGACTGGGACGCGATGTACACCGCCGCCGAGGCGCCGCCGTGGGATATCGGCGAGGTGCAGCCCGCGCTCGCGGCGTATCTCGCACACGCCTCGATCGCCGACCCGGTGCTGGACGCTGGCTGCGGTACTGGGGAACTGGCGCTGCTGCTGGCCGAACGGGGCCGCCGGGTGCTCGGGTTCGACTTCTCCGAACCGGCGATCGCCGCTGCCCGGGCCAAGGCGCAGGAGCGCGGCCTCGCCCTCGATCTCCAGGTCGCCGACGCCGCTCAGGTGCGGAACCTGGCGATCCGCCCGCGCACGGTGCTGGACTCCGGGCTGCTGCACAGTCTCGACGAGGTCGCTGCGGCGGCTTATGTCGGCGGGCTGGCAGCGATCTGCGAACCGGGGGCGCTGGTGTGCGTGCTGGCGATGTCGGCCGAGGCGGGTCAGGGCTGGGGGCAGACCGAGGCGAGCCTGCGGATGAGGTTCGCCGAACCGGACTGGGTGAGCTCCGCCGTCGACGGCATCCAGATCAGTGCCCGCTGGCAGGGTGAGGACCTGTCCATGCCTGGCTTCCTGCTCACCACCCACCGAGCGTAGGTCGTCATGTCAGGGGTGCGGTATAGCGCACCCCTGACATGACGACCGCAGGAAGTGGTGGGGCGGCCGATATTCGCTCGGTGTATACACTCAGTGTATAGTTGGTCGCATGAGTGTACCGATGGCGCTGCTCGCCCTGCTCGACGACGGACCTGCCCACGGCTTCGACCTGAAACGCCGCTACGACGCCCTCCTCGGTCACGGCCGTGAGCTCAAGTACGGCCAGGTGTATGCGACCCTGCAACGGCTGGAGCGAGACGGGCTCACCGCCGGGGTCGGTGTGGAGGCAGGCTCCGGTGCGGACCGCAAGCTGTACGCCGTCACCCCGGACGGCGTCTCGGAGCTGGATACCTGGCTGGTCAGCGCGCAGCCGATCAGCGGGAGACCCGCCGAACTGTTCACCCGGGTGGTGCTCGCTCTGGCATCGGGACGGTCGGCCACAGCCGTGCTGGACGCGCACCGCAGGCTCTTCCTGGACCGTATGCGCGAACTCACCGCAGCCCGGCACGACGGTGACGCGATCGACCGCCTTGCCGGTGACTACGAGATCGCCCATCTGGAGGCCGACCTGCAGTGGATCGAGCTCGCCGCCGCCCGGTTGTGGCCGATCTGAGCGAGGCTGTCCGGTGAGCGCGCCGATCCTTGCCGGCCGGCACCTGGGCCACTCCTACGGAGCCGAGCCGGTGCTGACCGACGTGAGCATCGGCGTCGAGCCCGGCGAGGTAGTGGCAGTGATGGGCCCCTCCGGCTCCGGGAAGTCCACGTTGCTGCACCTGCTTGCCGGCCTGCTTCGCCCGGACTCGGGGGAGGTGTACCTGGCCGGGGAGCGGATCGACCGGCTGCCGGAGCAGGCCCGCTCCCGGCTCCGGCTGCGGCAGATGGGCTTCGTGTTCCAGTTCGGTGACCTGATCCCGGAGCTGACCATCGCCGAGAACGTCGAGTTGCCGCTGCGGCTCACCGGCACTCGTGCGGGCCGGGCTCGACGGCGCGCGAGGTTGATGCTGGAACGGCTCGAGATCGCGGCGCACGCGGACAAACGGATCAGCGAGGTGTCCGGTGGGCAGGCGCAGCGGGCGGCGGTGGCCCGAGCGCTCGTGCACTCTCCGGCAGTGGTGCTCGCCGACGAACCGACCGGCTCGCTGGACACCACGGCGGGCGAACTGGTGCTGGAGGCACTGATCGGGGCGGCGCGGGAGAGCGAGACCGCGGTGGTGCTGGTCACCCACGAGCTGCGGGTCGCTTCCTGGGCGGCGCGAGACGTGTTGCTGCGCGACGGCCGAGTGGTCGGCGATACGCCGGTGGCCGGCTCCCCGGCCCAGCCCGTCCTCGCGAGTGCTCCAGGTAGTCCTGCTGCAGATGGGTCGGCACGAGCGGGCAGGTTCAGCCGATGACGGCGGTGCTCGCCCTGGGCCTGCGCCTCGCCAAGGCCGGGGGTCGGCTCCGCGCATTGTCGATCGTGGCGGGGAACGCGTTCGGCGTGGTGCTCCTGCTTGTCGCGCTGTCCTTGCCCGCAGCGCTCTACCCGGATCCTGCCGAGCGTGCCGAGCTGCAGGTGCAGATCTTCGGGATCCTGCTGTTCCTGCTGGTGCCAGCCGTGATCCTGCTGGTTACCGTGGGCCGGCTCTCCTCCGCGGTGCGAGACCGGCGGCTGGCGGCGCTGCGGCTACTCGGCCTATCGCCGTGGCGGACGCGACTGGTGGCGGCCGTGGAGAACGGCGTGCTCGCGCTCGTCGGTGCGCTGCTCGGGGCCGGTGTGATGGCACTCGTGCTGGCGTGGCTGGGCCCGGCGCTCGTCGACACCGGCTGGATGGACCAGGCGCCGCGGACCTCGGTGGTCGCTGGGGTGACGGTCGTGCTTGTGGTGACCGTGGTGTCGGTGCTCGTTGGCACGGCCTCGACATGGGAGCGGGAGCTGCCCGGCCGTGGTCGCGCCGAGGCCACCCGCCACACGCCGGGGATCTGGCGGTTGGGCGTGCTGCTCGTCGGGCTGGGGTTGCTCGGTGGGCTGTGGATGCTCGAACCCCACACACGCCTCCAGGTGTGGCTGTTCGCCCCGTTCCTGCTCGGTGGCGGTGTGTTGACCGCCGTCGGGATCGCACTGACGATCCCGCTGCTCACTTCCTGGTGCGCTCGCGGCCTGGTTCGCTCGGCGCGGGTGGCTCCCCGACTGGCTGGCCGGGCGATCCAGAACGACCCAGTGGGACCATCCCGGGTAGTGGCCGGGCTCGGTGTAGTGACGTTCCTGACGGTTGCCGCGCTGGCGTTCCTCGGTGCCTTCGAGAACATGCCCAACTATCGGTACGCGCTCCAGGTGGTCGGTGAGGGACCGCAGGAGATGGGGGTCTAC
The DNA here is from genome assembly GCF_008000995.1 of Ruania zhangjianzhongii. Taxonomy (NCBI): domain Bacteria; kingdom Bacillati; phylum Actinomycetota; class Actinomycetes; order Micrococcales; family Ruaniaceae; genus Ruania; species Ruania zhangjianzhongii. Next base: position 1,246,775 of record NZ_CP042828.1, read on the forward strand.
GCCGAGGATGACGGACCGTTGGTGGGGCTGGACGAGCTGGCCGAGATCCCCGGTGTCCAGGCGGTGATCCCGGATCATGCGGTGACGATCCCGTGTGCTGACCTGGACTCGATGCCTGAGCCGCTCGATGGTGAGCAGTGCGGTGGGCTAGTGTTCGTGGGCACCTGCGGCCAGCTGGCGCAGATCATGACGATGAGCGGCTGTGATGACTCCCGATCGGCACGGATCGATCCGGTCTCCGGGGCCGTCTATTCTCCGTCGTGGAGCATGGACACCTTTCACGGCGACGCCGTGGATCTGACCATCCTTTCGGGTGAGGACCTGACGCGCCGGACGATCGATCTCACCGGGGACCCGATCACGATGGACGCCTGGGCCACAGTCGGGGAGTGGGCCTGGCCGGCGAGTGCGGAAGTGTTCGTTCCAGTGGCGCTGGTCGATGACATTCTGGGCCCGGTGACGCGGGTGCGGGTGAACGCCGACGGTGGCCTCGCAGTGCAGGAGCGGGTTGCCGAGTGGGCATCGGCCCGCGGCTACACGTCCTTCGCTAACCCGATGATGGACTTCGAGGCGGTGCAGACCACAAGAATTGCAGTGTGGTCGTTGTCTGGGGTGGCGCTGGGCACCGGGCTGCTGCTGTTCGCCCTCACTGCCGCGGACCGGGCGCGAGAACGGCGTCGGCACGTGGCCCGGCAGATCATGGTCGGCGTACCGGTGCGGGTGCTGCGCGCCAGCCAGAGCCTGCAGCTGGTCATCCCGGTGCTCACCACCAGCGCACTGGCGATCCTGGCCGGTCTCGTGCTCGCAGGTGGGTACGCGCGCCAGGCGCAATACGTCCCGCCTTCCCAGGGCGGTCTCATGGGCGCCATCGAGGAGACCTTCGCAGTGATCAGCCTGCAGTCCTGGTTGGTGCTCGCCGGGATGATCGCGCTCGCGGTACTGCTCGCCGTCGCCAGCACGGTGCCGTTGATCCGCACCCGGCTGCGCCCGGAGCTGCTCCGCCGAGAGTGACCCACCGGGGGCGGCCGCAACAGGTGGGCCGCTAGGCGATCCCGCCCATCCGGCGGGGTGCCGCCAGGGAGAGGCCGCGGGCGCCGGTGCGGCCCATCCGCCGGTCCAAGGCTCGGGCACCCCAGGAGATCAGCATGTTCACCAGGATGTACACGATGGTGACCACCAGGTAGGTCTGCACCAGGTCACCGGTGTTCGCGATCAGCACCCGTCCGCTCTGCAGCAGCTCGGCGTAGGAGACCACGTACCCGAACGCGGTGTCCTTGACCACGATCACCGCCTGCGCCACCAGCGCCGGGATCACGATCCGCAGCGCCTGCGGCAGCACGATGGTGCGGAACGTCTGCCCGTCGGTGAGACCCACGGACAGGCCCGCCTCGGTCTGCCCCCGGGGGAGGGCGAGCACTCCGGCGCGGAACACCTCTGCCAGGGTGGCCGCCGCGCACAACGTGATCGGGATGACCAGCTTGGCGAACGTGCTCGCCTCGATGCCGTAGGCGGGTAGGGCGAACATGAACACGTAGATGATCAGCAGCACCGGCACGGCGCGGAACAGCTCGATGATGCCGGTGCACAGCCAGCGCAGCGGGAGGACCTTGGAGAGCCGGCCCAGCGCGAGCAGCAGCCCCAGCGGTAGTGCGGCGGCGCCCGCCACGCCGGCGGCCAGCATCGTGTTCTTCAGCGCCGTGCCCAGATAGCGCAGCGTGCCCGGCTCGGTGAAGGTGCGCCATTTCGACGGCGCCAGGGCACCGGAGGCGTAGAACTGGTAGTAGGCCAGGGCGAACAGGCCGAGGATCAGCAGCACGCTGAGCACGGTGATGATCCGGATCCACCGCTGGGCGCGAGGGCCGGCGGTGTCGAACATCGCGTGCGCGTTCATCGGAGCACCCCGCGCCGGTAGGGCGATGTCATCGGAGCACCCGGAACTTCTTCTCCGCCGCAGCACCGACGCCGGCGGCTCCCAGTGAGATCGCCGCATACGCGGCCGCCGCCACGGCGAAGGTGATCAGCCCGAGGGCCTCCTTGTTGTTGATCAGCGACGCGGTGTAGGTCAGGTCCGCCTGCCCCACCACTGCGGCCATCGAGGAGCTGAGCAGGATGCCGATGAACAGCGTCACCATCGGGCCGATCACACTCCGTGCGGCCTGGGGGACCACCACGTCGCGCATGATCCCGGAGAACGTCAGCCCGATCGACCGCGCCGCCTCGATCTGCCCGGCGCCGACCGCGTTCGCGCCGGTGCGCAGCGTCTCGCACGCGAACGCCGCACCCACGGAGGTGGTCGCCAGCATCACCCCGGGAAGGAAACCTGGGTTCAGCCCGATCTCCGGCAGCCCGTAGACCACCAGCACCACCAGTGCCACCAGCGGCACGTTCCGGAAGATCTCCACATACACGCTCGCCGCCGCCCGAAGCGGTGGGATCGGACTGATCCGGCAGGTAGCGAGGAGCGTGCCCAGGATCAGCGCTCCGACGAACGAGACCCCGGTGATCTGCACGGTCACCCACAGTCCGGAAAGCAGTTCGGGCAGATAGTTCCCGAAGAGCACACCCATGTGGCTTCCTTCCCTGGCTGGGAGAACGAACGTCAGGCGGGGCGCGGCCCGGCGCCCCGCGCTGGGCGGTGTCTACAGCCCGGTGTCGCCCGGGGTCGGGGGCGTCGGCACGTCCGGGATGTCTGCCCGGTCGCCGATGGTCAGCTGCCACAGGTCTGCCCACAGGCCGCTGTCCTCGATCTCGGTGAGGAAGGTGTTGATGAAGTCCACCGCATCCGAGTCCTGGTTCACTCCGATGCCGTAGGGGTCTTCGGGGCCGAACGGCTCGCCGACGATCTGCACATCGTCGTTGGCCACTACGGCGTTCATCAGCAGCGTCTGGTCGATCACGTAGGCGTCCGCATTGCCCTGCTGCACCGCGGCCAGCGCCTGCGCGTGGTCCGGCAGCGCGAGGATCTCCGCCTCCGGTGCTTCCTCTTCCAGCAGTGTGACCCCGGTGGAGTTCGCCTGGGTCGCCACCGTGCGCCCGGCCAGGTCGTCGACGCCCTGGATGTCGGTGGTGTCCGTCGAGACCAGGATGCCGGCCTGGGAGCTGTAGTACGGCCCGGCGAACGCGACCCGCTCAGCCCGTTCCGGAGTGATCGAGTAGGTCGCGATCACCGTGTCGACCGTGTTCGACTCGAGCACCTGCTCGCGGGTGTCCACGGTCACCTGCTGCAGCTCCATGTTCACCTCGCCGAGGATGTACTGGCTGAGCATCTGCTGGATCCCGGAGTCGAACCCGCGAGTCTCACCGGTGGTCGGGTCCAGCAGGGAGAACAGCTCGGAGGTTTCCGTGCCGCCGACGGTGAGCACCCCGGCCTCACGAACGGCACTGGCCCATTCGTTGCCTTCCACTGCGGCGTCGTCGGCCACCGGCCCGGAGCCGACCAACTCGGTGTAGGCGTCGCCGCCCCCCTCGTCGGCGCCCTCGTCCGCGGGGTCCTCGGGGGAACAGGCGGCCAGGGCCAGGGTGGACAGGGCTACGGCCGTCAGCGTGGCCAGCACTCTGCTGCGAGCGGTAGTGCGCATCGTCATCTCCGTCTGTTCCAGGCATGCGGCCGGGTGGCCGCTCGTTCACGGTAGTAGTAGTAGTAGTAGTGAACCGACTCCATCCCGGTGCGCGCCACTCGTTTCACCAAACGGTTACCTACTGAGATACCCACGACGGCGGAGCGAACCTGGGCACGGCGCGCTCCGCCGTCGTGCATCGTGCCCGTGCGAATCGACGGAGTACGTCCTGAACATCGGAGTACCGAAACTCCGGTACTCCGATGTCCATTCGGTACTCAGATGGCCGCACCGGGGCCGGGGCGGGCCGGGGCCGCTCAGGCGCAGAGGTGGGCGGCGAGCCCGGTCCGACCGGGCGCGACGTGCGGGTGCAGCTCCCAGTCCTCGGTGTAGTCGCCGGTGAACTGCTCTCGGTAGCTGATCGGCTCCTCGTCGAAGAGACCTTTCAGCCGGGTGGCCAGCGAGTCCCGCACCGCGCTGAAGCCCTCCTCGGAGGTGAAGTCCGCACTCGGCAGGATCCACGGCTGCAGCGCCGACATCCCGGTGTAAGCGAACGTGCCGTGCAGCAGGCCGTAGAACAGCTCGGTCGGCGGGCCGCTGATCCCGCGGGGCCCCAGCGCGCCCGGCCGGTCGCCGGCAGTGATCACTGCCAGGGCCCGCATCCCGCGGAACGGACCCTGCTCGAACCGCAGCCGCCGCCCGGTGACCGGGTCGCTGCCGAAGGCGAATCCGCTGACGAACACCCGGTCGAACCAGCCCTTGAGGATGGCCGGCATGCCGTACCACCACAGCGGGAACTGGATCACGAGTGCGTCCGCGCGGCGGAGCTTGTCCTGCTCGCGGGCCACATCCTCGGTGAGGGCATCCTCCAGGTAGGCGGCGCGCCCATGCCTGGTCACCTCCACCCGGCCGGTCAGCCCGCGGCGGTCCAGATTGTCCCGGCGGACCACCGCGTCCCAGCCCATCGCGTACAGGTCCGAGGTGAGCACCTCGTGGCCCTGCTCGCGCAGCGTCTGGGCACCGCTACGAGCGAGGGAGGCGGTGAGCGAGGCCGGTTCCGGATGGGCGCTGACCCACAGCACGGTGCGCGGCTCGGTGTTCTGGTTCAGGTGTGACGGATGCATATGTCCATGCTGAGGCGTTAGGGCCGAAGTGAACAGTACGGACATTTGTGTCCCCAGAAGGGGAGTGGCGATGCGTCTTCCGGTGCAGCGGGCGGTCGAGGTGTGCCCGGTGGAGGTGGCGGTCTCCGTGCTCGGTGGCACGTGGAAGCTGACGCTGATCAAGCATCTCGCGGAGGGGGAGCGGCGGTTCGGGGAGCTCGGCCGGTTGGTGCCGCTGGCGAACCGAAAGACCCTGACCCGCCAGCTTCGTGAGCTCGAGGAGGACGGCGTGCTGGTGCGCACTGTCCATCCCGAGGTGCCGCCGCGGGTGGAGTACGCGCTGACCGATCTCGGCCGGAGCCTGATGCCGGTGGTGGCGGCGATGGATGCGTGGGGCGGACATTTCGCGCAGGTGAGCGGTCTGGTGGCTGCGACCGGCGACGAGCAGACGACCGTCTGAGGACCTCCTGAACATCTGAGGGCCGAAAATTCGGTACTGACCCGAAAATCGTAGGTTCGGTGTGCAGGGTGGTTCGCCCGGGGTCGTGACCCGGGTGTTGGGGTGGGTTGGTGGGTTTCAGGCGGCGGCTTCGAGGGTGACGTAGTAGCCGAGTTGTTGTAGGGCGCGGACGTGGTTGTCGCGGCGCCGGTCGGGGCGGATGCGTTGTTCGTAGTAGTCCGGACCGAGGTCGTTGAATCGGGCCTGGGGATCGGACAGGAGGTGCCAGATGATCACGAGCATGGAGCGTCCCACGGCGACGTTGGCGCGCAACTTCCCGCGCCGGCGTGCCAGGCGGCGGTAACGCTCGCCGAGGAAGGTGTGGGTCCGGGCCGCGTTCACGGCCGCATCGCCCAGGGCGCGGGCGAGGTATCGATCGCCTTTACCGGTGGCGTTCTTGCCGTGGGACTTACCCGCGGACTGGGAGATGACCGGGGCGTATCGGGCCCACGAGCACAGGTGCCCAGCGGTGGGGAAGCGGCTCATGTCCACCCCGATCTCAGCGATGATCGCCGCGGCCGCATGGCGTCCGATCCCGGGAATCTCATCCAGGGATGCGACCTGATCGGCAAAAGGGACCAGCTCGGCCTCGATCCTGGCCTCCACGGCAGCGATATCAGCATCCAGACGCTCCACCCGGGACATCATCGTGGCCAGCAGGAAGGCATGGTGGTCGGTGAAGAACCTGGCCGTGAAGGCCTCTTCCAGAGCGGCCCGCTTGGCTGAACCTCGCAGGCTGCCTTTGGCCAACTCGGCCAGAGCCTTCGGATCGCGCTGACCATCGATGAGCGCGTGCAGCATCGCTCGCCCGGAGACCCCGAAGATATCCGAGGCCACGACCGAGACCTTGACCCCGGCAGTATCGAGGACCTTCTCCACCCGCTGCTTCTCCGCCGTGCGCGCGGTAATCAGATCGACCCGATAGCGCGTCAGATCCCGCAGCACCCGAATCGGTGCCGGTGGAACGAAACTCGGTCGCAGCATCTTTCGCTCAGCAACCTTGCACAACCAAGCCGCGTCCAGCTTGTCGGTCTTGGCCCGCCCGGGCAGGTGCTTGACATCGCGAGCGTTGACCACCCACACGGTGAACCCCGCCTGCTCCAGCAAATAGAACGGGGCCTTCCAGTAGTCCCCGGTGGCCTCCATCACCACCAGAGACACCTGCTCGCACCGGAAGTGATCACACATCGCCAACAACGAGCCCGTCATCGTGGAATAAGACTGGATCTCCTGGACCCGCCGACCCGACTCACCCGGGATCCGCACACACGCGACCACCTCGGCCTTGCCCACATCCAGCGCGGCCACCCGCGCGACAACTACCTCACCATCATCAGCTTCCTCATACACCGCCACCACCACCTCTGACCAGAGAACCCGATAGGCGTGGCCGCCCGGGGAGGATCAGGCACCAACGAATCTGACCCGCGTGCTCGAAGCAACAATGAAGGGCCCACAACGACCTCCCAGCGTCCTACTCAGACACGGCGTCAACCACCAAAGTACCGCGACGTAAACAGGCGACCACAACCCGATTTTCCGCCCGGAAGGGCCTCAGCGACAGCCGAGCCCCACTACTCAGATGTGGGTTTGGTCCTCAGACGGGTGTATCACCTCTACGGCGCGGGGTTGATCACTCGGCCCCAGGTCGACTTGTTCCCCCAGATGTTCTGCCGTAGGCCCTCCAGCTGCAGGATCTGGGTGTGGTCGACGAACAGGTTCACCTCGTTGCCGTAGTTCTTCACGTACCACTCGAAGACCGGGCCGTCGGCGGCCTCGAACATGACGTTCTCCAGGCCGAGGCCGTTGATGATCGAGGCGGCCGCGCCGGTGTTCCACTCGGTGACGTTCTCGGTGATGCCCTCGGACTCGATCATGATGATCGAGGCGCCGGCGTCCAGCGCCCGTTTGCCGCGGTCCACCAGGTCGCCGATGTCCTTCTTGCTCTCCGCAGCCAGCTCGGCCTCGCCGGAGTCGCCGCCGGAGCCGATCTGGATGCCGAGCTCGGGCTTGGCCTTCAGCCCGGCCTTGACGACTTTCTCCACCAGGCGCTCCAGGCCGGAGGTGGGCAACATGATGAAGCCGGTGGAGATCTCGATGGTGTCGAAGCCGACCTCCTTGGCCTCCTTCAGGTAGGCGTCGACCGCATCATCGCCGTAGCGCAGCACGGTCTCGATCCAGCCGCCGGAGGAGACATAGGAATCATGAGCGTGGGCGATCTCGCTGAACGCCTTCACCTGCTCGGTGGGCAGCAGGGCGAACGAGCCGCCGGCCCACTTGATGCCGTCCACCCACTGCCCGGCGACGTCGAAGACGTCCTGCAGGTGGCGGGTGCCGAAGGTGTCGTAGTAGGGCGCACGGATCTCGGTGATCCCGTGGCTACGCGGTTTCGTCGGCCGGTAGGCGCGGGGGACGAAGTCGAAGGACACATCGTGTGCTGTGCGGGTCATGATGAGACTCCTTTTCTTGGTCTTCTCTCCTTGCGCTGCGGGGCGGTGTGTACGGCCCCCTCAGGTGGTGCGGGTACTCGAGACGCTGGCGAGCGCAGCAGTGAGCGTCGCGGTCGGCTGGTGTTCCAGGTCGCGCACGATCGCGACGATCTCCTGGCGCAGGCTCGCATCGGCGAATGGGCTGGTCAGGCGGGTGAACTTGTCCTCGACGGCGTCCCATCCGGCGGGCTGGGAGTGGAACCCCTCGTAGGTGTGGTGGGTGGCCTGGAAGGTGGTGCCGTCGGTGAGGATGATCGTCAGCTCAGCGGGCATCTCGTTCGGGAAACGCGCGGAGAGGGCCTCGTCGGGACTGATGGCCACCTTGTGCAGCAAGGCTTGTACGTCACCTGCGATCACGCGCTCCGGGACGTACTGCGCCGGGGTGAGCTCACCGTCCAGCAGGGTGACGGCGAGCATCCACGGCAGGGAGTGGTCCGCCTCCTCCTTGGTGCGGACGGTGCGCTTGTCGCCCTCTTCGCCGCCGCCGATGATCGAGTAGGCGACGTCGAAAGTGGACAGGTCGATGGCGGCGATGTCCTCGACGCGGAATCCTTCCTGGCCGCGGACGTCCAGCGCCGCCTCCAGGGCGGACTGGGAGTGGATCTCGGCGTTGTACTTCTTGATGATGGTGCGGGTGACGTTCTCCAGATCCTCGGCGGACCAGTCGATCTGGAACGGGCCGGCGATGGAGTCCTTGAAGCCCTTATTGCCCTCGAACACCTCGGCGGGGCCGGTGATACCGCGTTGGGCGAGCAGTGCAGCGAACATGCCTTCTTTGGCCACCTGTGGGTAGGCGAGACCCTTCCAGTTGCTCAAGGACCCGGTACGGGTGACGCGCAGCGCGTTGTTCGCCGTTCCGGAGATAGCGATCGCGTGCGCGATCTGCTCGGCCGGCAGACGCAGCGCCTTGGCGGCTGCGGCCGCTGCGGCATAGGCGCCCTGGGTGGTGTGGTCGAAGCCCTTGGCGCGAACCGGGGCGACGTCGGACAGGCGGGTGTGCACCTGATAGGCGACCGCCAGCGCTGTGAGCAGCTCGGCGCCGCTGGCACCGGAGTGCTCGGCCGCAGCGAGCACCGCACCCAGGTTGTCCGAGGGGTGGTTGGTCTCGCCCCTGGCCAGGTACGAGTCCATGAAGTCCAGGTAGCGGCTGAGGCCGGAGTTGTAGAAGGCGGCGCGTTCGGGGGAGGTCTTCCCGCCGCCGATCAATGTGGCGCTCGGAGTTCCGCCCAGATCGTCGACCAGGCCGCGGATGGCCCGCATCGGGGCAGCGTCGAGGGCACCGATCGCCACCCCCACGGTGTCTAGTACACGGATCTTCAGCTGTTCCCGTGCGGTTGGGCTGAGCTGGTCGAGGCTGGCCCTCGCGGTGAAGTCCGCCAGCTCCTCTACCTCTGTCATGGTGGCTCCCTTCTGCGTGGCCGGCGGCGTCCGCCCGGACCTGCGTGACGGCCGAGGTCGGCCTTGCCACCACCATGCGCTCTATTTATCTCGATGTCAAGATATTCGCAAAGGTAAGGATATTTCGTGAGGGGGTCCGGTCGGCGGCGAGGGTGTAGCGCCGATCAGCGGGACGGACTATTCTCACGCCATGCCTGATCTGTCCACATCGGCGCACACTCGCCAGGCGATCCTCGAAGCCGCTGCGCACGAGGTGCTAGAGCACGGCTACGCGGGGGCGTCGCTGTCCAGCATCGCTGGCCGGCTGGGGCTGACGAAGGGGGCACTGGCCTACCACTTCCCCACGAAGGACCGCATCATCACCGCGCTCCTGGAGCGCTTCCAGAGCGTGCTCGCCGAGTCCGACAACGCCGCGGCCGAGGTGTTCGGCGACAGCCCGTCGCGAGCCTGTGTCGCACTCGTGGTGAACGTCGGACATGCGGCCGGGACGGATATCGTGACCACGGCCGCGATGTCCTTGTTCTCCGACCCGTCGGTTTCTCGAGACGGGTTGATCGGGGCGATGACCGACTGGGTCGACCGCGTCCTGGCCCACCTGCAGGCCATGGTGGCCGAGGAGGGGTACACGTTCGGGGTGGATCTGCACGATGCGGCAGAGTTCTTCATCGCCACCCTCGGCGGCACCTGGATGACGGCCCGGTACTTCCCGCGGACCGCTGCTCGCCCTCGGCTGCAGTTCACCCAGCTCGCGCTCGAGGCGATCGGACTGCCTCCGGCGGTCACCGATGCGGTGGTCGCCGACGTCCTCGCTGCAGCGCGGGATCAGCGGGTACGGATTGCGCCGGTAGAACTGATGACCGGTGAGCCGCTGCAGTTCCGGTACGGGCCGCCGGACGCGGGTTCCTGAGCTGATGGTCGGGTGTGGCGCTCGCAGTGGTGGGGCAGTGGGTCGCGCGTGCTTGCGGCCGCTGCCGGTCAGCCGGCGGCGCGCTCGCAGACCCACCCCGGTGGCGTGCTGCCGGTGCGGAGGAACCGGGCAAGCTCGGCGTGTGCAGCCTCGGACAGGTCCACATCGGCCCGGCTATAGATGATCGGCTCTTCTTTGCTGTTGTGTGCCTCGAGGAGTTCGAGCATGGTGCCGCAGCGGGTGACGAGATTGTGGCGCAGGCAGGAGTCCCCAGTGCCGCTCTCCAGTGCTTCCCCGAGCTGGTCCATCGCCCGCCACAGCTCGCCGTGTTCGCGCAGCATCACCATGATCGGCATCATCAGGCCGGCGGCCCGGATCGGCGGGAAGAGGAAGGCCTCCTCGAGGTAGATGTGCCGCCGCAGCGCGGTCATCGCGTCCAGGAGCGGGGCGACCCAGTTGCCGGTGGCGTCCTCGGCGCCGTTTCGGGCGCGGGCGACGAAGGCCTCGATGCCCGCATCGATCTCGCGGTGCTCTCGCGTGAGTAGCTCGCCGATCGAGATGCTCGCAGGGTTACTGGCTGGTGCCGGCATAGTCGTCGTTCCTTCGGGAGGTGCCGCTGCGGCACTCGGGGCGCGTCCGCAGGTCCCGGTGCCGCAGCGTGCTTTTCTGGCCTCAGGCGGTCTCGAGTGCGGCGTCGACGGTGATGGTGGCCCCGGCGAACAGCCGCGAGATCGGGCACAGCGCGGAGGCGTCGTCCACAACCTTCGCGAAGCCTGCCTCGTCCAGCCCCGGGACCTGGGCGCGCACGCGCAGCGCCGAGGTGGTCACGGTGGGTGCGCCGTCCACCTCGTCCAAGGTGACGCTCGCCGTCACCGTCAGCTGCTGCGCCGGCGTCTGGTTCTCACCGAGCTTGAGCGAGAGCGCCATCGAGTAGCAGGAGGAGTGCGCGGCGGCGGCCAGCTCCTCGGGGCTGGTCTTGCCTCCCGGGCCCTCGGTGCGTGCCGCCCAGGTGACCTTCTGATCGTCCAGTACTCCGCTGCTGCTGTTGCTCAGCGTGCCGACGCCCGCTGCCAAGGAGCCTGCCCAGGTGGTCTGCGCGCTCCGAACCGCGATGCTCATCGTGCCCTTCTTTCCACTGCACTCGTCAGTTTATACAAGTAGTACTTGTGTAAATGGTACACGTCGATAGCCGCGGCGATAGGGGGCCGCCGAGCCGAGGATGGTGTGCGGGTGTGGGTGTGGGTGTGGGTGTGGGTGCGGGTGTGGGTGTGGTGGCTGCGGGTGCGGACGGCGCGCGGGTGCGGGGGTCGGCCTGCGCATTGACCGCATCTCGATATCGATAATGATAACGACTCGCATTACTGGTAATGTCCGGACCACTCAAACCGGAAGGGAGTGGGCCGACTGTTCTGTCGGCCCGATTGCACATGTCCACCACATCTCTCCTCAGCCGCCGGCGCGGCACCGCTATCGCCCTGTTCGCTCTGGCACCGTTCGTCCTCGCAGCCTGTGCCGAACAACCGGACCCCGCCGGCGGGGCCGGCCCAGCCGAGACCGAGCAGGCCGCGGAGCCCGCCGAGGTGGCCGCGGTCAGCCCCCGTCTGCTGCTCAGCTACGACGGCGGAATCCAGGTGCTCGACGCCACCACCCTTGAGACCGTGGGGGACCTGCCTGCCGACGGCTTCCTCCGCCTGAACACTGCCGGCAACGGCCGGCATGCCCTGGTCTCCACCGGCGGTGGCTTCCAACTGCTCGACGCCGGAGCATGGGCCGAACCGCACGGCGACCACTCGCACTACTACACCGCCGCCCCGGAGCTCACCGACATCACCTACGCGGCCGAGGCTCCCGGGCACGTGATCAGCCACGACGGACAGGTGTCGTTGTTCGACGACGGCACCGGGGCGGTCACGGTGCTGGATGCGGCGCAGATCGCGGCCGGTCCCGAGGGGTCCGTGCTGCGCGAGTACGTCACGCCCGCGCCGCACCACGGCGTGGCCATCGCTCTCGAAGACGACTCCCTGGTGGTCACCGAAGGTACGGAGGAGGAGCGCAGCAGCCTCCTGGTGCTGGACGCCGAGGGTGCAGAGATCGCAGCCTCCGATGACTGCCCCGGAGTCCACGGCGCCGAGGTGGCTGCCGACGGCGCAGTCGTGGCCGGCTGTGAGGACGGTGCGTTGGTCTACCGCGACGGGCAGATCACCCACGCCGACAGCCCGGACGACTACGGCCGGATCGGCAACCAGGCCGCCGCCCCGAACTCGCCGATCGTGCTCGGGGACTACAAGAGCGACCCGGATGCCGAGCTGGAGCGGCCCACCCAGGTGTCTCTGATCGACACGCGCACCGCGGAGGTCTCGCTGGTGGAGCTCCCGGCCTCCTACTCCTTCCGCTCCCTGGCCCGCGGTGACGACGGCGAGGCGCTCGTGCTCGGCACCGACGGTGCGATCCACGTGATCGACCCGGAGGCCGGTGAGCTGGAGCGTTCGATCCCGGTGATCGAGGCGTGGGAAGAGCCGGGTGAGTGGCAGCAGCCCCGGCCCACGATCGCCGTCGGCGGCGGAACCGCCTACGTGAGTGACCCGAACGCCCAGGCGATCTACGCCGTCGACCTGGAGAGCGGCGAAGTGTGGAACAGCGCGCAGCTGCCCGTGGCCGGCAACGAGCTGGCACTGATCAGCGGGGACGCCGAGGCCGCTGAGCACGGTGACGGTGGCGACGCCGGCCACGAGCACGAGGACCACGAGCATGAGCACGGTGACGGTGGCGACGCCGGTCACGAGCACGAGGACGAGCACGAGCACGAGGACCACGAGCACGGGGACCACGAGCACGAGCACGAGGACCACGGCCACGATGACTGACCGTCTCCGGCCGGCGGCCGCCCTGGTGGCGGTCGCCGGCCTGCTCGGCGCAGCGGCGTGCACTCCAGGAGATACCGGCGACGGCGGAACTTCCGTTCTCGCCTCGTTCTACCCGTTGGTGTTCGTCGCCGAAGAGGTGGGTGGACCGGAGGTCGAGGTGGAGAGCCTGACTCCGGCCGGAGGCGATCCGCACAGCCTAGAGCTGTCCCCGGCGCAGATCATGCAGCTCGACCAGGCGGATCTGGTCGTCTACAGCGCCGGACTGCAGGCGGCAGTGGACGAGGCGATCGCCACCCAGGCCCCGGAGGATGTGATCGATGCCATGGCGGCGGCCGGCCTCACCGGTGACACGGCCGAGAGTCGTGATCCGCACTTCTGGCTCGATCCGACGCTGCTGGAGCCGGTGGCGACGGAGGTGGCCGAGCAGCTGGGTGCCGCCGACCCCGACCATGCGCAGGAGTACGCGGCGCGGGCCGAGGAGCTGGTGGCCGAGCTCGCCGAGCTGGACCAGCACTACAGCGACGAGCTGGCCGCATGCCAAGGTGCCGTGCTGATCACCTCGCACGAGGCGTTCGGCTATCTCGCCGACCGGTACGGGCTGCAACAGGAAGGTATCGCCGGGATCGACCCCGAGGTCGAGACATCGCCGGCCCGGGTGCGCGAGGTGGGGGAGCTGGTCCGCGACCACGAAGTGCGCACGCTGTACTTCGAGACGATCGCCTCGCCACGGGTGACCGAACAGCTGGCCGCCGAGCTCGACGTCGATACCGCAGTGCTTGATCCACTGGAGAGCCCGCCCGCCGAGGGGGACTACCTGACGGCGATGACGGCCAACCTGGAGGCGCTCACCAGCGGACTGACCTGTGGGGACTGAGACCCGGCGCCGGAGGGCCCCTCGGCGCCCGGATACGGTGTGGTGATCAGCGGCGACGGCCGGACGACCGGCGCTGCCTGTCTCAGTTGACGATCAGGATGGAGCGGCAATGACGGCCTCGCGCAGGATCATGTGTTTCGGCGACTCCCTCACTTGGGGGTGGGTACCGGTCGAGGGTGGCGCACCCAGCTGGCGCTACGGCCCCGATCAGCGCTGGACCGGACTCCTGGCGGCCGAGCTGGGCGCCGAGGTGGCGGTGATCGAGGAAGGGCTCTCCGCCCGGGTGGCTGCCGGTCCGGACCCGACCGATCCCCGCCTGTTCGCCCAGGACCACCTGCCCAGCCTGCTCGCCTCCCACCTGCCGCTGGACCTGGTGATCCTCATGCTCGGCACCAATGACGCCAAGGCGTACCTGGACCGCACTCCGGTGCAGATCGCCGCCGGCGTCTCGACGCTGCTCGGTCAGGTGGCCGCCTCGGCCGGGGGAGTGGGCACCAGCTATCCTGCTCCGCAGGTGCTCCTGGTCAGCCCACCGCCACTGGCGCCGATGCCGCATCCCTGGTTCGCCGAGATCTTCGCCGGGGGCCGGGAGAAGACCCTCGCGCTGCCCGGCCTGTATCGGGCGCTCGCGGACTTCACCGGGGTCGCATTCTTCGATGCCGGTGAGGCGACGGCCACCAACGGTGTGGATGGGATCCACTTCAGTGAGCAGGACAACCGGGACCTGGCCGCCGGGCTCACCCCGGTGGTACGCGGCCTCCTCTGAACGCGCCTGGCCGAGCACGGCGCGGACCGATCGCTCGACTTAGCGCGCGGCGCTGGTCGCAGGCGGGGTGGCGGCCTGACGCCGGGCCAGGGTGGTGATGAAGGTGGCGACCTCCCCGGGGTTCTCTTCGGCCATGAAGTGCCCGGATGCGGTCGCCTTATAGGTCAGGTCCGGCGCCCAGGCCCGCCAGAGCGCTGCGGCGTCGAATCCGAGCTGCGCACCCCAGTCCTGAGAGATGACGCCCACCGGCATGGCCAGCTGTCTGCCGTCGGCCCGGTCGGCCCGGTCCATGTCGAGGTCGATGCCGGCGGAGGCGCGGTAGTCGGCCACGATCGAGTCGACGGCGGCGACCGCGCTGTCGATGTAGTAGTCGCGCTCCTGCGCGGTGAAGGTCGACCCGTCGGTGTCCCAGGTGTCCAGGAAGGAGGCGAAGAACTCGGGGGCGACGGCGGCGATCATCTTCTCGGGCAGGCCCACCGGCTGCGCCATCAGGTAGAGGTGCCAGGCGACCTTGGCGTCCACCCCGTGTAGAACGGACCAGGTGTCCAGGGTCGGCAGCACATCGAGGATGCCGAGGTAGTCGATGGTCTCCGGGTGGTCCAGGCCGGCGCGTACGGCCACCAGGGCTCCGCGGTCGTGGCCGATCAGGCCGAAGTGGTCGAAGCCGAGAGCCCCGGTGATGTTCACGACGTCGTTGGCCATGGTGCGTTTGGAGTAGGTCTGCGGCCCGTCTTCGGCAGGCTTGTCGCTGCGGCCGTAGCCGCGCAGGTCCGGAACGATGACCGTGTGTGTGCTGGCGAGCTGCCGGGCGACGTGCCGCCACATGTAGTGCGTCTGGGGGAAGCCGTGCAGGAGCACCACGGCCGGCCCGTTGCCACCGACGGCCACCTGGATCTGGACGTCGCCTGCTCCGGGCAGAGTGCGGGAGGTGAAGCCGTCGATGGTCAGAGCGTTCATGGGTTCTCCTGTGATCACGATGCTGGGCTTGGCTGGGAAAGGCTGGACGGGTCGCCGGAGAAGATTCCGGCGGGAAGCGGGCCGCGGCTCTCGGCGCTGGCGTGCAGTGCCGGCAGCACGATCGTGTCGATGAGGGCGGCGAGATAGGTGTCATCGACGAGCAGGCCGTTCACCCGGCGGAGGAGCAGGGCCGCACCGACCACCTCCTCGAACCCGAAGGGGCGGACGCCGGGCGGTAGTTCCCCGCGCGCTGCGGCGGCCTCGAGCATCTCGACCGGCAGCCGGGCGCCAGTGGGTCCCACTGCGGTCTCGATGGCGTCGCACAGTTCCGGATCCTCCAGGCCCGCCTGGAGCAGGAGCATCGCGGTCTGGCTGTCGGCCGCGCGCAGGGTGCGATCGAGCCGGCGGCACAGCGCCAGCAGGTCTCCGCGCAGGGTCCCGGTGTCGATCCGGTCAGCGGTGTTGTGCCGCGCCGGTCCTGCCTTGATCGCAGCGATCACCATGTCCCGCTTCGCCGACCACCGTCGGTACAGGCTCGCCTTGGACGCGCCACACCGGCGAGCGACCGCTTCGAAGGTGACACCGTCGTAGCCCTGCTCCGCCAGGAGCGAGTTCACCGCCTCGACGATGCGTTCCTGCAGGTGCTCATCTCGGGGGCGACCACGACGGGGTGACTCGTTCACCTTATTACTATACGGCACGTCTCGTATAGTAATGCATGGTCGGGACCTTCCCGATCAGTGTTCCCGGGTCGTGCAGGCCGCCGGCACTCGCTCGTTGCGATCGATCACCGTCGGACTCGGCGTGCCTGGACGGCGCGGCCGAGGTCGCTGAAGGCGAGGTCGCCGTGGACGGCCGCTCCCGCCGTCACGCCCGCTGCTGTCGCAGTCATCAGCATGGCCATCGGTTCGCTGGCGTTGCCGATGGCCCAGACCCCCGGGATCGCGGTCATGCCGCGCTGGTCGGCCTGGATCTGACGGCCGAACGGCGTCGCCGTCGGCTCACCACCGAGCCCTTCGAACAACTCGGTCCGCGCGTGGAACTTCGGCGCGATGACTACGGCATCGGCCTCGAAGGTCCGCCCGCCTTCGATCTCCACCGCTCGGACCTGCGTGCCGTCAACGACGAGGCGCTCGACGCGGGGCCGCACTACGGAGACGTCCAGAGCGGCCAACTGCTCCCACTGTTCCTCGGTGGGCTCTGCCGCCTGGTGCAGGAACAGTGTGACCTGCTCGCTGAGCTGGCGGAACAGCAGCGCCTGGTGGACCGCTACCTCGTCGCGGGCCAGGATCGCGATGCGCTGATCACGAACCTCCCAGCCATGGCAGAAGGGGCAGTGCAGCACCGTGTGCCCCCATGCCTGTGCTACGCCGGGAACATCCGGGAGATCATCGACGAGGCCGGTCGCGAGGACGAGGCGACGAGCGTGGACCAGGTGGGAACCGCCGTCGACCTCGATCGTGAAGTCATCGACAGCGCCGGAGGCTGCGGTGGCATGCCCGGACATGAACCGCACACCATAGGCGTGCGCCTCCGCGCGCCCGCGCGCGAGAAGGTCCAGCGGAGAGATCCCCTCATTGCCGAGCACGTTGTGCGCACCCTCGGCCGGAGCGTTTCGCGGCTGCCCGGCATCGATCACGACGACGTCGCGTCGCGAGCGGGCGAGCGCAACGGCGGCTGCCAACCCCGCGGAGCCACCACCGACGACCACGACCTCGGCCTCCACCTGCTCGCGGGCAGGCTCCGGGCGAGTGGCCACCCACACCGCCCGACCAGCAGTGAACGAGAGGTCGGACGTGCCCGCATCGAGTGCGTCGATGGCGCCATCAACAGCTGCTCGGTCATCGCTGGACGCGTCATCGACCAGCTGGTCGCGGTGGGCCTGGAGCCGCGTCATCAGGTAACGGGCTCCGTCCGGCGACTGGCCGGACGCGGCGAAGGTGTGTTCGTGGTGCTGGACGGGAGCGAACCCGGCTTCAGCGAGCGCACCCGTCCAGTCCGTGGCCGCGGGATGGCTGTGCCCTGTCGGTGCACTCAGGAGACGGTCGTCCAGACCCGGACGGCCGCTACCCAGGTCCGCCGGCTCGAACGTTTCTGTACCGGACAGCTCCGTGAGGACCAGCACGCCCCCAGGGCGCAGGGCCGCACCTGCTTGCCGCAGTACCTTCGCGGGATCGGCGACGTGGTGCAACGACAGTGCCGCCCAGACCAGGTCCACCTCAGCGGGTAGTGCCGCCGGCCAGTCGCCGTCGAGGTCGACCTGGTGGCTGTGGACTCTGTCTGCCACATCGGCTGCCGCCGCGGCGGTGCGGAGTCGCTCGAGTAGTTCCGCCGAGACGTCCAGGCTGTGAATACGCGCCTCCGGGAATCGCGTGGCAAGGGCGATCGTTCCGGCGCCGGTCCCGGCGCCGAGATCAACGATGGTCGTGGGGGTGGTCGCCAATGCGGTGGCTGCCGCGGTGAGCGCTTTGTCCAGGATCGGGGTACTCAGCCTTGCTTCGCGCTCGAGGTGCTCCGCGAGGCCTGCGGGAAGGTCGTGCCAGGGCTCCTGACCGGGATGCGGGGAATGTGTGTGGCGTTGACTCATATCGAGAACGATACTCAATATTGCGGTAAGAGGATACGATCTTGCATATGACGCAAGAAGAGACCGAAGCCATCGTTCGTTACCGCATCCGCGGGCTGCGGCTAGCGCGGGGCTGGACGCTCGACACCCTCGCCCGGCGCTGCTACCTCTCCCCGTCCACGCTGAGCCGGATCGAGACCGGCCAGCAACGCCTCGCACTCGAGCAGCTCGTCAGCATCGCCAGGGCGCTCGGCACCTCGCTCGATCAGCTCGTCGAACCGGAGGGCAATGAGGACGTCGTCATTCGCCCCGAACCCGAGTCCAGCGGTGGCACCACGCTCTGGTTGCTCTCGCGGGAGCGCGACCGCCGGGGAGTCACGATCGCCAAGATGCGGATCACTGAGGAGCGAGAACAGCGCGGGCCGCAGGTACACCCCGGTTATGAGTGGTTCACCGTGCTCAGCGGAACGGTGCGGCTCCAGCTCGGCACCCGAACGATCCTCGTCCAGGAGGGGCAGGCGGCGGAATTCTCCACCATGACGCCACACGCGATCGAGGCTCATGAGGGCGCCGTAGAGATCCTCACCATCTTCGACCAGGACGGCGAGCACGCTCACCTGCCGGGGCATCGCGACGACTAGTTGCATGCTCGCCGTTGGCGGGTTGGCGGGTTGGCGGGTTGGCGGGTTGGCTGGCTGGCCTCCTGGCTGCTCGGGCGGTGGTGGCGGCGCTCGACGAGCGAAGGCCTATCGCCCCGCGACCAGCACATCACACTGACGGCGGAGGTCGAGTTTTCGTTGATTTCTCGCCGTCTGTCATCAGTGTCAGTGGTCGGTGCTTGACTGATTTCATGGTCGCACAGCCGCTCTCGACGCTCCCGGGTCACCTCCCGGGTGAGGGCAGCGTGCTGTCTGATCTGGTCGCGATCGAGTCCGGGATCGACGAGGGGCTGCTGGCGCGGGCGGAGACGTTGCTGGACTGGGTCGAGGAGCAGGAGATGGCCCCGTTCGCCGACCTGAGCTCGGCGGAGTTGGACGCCGGGCTTGATCCCTATGCCGAGGCCGAAGTCGAGGAGTTCCTCGGGCGGGCGCGCACAGGTGGTCCGCTGGAAGGGCCACCGACGGGACGTCCGGTGGCGATTGCCGGTGAGGGTGCGCCGATGGTCTCCGACCTCGCGCTGGTGGATCTGGCGGTGACGTTGCGTCGCAGTGTGGTCTCAGCGACTCGCCTGGTGGGTGGGGTGTGTGAGCTGGCCTACCGGTTGCCGCTTGTCTGGGCTCGGATCCGCGGCGGTGAGGTCGCACTTTGGCGAGGGCTCCGCGTGGCGGAGAAGACGATCAGACTCGCCTGGGTCGCTGCGGCGGACGTCGACGCCGAGTTGGTCAGCGTGGTCGGCTCGTGCTCGTGGGCGCTGGTGGACCGGTGCGTACAGGCGGCGATCGAGCGCCACCGTTTCGAGGAGGAGGCTGCGGATACCGAGGATGATCCGCGGGATGCTGAGCCGGTCGAGGACGACCGTGGCTTCGATGTGCACCTGCGCGATGCGGGGAACGGCGACTACCTGTTCACGGGCAGTGACTCCAGCGGTATCGGGCTGATCGGTGCCGAGGGCATTCTCGAGGCTGCTGATGCGCTCGATGTCGAGCATGCGATCCGGGATCTGGCGCAGCGATTGGCGGATGCAGGATCGAGTGAGCCGTTAGGGGCGCGGCGGGCGAAGGCGTTGGGGATGCTCGCCCGCGGTGAGGTGGCGCTGCCGGTCGGCGACCCGCCCAGCGCCACCAGCACCGAGGGCACCGGCCAGAGCGAGCAGCCCGGCCAGACCGAGCGGCCCGGCCAGGGCGAGCGGCCCGGCCAGGGCGAGCGGCCCGGCCAGGGTGCGGCGTTTGGCCTACCCGCGGCCCCCGGAACGCCTACCGGCCCGATCGCTACCGGCCCGGGCGGTACGGGTCCGATCGGTACTGTGCCGGTTGCGCCGGGTTCGCGTCGGCAGGTGCTGCTGGTGCTGCACCTGAGCGAGAACGCGATCGGTGGCCTGGAGCGGGTGGGACGGTGTGAGAACACCCTCGCCC